>NZ_CP146232.1:1482500-2104166 GCF_037040815.1 Pararoseomonas sp. SCSIO 73927
GCGGCGATGGCCAGCGGGGTGGAGAGGTCGCCGAGGCGGTAATTCGGGTCGTCCCGCCGCAGCACCGCGCGCTCGATTCGCCGGAGCGTGCCGAACAGGCTCTCCGTCCCCATCTCGGCCGCCACCGCCGCCACGATCTCGGCGTCGGGCGCCACGGGCGGGCGCAGGTCCTCCGGCGGCTCCGGGGCCGCCTTCAGGGCGCGGCCGATCGCCCGGGGGTCGTCGGACCCCGCGAGCACGGCCACGATCCCCTCCGCGTGCGCCCCGCCGAAGCGGCCGGCGCGGCCCCCGATCTGCTTGATCTCCTGCGCGGTGAGGGGGCGGTCCTCCTTCCCGTCGTACTTCGTCAGCGCGGAGAACACGACGCGCCGCAGCGGGCCGATGTTCAGCCCCATCCCGATCGCGTCGGTCGCGACCAGCACCTCCGCCTCGCCGTCCCGGAAGCGCCTGGCCTCGGCGCGCCGCACCGTCGGCCCCAGCGCCCCGTAGATCACGGCCACACTCCGCCCGCGCCGCATCAGCTCGGCCCGCAGCGCGAAGACCTCGCGGCGCGAGAAGGCGATCACGGCGTCGCCGCGGCCCACCTCGCTCAGCGGGACAGGGGTCGGCGCCGCCGCCAGCGGACCCATCCGCTCCAGCCGCACCTCCTCGATCGGGTCGCCGCAGAGGGCGGCGATGCGCCGGAGCATGGGCGCCGCGTCGGGTGCGCCGAGGAGGATCACCTGCCGCGCCGGCACGCCCATGATGGCGGCGGTCCAGGCGGCCCCGCGCTCGGGATCGGCGAGCATCTGCACCTCGTCGATCACCGCCACGTCCACCGGGTTCCCGAACGGGCACATCTCCACGGTCGCCGCCGTGTGGCGGCTGCCCGGCACGGGAATCCGCTCCTCCCCAGTGTAGAGGGCGGTCGGGACGCCCCGGGCCTCCAGCGCCTCGCGGTACTCGTGCGCGAGGAGCCGCAGCGGGCCGAGCGCGATCCCGCTCTCCGCCTCGGCCAGCCGGCTCAGGCCGAAATAGGTCTTCCCGGAATTCGTCGGGCCGAGGCAGGCGATCAGCCGGCGGTCCAGCGCGCGGGCGGTGGCGAAATGGGCGGCGTAGCGGTCCAGCCCGGCGATCCGCGCCACGGCGGCGTTGCTGATCCGCCGCCCCGGCTCCGAGCCCCGCTCCGATCCCCGCTCCGGCGCCCCCTCCCCGCGCTCGCTTCCGCCCCTTCCCTCACCGGGCTTCCGCCCCGCTTCCGCATCGCGCCAAGCCTGGACCTCGCCACGCAGCGCCTCCAGCGCCGCGGGGTCGAACTCCTGCTCCTGGGTCGTCCGCCCGCCGCGCCGCACGGTAACCCGCCGCGCCGCCGGCACGATCCCCGCCCGGATCCAGCGCTCCGCCTCGTGCCGCGTGCAGCCGAGCAGGGCGGGCACCGCCTCGGCGCCGACGAGCGAGCTCTCCCACTCCTTGAGGCGCCGCTCCTCCGCCGCCTGGGTCTCGCGCGCCACCCTCGCCGCGGCGCGGCGCTCGCCCCGGCGGCGGCGCTCCGTGTCCATCGCCCGGAACACGAAGGTCTCCGTCACCGGCGCCGACATGGCGTAGGCCTCCGCGACGAGCGCCGCGCAATGCCCGACCGCCTCCAGCGTGGCCTCCCCGGAGGTCCCCTTCGGCAGGTCCCCAAGCGCCGCGGCCAGGGCGGTCTCGGGCGTGCCGTAGCCGGACAGCCGCGCCAGCACGGCCTCCCGCAGGGCGGCGAGAAGGGCGGCGTCGCCCGCCTCGGCACCGCCGAGGCTGTCGGCCGCCACGTCGATGTCGTCCTGGCGCGCGGGCAGCGCCGGGGCCTGCCGCGCCAGCGCGGCCAGCCTCTCGCGCCAGGTCTGCCGCCGGGTCTCGAGCGATGAGGCCTTGGCCGGCCCGCGCGACCGCGCCGAATCGGTCTCCGGGCCGCCCGCCGTATCCAACGAAGCGAGCTCGGCGGAGGGCTGGCGCGGCTTCATCTGTTCTCCCATCCCATCGCACTGGCCGGACACGGCCGGGGCAGGGGGCTCAACGCCCGCCGCGGAGGTGTGGTTCTCCGGCAAACCTGCGCCACGGGTCAGCCCTCCTCGTCGAGGTAGTAGCGGTGCCCGGTCATGACATGCTTCCCGCCGTCGATCGGCAGGATCGCCCCGGTCGTGTAGGAGCCGCCCCGGCCGCAGAGGAAGAGCAGCGCGGCCGCGATATCCTCCGCCCGCCCGAGCCGGCCCATGGGAACCCCGGCCGCCGTGCGCGCCCGCGCCTCCGCGTCGGCGGTGGCGAAGGCCATCATGCGGCTCTCGAAGGGGCCGGGCGCGAAGGCGTTCACGGTGATGTGCCGCCCTGCCAGTTCCTGGGCCAGGATCCGCGTGAGGTGGTGCACGGCGGCCTTGGAGGCGGCGTAGGAGTAGGCGCGGTTCCCCATGGGCTGTGTGCCCATCACCGAGCCAAGGTTGACGACGCGCGCCGGGTGCTCCGCCGTCGCCGCCGCCTCCAGCATCGGCAGGAGGGCCTGGGTGAGGCTGAAGAGGCCGGCGACGTTGACGGACATCACCCCTTCCCAGCCCTTGAAGGGAAAGGAGCCCAGCGGCGCCCCCCAGCTCCGGCCCGCATTGTTCACCAGGATGTCCAGCCGCGCCGCGCGCTCCCCCACCCCCGCGGCCAGGGCCTGGACCCCCGCCTCGCCCCCCACATCCCCGGCCATGCCCTCGGCGCGTCCCGCTGCCCCCAGGGCGTTCAGCTCCTCCGCGACGGCGGCGCAGGCCTCCCCCTTGCGGGAGGCGATCAGCACGCTCGCCCCGGCCCGGACCAGCGCCTCCGCGATGATGCGGCCGATGCCCGTGGCCCCGCCCGTCACCAGCGCCGTCCTGCCGGAGAGGGAGAAGAGGCTCTCGAAATAGGCCGCACCTGTCATGGCGGATGCTCCCGATCCCTGGGGCCGATCCCCGACACCGCGTCGGGGGAGGGCCGGAGGTGTCCTGTCCGTCGCGGCGTCATGCTAGGGGAAGGCGCGCGTCGCGGCACCTCTGCCCCCCGCCGGCAGGGGGATGGGCAGGGTGCTTCCCGGACCGTCGCCGCCCCGTCTCCGGTACCGGATGACGCCCATCACCACGAGAGGAGGATGCATGCGCCTCGGGCTTGTAGCGTTCCTGTTGCTCACCGCGCTCACGGCCGCCTGCGACGACGCGGAGACGAAGAGGAAACGCCTCCAGGCCGAGCAGGCGGCGGAGGCCGCGGCCGCGAGCCGGGTGGCCGAGGAGCGGCTGCGCTCCACGGCCCGCAACATCGCGCCGGCCGCCCGGCTCAGGGGCGTGGTCGCGCACCGGCAGGCCCAGGGGGGTTACGCGGTCTGCGGGCAGGTGAACCTCACCGGCGCGGTGGAGGATCCGTACCTGCCCTTCGTCTCCGTCGTCAGCCCGAACGGGGAGAGGGTGGAGCAGTTCGTCGCCACCGGCAGCGCGGAGGCCACCCGCACCTACGTGGAGACGAACACCCGCTGCTTCGACGGCGGCGGACCGACCTCCGCGCGCTCCGTCCCGCCCCTCCCGCCCGTGCCGGCCACCGCAACCCCGCCCCCAGCGGCCCCGGCCCCGGCTCCTGCGCAGGCCCCCGCGCAGGCCCCGCCGCCCGCCCCTCCGCCCGCCGGAAGCCCTTCCGCGCAGGGGTCGGTCACGACGACCTCGGCCCACCCGGTCAACCTCCGGAGCAGCCCGGCCGGCGGCGGCGCGGTCCTGCGCGTGGTGCCGAGGGGGACGCGGCTGCGGGTCTTCGCGGAGGCGCCCGGGGGGTGGTACCAGGTGGGAGAGGGGGAGCCGGCGGGGTGGATCCACGGCTCGATGCTCGAGCGTCCCTGAGAAGCGTCTCATGAGGAGCGCACAAGGGAGCCACGGCTCCCTTGTCGCCCCGGCCATGGCGGCGGCCCTTCTCATGGCCGGCGCCGGCGCGCCGGCGGCATTTCCTGCCCGGCAGGATCGCATTATGGCTGGCGCCCATCCGGCCCAGGAGGTTCCGATGCCCGAGCAACAAGCCGCGCAGTCCGGCCTCGACCTTCTTCCCGTGGGCCGCCTCGAGGAGGCGGCCGCCGCCGTCACGGCAAGGGTGGACGCGCTGCGGGCCGCCGCCGCCGGGCAGGCGCTGCGGGCCGACGGGCTGGAGGGGCAGGTCGCGGCGCTCGAGCAGCAGCTCGCCGTGGCCGAGGCGAGGCTCGCGGTGGAGACGATGCATTCCGCCGGCCTCACGGCCCAGGCCTCCCATCTCCTGGCCGTCGCCGTCGAGGCCGGCCTGCCCGCCATGCAGGAGCTGGTCGGGGAGGACGGGGCCGGCGGGATGCCGAAGGGCCGCCTGGCACGAATCTACGACGAGGCCTTCGACGCCAGGGGCGCCGAGCTCGGCATCGAGGCGCCGGGCCGCTTCAGGGTGCCGTAGGGAGGCCGGGGCGCCGATACCCCGCCGCCAGCCCGTCACCCCGGGTCCGGGACCCGGGGCCCATCGGCGTCAGAGGCTCATCAGGCCGGCATTTCCCCCGGCCGCCGCGGTGTTCGTGCTGACGGAGCGCTCCGCCACCAGCATGTCCGGCGGGTAGAGGCCTTCCCGGGCCGTGACCACCGGGCGGATCGGCCCGGGCGTCCCGGCCACCTCCCGCAGCAGGCCGGGCAGGGCCCCGTCCTCCCCGCCGAAGAGCACGGCATCGCTCCCCGCCACGTCGTCCCCGGCCCGGAGATGCGCGCGGACGGCCGGCGGCAGGCCGCCGAGCCGCGCGAGCGCCGCCGCCCCGACCCGCGCGGCATTGCCGGTGGCAAGGCAGACGGCGATCTGGACCAGCAGCCCGTCGCCCGTCGCGCCCCGGCACAGCACGGCGCCGCGGGGGTGCAGGGCGTAGAGATTCCGCTCCCCCACCGGGCCGGGCAGCTCCATCGTCACCCCCAGCCCCGCCGCCTGCCCCTGGCGCGCGCAGAGCCCGGCCAGCTCCGCCCTCCCCTCCTCCCGCAGCCAGGCCGTGAGGGCCTGCAGGGCCGGTCGCGGCCCGGCGGCGGGCAGGTCCGGCCGGAGCGGGGCCTCGGCGAGGAGGCGGCGCAGGAGGAGCGGCCCGCCCGCCTTCGGCCCGGTGCCGGAGAGGCCGTGGCCGCCGAAGGGCTGCACGCCCACCACCGCCCCGATGAGGTTGCGGTTGACGTAGACGTTGCCCGCGCGGGAGGCGGCGGTCAGGCGCTCGATCGTCTCGTCGATGCGGGAGTGCACGCCGAAGGTCAGGCCGTAGCCCATGGCGTTGATGTCGCGCATCAGCGCCTCCATCCCGTCGCGCCGGAAGCGCAGCACGTGCAGCACCGGGCCGAAGACCTCCCGCTCCAGCTCGGCCATGCCGCCGATCTCAACGATGGCGGGCGCGACGAAGCTGCCGTGGCGGCACCCATCCGGCAGCGACAGGGCGTGAACCGGGCGGCCCGCCGCGCGCATGGCGTCCACATGGCCCTGGATGCCGGCGCGGGCCTCCTCGGTGATGACAGGGCCGATATCGGTGGACAAGCGGTCCGGATTGTCGACGGAGAGCTCCGCCAGCGCGCCCTTCAGCATCGTCAGCACGCGCTCCGCCACCTCCTCCTGCAGGCAGAGCACGCGGAGCGCGGAGCAGCGCTGCCCCGCGCTGTCGAAGGCCGAGGCGAGGACGTCGGCCACCACCTGCTCGGCCAGTGCCGAGCTGTCCACCACCAGCGCGTTCTGCCCGCCCGTCTCGGCAATCAGCGGGACGGGCGCGCCGGTGGCGCCGAGGCGCCCGGCCAGCCCGCGCCCGATCAGCCGCGCCACCTCGGTCGACCCGGTGAACATCACGCCCTGGACGCGCGCATCGGCCACCAGCCGCGCACCCACCCTGCCATCCCCGGGCAGGAGCTGCAGCGCGGCGGGCGGCACCCCGGCCTCCCGCAGCAGGCCCACGGCGAGGGAGGCGATCAGCGGCACCTCCTCCGCCGGCTTGGCCAGCACGGGGTTCCCCGCCGCCAGCGCGGCCGCGACCTGCCCCGTGAAGATCGCCAGCGGGAAGTTCCAGGGCGAGATGCAGGCCACGGGCCCGAGCGGGCGGTGCCCCGCCCCGAAGCCCCGGGCCGCGACGGCGTAGTAGCGCAGGAAGTCCACGGCCTCCCGCACCTCGCCGACCGCGTTGGGCAGGGACTTGCCCGCCTCCCGCACGATGGGGCCGAGCAGCGCGCCCATGCGCACCTCCATCAGCCCGGCCGCGCGCTCCAGCACCGCGGCGCGCGCCGCCGGCGGCGTTGCGGCCCAGCCGGACGCGGCGGCCTCCGCTTGGCGAAGGGCGGCGTCCACCACGTCGTCCGTGGCCTCGACCACATGCCCCACCAGGTCGCGTCGGTCGGCAGGGTTGCGGACCTCCCGCGCTTCCCCTTCGCCGCTGCCGTCGCCCAGCAGCGGCACGGCCCGGAGGGGCACGACTCGGGGCGGCGCGGTGCCGTCCCGCAGCGCCGCGGCCAGCGCGGCCAGCCGGTCCTCATCCGTCAGGTCCAGCCCGGCCGAGTTCTCGCGCGCCGCCCCGAACAGGTCGCGCGGCCGCGCGATGCCGTCATGCGGGCGGCCGACCGGCGAGAGGGCGCGCGCCTCCGCCACCGGATCGGCCGCCAGCGCCTCCACCGGCACCTCCGGGTCGTTGATGCGGTTCACGAAGGAGGAGTTGGCGCCGTTCTCCAGCAACCGGCGCACGAGATAGGCCAGCAGCGTCTCGTGCGTGCCCACCGGGGCGTAGATCCGGCAGGGCCGGTCGAGATGCCCGTGCCCCACCACCTCCTCGTAGAGCGGCTCGCCCATGCCGTGCAGGCACTGGAACTCGTACTGGCCGGGATGCCACGCGGCGAGGTCCGCCATCTCGTGGATCGCGGCCACGCTGCGCGCGTTGTGCGTGGCGAATTGCGGGAACACCGCGTCCGGCGCCGCCAGCAGCCGCCGCGCGCAGGCGAGGTAGGAGACGTCCGTGTGGACCTTGCGCGTGAAGACCGGAAAGCTCTCCAGCCCGTCGACCTGGGCGCGCTTGATCTCGCTGTCCCAGTAGGCGCCCTTGACCAGCCGCACCATCATGCGCCGCCCCGTCCGGCGCGCGAGATCGACCACGAAGTCGATCACGAAGGGCGCGCGGCGCTGGTAGGCCTGGACCACGAAGCCCACCCCGTTCCAGCCGGCCAGCCGCCTGTCGTGGCAGAGCGCCTCCAGCAGGTCGAGCGAGAGCTCCAGCCGGTCCGCCTCCTCCGCGTCGATGTTCAGCCCGATGTCGTAGCGGCGCGCGAGGGCGGCCAGCCCCGCCAGGCGCGGCAGCAGCTCCGCCATCACTCGCGCCCGCTGCGCGCGGGCGTAGCGTGGGTGCAGGGCGGAGAGCTTGATGGAGATGCCCGGCCCCCCGACGATCCCGCGCCCCGCCGAGACCGCGCCGATGGCGTGGATCGCGCTCTCGTAGTCGCGCAGGTAGCGCGCCGCATCCTCCGCCGTCGTCGCCGCCTCGCCGAGCATGTCGTAGGAGTAGCGGAAGCCCTTCGCCTCCATGGCACGGCTGCGGGACAGGGCCTCCTCGATCGTCTGGCCGGTGACGAACCTCTCGCCCATCATCCGCATGGCCAGGTCCACGCCGCGGCGGATCACCGGCTCGCCCGCGCGCGCGATCAGCCGCGTTAGCGCCGCGCCCAGCCCCGCCTCGCTGTTGGTGGAGGAGAGGCGGCCCGTCACCACCAGCCCCCAGGTGGCGGCGTTGACGAAGAGGGAAGGGGAGTGGCCGAGATGCGCACGCCAGTCCCCGCCGCCGATCTTGTCGCGGATCAGGGCGTCGCGCGTGGCGGCGTCGGGGATGCGCAGCAGGGCCTCGGCGAGGCACATCAGCGCCACGCCCTCCCCGCTGGAGAGGGAGAACTCCTGCACCAGCGCCTCCACCCCGCCGCCGCGGCGCTTGCCGCGAAGCGCGGTCACGAGGCGGCGGGCGAGGGCGCCGGCCGCGTCGTCCTGCCCGGGCGAGAGGGACGCCGCCTCGATCAGCGGCGGCAGGCAATCCTCCTCCCGCCGGCGGTAGGCGGCCGTCACCGCGGCGCGCAGCGGGGAGGGGGAGGGCAGCTCCTCCGCGAAGGCCTGGAAAGGGCGCGGCGCGGTCTCGGTCGTGTCGGTTCTCATGGTCGCGGCGATCCCGGCTGGACGACCGGAGATTGTCCCCGCGCCCGGCGAATGAACATGGCGATCTCAGGCGGGGTGCCGTAGGATTCACCACGGATAAGTGGCAGCGGAGCGTTTCATGCAGGAGATCGACCGGACCGACCGCATGATCCTGTCCATCCTCCAGCGCGAGGGGCGGATCCCCAACCTCGAGCTCGCGGACCGCATCGGCCTCTCCCCCACCGCGACGAGCGAGCGGACGCGGCGGCTGCTGAAGGAGGGGCTGATCACCGGCTACGCCGCGCGGCTGGACCCGCATCGCCTCGGCTTCGGCCTGCTCGTTTTCGTGGAGGTGCTGCTGGACAAGACCACCCCCGACGTCTTCGACCGCTTCGCCGCCGCCGTGAACCGCGCGCCGGAGGTGCTGGAGTGCCACATGGTCGCGGGCGGCTTCGACTACCTCGTCAAGACGCGGGTGCGCGACATGGCCGCCTATCGCGACTTCCTGGGCAAGGTGCTCCTCGCCCTGCCCGGCGTGCGGGAGACGCGGACCTACGCCGTGATGGAGGAGGTGAAGTCGGACGCCCCGCTGCCGCTGTAGGCCCGCGCTATCGCCCGATGGCGTAGGCCTGCATCAGCCGCGGCGTGGCGGCGGCGATGACGAAGCCGTCCTCCCGCCCCACCGCGCAGACGCGGCCGAGCGACCAGGAGTCCTCCACCTTCACCCGGTGCCCGCGCCGCTCCAGCGCGGCGATGGCGTCCGGGCCCAGCCGGTCCTCCACCAGCAGCCGCCCCGCCTCGAAGGTGCGGGGATAGAAGGATTGCGGGAAGTGCTTGCTGGTGAAGAGCGGCAGGTCGATCGAGGCCTGCAGGTCCAGCCCGTGGTGCAGGCGCCGCAGCAGCACCGCCAGCGTCCACTGGTCCTGCTGGTCGCCGCCCGGCGTGCCCATGGCGAGGATCGCCTCCCCGTCCCGCGTCACCAGCGTCGGGGTCAGCGTGGTGCGCGGGCGCGTGCCCGGCCGCAGGTCGCTCGGCAGGCCGGCGTTGAGCCAGCCCATCTGCCCGCGGGTGGAGATGGAGAAGCCGAGGCCGGGCACGGCGGGGGAGGATTGCAGCCAGCCGCCGGAGGGCGTGGCGGAGATCATGTTGCCCCAGCGGTCCACGACGTCGAGGTGGACCGTGTCGCCCCACTCCACCGGCAGGGGCGCGAAGGTGGGCTCGCCGTGGCCGATGCCCACGGGCGTCTCCGCGCCCGCCATGGCGAGGATGCGGCGCATCGCCTCCGCCGCGCCGGGCAGGTCGCCGGGGGTGAGGTCCATGGAGGCCGTCTCCCCCACTAGCGCGCGGCGGCGATCGGCGTAGTCGCGGGAGAGGAGGGTATCGAGCGGGATGTCGGAGGCGTCCGGGTCGCCGTAGAACACCTCGCGGTCGGCGTAGGCGAGCTTCATGCACTCCACCACCGTGTGCACGAATCTCTCCCCGGCCGGGTCCATCGCGGCGATGTCGTAGTCCTCCAGCAGCGCGAGGGTCTGCAGCAGCACGGGCCCCTGCCCCCAGGGGCCGGTCTTGTGCACCGTCACGCCCGCATGGTCGCGGGAGACGGTGCGCTCCACCCGCGCCTCGTAGCGCGCGAAGTCGTCCGCCCGCAGCAGGCCGCCGTGGCGGCGGCCGCTGGAATCCATCAGCTCCGCCGTGCGATAGAAGCGGTCCACCGCCTCCGCCACGAAGCCGCGATAGAAGGCATCCCGCGCGCCCTGGATCTGGCGTTCCCGGTCGGCGCCGGCGGCCTCCGCCTCCGCAAGGATGCGGCGGTAAGTGGCGGCGATGCCGGGCGTGCGGAAGCGGCTGCGCGGGCGCGGCACCTCGCCGCCGGGGATCCACACCTCGGCCGATGTGGGCCACTCGGCGGGGAAGAACTCGCGCGCCGGCAGGATGGAGGCGGAGACGCGGGGCAGCACGGGGAAGCCCTCCTCGGCGTAGCCGATGGCGGCCTCCAGCACGGTGCGCGGGGACCAGGTGCCGTGGTCGCGCAGCAGCAGCATCCAGGCGTCGAAGGCGCCGGGCACGACGGAGGGCAGCAGGCCGGTGCCGGGCACCTGGCGCAGCCCCAGTGCCGCGAAGCGCTCCGGCGTGGCGGCCATGGGGAAAGGGCCCTGGCCGCAGATCACCACCGGCTCCGCCGCGTCGTGGCGCTTGAGGATCATCGGCACCTCGCCGCCCGGTCCGTTCAGGTGCGGCTCCACGATCTGCAGCACGAAGCCGGCGGCCGCGGCCGCGTCGAAGGCGTTCCCGCCCCGCTCCAGCACGGACATGCCAACGGCGCTGGCGAGCCAGTGGGTGGTGGCCACCGCGCCGAAGGTGCCGCGGATCTCCGGACGGGTGGTGAACATGGACGGGCTCCCGGGCCGGAACCAATCAGGAATGGTTCCACATCGATCCGCCGTGTCCCGGCGTTGACTCTCTTTAGCTCAGGCACCCTGCCGCAGAAAGCTTGCCGGTCCGGCAAAACCAATCTAGCAAAGGTCCCATGCCCGCCCACCCCGCCGCCCATCGGCTGGAGGCCCACCTGCGGGAGGTGGGCCTCGGGCCCGGCGACCGCCTGCTGCCCGAGCGCCAGCTCACCGCGCGCCTCGGCATCAGCCGGCGCGCCCTGCGGGAGCTGCTGGGCGAGATGGAGCTGCAGGGGCGGATCTGGCGCGGCGTGGGCCAGGGCACCTTCCTCGGCCCGAAGCCCGCCACGGCCCGGCGCACCGCCCCGGCGGCCCAGGCCAGCCACCCGCTCGCCGTCATGGAGGCGCGAATGACGCTGGAGCCCGCTATGGCGTCGCTCGCCGCGATCAAGGCGACGGCGGCCGACATCGCGGCGATCGCCCGCGCCGCCGGCCGCGGCGCCGAGACGAGCGACGAGAGAAGCTGGGGCCGCTGGGACGGCGCCTTCCACGGCGCCATCGCCCGCGCCTGCCACAACCCCCTTCTGCTCGCCGCCTTCGAGACGGTGGAGGCCGCCCGTGCCCTGACGGACTGGGGCCGGCTGCGCGCCGCCATCACCACGAAGCCCATGCGCCAGGCCTCCGCGCAGGAGCACGCGGCCATCGCCGCCGCTATCGCCGCGCGCGACGCGGCTGCGGCCGGCCGCGCCATGCGCGCCCACCTGCAGTCGGTCCACCTCGCCATCCAGAGCGAGGAGGCCGGCTGGAACGACACGCCGGAACCGCGGGAACACGCGGACGGACACGCCCACACGGCCGAACCCGCTGAGCGAGCGCCGTCTCGCAGGACCTCCCGCCCATGACCCCACCCGACCTCTCGCGCCCTCTCTTCCACCGTCGGGCCGCCCTCTCGCTCCTCGCCGCGCAAGCGCTGATGGCGCTGCCGCGCGCGGCGCGCGCGCAGGAGGGCTATCCTAGCCGTCCCGTCAGCGTGATCGTGCCCTGGGCGCCCGGCGGTTCCACCGACATCCTCGGCCGTATCCTGGCGGAGCCGCTGCGCGCCGCCTTCGGCCAGCCCTTCGTGGTGGAGAACCGCTCCGGCGCCTCCGGCAACATCGGCTCGGCCTATGTCGCGCGCTCCGCGCCGGACGGGCAGACGCTGCTCTTCGCGACAATGAGCACGCACGCGATGAACGACGCGCTGTTCCGCAACATGCCCTTCAACGGCGTGGAGGACTTCACCCCCATCGCGCTGCTGGCCTACGTGCTGAACACGATGGTCGTGCACCCCTCCGTGCCGGCCCGCACGGTCCCGGAGTTCATCGCCTACGCCAAGGCCAATCCCGGCAAGGTCGCCTACGCCTCCGCCGGTCCCGGCTCCACCAACCATCTCTGCGCCGCCATGTTCGCGCAGATGGCGGGGCTGGACATGGTGCACGTGCCCTACCGCGGCGGCGCGCCCGCCACGCTGGACACGGTGGCCGGCCAGACGCAGCTCTTCTTCTCCGCCGGCACGCAGACGCTGGACCATGTCCGCGCCGGCCGGCTGCGCCTGCTGGGCGTGACGGAGGGCCGCCGCTCCGCCCTGCTGCCGGAGGTGCCGACGGTGAATGAGAGCCTGCCGGGCTTCGAGATGGCGGTGTGGTACGGCGCGCTCGGCCCGAAGGGCATGCCGCCCGCGCTGGTGAGCCGGCTGAACGCCGAGATCAACCGCGCGCTGATGCTGCCCGAGGTGAAGGACAAGATGGCCGCGATCGGCGTGGAGGTGGTGAACGAGACGCCCGCCGCCTTCGCCACCCAACTGCGCGCGGACGCGGTGAAGTGGCGCAAGCTGATCCAGGACCTCGGCATCGACAAGTCCGATGCCTGACCTCCTGCCCGGCCTGATTGAAGCTTTCGAGAGCGCGGCCCGCGACGAGGGGCCGCTGCCCCGGATCCGCGCCGCGGACCGGCTCGGCCGCGCGCTGGCCGGGCAGCAGCTCCTCACCGCCATGGTCTTCGACCGGGAAGCGATGACGGTGCAGCGCCTCTACAGCTCCCACCCGGACAGCTACCCGGTCGGCGGCCGCAAGCCGAAGCGGGACACACCCTGGGGCCGGCAGGTGCTGCTGGAGGCGCGCCGCTTCGAGGGCGAGGGCGAGGCGGCGATCCGAGAGCACTTCGCGGATCATGATGTCATCCTCGGCCTCGGCCTGCGCAGCATCGTCAACGCGCCGGTCGTGCTGGGCGGCCGCTGCGTCGGCACGCTCAACCTGCTCTGGCCCGAACCGGCCCTGACGCCGGAGCGGATCGAGGTCGCGCGGCTGCTCGCCCTTCTCGCCGCGCCGGACTGGGCCTGATCCCGGCGGGGCCTTGTTCTGCACTTTCGGGACCGGAGAGGGCGCCGCCCTCTCCGGACCTCTCCCGCCAAGGGCCTGAGGCCCTTGGATCCCCGTTTGGCTGCCGCGGAACCCACCTGAACCGATGCGCGGGAACCTGCCGCACCCCGTCCTGCCCGTGCAGTCGCCTCGGCTCGTGGAGCCGAGGCGCACCGTCAACCGGACGACTCCAACTCGAAGAAAAAGATGATGGTGGGAGGTCCGGAGGGAGGAAGAATTCCTTCTTCCTCCCTCTGGCCACGGCGGGCCAGCCATAAGGCCGAGACGAACCTTGCGGACCCGTCGCATCCGGGCGGAGAAGCAGGGACCGGGAAAGGAAATGCCATGACGACGCTGCTGGTCTGGGGGCGTGCGAACTCCGTCAACGTCCAGAAGGTGCTCTGGTGCTGCGACGAGCTGGGCCTGGCTTTCGAGCGCCGGGACGCGGGCATGGCCTTCGGCGTCGTGGACACCCCGGAGTACCGGGCCATGAACCCGAACGGCCGGATCCCGACCCTGGTGGACGGCGACGTCGTGCTCTGGGAGTCCCACTCCATTCTCCGCTACCTCGCGCTCCGCGAGATCGAGCAGGGGCTGGGCACGAAGGGCATCTACCCCGAGGGCGCCGCGCCGCGCGCCCGGGTGGACCGGTGGCTGGACTGGGTGCTCTCCACCTTGCAGCCCGCCGAGCGGGCGCTCTTCTGGGGCATGGTGCGCACCCGCCCGGCGGAGCGCGACATGGCGGCGATCCGCGCCGCGGCGAAGGCGTCCGGCGAGGCGTGGCGGGTGCTCGACGCCCATCTGGCGCACGGGCACCCCTACGTGGAGGGCGAGGCCCTCACGCTCGCGGACATCGCCCTCGGTTCCTATGCCCGGCGCTGGTTCGGCGTGGAGGTGGAGAACCGGCCCGCCCTGCCCCGGTTCGAGGCCTGGTACGGGCGCCTTGCCGAGCGGCCGTCCTTCCAGCGCCATGTTGCACCGCCCATGACGTAGCGGCGGCCGCCCCGACGGGCTCTAACGGCCGTCGCACGTCGTGCTCGATGGCGTCGGTCGTCTCCCTCAGGGGCAAGAGCCCGTCAGCCGGGGTCCGGGGCTCCGCGGGTCATGTCGGGATGCCGCCGGATGAGGTAGCGGTGCCGCCCGTCCAGCACGAGGACGCCGCCCTGGTTGTGGACGGTGCTGCGCAGCCCGACGACGCCGGTCGTGCGGTTCGGCGCCAGCTCGTCCACCTCCAGCGCCGCGTAGAGTGTATCGCCAACGTAAACCGGGTGCAGGAAGCGGCTGGACTGCTCCAGGAAGGCCCGCAGCGAGTCCTGCACGAGGTGCGGGAAAAGGCCCGCCCCCGCCACGGTCTGGATGGCCACCTGGTACCCATGGGCCAGCATGTCCGGCAGCCCGTGGGCGCGGCAGTAGGCGCGGTCGTAGTGGATGGGGTGGTTGTCCCCGCTCGCGGCCTGGAAGGCGAGGAAGATCGCCTCCGTCATGGTGCGGCTGGGCAGCGGGAAGCGCTCGCCGATCCGGAAGTCGTCGAACCAGCGCTGCTCCGCCACCATCCGGTGCGCGCGGGGATCGAAGCCCGCTTCTCCCTCCGTCATCGCGGCTCCTTCCCCATCGTCACGCCCGGCGGCCGGGCATCCCGGGTGCCTTCCCCGCCGATGACGGCCCGGCGGTCCGCCCGGCGCCCGGCGCCCGGCCGCCCCGCCGGCGCGGTCAGCGACCCGGCGCATCCCGGACCAGCCGGACGAAGCCCGCGATGATCGCCGGCATGTCCACGGCCTTCGCCGGCATCCGCTCCGGCGGGAGGGTCAGGCTGTCGAGGAATTGTCCCCCCGCGGTGAAGAGCGACATCTCCAGCGCGTCACCGACGAACTCGAGGCGGCAGACAACCTCCTCCTCCCCGGCCACCTGCCGGGCCCCGGCGATGAAGGCCACGATCTCCTCCAGGCCAGGGGTTCCCGCGCCCGCCTCGTCCAGGAACTCCGCGATCTCCGCCTCCGTCTCGGGGAGCGGGACCAGGGCCAGCGGCACGCAGCCGCTCGCCTCGAAGACCGCGCCGCGCCAGCCGTCGAACAAGGCGGCAGCGCGGGACTCCTCCGGCGTCATTCTCTCCTCGTCCTCCCCGGCGGGGAGGGGCAGGCCGCCCTGCGCGGCGATCTCGTCCCAGACCGGGATGTCCCAGTCGATCTCCAGCCCGACCAGCACGCCGAAGCCGCCCGCCAGCAGCCCCTCCGCGTCGCCCGGCGGCAGATCGCGGGGCTCCTCCCCCGCCACCATGTCGAGGAGCGCGCGCCGGAGGGCGCCGGGTGAGAGGCCGGCGAGGATCTTCGGCGCTCGCCATCCCGGCAGGAACCGGACCTCGAGCGCCTCCTCCAGCGCCCCGGAGGCGAGCAGCCCCTCCGCGATGGCGGCCGCGTCCGGCAGCCCCCCAGGGGGAAGGGCTACCGGCAGGGCAACCAGCTCCGCCCATCCCGAGGGGCCGAGCGCGCCGCCCGCCGCCACCGAGAGAAGGGTGGCGGCCAGCTCCTCCGCGTTCCCGTTCCCGTGGCGCTCGGCGGCCTTCCGGATCGCCAGGTCCAACACCTCGGCCCGTCCCGCCGACAGCAGGTCCTGGGCCAGGGCGTCGAGCTCGTCCTCATCGCCGGCGACGAAGGCAGCCAGCAGCCGGTCCGCGGCGGGACCGGGCTGCCCCCCGGGGCGAGGCTCCGGCGGGGGCGAGCCGGCCGGCCCGAGGCCGAGCAGTCCGAGGGCGGCATCGCCCCGGAGAAGGCGGTCCCGGTCGATCCAGGCGCGGCGGCTCTCCGGCGTGTCCACCCGCCCCTGCATCCAGCGCCGGAACGCCCCCCGGTCCGCCCGCTGCACGAACACCTCGACGCCGGCCGCGAGCATCTCGGCCGCGACGGCCCGGTTCACCGCCCGGACGGTCTCGGGGTCCGTTTCGCCGGGCCGCAAGGTGTCCAGCGCATCGGCGTCCGCGAAATGGGTCAGGAGCACCGCGTCGAGGCCGTCGGCGACGTCCCGCGCCAGCTCCACGGCCGTCCTCACGGCTTCGTCCAGGCGGTCTTCTTGGTTCGGCATGGCTGGTATCTGAACTCTGGACGGGGTGCGCCTCCTGATGCCCCTAACAGCGCCCCCGGGGAAGGGCGCCGGGACCCTCTCCGGGCACAGTCCCGCGATCCGTCGGGATTGCCGATCCAACCGTTCCGGCGCTCCCGCCGGAACGGGCCGGCTCCTCAGCTCCCCGTGAAGCGCGCCGGCCGCTTCTCCAGGAAGGCGGCCCGCCCCTCCTGATGGTCGGCGGAGAGGAAGAGGGTGGCCTGGAAGTGCCGCTCCGCCTCCAGCGCCGCCTCCAGCCCGGCGGCGAGCATGGACTTCGTCAGGGCCATGGGCGCGGGGGCCTGCTCCGCCAGGTAGCGGGCGCGCTCCAGCGCGCGGGGCAGGGCCTCGCCGCGGTGGACCACCTCCTCCACCAGGCCGATGCGCTCGGCCTCGGCCGCCGTCACCTGCTCGTGCAGCATCAGGATGCGGCGGGCGCGGCCGGCGCCCACGCGGGCGGGCAGGGTGAAGGGCAGGCCGAGATCGGCCATCAGCCCCACCTTGCCGAAGCCCGCCATGAAGCGCGCATCCTCGGCGGCCACGATCAGGTCGCAGGCGCAGGCGAGGGACAGGCCGGCGCCGACGCACCAGCCCTCCACCGCCGCCACCACGGGCTTGGACCCGGTGGCGAGGAGGCGGATGGAGCGGTGGGCGCGGCGCAGCCTCTCCCGCCCGCCGAGGGCATTCTCCACCTCCATACCGGAGAGGTCGCCACCGGAGCAGAAGGTGCCGGAGGCGCCGGTGACGACAACGGCGCGGATGGCGGGGTCGCCCTCCGCCGCCTCCAGCACGTCCGCCATGCGGTCGCGCAGCGGCACGGCCAGCGCGTTGCGGCGCGCGGGGTAGTCCAGGGTCAGCACCAGCACGGCGCCGGCGCGCGCGGCGTGCAGCACCATGCCGTCGGGCAGGGGGGTCTTGCTCGGAGTGTCGCTCATCCCGCGCGCCTCAGGCGCCGGCCGTCTCGCGCGCGTCCTGCAGCGGCGCGGCGGTCACGGTGCGGAGGTGGTCCAGGGTCACGCCCGGGGCGAGGTCGCGCACGGCGAAGCCCGCCTCCGTCACGTCGAGCACGGCGAGGTTGGTGTAGACCCGCGACACCGCCCGCATCGCCGTCAGCGGGTAGCCGCAGCGCTCCACCAGCTTCGGGCGCCCGTCCTTCGTGGTGTGCTCCATCATCACCCAGACGCGCTTCGCGCCGGCCGCGAGGTCCATGGCGCCGCCCACCGCCGGCGCGGTGTCGTTCTCGCTGGTGGCCCAGTTCGCGATATCGCCGTTCTCGGCCACCTCGAAGGCGCCGAGCACGCAGAGGTCGATGTGCCCGCCGCGGATCATCGCGAAGCTGTCCGCGTGGTGGAAGTAGCTGCCGCCGGGATGGAGCGTGACGGGCGCCTTGCCGGCGTTGATCAGCCAGGCGTCCTCACGCCCCTTCTCCGGCGCCGGGCCCATGCCGAGGATGCCATTCTCGGAGTGCAGCACCACCTCGCGCCCCTCGGGGATGTGGTCGGCGATGAGGGTCGGCATGCCGATGCCGAGGTTGCAGTACCAGCCGTCCGGGATGTCCTTCGCGGCGCGGGCGGCCATCTGGGTGCGGGACCAGGGTTCCATGCTCGTTTCCTCCATCGCCTTCAGGGCGTCACGTACGGGGCATCGCGTTCAGGGCGTCATGTGCCGGATGTCGAGTGCGGGGCGTCGAGTGCAGGGCGTCACGCCAGGGGCGCCAAGCCGGCGGCGTCAGGCCGCCGCGGTCTCGCCCCAGGGGGCGCCGCGCTTCACGTTGAGGACGCGGCTCACGAAGATGCCGGGCGTCACCACCCGCTCCCCCTCGATCGCGCCCAGCTCCACGATCTTCTCCGCCTGCACGATCGTCAGCTTCGCCGCCATCGCCATCACCGGGTTGAAGTTCCGCCCGCTGCGCCGGAAGGTCAGGTTGCCCCAGCGGTCGGCCTCCCAGGCCTCCACCAGCGCCACGTCGCCGGGCAGGGCCAGCTCCATCACGTGGGGGCGGCCGTTGAACTCCCGCTCCTCCTTGCCCTGGCCGAGCTTCGTGCCGGCGGCGGTGGGGGTGAAGAAAGCGGGCACGCCCGCGCCGGCCGCGCGCATCCGCTCCGCCAGCGTGCCCTGCGGCACGATCTCCAGCTCCAGCCGGCCGGCCTTGTACAGCTCCTCGAACACCACCGACCCGACGCTGCGCGGGAAGGAGCAGATGATCTTCCGCACCCGGCCCAGCTCCATCAGCCGCGCCAGCCCCGTGCGCCCCGTGCCCGCGTTGTTGGCCACGATCGTCAGGTCCTTCGCCCCCTGCTCGATCAGCCCCTCGATCAGGTCGTCGGGCTGGCCCGCGGCGCCGAAGCCGCCCACCAGCACCGTGCTGCCGTCCGCAACCCCCGCCATGGCCTCGGCCATGTCCCGGACGATCTTGTTGATCATGCGCCCGCGCTCCTCCAGTCACTGCGGTCCGCCCCAGGGAATGCTCAGCATCCCCGGTGATTGCGCCAACGGAACGGATCGCCCAAGCTCACCCGAAGGGACATGCCGCGCCGGGGAGGCAAGCGATGCCACAAAGGATCGAGGTCGTCCACTTCGCGACCAACCGCAACCTCGTCGACGAGGCGAACGGGATTTTTGGCAACTACTACAACCCCTACGGCCCCTACGAGGTGCGCTACGGGGAGGCGCGGATCCGCGTTCCCGACAACGTGCTGGACGAGGGCGGCTACGCGCTGGACGGCCCGCCGCTGGTGGCCGCCGAGGCCATCCCGGGCCGGAGCGCCCCGGTGGGCACCGTGCCGACCTTCGGCAGCACGAGGATCTTCGACGGGCTGCGCGCGCGCCTGATGGCCAACCGGTCCGACCTGCTGATCCTGATCCACGGCTTCGGCTGCTCCTTCGAGGTCGCGCTGCAGCGCGCGGCCATCCTGAAGGCGGTCTACGGCACCCCCGACAAGCCCCTCGAAGCGGCCGTGTTCTGCTGGCCCTCGGACGGGCGCACCTTCGCGCCGAGCTGGAACGCGGGCCTCGGCGCCGCCTACCGCAGCGACCGGCAGGACGCGGAGGCCTCGGCGGAGGCGATCGCGCGCAGCCTGCGGCGGCTCTACGCCTTCCTCCACGAGCTGCGGCAGGAGGACCGGTGCGAGCGGCGCGTCCATCTCGTCGCGCACTCCATGGGCAACTACGTGCTGCGCTTCGCCCTGCAGAGCTTCGCGCGCGACTTCCCGCGGGAGAACATGCCGCGGATCTTCTCCAACATCCTCCTCGTCGCCAGCGACGAGGACGACGACGCCTTCGACACGCCGCTGAAGTTCGGCCGGCTGCACGAGATCACCACCCAGATGCACCTCTACTACGCGGTGACCGACTTCGCCCTCTGGATCAGCGACAACACGAAGGGCAACCCGGACCGGCTGGGCAATGCGGGGCCGCGCACCCTCACCAACCTGCCGCGCCGGCTGAACCTCATCGACTGCAGCGACGTCTCCGACATCGGCGGCATCTCCGACGCGGACCACCAGTTCTACCGGGCGCGCCCGGAGGTGATCGCCGACATCCAGGGTGTGCTCGCCGGCCGGCCGGCCCACCGCTTCGAAGGGCGCGAGTACGTCAGCGCCCAGCGGGCCTACCGGCTGCGTCCTGCCTAATCGGCGCCAGAGAGGACATGCGAACGCGGCGCCCTACGCCGCCATGTCCCCCACCTGCTCGTTGGTGAAGCCGTGCAGCCGCATCGGCGCCGGCGCCAGCCCGTGCAGCGCCCGCAGCAGGTTCGCCGCCAGCCAGGCATCCTCCAGCGCGCCGTGCAGGCTCCCCTCCCGGGACAGCCCGCAGGCCGCCGAGGCGTGGGCGAGCCCGGACCGCTCCCCCGGCCGCGCCCGGCGCCAGGCCAGCATGGTGCAGAGCTCGCCGCTCCAGGGCCGCGCCATCTCCAGCCGGTCGAACTCCCCGCCCAGCATCCGCCGGTCGAAGGCCATGTTGTGCGCGCAGCCCAGCGCGCCGCCGAAGAACTCCGCGACCTCCCCCGCGTGCTCCGCGAAGCCGGGCTGCCCCGCCAGGTAGGCGTCCGACATCCCGTGCACCCGGTAAGCCCCAAAATGGCAGCGCATCCCCGGCGCGAAGACGAGGTGCAGCGTCCCCTCCGGCTCCAGCGCCGCGTCCAGCCGCACGGCGCCGAGGGACACCACCCGGTCCTGGCCCGTACAGCCGGTGGTCTCGGTGTCGAAGACGATGACGGGGCGGCCGAGGGACATGGGCGGGGAAACTGCCACAGGCGGAAGGGAATGGGGAGGTTTGCACGGGTGGCCCCAGGGGGAGAGAAGGAATTCTCTCCCCCTGGACCCCCACTCATCTTTTTCTGCGGGGCTGCCGCGGAAGGCCGGGCCGGCCCGCGAGGTGACGGATCTTCCGCAGCGGCAGCGCGGAGGGACAGGCGCCGCGCCGAGCGGCCAAGCCGCTCGGCGCGGCGCAAGCCGGGCCTCGCGCGGCAGCCCCTTGAAAGAAGATGAGGGCGGGGGTTCCAGGGGGAGGGAGAATTCCTTCTCCCTCCCCCTGGCCACGGCGATGTCAGGCCCCGATCTCGCGCGCGGCGATGGCGTAGCGGAACGCCGCCGGGTCCAGGCAGTCCGGCTCGCCCTTCGCCGTCATGGCGCAGGGATACATCAGGAAGTTGGATTCCATCGCGCGCGGCGCGCCGGGCAGGGCGATGTTGGTGGCGCTGTTGTAGCCCACCCAGTTCATCTCCCAGTTCCCGAACAGGCGCTCCCGCTGGCGGCGGACGTGGTCGCTCTCCACCGGCAGGTTCTCCTCCAGCACGATCTTGCGGACGTCGGCGGGGTCCACCGGGACCCACCTCCCGCCGACATGCATCTCCGTGCGGCAGTGCTGGGCGCGGGTGATGTCGGGGCCTCCGGTGCCGAGGGAGCGGGAGTTCTCCGAGGCGGCGACGCGGATGCCGTAGACGTCGCGGGCGGGGATGCCGCAGGCCCGGGCGAGGCCGGTCATCAGCGCGTTGATGTCCGCGCACTTCCCGCCGAGCCAGCCGGTCTCCAGCATCACCTTGATGTCGCCGGTGCCGCAGCCGCGGGTGGCGCCGTTGCGGAAGGTGTTCTCCACCACCCAGTCATAGAGGGCGCGGAGCTTCGCTTCCTCCGTGCCGAGGCCGACGGTGATGCGCGCGGCGGTCTCGGCCACGATGCCGTCGGTGGGGACGCTCTCGGTGGGGGCGGTCCAGAGGGCGCGCTCGGCCGCGCTCAGCGCCGCGGGCTCGGCGCCGCGGGGGCGGGTGGCCACGGCCTGGGTGACGACCACCCGCTGCTCCCGGGGGGAGGACCAGGTGATACGGAGCATCTCCGCGCCGTAGCGGGCGTCCTGCACCCGCTCCGCGCGGCCGTTCGTCTCGACCGCGGGCTCGTCGGCGCGCTGGTAGGTGCCGACGGTCCCCGCCAGGGGCAGCCAGAGGATCGCGGGCTCGTCGCCGGTCTCGACCGTCACCTCGGTCCGCAGCTCGAAGCGGCGCCAGCCGGCGAGGTGCGGCTGCGCCCCGGCACGGGAGGGAAGGAGGGAGGGCAGGGAGAGGTCAGCGGCACCCGCCAGGAGGGTGCGGCGTGGGAATGGCTTCGGGGTCGGGCTCATGGGGGCGTTGTCTCCACACGGGGAACGGATGACGCGCCGTTCTTGTGACCGCTCTGCGGAGCCAAGCCAAGCGGGAGAAAGTTCCATCCGCTGCGCGTATGGCGGGTATCCGCTTCTTCCTATGGTCCGGACGCGAGTGAAGAGACATATCTCACATAACGAGATGACACCCTCGAGCCACCGTTCGCGCAAGTGCCCACCCCGAATACCCGAACAGAGTACCCGCCATGATCACCTCCGTCCGCATCCTTGGCCTCGCCGCCGCCCTGTCCGCCACCCTTGCCGTGGTGGGCGCGGGGGCCGAGGCGAACTCGCGTCCCATGGCTGCCCCGGCCCCCGCCGCCGAGCGGAGCGCCGACGAGGCCATGTACGACGCCCGATACGGCATGGGTCCGCGCGGCGCCGGACAGAGCGTGCTGGACGGCAGCGGGGCGACCGGCGGCGGGGGCCAGCACAACTGAGCCGCTCCTGCCACCCCTCCTCGTGACCGGGGCCCGGTCCTAGGCCCGGCGCAGGTTCCACAGGTAGGGGTTGGGCCCCTGCAGCACGCCGGAGAGGTCCGCGCGGAACCCGGTCTTCAGCACGAAGAGGCCGGAGGGCGCGAAGCCCACATGCTCCCAGGCGCTGCGCTGCACCTCCGCGAAGGCCTGGGCCTGAGCCGCGGCGTCGGGGGCGTAGAGCCAGCGCTCGATGCTCGCCTCGGTCGCCGGATCGGTCGGCCAGCCGAACCAGGCCGTGGGGCCGTCGCCGCGGATGCCAGAATTCACCGCCGGGTTGGCGATGGAGGCGGCGGGGAAGTTGGTGGGGTAGATGCTCCAGCCCCCTCGGTTCGCATCCTCCCGCGAGTTGCGGCGGCTGAGCAGGGCGGCCCAGTCCATCTCCTGCAGATCCACCTGGAAGCCGAGCTGGCGGAGGACATCGGCGGCCAGCCGGCCCTGCGGGGCCACCGCGGCGAAGTCGGTCGGGTTGATCACCACCACCTTCGCGCCCTCCGCCCCCGCCGCGCGGATGGCGGCGCGCGCCCTGGCGAAGTCGCGCGGCGCGGCGGGGAACTCGGTCACCCCCGCCAGGGTGCAGGGGAACAGGGCGTGGCATTCCCGCCAGTCGCCCGGCGCGGCCACCGCGGCCATGTGGTCGGGCTGGCTGATGCAGTCCCGCACGGCCCGCCGCACCTCGACGTTGTCGAAGGGCGGGTGCAGGTGATTGAAGCGGACCACGCCGAGGAAGCCGACGGGGTCGTAGACCTGCGTCCGCAGGTTCCGGTCCCGCTCCAGCACGGGCAGCAGGTCCGGCAGCGGGTACTCCACCCAGTCCACCTCCCCGCGCTGCAGGGCGGCCCCGGCCGTCGCGCCGTCGGGGATGATGTGCCACTCGAGCCGGTCGAAATGCACGCGCTTCCCGCCGGAGGCCCCCTCGGCCGGCTCGTCCCGCGGCCGGTAGGCCTCGTTGCGGGCATAGGCCACGAAGCTGCCGGGGTTGAACTCCGACGCCACAAACTTCCAGGGGCCGCTGCCGATCATCTCCGGCACCGGCCTTGCCGGGTCCGTCCTCGCCAGCCGTTCCGGCATGATGAAGGGCGGGATGCCGGCGGGCTTGGCCAGGGCGTAGAGCAGGGCGGGGAAGGCGCGGGTGAGGCGGATGGTGAGCGTCCGGTCGTCCGGCGTCCCCCACTCCGCCACCACCCGGGCGAGCATCGCTCCGAAGAGGTCCCGCGCGCACCAGCGCTTCAGACTGTAAACACAATCGCGTGATAGGACAGGTGTGCCGTCGTGGAAATGTAAACCCTCGCGCAAGCGGATGGTCCAGAGCATCCCGTCCGCACTGACTTCGTGCCCCGCCGCCATCTGCGGGCGCGGGATCAGCCGCGCATCGGTTGCGTAGAGCGTGTCGAACACGCAGAAGCCGTGGGTGGTGCTGATCGTGGCGTTCTGCACTATGGGGTCCAGCGCCGTCAGCGCGGCCTGCGGCACGAAGCGCAGCGTGCGCGAGCGGGCAGGTTGGGCCAGTGTGGGCGAGCCAGAAAAAGAGGTGCCCGCAACAAGGGCGGTGCCCTTCAGGAGGGAGCGGCGATGCATGGGATATCCTCCACTCCGGGGGCGGGCGGAGGCGGCGGAAGAAGCCATGATGCGGGCGCCGTCCCGCGCCCCGGCCCCGAGGGGCCGGAGGCGGGGCACGCCGGATCCGGGCGCGCGCTCGTCCTCATGGTGCACCGTCCCTACGCCGGTCCGAACCGGATCAGGTTCCAGGGGTCGCAGGTCTCCCCGCCTCTCAGCCCGGAATGGGCTCCCCCCGGTGTCCAGCAGCCGTATGGAACGGCGCCGGGTCGGCCCGCAAGACGGATGTGGCCCCCGCGCCCCCGCCCTGATACCTCCACGCCCTTTCTTACCGGATCATGTCATGCCCTCCCGCCCCAACGCCCGGCCAGTACGCCCTGATTGATGGGACAGGTCCTCGTCACCGGCGCGGCCGGCTTCATCGGTGCCCATGTCTGCCAGGCCCTGCTCGCGCGCGGTGAGCAGGTTATCGGCGTCGACAACTTCAACCCGTACTACGACCCGGCGCTGAAGGAGGCGCGGCTGGCGGCGCTGACGGGCAACACCCGCCCCGGCGCCTTCACGCTGCACCGGCTGGACATCGCGGAGACGGACGACCTCCTCGCCCTGTTCGCGGCCAATCCCGGCATCGACCGCGTGGCGCATCTCGGCGCCCAGGCCGGGGTGCGGTGGTCGCTAGAGGCGCCCTTCGCCTACACCTCCACCAACGTCACCGGCCATCTCGGCGTCCTCGAGGGAATCCGGCGCAGCGAGGGCCGCGTCGGCCACGCCGTCTACGCCTCCACCAGCTCCGTCTACGGCCGGCGCACGGACGGCGCCTTCCGCGAGACGGACCGCACGGACACCCCCGCCTCCCTCTACGCCGCCACCAAGAAGGCGGGGGAGGTGATGAGCAGCACCTATGCCGACCTCTACAACCTCCGGCTCACCGGCCTGCGCTTCTTCACGGTGTACGGCCCCTGGGGCCGCCCGGACATGGCCTACTGGCTCTTCACCGACGCCATCCTGAAGGGCCGCCCCATCCGCCTGTTCAACGAGGGGCGGATGCAGCGCGACTTCACCTACATCGACGACATCGTGGCCGGCATCCTCGCCGCCCTCGACAACCCGTCGGTGGAGGCGGGCCACCGCCTCTACAACATCGGCAACAGCCAGCCGGAACCGCTGCTGGACATGGTCTCCATCCTGGAGGAGCTCATCGGCATGCCCGCCCGGCGCGAGCTGCTGCCGATGCAGCCCGGCGACGTGCCCACCACCTTCGCCGACATCTCCGCCATCCAGGACGATTTCGGCTGGGAACCGACGACGGACCTCCACACCGGCCTCAGCCACTTCGTGCGGTGGTGGAAGGCGTATTTCGGGTAGCGCGGCGGGGGGGGGGGGGGGGGCCGCCCCCCCCCCCCCCGCGCGGGCGCCCCTAGGCCAGGCTCCGCATCACCGCGTGCCGGCCCAGCTCCGCCTCGAAATAGGCGATCGTCGCGCGCAGCCCTTCCTTCAGCTGCACCCGCGGCTCCCAGCCCAGCAGGTCCTTCGCGCGGTCGATATCCGGGCGGCGCTGGCGGGGATCGTCGCTCGGCAGCGGCCGGAAGACGAGGCGGCTCGGCCCGCCCACCTCGGCCAGCACCATCTCCGCCAACTCGCGGATGCTGAACTCCTCGGGGTTGCCGAGATTGATAGGGCCGGTCACGTCCGGGCCGGACTCCATCAGGCGGATGAAGCCCTCGATCAGGTCCGAGACGTAGCAGAAGGAGCGGGTCTGCTGCCCCTCGCCATAAACGGTGATCGGCTCGCCCCGCAGCGCCTGCACAATGAAGTTGGAGACGACGCGGCCATCGTTCGGGTGCATGCGCGGGCCGTAAGTGTTGAAGATCCGCGCCACCTTGATCTGCAGGTTGTGCTGGCGGTGGTAGTCGAAGAACAGCGTCTCCGCGCAGCGCTTCCCCTCATCGTAGCAGGAGCGGAGCCCGATCGGGTTCACGTTGCCCCAGTAGGCCTCCGGCTGCGGATGCACGGAAGGGTCGCCGTAGACCTCGCTGGTGGAGGCCTGGAACACCGGCACGTGCAGGCGCTTGGCGAGGCCGAGCACGTTGATCGCGCCGTGCACGCTCGTCTTCGTCGTCTGCACGGGGTCGTGCTGGTAGTGCACCGGGGAGGCCGGGCAGGCCAGGTTGAAGATCTGGTCCACCTCCACGTAGATCGGGAAGGTGATGTCGTGCCGGATCACCTCGAAGTACGGGTTCTGCAGGAGGTGCGCGATGTTGTCCCGCGTGCCGGTGAAGTAGTTGTCCAGGCAGAGGACGTGGTCGCCGCGCTCCAGAAGCCTTTCGCAGAGATGAGACCCGAGGAATCCGGCGCCACCGGTGACCAGAACGCGCTTCCGTGTATGCATCGGCACCCCTCGCAGGCCGCGCCCGGCACCGCCCTCCCTCTTGGGAACAGGCCGGACTCGGCATCTTCTACAAAGCCTAGGGCCACGAATCCGTCACAAGAAATCACAAGAATGGGTGCGCGGCGGCCGTGGAGAGGGCGTTGCCCTCTCCACACCTCTCCCGCCAGGGGCCTGAGGCCCCTGGACCCCCTTTCGGCTGCCGCCGCGCTATCCTGACACGGAGTTTCGGCATGACGGGCGTCATTCCGATCACGCCGTCGCCTCGGGTCGTGGACCCGAGGCGCACCGTCAGCAGAGTGCTTCCACCTACTAGAAAAAGATGATGGTGAGGGGTCCGGGGAGAGGAAGAATTCCTTCTTCCTCTCCCTGGCCACGGACCATCAGCGCAGGATCACAGCCATCCCTTACGCTTGAAGTACACGATCGGCAGCAGCGCGCTGGCGATCATCAGCATCAGTGCCCAGGGATAGCCCAGCCCCCATTTCAGCTCGGGCATGAACTCGAAGTTCATGCCGTAGATGCTGGCCACCAGGGTGGGCGGCATCAGCGCGACGGAGGCGACGGTGAAGGTCTTGATGATGCCGTTCTGGTCCATGCTGATGATGCCCAGCACGGCGTCCAGCAGGAACTGCGCCTTGCCGTTCATCGTGTTCGCGTAGTCGATCAGGGACCGCACGTCGCGCACCAGGGTCTTGATCATCACCTGGTTCTCCTTGCGCACGGCGCTCGCCTTCTCGGCGCCGAGGAAGGTGAGGATGCGCGTGAGGCCGAGCAGCGTGTCGCTCGCGCGCGTCGTCACGTCGCCCACCTGGCCGAGGGTGAGGAGGGCCTGGCGCAGGTCCACGTCGCGCTTGTTCGCCTTCACCTGCATGTTGCGCGCGTTGCGGAAGGTGGTCTGGCTCGCGCGGTCCATCTCGCTCGCGGTGCGCTCGAGGATGTCGGCAAGGCGGTCCACGATCTGCTCGAACAGATGCAGCATCACCCCGTCCGGCGTGCGCAGGATGGGCAGGGCCTGGCGCTGGGCGCGCAGGGCGAAGACGGAGAAGGCCTTGGGCGTCGCGTAGCGCACGGTGATGAGCGCGGTGGGCGCGAGGACGAAGGTGATGGGGGTGGAGCCGTACTCCCCCTCCTCCGCTCCGTAGAGGAAGGAGGCGGTGAGGAAGAGGACCTCGCCTTCCTTGTAGAGGCGCGAGGAGCTCTCGATTTCCTGCATCTCCTCCCGGGTCGGCACCTCGACGTGCAGCGCGTCCTGCACGGCCCGCTCCTCGTCGGGCGTCGGGTTCAGCAGGTCGATCCAGGTCGCCGCGGCGATGGATTCGGCCGTGTCCATTCCGCCATGGACATCGCAGGTCCCGTTGCGGAGGGCGTAGGTGGTCATCATGGGCGGCATCCCCGGCGGCCGGGCGGTGGTCGTGCAGCGGCGGTTCGCGCCGGCGGCCGATTCGGCCGGGGCGCCTCCGCTCTAGCGCCGCGCGCGGCACCCTGCCAGCGCGGCGGGATGACAGGTTGAGGCCTGCCTCAGCCCGCGGGCGGCTCGTCCGGTGCGGGCAGGCCGAAGCGGGCGGCCACCTCGGGGAAGGTGGCGCAGCTTGGGTGGCGGGTGCCGGCCACCGTGCCGTCCGCCGCGCGGACGAGCTGGCAGGTCATCATCCCCGCCGCCTCCGCCGCGTCCAGCTCCTCCACCACGTCGGAGAGGAAGAGCACCTCCGCCGGGGGCAGCCCCGCCGTGCGGGCGATGGCGGCGTAGGAGGCCGCCTCGCGCTTCGGCCCCGTGCGCGTGTCGTCGAAGCCGGAGAGGAGGGGCGTGAGGTCCCCCGCCTCGGTGTGGCCGAAGAGGAGCCGCTGCGCCTCCACCGAGCCGGAGGAGTAGATGCGCAGCGCGATGCCGGCCGCGGCCCAGGCGCGCAGGCATCCCGCCACGTCGGGCCAGAGGTGCCCGCGCAGCGCCCCGGCCTCGAAGCCCTGGCGCCAGATCATCCCTTGCAACGCCTTGAGCGGCGTCACCTTCTCGTCCCGCGCCATCCAGCCGCGCAGCGCATCGGCCGGGTCCTGGCCGGGGGCCAGGGCACGGACCTCGTCGAGGATCGCGGCCACTGCCGGATCCCCGGCGTTCTTCGCCAGGAAGCCGTCCAGCGCCCGCTCCACGAAGGGGAACAGGGTCTCCTTCACGAAGGCGATGGCGCTGGTCGTGCCCTCGATGTCGGTGACGACACATCGGGGCACCCGATTCAGACCTCCGCGCCCTGCGGCGCTGCGGTCATCGGGTGCCATGACGCGGACCGGCATCAGCCGAAGGTGGCCGGGAAGCGCTCTGACATGTCGGTGCCGGTGTAGTGCGGCGTCCAGCCCGTGGTGTCCGTGAAGATGCGCAGCGCCGTCACGTTCGGGGTCGTGCCCGCGTCGAACCAGTGCTCCGTGTTGGCGGGCACGGAGATCAGGTCGCCCCGCGTGCAGTGGGCGTCGTAAACCTTCCCGCCCACGTGCAGGATGAAGTTGCCCGCGCCCTCGTGGAAGAAGCGGACCTCGTCCTCGGTGTGGCGGTGCTCGGCCAGGAACTTCTGGCGGATGGCGTCGATCTGCGGGTTGTCGGCCGTCAGCCGGATCACGTCGGCCGTGCCCGCGCCCGTCTCGCCCATGAAGGCGTCCAGGCGGGGGCGATAGGCGGCCAGCACCGTCTCGGGGTCCGCGCCCTCCGGCAGTTCGGCCACCGGCCAGCGCTCAAAGCGCACGCCGATGGCGGACAGGGCGGTGGCGATCTCCGCCGCGTCCTGCGTGTCCTGCAGCACGGCATTGGTGGTGGCGTCGTGGACGACAAGGCGGCTCATGGGCGGAACCTCCCCGCTACGGGTTGATCGAACGGTTGGCCATCTCGCAGGCCAGCATGAATTCCAGCCCCTCCAGGCGGGCCAGGGCGGCCTCCATGTCGGGGCCCCATACATAGACACCGTGGCCGCGGATCAAATACCCGGGCGGGATCGGGGCGGCCATGCCGGCCCAGCGGGCCTCCACGGCGCGCTGCAGGCGGGGAATGTCCTGGTCGTTGTCCAGCACCGGCACCTCCACCGCGCCCTCATGGGTCGGCAGGCCCGGGAAGACCTTCAGCAGCTCGTACCCCTCCAGCCGGATGGAATCCCCGGCCCGGCGGGAGAGCACCGTGTTGGCAATGGAGTGCCCGTGCACCACCGCCCCCACATCCGGGAAGGCGCGGTAGGCGCCGCAGTGCAGCCCCGTCTCGGCGGAAGGGCGCAGCGTCGGGTTCTCCGGCGCGCCCGCCATGTCCACTGCCATCACGGCGCCGGCGTCCAGATGCGCCTTGTGGAAGCCGGAGCGGGTGATCGCCACCCGCCCACCCCCCTGATTCCCGGGTAGGCGGACGGAGATGTTGCCGGCGGTGGCCGGCACCCAGTTGCGCTCCGCCATCCGCCGCCCGGCGGAGACGATGGCCTCGATCGCGGCCGCCGGGATTGCAGCCTGGGGGATGGAATCGGGCACCGGCCGGCTCCTCAACAGCAGCGCGCCGGCCGCCAGGCACTACCCTGGGGACCGGCGCGCTTTCAGCACGAATTGGGACGATCAGACCGTCGGCGGCTGGCGGACGGTGGTGCGGTTCGCGTCCGCGGCCGTGCCCACGGTCGGCGGGGGCAGGTTGCCGGCGGGCGGCACGGCGGTGGTGTCCGCCATGGAGGCGTCGGGCTCGTCCTCCTTGATGTTCTTCTTGAAGGACTTGATGCCGGTGGCCAGGTCGCCCATCAGCCCGCTGATCTTGCCGCTGCCGAAGAGCAGCAGCACGACGAGCAGCACGACGAGCCAGTGCCAGATGCTGAACGAACCCATGTGACGCCCCGTAGATCCTTATGTGCCGGGCCGGCGGCCCAGCCACGTTCCAGGTTGGAGACTAGGGCCGCGCATTCCCGGGGTAAACCGGACCGCCCCAGCCCTGCGGAAATCCGGTAGGGGACATGGGCCATGCGCTGGCCGGACGCAATGGGCGGATGACGGTTCCTTCATGCGGTACGCCGGCCGCCCCGGGGGAGAGGGAGAAGGAATTCTCCCTCTCCCCGGCCCCCTCACCCTCATCTTCTTCTGGGAGGCTGCCGCGGGATGCGGGGCTTGCGGCTCGCCTCGGGTCCATGACCCGAGGCGCGGGCCATGTCCGCCGGTCCCGCATGACAATCCTGCTTCACGGGCCTGCTTCACGGGCCAGCCCCACATTCCGCGGCAGCCTCCCAGAAGAAGATGAGAGGGGGTCCAGGGGGAGAGAATTCCTTCTCTCCCCCTGGGGCCACCCGCGCTACTCCGCCGAGGCCCAGCTCCGGTACGGCAGGATGAACCCGTAGGCGGGGAACACGGTATTCCCCACCACATTCGCCGGCGGATACCACACCCGCACCGCCGACCAGTCGTTGCGCTCGGACACGTCGATCACCGCCTGATCCCGCGCCACGCGGCCCTTCAGCCCGCCGGAGGCCCAGTTGGCGTGGTCCACCCGGATCTCGCGCGGGCCCATCACGCGGGCCACCACGGCCACGTGCCCGTCCCGCAGGCGGGAGGTGCGCTGGAGAACGAGGACGGAGCCGGGGCGGGGGCGCTGGCTGCGGTCATACCGGCCGACCGCCGCGTCCCACCACTGCCAGCCATCGCCGCGCAGCTCGATGCCGGAGCGGGCCCGGGCGTAGGGCACGCAGGACTGGTAGCCGCCGCTCGCCTCGTAGCCGTGGCCGGCCGCGATCGGGCCGCTGCGGGTGCCCCCGCAGGCGGAGAGCGCGCCGCCCGCCAGCGCGAGCAGGAACAGCCGCATGAGAATGGCGGACACGATCGGAAAACCCCCTCGGGCCTCCCCCGAGGCCCGGGCGCAGCCTAGCGCGGCGGCGGTGGCGAAGTCAGCGCCGTCCTGCGGCGGGAATGCGGCGGGCGAGGAATCTTCGGCGGGCGTGTCACACCGGCCCGGCCTGCCTCGTCCTACCGGCGAACACCCACAAGGACAGAGCGCCATGACGCCTCGCCTCGACTACTTTTCCACCGCCCCGAAGCTGCTGGGAGCCATGATGAACCTGGAGCGCGCCGTCGCCAGCAGCGGGCTGGAGCACAGCCTCATCGAGCTGGTGAAGACCCGCGCCTCCCAGATCAACGGCTGCGCCTTCTGCATCGACATGCACACGAAGGACGCCATGAAGGCCGGGGAGAGCCCGGCGCGCCTCTTCCTGCTGAACGCCTGGCGGGAGGCGCCGAACTTCACGGACCGGGAGCGCGCGGCCCTGGCCTGGACGGAGGCGCTGACCCTGGTCTCCCATACGCACGCGCCGGACGAGGACTACGAGGCGCTGAAGGCGCAGTTCACCGAGGAGGAAATCGTGGGCCTGACAATGCAGATCGCCACGATCAACGCCTGGAACCGGCTCGCCATCGGCTTCCGCAGCGTCCCCGGCGTGATGCCCAAGGCGGCCTGACGTGGCGGGCGGGCCCGATCCGGTGCAGCACTTCGCCCCGCTGCGGCGGGAGCTGATCGGGCTCGCCTACCGCATGACCGGCTCCCTCGCCACCGCGGAGGACCTCGCGCAGGAAGCCTTCCTGCGCTGGAACGCCGCGGACCGAAGCGAGATCGAGCTGCCCCGCGCCTGGCTGCTGAAGGCCACGGCGCGGCTGAGCCTGGACCACCTGAAATCCGCCCGCCACCGGCGGGAGAGCTATGTCGGCCCCTGGCTGCCCGAGCCGATGCTGGCAACAGAGGATGCCCCGCAGCAGGCGGCGCATGAGCGGGCGCAGGACATCTCGGTGGCCTTTCTCCTCACCCTCCAGCGCCTCTCCCCGGCGGAGCGCGCGGTCTTCATCCTGCACGACCTGTTCGAGACCTCCTTCGCCGAGATCGCCGCCCTCCTCCACCGCAGCGAGGCCGCCTGCCGCCAGTTGGCCAGCCGCGCCCGCGCCCATCTCGGGGAGGCCCAGCCCCGGCAATCCGTGACGGAGGAGGAGGCACAACGCATCGCCCGCGCCTTCATGGAAGCGGCGCGGGAGGGCCGGGAGGACGCGCTGCGGGCCCTGCTGGCAGCGGACGTGGTGCTGCACACCGATGGCGGCGGCATCCGCCCCGCCGCCCGCAAGCTGATCTTCGGCGCCGACAAGGTGAGCCGCTTCTTCGTCGGACTGTCCCGCAAGGTGCCGCCCCCCGAGGCCCTGCTATATCTGGGCCGCCTCAACGACCTGCCCGGCTATGTCACGCTGGAGGCGGACGGCCTGCCCCAGGCCACCACGCTGGAGATCGTGGAGGGCCGGATCGTCGCGGTCTACGTCATGCGGAACCCCGAGAAGCTCGGCGCGCTGCGCGATCGCCTGCCGGGCTGAAGGGGCTGGCGCACCTCCGAACCGGGGGCCATCTTCCGCCGCCTCACGCACAGGGGGCACCTCCATCTTGGCTTCCGAACATCCCGACACCGTCAAACTCGGCATTGTCGGCTTCGGCATCATGGGCGAGCGCCTGCTGCGCGCCGCGCTCGACCACCACGGCGCCCCACTGCGCCTGACCGGCGTCTGGGACCCCTCTCCCGAGGCCGCCGCCCGCCTCGCCTCCATTGCCCCCGAACTGCCGATGCTGGAGAGCGCGGAGGCCGTGATCGCCGGCTGCGACGGACTCTACGTGGCCGCCCCGCCCGCCGCCCACCTGCCGCTCGCCGGCGCCGCGCTCGCCGCCGGCCGCTCCGTCCTGCTGGAGAAGCCCCTCTCCCACGACACGGCGGCCGCCCGCGCCTTCGTCGCCCACGCCGAAGCGGAGGGCGCCCGCGCCGGGGTGAACTTCCCCATGGCGTCCTCCCCCGCCGTGGCCGGGCTCCGCGCCTGGATGGAATCCGGCGCCGTCGGCACCCCGCACTCCCTCTCCATCGAGGTCGCCTTCGCCACCTGGCCCCGCGCCTGGCAGCACGACGCCGCCTCCTGGCTCTCCCGCCGCGCCGAGGGCGGCTTCACGCGGGAGGTGGTCTCCCACTTCCTCTTCCTCACCCGCCGCCTGCTCGGCCCGCTGGCGCTGGAATCCGCCCGCGCCACCTACCCCGGCGAGGACCGCTCCGAGACCGCCGTGGAGGCTCGCCTCACCGCCGGCGGCATCCCCGTGACCCTTCGCGGCGGCGTCGGCACGACCGACCGCGACGACACCAACGCCTGGACCCTGCGCGGCCCCGCCGGCGCCATCCGCCTGCGGGATTGGTCGATCGCCGAGCGCGAGGGCCCGGACGGCTGGGCCACCGCCCCCGACGCCATCCCCAACGAGCGCATGCGCCCGATGGTCCTGCGCGGCCAGCTGGACAAGGTGATCGCCATGACCCGCGGCGAACCCCACACCCTGGCTACCTTGCGCGAGGCGCTGGAGGTGCAGGAGATCGTGGAGGCGGTGCTCGCGGCGGGGTAGCGGGACGCCGCGGGGCCCCGTTCCCGCCGGTCCTGGTCCTCGTTCGCGGGCCCGCTCAGCGTGACACGCGCCCGGCGCGATGCCACGGTCTGCAGACACCCGGCGGCTGCGGCCGGGCACGGAAGCGAAGGTCCGGGAAACGGACGGAATGGGAGAGGACGAGGGATGAGAAGGACGTTCCTGCGCGGCGCGGCGCTGACCGCCGCGGCCGCCGCGCTACCGGACGCGGTCCGGGCCCAGGGCACCGCGCCGGCCCCCGGCCCTTCCGCCCCGGCACCGGCCTCGGGCAAGGCTCCCCTCACCCTCTCCGACTTCGGCTCCTTCCACGTCGGGGGGCGTGACTTCGTCATCTCCGGCCAGCCGACGCGGGAGGTGCTCTTCTCCCCCGGCGGGCAGCCGGCGCGCGTCGATCCGAACGGCACCTACCTCATCGGCGGCATGTATGCCGGCTACATGATTCCCGAGCCCCGGCGCGGCCGCTTCCCGCTGCTGATGTGGCACGGCGGCGGCCTGACCGGCGTGACCTGGGAGACGACGCCGGACGGGCGCGAGGGCTGGCAGCACTTCTTCCTGCGCCGCGGCTGGCCCGTCTATGTCTCCGACGCCACGGAGCGCGGGCGCTCCGGCTGGACGATGATCCCGGAGGCGACCGGCGGCCAGCCGGTCTTCCTAACCGAGAACAACCCCTGGGAGCGCTTCCGCATCGGCGACGGCCCCCGTGAGCGCGGCACCACCCTGCCGGGCAACCAGTTTCCGTCCGATCCCGCCAGCTACCGCAGCTTCATGCGCCAGAACGTGCCGCGCTTCACCACGACGGACGAGCTGACGCTTGAGGCCTACGGCGCCCTGCTCGACCGCGTGGGCCCGAGCGTGGTGATGGTGCACAGCCAGGGCGGCTTCTTCGGCTGGCGCGCGGCGCAGGAGCGGCCGGACAAGGTGCGGGCGCTGGTGCTGGTGGAGCCGGCCGCGACCGGCGACATCGCCAGGGCCGCCGCGCTGAAGGACGTGCCGATGCTCGTCCTCTACGGCGACTACATCGAGGGCGACGCGCGCTGGCCGACGATCCGCGCCAACGGGATGCGCTTCGCCGAAGCGGTCCGCGCCGCCGGCGGCAGCGTGGACGTGGTGAACCTGCCGGAGCGCGGGATCCGCGGGAATAGCCACATGGTCATGATGGACCGCAACAGCGACGAGGTCGCGGCCCTGGTCCAGGACTGGCTCGTGGCGAAAGGGCTCTGGGCCTGATGCGCGACCTGGCGCGGGGGGTGCCCCGGCGGGGGCTCCTCGCCGGCGCGGCCCTCGCGCCACTTGCCCCCTTCCGCCCGCGGGCGGCCCGCGCCGCGGAGGCCTGGCCGCGCGGCCTCACCACCTCCCTCGTCGTGCCCTATACCCCCGGCGGCCCGACGGACGTCATGGCCCGGCTCCTCGCCACCGGCCTCGCCGAGCGCCTGGGCGGAAGCTTCGTGGTCGAGAACCGGCCGGGCGCCTCCACCACCCTCGCCGCGCGCCAGGTCACGCGCGGCCGGCCGGATGGCAGCCTGCTCTTCCTCGGCACCATCGCCACCTTCGCCAACGCGCCGCACATGTTCCGCCAGCCCGGCTACGACCCGGTGGCGGGCTTCACCCACGTCACCCTGCTGGTGGACTCGCTCTACGTGCTGGTGGCGAACCCGAAATGGGGAAGCCTGGCGGAGGTGTTGGAGGCATCGCGGCGCGGGCCCGGGGCGGTCAGCTACGCCAGCCAAGGCATTGGGACCACCGGGCATCTGCCGATGGTGGACCTGGCCGCGCGCGCCGGGGTGGAGTGGGTTCATGCCCCCTACACCGGGTCGCCCCAGGCCCTCACCGACCTCATCGCCGGGCGCACCGACCTCATGTTCGCCCTCCTCGGCGCCGCGAAGGCGAGCATCGACGAGGGCCGCGTGCGGCCGCTCGGCATCGCGCTGCCGGAGCGCTCCCCCACCCTGCCCGGCGTGCCCACCCTGGCGGAGGGAGGCTTCCCCGGCTTCGCGGCGGGCGGCTGGTTCAGCCTGCAAGCCCCGCCCGGCATGCCGGAGGCGCAGGGCGAGGCCCTGTCCGCGGCGACCGCCGCGACGATCGCAGGCCCGGCGATGCGCGACTTCCTCAACCGGAACGGGCTCATCCCCATGGAGCCCGGGCCCGGGCCGCTGCGGGCGCGGCTGGAGGCGGACCTTGCCTCGCAAGGGGAACTGATCCGGCGCGCAGGCATCCGGCCCGAGTAGACCTGCCCCGCATCTGCTTTCCCCCCGACCCGCGGGCCTTTCCGCCGGCACCCGTTCGGCGGACGGAACGTGCCGCGTTGCAGCAGAGCCATCCGGTGGCGCGTTGCCCATCCCTGGGCCGGGCAGTCGCTCCGGCGATCGTGGTGCGCCACATCAGGGGCAGTGATGAACCTTCTTCGACAGCATTCCCGAGGGCCGTCCGCGGCCCGGGTCCTGGCCTGGACGGCCGGTGCCCTTGGCGCCCTCGCCCTCGTGAACCATGTCCTCGCGGGCAGGGCGGAGCGGCGGCACCCGCCGGAGGGCCGCTTCATCGAGGTGGACGGCGTGCGCCTGCACTACAGCGACCGGGGTACCGGGCGCCCTGTCGTCCTGATCCACGGCAACATGGTGACGGGGGACGACTACGACACCAGTGGCGTGGCCGACCTGCTGCGCGCCGGCCATCGCGTCATCATCTTCGACCGTCCGGGCTTTGGGCATAGCGAACGCCCCCGCGGGCGCATGTGGACGGCCGCTGAGCAGGCCGGGCTGCTCCACGAGGCCCTGCGCCAGCTCGGCATTGAGCGGCCGGTCGTGGTCGGGCACTCCTGGGGCGCCATCGTCGCCCTCGCCTTCGCGGACCGCTACCCGACCGACACCGCCGGGCTCGTGCTGCTGTCCGGCTACTACTTCCCGACGCTCCGGCCCGATGTCCTGCTGGTCGGGATCGCCGCGATCCCCGTCCTGGGGGATGTCCTGCGCTACACCCTCTCTCCCGTCTTCGGGTGGCTGACGATGCCCCTGGTGAAGCGGGCGCTGTTCTCGCCCGCCCGCATACCCGAACGGTTCACGGAGGAATTCTCCCCCGCCATGGCGCTCCGCCCCTCCCAGCTCCGCGCAACGGCCGGCGACGGCGCCCTGATGATCCCGGGCGTCCTGGCCCTGCAGCACCGCTACGGGATGCTTTCCATGCCCGTGACCATCATCGCCGGCGATGGCGACAAGGTGGTGTTCAAGCGTTCCGCCGAGCGGCTCCACCGCAGCATCCGCGGAAGTCGCCTGCGGATCGTGAGCGGGGCCGGGCACATGGTCCATCACCTCGAAGCACGGCTGGTGGCGAAATCCATCGCGGAGATCGCGGCCGCCACCTAGGCCACCCGCCCCCGGGGACACAGCCGGCAGGCGCTGCGGCTTGCCCTCCGGCCGGAAGCCGCCCTGCGGGAAAGGGCGGCACCGGCCTTCGCGGACAGGGCATGACATGCGGGCAGGAGGGATGCGGAGGTGCCGGGGAGGGGAGAATCCCCTTCTCCTCCCCTCGGGGCATTCCCGCCCGCCCTCGCGCGGTGCTAGACGGCCGCCCTCGCCGCCCGGATCGGACCGGGGCGGCATGGACTGACCGCGCGAGTGACGGTCCGAGCGAAGAGGGCAGGCCGCGAATGGCAGGGCAGAACGGGCATCGGGGCCGGCAGAACCGCAAGCCTAAGGGGCGGCCGCTGGATGGCTGGCTGATCGTGGACAAGCCCACGGGCATGGGCTCCACGGACGTGGTCACGAAGCTCAAGCGCGCCTTCGATGCCCAGAAGGTCGGGCATGGCGGCACGCTGGACCCGCTCGCGACCGGCATCCTGCCCATTGCCTTCGGGGCTGCCACCAAGGCCGTGCCCTACGTGATGGACAGCACGAAGGTGTACCGCTTCACCCTGAAGATGGGCGACGAGCGGGATTCCGACGACGCGGACGGCAAGACCATCGCCACCTCCGACCACCGCCCGACCAACGAGCAGATTGAGGCCGCCCTGCCCGCCTTCCGCGGCGACATCATGCAGGTGCCGCCCATCTTCTCCGCCATCAAGGTGAACGGGGAGCGGGCCTACGACCTGGCGCGCGAGGGCCAGGAGATCCAGCTTCAGCCCCGCCCCGCGCGCGTGGACCGCTTCGAGCTGGTGGAGCGGGTGGACGACGACACGGCGGTGTTCCACGTGCAGTCCGGCAAGGGCGTGTACATGCGCTCCCTTGCGCGGGACCTGGCGCGGGCGGCGGGCACGGTGGGGCACATCGCGGCCCTGCGCCGGCTGCGGGTCGGACCCTTCCTGGAGGAGGCGGCGATTCCGCTGGACAGCCTGATCGTCACGGGCGATACCCCGCCCCCTTCCCCGGCGCTTCTGCTGCCGGTGACGACCGCGCTGGACGACATCCCGGCCCTGGCCGTCACCGAAGCCGAGGCCGCCCGGCTCTCCTTCGGCCAGGAACTCTCCCTGGTCGAATTCATGGGCCGGGTTCCGCAGGCAGCCAACCCCGATGGGGGCCTGGTCCGCGTGCTGTCGGGGGAGCGCCTGATGGGTCTGTGCCGCCTGGGGGAAGGGCTTCTCCGCCCCGAACGCTGGCTCACCCGCGGGTGACCCTGAAATCCCGACCTTAGGATATCCCGATGTCGATGATCACCCCTGAGCGCCGCGCCGCGCTCATCCAGGAATACGCCACCGCCCCGGGCGACACCGGCTCTCCGGAGGTCCAGGTGGCCCTGCTCACCGAGCGGATCACCTCGCTCACGGAGCACATGAAGGCCCACCCAAAGGACTTCCACTCCCGGCGCGGCCTGCTCGTGCTCGTCGGCCAGCGCCGCGGCCTTCTCGACTACACGAAGAAAAAGAGCCAGCAGCGCTACGAGACCCTGATCGGGCGCCTCGGCCTGCGCCGCTGAGGCCAGCCCGCCTTTTCTGAGGCCGATCAGGGCCGGGGGAAGCCACTTCCCCCGGCCTTTTTCGTGCGCGTGGCCCGCAGGGGCTCCGCCCCTGCACCCCGCTGGGGACCCCGGCGGGGGTCCCCAGACCCCAGCGGCTGGGCTGCCGCGGAACCCACGGGAGCCGTTGCTCCTCTCGATCGGCATTCATCCGGCCCTTGCAGTCGCCTCGGGTCATCGACCCAAGGCGCGCCGTCAGCCGGGAAAGACCAAAGCCTGGAAGAAGATGATGGTGAGGGGTCCGGGGAGAGGAAGAATTCCTTCTTCCTCTCCCCGGGACAGACCGCCCGCGCCGAGGGTGGACCCATGGCCGGTCCTTCCAGGGCTTCTGGCAGGGGCTGTGGACAAGTTGGTGGAATAGATGCGGGGCGGGGTTGGGACACCGGCGCAAGACACGGCAGCAAGGCCTTGTGGAGTCAGGGAAATGTTTGTTGCTGATGCGTATGTGGATATCGCAAAAAGCAGCTATTACAGTCACTTAGGAATCAACTTGGGTGAATCCTGGGAGTCCGGGGAACAAAGCGCGGACTCTCGGGCGAGTCCGGGGGGGTCAAGCCCTCATCCTGTGGATAAATTCTGGGAAAACTAAATCGCCCGGCGGTGTCGCCCTGCCGCCGCGGACCGTTCAGTCCGCCCTTGATCCGAAATCGGCAAGCGCCTGGAATCCTGAGGGGAAGTGTCGGGCGAGACGAAAAACCCCCGCCGGCGGACCGGCGGGGGCTCATGATGGCCAGCCTGGAAGGCGCTCAGCGCCCCAGCCCGTCCCAGAACTCCTTCACGCGGGAGAAGAAGCCCTCGCTCTCCGGGCTGGTCCGATTGTTGGCCTCCGCCTCGGCCTCGAACTGCTCCAGTAGCTCGCGCTGCTTCGCGGTCAGGTTCTGCGGGGTCTCGACGGAGACCTGCACGTACATATCCCCCCGCGCGGCGGAGCGGAGGACGGAGAAGCCCTTGCCCCGCAGGCGGAACTGGTCGCCCGCCTGGGTGCCGGTGGGGATCTGCACGCGGGCGCGGCCGCCGTCGATGCTCGGCACCTCCACGTTCCCGCCCAACGCCGCCTGCGTCATCCGCAGGGGCACGCGGATGAAGATGTTGTTCCCCTCCCGCTGGAAGATCGGGTGGGGCTTAATGCCGATATCCACATAGAGGTCGCCGGCAGGCGCCCCGCGCAGCCCGGCCTCGCCCTCTCCGGCCAGGCGGATGCGGGTGCCCTCCTCCACGCCGGCGGGGATGGTCACGTTGAGGTTGCGGTCCTTCTGGACGCGCCCGGCGCCCTGGCAGACCTTGCAGGGGTTCTTGATGGTGCGGCCCTGGCCGCCGCAGGTGGGGCAGGTGCGCTCCACCAGGAAGAAGCCGGACTGGGCGCGTACCTTGCCGGCGCCCTTGCAGGTCGGACAGCTCTCGGTCTGGGGCTTGCCGCCCTCCGCGCCCGTGCCCTGGCAGTTGTCGCAGGAAACGGAGGAGGGGACGCGGATGGTCTGCTTCGTGCCGGCGAAGGCGTCCTCGAGCGTGATCGTCACCTCGGTCCGCAGGTCGGCGCCGCGGCCGCTGTTCCCCCCGCCCCCACCGCCCCGGCGACCGCCGAGGTTGCCGAACATCTGCTCGAAGATGTCCTCGAAGCCGCCGCCCGCGAAGCCGCCGCCGAAGGGATTGCCGCCCCCCCCGCCGCCATTCTCGAAGGCGGCGTGGCCGTAGCGGTCGTAGGCGGCCCGCTTCTCGGCGTCCTTCAGGACGTCGTAGGCCTCGTTGCACTCCTTGAACTTCGCTTCCGCCGCCTTGTCCCCGGGATTGCGGTCGGGGTGGTGCTGCATCGCGAGCTTGCGGAACGCCTTCTTCAGCGCGTCCTCGTTCGCGTCGCGGGCGACGCCCAGCACCTCGTAGTAGTCACGCTTGGCCATGATGGTTCCCGTGCGGGGCGTGCGCTCGCCCTGAGGGGTTGAATACTAAGGGGGTGAATACAGGACCGGCGCCGTAAAGAGAAAGCGCCCGGCCCGCTCTCGCGATGCCGGGCGCCCCTTTTACTTCACGGCGTGGCCGTTCAGCCCTGCTTCTTCTTCGAGGGGTCGACATCCTCGAACTCGGCGTCGACCACCTTCCCGTTCGGGTTGGCGTTGCTGGGGCCGCTGGCCCCACCCCCCTCGCCCGGGGCCGCCCCGGCGCTCTCGGCCGCCTGCTGCGCCTTGTACATCGCCTCGCCGATCTTCATCGACGCGGCGGACAGGCGCTCGCCCGCGGCCTTCATCGCCTCGGGGTCGTCCCCCTCCAGCGCGGAGCGCGCGGCGGAGAGGGCGGCCTCGACCTCACCCTTCTCGGCATCGGCCAGCTTGTCGCCGTTCTCCTTCAGCGCCTTGTCCGAGGAGTGGACCAGGGCCTCCAGGTTGTTCTTCGCCTCCACCGTCTCGCGCCGGCGCTTGTCGGCCTCGGCATTCGCCTCGGCGTCCTTCACCATGCGCTCAATGTCGTTGTCGGACAGGCCGGAGCGAGCCTGGATCTTGATCTGCTGCTCCTTGCCCGTGGCCTTGTCCTTCGCGGAGACGGAGACGATGCCGTTCGCGTCGATGTCGAAGGTCACCTCCACCTGCGGCACGCCGCGCGGCGCCGGCGGGATGCCCTGCAGGTCGAAGTTGCCGAGCAGCTTGTTGTCGGCCGCCATCTCACGCTCGCCCTGGAAGACCTTGATCGTCACGGCCGTCTGGTTGTCGTCAGCGGTCGAGAAGGTCTGGGACTTCTTGGTGGGGATCGTGGTGTTGCGGTCGATCAGCCGGGTGAACACGCCGCCCAGCGTCTCGATGCCGAGGGACAGCGGGGTCACGTCGAGCAGCAGGACGTCCTTCACCTCGCCCTTCAGCACCGCGCCCTGGATGGCGGCGCCGATGGCGACCACCTCGTCCGGGTTCACGTTGCGGGCCGGCTCCTTGCCGAAGAAGGACTTCACGGCGTCGATGACCTTCGGCATGCGGGTCATGCCGCCGACCAGGATCACCTCGTCGATCTCGCCCGCCGTCAGGCCGGCATCCTTCAGCGCGTTCCGGCAGGGCTCCAGCGTGCGCTGGATCAGGTCGTCCACCAGGCTCTCCAGCTTCGCGCGGGAGAGCTGCAGCACCAGGTGCTTCGGGCCGCTCGCGTCGGCGGTGATGAAGGGCAGATTGATCTCGGTCTGCTTGGCGGAGGAGAGCTCGATCTTCGCCTTCTCGGCCGCCTCCTTCAGGCGCTGCAGGGCGAGCTTGTCGCCGCGCAGGTCGATCCCGTTCTCCTTGCGGAACTCGTCCGCCAGATAGTCGATCACCCGCTGGTCGAAGTCCTCGCCGCCGAGGAAGGTGTCGCCGTTGGTGGACTTCACCTCGAACACGCCGTCGCCGATCTCCAGCACGGAGACGTCGAAGGTGCCGCCGCCGAGGTCATAGACCGCGATCGTGCCGCCGTTCTTCTTGTCCATGCCGTAGGCGAGGGCCGCCGCCGTCGGCTCGTTGATGATGCGCAGCACCTCGAGGCCCGCGATCTTGCCGGCCTCCTTCGTGGCCTGGCGCTGGGCGTCGTTGAAGTAGGCGGGGACGGTGATGACGGCCTGCGTCACCTTGTCGCCGAGATAGGCCTCCGCCGTCTCCTTCATCTTGCCGAGCACGTAGGCGCTGATCTGCTGCGGCGCCTGCTTCTGCCCGCCGCCCTCGACCCAGGCGTCGCCATTGTCGGCGCGCGCGATCTTGTAGGGGACGAGGGAGACGTCCTTCTGCACCATCGGGTCATCGAAGCGGCGGCCGATCAGGCGCTTCACGGCGTAGAGCGTGTCGGTCGGGTTGGTCACCGCCTGGCGCTTGGCGGCCTGGCCGACAAGGCGCTCGCCATTCTTGGCGAAGGCGACCATAGAGGGGGTGGTCCGGGCGCCCTCGGCGTTCTCGATGACCTTCGTCTCGCCGCCTTCCATGATGGCGACGCAGGAATTGGTGGTGCCGAGGTCGATACCGATGACCTTGCTCATCCGTCACTCCTTTTCGCGGCGGCCGGGGCACGGCCCGTCATCAGGCACCGTGCGCGGCCCCATTTTCAATCGGATGGGGGTTGGAAAACGGGCCTGAGCCCGTCGGACCACGATGTATTCAGGGGGGGGCGGCGGGACAAGACCCCGTGGCCGCGGATTCTCGGGGACTCCGCCCCCGGAACCCCCGCGAGGGGAAGAAGGAATTCTTCCCCCTCGACCCCCATCATCATCTTCTTCGAATTGGTGCCAGGGGAACCTCTCCCGCGCCGAAGGTCACCGCCCCTCGGCGAACCGCAAGCCGTGCATCCCGCGGCAGCCCCCCAGAAAAAGATGAGGGTGGGGGTCCAGGGGGAGGGAGAATCCCTTCTCCCTCCCCTTGGGGCCGCTCTCAGGCGTCCTCCGCCCTGATCCCCGCCGCCGGCACCACGGCGGCGAAGCGCTCCACCGTGCTCCGCAGCAGGGCGGCGAACTCCTCCGGCCCGGCACCGGCCGGCTCGAAGCCGAGGGAGGCCAGGCGCTCCCGCAGGGTGGCATCCTCCAGCGCCGTGCGGCCGGCGGCGTGCAGGCGGGCCAGGGCGGCGGGCGGCGTGGCGGCGGGGGCGAGGACGCCCATCCAGGTTGTCACGTCGAAGCCGGGCGCCACGGTTTCCGCGACCGTCGGCACCTCCGGCACGGCGGCCGCTCGGGTGGCGGAGGTGACGGCGAGGCCGATCAGCCGGCCCTCCCGGATGTGGGGCACCACCATGCCGAGGGTGACGAGGGAGGCGTCCACGGTGCCCGCCAGAAGGTCCGCGATGGCGGGGCCGCCGCCGCGGTAGGGCACGGGCTCGGCCCGGCCGCCCACGGCCCCGTCGAACAGGGCGCTGGCGAAGTGGTGGGCGGTGCCGAGGCCGGGCAGGGCGATGTTGGGGCGCCGCGCCGGGTCCCGCACCCGCGCCGCGTAGTCGGTGACCGTCCGGAAGCCGGACCTCGGGTGGGTGACGATGACGTGGGGGGAGCTGGCGGCCAGGAGCACGGGGGCGAGCTGCGGCAGGACGGGCGCGGCGCCCGGGGCGGGCAGGGCCTCCACCGCGGCCAGGGTGTCGTTGGTGACCAGCAGGGTCGCGCCGTCGCCCGCGGCCCGCGCGACCGTGCCGTTGCCGATGCGGGAGGAGGCGCCGCCGACGTTCTCGATCACCACGGGCTGGCCGAGCGCGGCGGCGAGGGCCACGGCGAAGGGCCGCGCGAAGACGTCCACCCCGCCGCCGGGCGGGAAGGGCACCACGGCCCGCACCGGGCGCCCTGGCGCCTGGGCGCGAAGGGCGGCCGGGGCGGCGAGGAGGGGCAGCGCGGCGATCAGCGCGCGACGTGTGGGGTGGGGCATGGCGGCCTGCCTTCGTGTCCGGGTAGCGGGACGTCATCGCCAGCCCTGTGGTGAGAAGTGGATTACCTTATCCACGCATTCGTCAAGTTAATCCTCCCGATAAGCACTTTGGTTGATCGTTGATCATCTCTCCGAGGGGGTGGTTCCGCGGCGCCCGGATTTGCCGGACAATCCCGCCATGCCCACCGACGACGACCCCGAGGCCCGGCTGAAGCGCCTGGCGAACTCCGCCACCCGCGCCGAGACAGCTTTCGCCGGGGGGCAGGATGGCGGCCGGATGGTCTGGCACGAATGGGGATCCGGGCGCCCGGCGGTGCTGCTGCACGGCGGCGCCGGATCCTGGCGGCACTGGGCGCGCAACGTCGAGGCGCTCTCGGCCCGCCGCCGCCTGCATGTGCCGGACCTGCCGGGGTTGGGGGAATCCGACCTTCCGCCGCCGGGCACGGACCTGGCCGGCCTCGCCGACCTCGTCGCGGCGGGGATCGGGGCGCGGCTCGGCGGCGCGCCCTACGACCTCGTCGGCTTCTCCTTCGGGGCGACGATCGCGGGGCATGTGGCCGCCCGGCACGGGGCGGGGGTGCTCTCCCTCACGGTCCTTGGCGCCGGGTCGCTCGGGCTGCCGCGCCGGCCCATTCCTCTCGTCTCCGTGCGCGAGCGCCAGGGGGAGGACCGGATGGCGGCGCATCGGGAGAACCTGGCCCGGCTGATGATCCACGACCCCGCCCGGATCGATGCCGAGGCCCTGGCGATCCAGGCCTGGAACAGCGATCACGCCCGCTACCGCAGCCGCAACGTGGTCCAGCCGGATTCCCTGCGGCAGGCGCTGGACGGGGTCCGGGCCCCGCTTTCCGTGATCTACGGCGAGCACGACGCGATCGTCGTGCCCGACCTGGCCGGGCGGATCGGCTTCTTCCGGGACCGGGGCGTGGAGCCCCTGGTCGTCCCGGGCGCCGGCCACTGGGTGGCCTTCGAGGCGCCGGGGCCCGTGAACGCGGCGCTGAGCGCGGCACTGCTGGCCTGAGGGGCGCGCCCCTCCCCCGCATCCCTGCCCCGCGCGCCCGTGACTGGCCTTCGCGGGGGCCGCGCCGCACCATGGCCCGCCATGCCCGCCCCGCCCGACGAGACATCCCGCACCCGGCGGCTGATCACGCTCTACGGCCTGACGGCCTTCACCACCTCCCTCTCCGCCCGCAGCCTGGACCCGATCCTGCCGGAGATCGCGCGGGACTTCGCGGCGGCCACGGACTCGGTGGCGCTGCTCGCCTCCGCCTTCGCCCTGCCCTACGCGCTGGTGCAGCCCTTTCTCGGGCCGGTGGGGGACGCGCTGGGCAAGCGGCGGATCATCGCCCTGGCCACGCTGCTCACCGGCCTGGCCCTCGTCGCCTGCGCCCTCTCCCCCTCCCTCGGGCTGCTCTTCGCCTTCCGCGCCCTCGCGGGGGCGGCGGCGGGGGGCATCTACCCCCTGGTCATCGCCACCTTCGGGGACCGGGTGCCCCAGGAATCGCGCCAGGTGGCGCTCAGCCGGCTGCTGGCCTTCTCCACGGCCGGGCAGATCGCGGGCGGGGTGGTCTCCGGCCTCGTCCACGGCTTCGTGGACTGGCGCGGGATCATCGGCGGCGGGGCAGTGGCGGTGCTGGCCATGGGGCTGGTGCTGTGGCGGGACATCCGGCGGGAGCCGGACCCGGCCCCCGGCCACCTGGACGCCGGCTCGGCCGCCCGGCGCTATGGGGAGATCCTGCGGTTGGGCGCAGCCCGGCGCGTCTACGCCGCGGTGGCGACAGAAGGCCTCTTCGTCTTCGGCCTCTTCCCCTACCTCGCGGCGCTGATCGCGGGCTGGGGGCTGGGCGGGGCGGTGCAGGCGGGGCTGGCCATCGGGGCCTTCGGCGCCTCCGGCGTCGCCTACACCTTCCTGGCCGGGCCCATGCTGGCGCGGCTGGGCCTCTCGGCCATGCAGCGCGTGGCGGGGCTGGTGGTGGCCGCGGGCTTCCTGCTCGTCGCCTGTGGCGGCTGGTGGGCGGGGCTGGGCGTGCTGCCCGTGGTGCTGGGCATGTTCGCCATGGGGCTGGGCTACTTCACCATGCACAACTCCCTGCAGATGCGGGTGACGGAGATCGCGCCGCGCGCCCGCGGCTCCGCGGTGGCGCTGCACGCCTTCTCCTTCTTCGTGGGGCAGTCCCTCGGGCCGCTCCTCTTCGGCGCGCTGCTCGGCGGGTTTGGGGCCACGTGGGCGCTGGCGGTCAGCGGGGCGGCCATGCTGGCGCTCGGCCTTGGCCTCTCCCGCATCATGCCGGGGAAGGCGCGGTAACCGCCTGACACGATCGGCGTGGTAACCCCGCGACACGATCGGCGCGGTAACCCCGCGACACGATCCTTGATTTCGACGCCCCCGCGGCTTTGGGCTAAGGGGGCGCCCATGGCGCAAGACCCCTCTTCTCTCCCCCCCATCGGGCTGTTCGACGTGAAGGCCCAGCAGGCGCTGATCCGGCCGGAGATCGACCGCCGCATCGCCGCCGTGCTGGACTCCGGCCGCTTCGTGCAGGGGCCGGAGGTGGAGGAGGTGGAGCGCGCGCTGGCCGCCTTCGCCGGTGCCGGCCACTGTGTCGGCGTCTCCTCCGGCACGGACGCGCTGCAGATCGCGATGATGGCGGAGGGGATCGGGCGCGGCGACGCCGTGTTCCTGCCCGCCTTCACCTACACCGCGACGGCCGAGGTGCCGCTGGTGCTCGGCGCCACGCCGGTCTTCGTGGACGTGGACCCCCAGACCTTCAACATCGACATCGCCGACCTGAAGCGCCGCGTCGCGCTGGTGAAGGCGGAAGGGAAGCTCCGCCCCCGCGCCGTGGTGGGCGTGGACCTCTTCGGCCTTCCCGCCGATTGGCCGGCGATCGAGGCGATCTGCGCCGAGGAGGGGATGTTCGCCCTCGACGACGCCGCGCAGGCCTTCGGCGGCGCGCTGAACGGAAAGCGGCTGGGGAACTGGGGCGGCGCCGCCGCCCTCTCCTTCTACCCGACCAAGACGCTGGGCTGTTACGGCGACGGCGGCGCGCTGCTGACGAACGACGCGGAGAAGGCGGAACTCTACCGGTCGCTGCGCACGCACGGTGAGGGCAAGACCCGCTACGAGGTGATGCGCACCGGCATGAACGGCCGCCTGGACACGATCCAGGCGGCCATCCTGCTGTGCAAGCTGCCGCTGCTGGAGAGCGAGCTGACGTCCCGCGCCCGCACCGCCGCCGCCTACGACGCCGCGCTGGGCGGAGTGGTGCAGACCCCCGCGAGGCCGGCGGGCACCGAGAGCGCCTACGGCCTCTACTCCATCTCCCTCGCCGACGAGGCGCAGCGCACCCGCGTGCAGGAGGCCTGCAAGGCCCGCGGCGTGCCGACGGCGGTGTACTACCCGCTGCCGCTGCACCATCAGCCCGCCTATCGCGAGGCCCACGCCGCCGGAATTGCCGGGGTGCCGCCGCTGCCGGTCAGCGAGGCGCTGTGCAAGCGCATCCTGGCCCTGCCGATGCACCCCTACCTGGACGACGTGCAGGTGGCGCGGGTGACGGAAGCGGTGCTGGCGGGGGTCTGACGCGCGGCAAGGGCCGCGCCGCGGCGGATGGCGTCATCCGCGATGGGCGAATGATCGGCGCGGACTGCGGATGGCCGAGCGCATCAAAGGCGCGGCGCGTGGTGGCCCCAAGGGAGGGGAGAAGGAATTCTCCCCTCCCTTGGAACCCACCCCTCATCTTCTTCTGAAGGGCTGCCGCGGGATGCGGGGGCTTGCGGTTCGCCGAGGGCCGATGACCCTCGGCGCGGGACAGGTCTCGCCGGCGCCAGCCTGAGGAATGGGATGATGGGGTCCGGGTCCTTCTCCTGGCCCGGGCAGGCGCGAAGTCTCATGAAACACACCAAACAAGAAGGGCGCCGGTCCCCCTGACCGGCGCCCCTCCTGTCACGCGATGCCGCTGCCCTCAGGCAGCGTCCTCGCGGCGATCGCGCGCTTTCACGTAGGCGATGGAGGCGTGCTCCAGGCAGTAGGGCTTCCCGCCGAAGGACTCCGACGTGCAGAAGCGGAACTCCGGCGTGCCGGGCTCGCCGATCGGCCAGCAGCAGGTGCGGGCGCCGCTGCGCGGGAAGGGGCGCACCACGGCGGGCGGCGCGGCGCGCATCACGGGGGCGGCCGGCGGGCGGGGCGCGGCGGCGACGACGGGGCGCGGCGCGGGCGCGGCGACCGGCCCCGTGACGGGCCCCATGACCGGCGCGGCGGCTGCCACCGGACGGGGCGCGGCCGATGCGGCGGCCTGCTCGCGCTGGATGGGGCTGGGGCGCGCGGGCAGGTGCAGGCGATGCGCCTTGCCCACCACCGCGTTCTTCGAGATGCCCATGCGGCGCCCGATCTCGGCGGTGGAGTGTCCTTCCGCCCAGAGCGCCCGCAACTGCTCGATCGCTTCCGCTGACCAGTCCATCGCGCAACCCCCGTCAACGACGATACAAGATACGGTAGGTCACAGGGTTACCCGCCCACAAGATGACGCCCACGAAAACTTGTGGACGGAAATGTGGGTGATTCTGTGGACAGGAATCAGTGTGTGAATCGGATCAGCCGCTTCGTGCGCCGACTTCACACGCCGCTAGAGGATGACACCTTTCCTCAACATTCCGTGCACGCCCTTCTCGCCGTTCACGGTTTGAGTCACCCGGAAATCCACCGCGAGCGAGCAGAACTGGTAGGCGTCCGCGGGAGTGAGGTTGGTGCGCGCGGCGATGAAGCCGATCATCTCGCGCAGCGCCTGCTTCATCGCGAGGTCCAGATCCTCGTTCATGCCCATGGTGATGAAGTGCGTCGGCGTCTCCGCGCGCGGGAAGCGCAGGATCGGGTCGCGCGCGCCGCCTCCCTTCTCCACGTGCAGGCCGAAGGTGCCGGTCAGACTCGTCTCCAGCGCGTTGATGCAGACCTCGCCGTCGCCCTGCACGCCGTGGCCGTCGCCCGCCGAGAACATCGCGCCCGCCACGTGCACGGGCAGCCACAGCGTGGTGCCCTCCACCAGCTCCTTGTTGTCGAGGTTGCCGCCATGCGCGCGCGGCTCCTTCGTGGAGATGCGGCCCCACTCGGCCGGCGGCGCCACGCCCATCACGCCGAAGAAGGGCGCGAGGTCCAGCCGGATGCCGCCGCCCATCGGCAGGGTGCAGGTCTTCGCCGCCTGGTCCACGGGGATGTGCAGCATGCGGCGGAAGGGAAAGTCCTCCGGCAATGTGCCCATCAGCGGGCGGAAGCCGCAGAAGCCCCAGTCCGTGCCGAGCTCGATCCGCTCGATCTCCACCCGCAGCGCGTCGCCCGGCTCCGCGCCACGCACCTCCACCGGCCCGGTGATGATGTGGCCCGAGAGGCCCGCCGTGTTAGCGGCGGCGATGTCGCGCAGCGCCTGCGGCACGGTCATCCCGCTGCCCTCGCCCGGCACGGCGTCGCCGAGGCCGGAGACGCATTGCAGCGTCACGCTCTCCCCGGCCGCGATGCTCGCCACCGGCGGGAAGCCGGCGTCGAACTGGCCGATGCGCGTGGTCTGCGGCGTGGCGGGGACGAAATGCGGCATCATCGATTCCTCCGGTGCGCCATTCTCTCCCGCCCCGCCCGGCTTGGCGAGACGGCCTTGCGCGATCCGTCGCGCGGCGCCAAGGGAGGCCCACGATGACCGAGACCTTCGACGCGATCATCCTCGGCGCCGGCGCCGCGGGCATGATGGCGGCCTTCACCGCGGGGCGGCGCGGCCGGCGCGTGCTGCTGCTGGACCACGCGGAGGCGCCGGGGGCGAAGATCCTCATCTCCGGCGGCGGCCGCTGCAACTTCACCAACCTCGAGGTGGAGCCCGCGCGCTTCTTCTCGGCCAACCCACACTTCGCCCGCTCCGCCCTCTCCCGCTACACGCAGCGGGACTTCATCGCGATGGTGGAGCGCCATCGCATCCCCTACCACGAGAAGACGCTCGGCCAGCTCTTCTGCGACGGCTCCGCCCGCGCGATCGTCGGGATGCTTCTGGCCGAGTGCGACGCCGCCGGCGTGGACCTGCGCCCGCGCCACCGCATTACCGGCGTCACCCGCGCGGACCGCTTCCAGGTGGAGACGAACCGCGGCAGCTTCGCCGCCCCCGCCCTCGTGCTCGCCACCGGCGGCCTCTCGATCCCCAAGATGGGCGCGACAGGCCTCTCGCTCGACATCGCCGGCCGCTTCGGCCTGCCCGTGGTCACGCCCCGCCCCGCCCTGGTGCCGCTGACCTTCGGGGAGTCCGACCTCGCCCTCATGCGCCCCATCTCCGGCGTCTCCCTCCCCGTGGAGGCGCGCGCGGGCCCCGCGCGCTTCGCGGAGGCGATGCTCTTCACCCATCGCGGCCTCTCCGGCCCCGCCATCCTGCAGGTCTCCACCCCCTGGCGCCCCGGTGAGCCGGTCACCGTGGACCTGCTGCCCGGGCTCGACGCCACCGCCTGGCTGCTGGCCCGCAAGAATGAGCGCCCGCGCGCCGCCCTGCACACCGTGCTGGCGGAGCACATGCCCCAGCGCCTCGCCTCCGCCCTCGGCGCCACCCTGTTCCAGGAGCACGCGCGCCCCGTGGGCGAGCTCGGCAACAAGCCCCTCTCCGCCGTCGCCGCCCGCCTGAAGGCCCTCTCCCTCACCCCCACCGGCACGGAAGGCTACGCCAAGGCCGAGGTGATGGCCGGCGGCGTGGACACCGCCGCCCTCTCCTCCCAGACCATGGCCGCGAAGGACGTCCCCGGCCTGCACGTGGTGGGGGAAGCGGTGGACGTGACGGGATGGCTCGGCGGCTACAACTTCCAATGGGCCTGGTCGTCGGGGTGGTGCGCGGGGATGTCGGTCTAGGTTTCCGACTGTCCGGCACCAGGGGGCCTTGCCCCCTGGAACCCCCACCAGGAGGCTGAGCCTCCTGGACCTGCATCGGGCTGCCGCGGGACTGACGGGAGATGTCGGCCCTCTACGATCAGCACCCCATCCTGCCCCTGCAGTCGCCTCGGCTCCACGAGCCGAGGCGCACCGTCAGCGAAGATCAGACCAACTCGAAGAAGAAGATGATGGTGAGGGGTCCGGGGAGAGGAAGAATTCCTTCTTCCTCTCCCTGGCCACGGACCGGAGCCGCAGGATCACCCCGGCGTCGGGTCGTGGTGGATGCGCCGCAGCCGGAACGCGAGGCTGAGGAGGAGGACCCCGCCCACCACGGCCTGGATGGCCACCACCCAGATCAGTGCCAATAGCCCCGCCCCCGGCGCCGCGGCCAGCCACAGCCCGATGAGGATGCCGATCGCCCCCCAGAGCCCGAGCAGCCAGCTGCCGCTGCGCCAGGCGAGGACGATGCGGAAGATCCCCGTCGCGATGGACCAGGCCGCCACGAGCAGCACGAGGATGATGGCGGAGGCGATCGGCATGGCCATCAGCACTACGGCCGCGACGAGGGAGAGGAGGCCGTCCACCCAGAGCCAGCCGGAGTGCGGGCGCGCGGGGCCGGGGAGGGGGGTGGCGCTCCGGCCCGTCGCGGCCTGCCAGAGAGTGAAAATCCCGTCCAGCGCCAGCCAGGCGGCGAGGACGCCGAGGATGACGGCCAGCCCCAGCCCCGGCGCGAGGAAGGCGAAGATGCCGAAGAGGATGGAGGCCACCCCGCGGAGGAGCAGCAGCCACCAGCCGCTCGCCAGGGCGCGGACGACGCGGAAGCGCCCCTCGGCCGGGGTGGGAAGGGTGGTGGCGGACATGGCCGGCGGCTCCTGCGCGGGGATGCGGATGGATGCCGTTGCAGCGGGACGCGGCGCGGAAGGTTGCGCCGGCTGCCCGCCGCGGGTGGGCGTCAGGCCGCCAGCGCCTCCGCCCGGCTCGGCACCTCCGCCACGGGCGCGTCGATGCCGGGTGTCCAGTGCGGGCCGCCGCGCGGGCGCGGGGCGAAGTGGGCGCGCAGGGCGCGGCTGCCCTCAATGCGGGACACGTCGAAGAGGCGCCATCCCTCGCCGGGGTCGTCCGGGCCGCGCGCGAGGCCGGCGGTCTGCCAGGTCAGCAGGCCGATGCGGCCAGTGCCGGTGCGGCCGATGGCGTGGGGGTGCACCACGCGCCAGGCGCCGCCGTAGCGCAGCTCCAGCGCGCGCCGTTCCCGCACCGCGCGGGAGAGGCGGGCGATGCGGCGGCGGAGGCGTGGGGAGAGCGGCGGGAAGGGGATGGCGGGGTAGCTGGACACCCGGTGGATATGGTGTCCAGCCGTTTGTTTTTGAAGGCAGATGGCCCGCTTCAGCGGATGCTCAGGCTGAAGCGGATGGGCACCACCATGTCCACCGTGTTGCCGGCCATGTCGTCGGGCATCGGCGGCAGGCTCACGCGGCGGAGCATCGCCTCCGCCTCCTCGTCCAGGTCGGATTCGCCGGAGCTGCGGACGACGCGGGCGGAGATGACGGTCCCGTCCCGGCGCAGCACGAAGCCCACGTTCACCACGCCCTCGGCGCGCCGCGCGCGGGCGCCGGCGGGGTAGCGCTGCACACGCCGCAGCGCCGCCTGGATCTGGCCCACGTAGTTGCTGGGCAGGCCGCCGGCGGCCCGGGCGGGCGCGGCCGGCGCCGCGGGGGCCGGGGCGGGCGAGGGCACGGCAGCCGGCGGCGCGGCCACGGGCGGCGTGTAGGGCTGGACGGGCGCCTGCTCCGCCACCTGCGGCCGCACGGGGCGGGGCGCCGGGGCGCGGGGGCGCGGGGGCTGCACCACCGGCACGGGCGGCGGCGGCGGGGCGGGGGGCGGGGGAAGCGGCGGGGGCTCCTCCGTGGCTTCAACCGGCGGCGGCTCCGGCGGCGGCGGCGCCTCTGGCGGGGGCGGCGGTACGGGGTCAGGCTCCACCATCGCCACCTCGTCCGGCGGCGGCGGGCGCGCGGCGTCGGGCGGCGGCGGCGGGGCCGTGTCCGGCGGGGGCGGCGTTACGGCCTCCGGCGGCGGCGGGGGCGCGGCCTCGGGGGGTGGGGGCTGGGCGGCGTCCGGCGGCGGCGGGGCGGCGGTCTCGGGCGGCGGCGTGGCGGCCGCCGGCTCGGGCGGGGCAGCGGCCACGGAATCGGGCGGGGCGGCCGGGGGCGCGGCCTCGGTCACGGGGGCGGGATCGGGCGCCGGCGCGGGCTCCGGGGCCGGCATGGTCTCCACCTCCACGGCGGGGACGGGCGTCTCCGGCGGCGCGGCGGGGATCAGCAGCACGCCGATGGCGGCGGCGTGGAACAGGGCGGAGACGCCCCAGGCCAACGGCTTCGCCGCGCGGCGCAGGCCGGAGCGATGCGGGGCGGGGGCCGGGTGGCGGGCGGCGACGGCGAGCGCGGCCTCCAGCACCGCCGGCGGCGGCTCCGGCAGGGGCACCACCTTCGGCATGAACGGCAGGGCCGGCCGGGCGGCCTGGGGCTTCTCGGCGAGGAGGTGGTCCATCCCGGCCCCGCCCTTTAGCGCGCCTGCACCGCGGGCGCGGCGGCGTCGGCCTCGGCGATGAGGGAGACCTTCGTAATCCCGGCGCGGGAGACGCGGCCCATCACCCGCAGCACGTCGCCATAGGGCACGGCGCGGTCGCCGCGCACGTGCACGGGGGCCTCCGGGTCCTGCGCGTGCAGGGCCACCAACCGCTCCGTCAGCGCCGCCTCGGAGATCTCCTCCTGCCGGATGAAGATCCTGCCGCCCGGCGCGACGGTGAGGACGACCGGCGGATTGGTGGAGGCGGCGCGGGCGGCCGCCGTGCGCGGCAGGTTCACCGGCACGCCCACCGTCATCATCGGCGCGGCCACCATGAAGATGATGAGCAGCACGAGCATCACGTCCACCAGCGGCGTGACATTCATCTCGGCCATCGGCGCGGCGTCGTCATCGTCGCCGCCACCGCCGCCCATGGACATGGCCATCGCGGCCTACTCCGCCGCGCGGCCGCTATGGGCGCGGGAGGGGGCGGGGCGCCGCGCCATGCCGGCCGAGAGCTCATGGATGGAGGAGAAGGCGTTCTGCCGGATCCGCGCGAAGGTCACGGTGAAGCGGTTATAGGCCATGACGGAGGGGATGGCGGCCACCAGGCCGATGGCGGTGGCGAAGAGCGCCTCCGCGATGCCCGGCGCCACGACAGCGAGGCTGGTGTCGCCGCTCGCCGCGATGCCGGAGAAGGAATTCATGATGCCCCAGACCGTGCCGAACAGCCCGATGAAGGGGCCGACGGCGCCGATGGTGGCCAGCAGCGGCAGGCCGGGCTCCGCCGCGCGGAAGGCGGCGATGACGGGGGCGCGCATGGCGTGCTCCATCCGCTCGCGGTACTCGCCGCGGCTCTCTGCGGGGTCGCGGCCCTCGTGCCACTCCCGCGCGCCGGCGCGGATCACCTCGGCGGCCAGCCCGCCCTCGGGCGTCACGGCGCCCGTCGCGGCGCCGGCCAGCTTGCGCGCCTCCGCCCGGAGACGGCGGGCGGCGATCAGCTTCTCGACCATGATCCCCCAGCAGGCGATGGAGGCGACGAGCAGCAGGATCATCACCCCTTTCACGATGGGGTCGGCCTGCAGGAACAGCGCGAGCGGGGAGAGGTCGTGCCCGACCGCCGCGTGGGCAAGGTCGGTGGCGGGCGCCCCGGGCACCGCGACCGGGCCAGTGGGGGGCACGGCGGGGGGTACGGCGGGGGGCACGGCGGGGGCTGCTGCAGACATGGCGGGCGGGACGGAGGGAGCGGCGGGCGCGGGGGCGGCGGGGTTCATGGCTTACTTCTCCAGCGCCACGCCCTGCACCCGCGAGCTGACGGCCAGGCGGCCGAGGCAGGCGGCGGGGGTGGCGTCCGGCCCACAGGCCAGCACGTCGTTCAGAAGGAGGTAGCCCACGCCGTCGCAGGACGTGCCGGCGAGGTCGAAGATGCGGGCCATGGTCTTCTCCGCGGGCAGCGGGCCGAGATCGAGTGCCAGGCGGCGCGCCACCACCTGGTCCTTGCCGAAGACCACGAGGTCGAGGCGCAGCGGGTCCACCGCCGCGCCGGGGTTGCGCGCCAGCATCCACACCCGGCAGCCCTCTGGCCGCGCCTCCAGCCGGTTCAGCTCCACGGCGACCTGACCACCGGAGGCAATCTGGGCCGGGGCCGTCTGGGCCGGGGTCGTCTGGGCCAGCGCCGGCGCGGCCGCCATCGGCAGCAGCGGGGCCAGCAGCACGGGCAGGAACCGTAAGGCGCGGGCGAGGGGCATGTCCCTGGAGCGTCCTTGATCTGTCGGGGCGCCCGGCCGGGGCGCCCAGGAACGGGCGGCACGCGCCGGGCCGGTGAAGGCCCGGCGCGGGCGGCACGGCGGGGGGCGCCGGGCCGCGATGCGTCCGTCGGAGGCCTGCCGTCTATCGCACCTGCAAAGCATATGCAACGCGGTTGCGAACGACTTGCAGATAAAGATGGGCGGACCTGCCAACTCCGCGTGATGCCCGGCCCTTCCCGCATCCCTGCCGCATGTTAAGGCTTTGAACCCGCTGCACCGCGACACGAAAGGGGCCGGCATGTCCGACCTGCCGAACATCGAAGTCCAGGGAGAGAGCGAGCCCGCCGTGGCCCTCGCCCTGCTGCGAATCATCATGGCCTCCTCGAAGGACGGCACGGAGCACGATCGGGACTGGATCCTCTCCACCTACGCCGACTGCCTGGCCGTGGTGGGCGGGGCGGAGGTCTCCTACGACGAGGAGGACGAGGGGAAGGAAGGGGGCTGATCCGGCACCGGAGCGCGAACGGCGTTGGAAAGAGAGGGCGCTCCCCTCGGACCCCTCTCATCCCCCTCTCCCAGAGAGGCGCTCAGGGGAGGCGCCAAAAGGCCATGACCCTCGGCGGTGACGGCCCGGGCGGGGCCCGACGGGCCTCCATCGTCTCTGCCCGCGCGGCAGGGTAAGGGAGGGCATGGACGAAGCCGCCGCCCTGCTGGACGCCGCCTGCGCGCATTTCGCCACCGGTGTCACCCGCCCTCTGCCCGCCCGCATCGCCGCGCTGCGCGCGCTGCGGAACGGGATGGAGGCGATGGAGGGCGAGATCCTGGCCGCGCTGCGGTCCGATCTCGGCAAGTCGGACTTCGACTCCTGGACCTCCGAGATCCTGCTCGTGCGGCAGGAGATCGCCCTCGCCCTGAAGCGCCTGCCGCGCTGGGCGGGGGAGCGGCGCGCGGGCGGGCGCTGGTTCCACTTCCCCGGCCGCGCCGCTCTTCGGATGGAACCGCGCGGGGCCGTGCTGATCCTCGGGCCGTGGAACTACCCCGTGCAGCTCTGCCTCGTGCCGCTGGTGAGCGCGGTGGCGGCGGGGAATGCGGTGGTGCTGAAGCCTTCCGAGGTGGCGCCGGCCTCGGCGGAGGTGCTGGCGCGGCTCGTCGCGCGCTGCTTCGCGCCCGGCCACGTGGCGGTGGCGCAGGGCGGCCCGTCCCTCGCCGCCGCGCTGACGGCGCAGCCCTTCGACCACCTCTTCTTCACCGGAAGCACGGAGACCGGGCGCAAGGTGGCCGAGGCGGCCGCCCGCAACCTCGCCACCACCACGCTGGAGCTGGGCGGCGCCAATCCCTGCGTCGTGGACGCGGACGCCGACCCCGTCCCCACCGCGCGGCGCATCGCCTGGGCGAAGTTCCTCAACGCCGGCCAGACCTGCCTCGCCCCGAACCACGTTCTCGTCCATGAATCGAAGGCGGAGGCCCTGCTGGACGCGCTGCGCGCCACGATCGCCCGCTTCTACGGCGAGGACGGGCGGGGGATGCAGCGCGTGGTGAACGCGCGACACCTGGCGCGGCTGGAGGCGGTGCTGCCCCGCGGCCGCGCCGCGATCGGCGGCGGGGTGGACCACAACGCGCTGCACATCCAGCCCACTGTCCTGCTGGACCCCGACCCCGCGCTGCTGGAGGAGGAGATCTTCGGCCCGGTCCTGCCCGTGGCGACCTGGCGGGACCGGGACGCGCTGCTGGCCGGCCTCGCCCGCCGCCCCTCCCCCCTCGCCCTCTACGTCCACACGCGGGACGCGGGTTTCGCGGAGGCGGTGGCGGCCGCCCTGCCCTCCGGCGGGCTCTGCGTCAACGAGCACATTGTCCACTGCACCGTCCCCGACCTGCCCTTCGGCGGCGTCGGGCCCAGCGGCTCCGGGCGCTACCACGGCGAGGCCGGCTTCGAAGCCTTCTCCAACCCCCGCGCCCTGTTCCGTCAGCCCGCCGGGATCGACCCGACCCTCCGCTACCCGCCCCCGAGGGCACCGCTCTCTATAATCCGCCGGCTGATGGGCTAGCGGCCCGCGCCGCTGCAACCGCCCGATCCACCCCGCGCTCTCCTGGCTCGAACAGGCCGGGAGGAGCGCATCATGGCCCAGGACAGCAACCGGCAGGACGGTGGTCCCGATCCCGGCGACGCGGTTCCGCCCGGCGTGGCCCCGGTAAACCCCGTGCCGCTGACGGACGAGGACCGGAAGGTGAAGCGGAAGCTGGAAGAACTCGGCGACGGCAAGCCGGCCGAAGGCGAGCCTCAGGGGCGGGCGGAGACCGATGGGCCGGAGCAGCGCGGCCGCTGACAGCCGTGTTCTGGGCGGTCCGGACCCAGGGGGCTTCGCCCCCTGGACCCCCACCAAGGGCCTGAGGCCCTCGGATCCCCTTCTGGCTGCCGCCACGCCGGCCTGACACGAGGTCTCGGCGTGACGGGCCTCTTCCTGCCTTGCAGTCGCCTCGGGTCATCGACCCGAGGCGCACCGGCAGCCGAGCAAATTAAAAGCTTAGAAGAAGATGATGGTGAGGGATCCGGGGAGAGGAAGAATTCCTTCTTCCTCTCCCTGGCCACGGACCGACAGCGAGAGGCGCGGAAAGCCTCACTCCACCCTGATGTTCTCCGCCCGCACCACCTCCCGCATCGCCGCGCGCTGCGCGGTGACGAAGCGGGCGAGGTCCTCCCGGCTGCCGCCGGCGGGCAGCACGCCGATGCCGTTCAGCAGCCGGTCCCGCCACGCGGGGTCCGACAGCGCCTGATTCAGCGCGGCGTTCAGCCGGTCCAGCACGGGCGCCGGGGTGCCGGCGGGGGCCCACATCGCCACCCAGTCGTTCACGTCGAAGCCGGGGAAGCCCCCCTCCGCCACCGTGGGCACCTCCGGCAGGAAGGGCAGGCGCTGCGCGGTGGTGACGGCGAGCGCGCGCAGCCGCCCCTCCCGGATCAGGGGCACGGCCTGGGGCGTGGTGGAGAAGGCCATGTCCACCGCACCCGCCAGCACGTCCTGCATCGCGGGCGCCGATCCGCGATAGGCGACGTGGGTAAGGCCGAGATCGGCCCGGCGCGACAGCACGGCGCCGGCCAGGTGCGGGCCGGAGGCGATGCCGGAGGAGGCGTAGGTCATGCCCCGCTTCTTCCGCGCGGCCTCCATCAGCGCGGGCAGGCTCGCCGGGCCGGAGGCAAGAACCACGAGGACCTGCGGCAGGATGCAGAGGTGGCCGATCGGGGCGAAGGCCGTCACGTAGTCGAAGGGCAGGTTCGTCAGCAGGGCGGGGTTGAGCGCCTGGCCGGAGGCGTCCGAGAGGATGGTGTAGCCGTCCGGCGCCGCCGCCGCGACGGCGGCCGCACCGATGGAGCCCGTCGCGCCCGCCCGGTTCTCCACCGCCATCGGCTGGCCAAGGATCGCCCCCATCGGCTCCGCGACGAGGCGGGTGGGCACGTCCACCCCGCCGCCCGGCGCGTAGGAGGCGATCACCCGGATCGGCCGGGACGGCCAGGCCTGGGCGCGCGCGGCGGAGGGCAGGACGGGAAGGGCCGCCGCCGTGGAAAGCAGCCGGCGGCGCGTGGTTGCGGGCATGGTTCTGCCTCGTGACGTTTCCTGCGCCCGAGGTTGCGAGGGGCACGCCGCGGGCGCAAGGGCGGCCGCCCCACCTTGACGGTCCCATCGCATCGGCCGCGTATGCGCGGCATGACCGAGCCCAACCCCCTCCTGACCCCTTGGGACACCCCCTTCGGCCTGCCCCCCTTCGACCGCATCCGCCCCGAGCACTTCGTGCCGGCCTTCGAGGCCGCGATGGCGGAGCACCTGGAGGAGATCGCGGCCATTGGCGCCGACCCGGCGGAACCGGGCTTCGCCAACACAATCGAAGCGCTGGAGCGCAGCGGGCGGGCCCTGGCGCGGGTGGGCAACGTGTTCGGCAACCTCGTCGTCAGCCTCGGGGGCGAGGCGCTGGAGGCGGTGGACACGGAAATGTCGCCGCGCCTGGCCGAGCACGGGATGCGCGTCTCGCTCGACCCCGCGATCTTCGCGCGGGTGGACGCGCTGCATCGCCAACGGACGCTGCTGGGGCTGGAGGAGGACCAGATGCGGCTGCTCGATCGCACGCATCTCGGCTTCATCCGCTCCGGCGCCGCGCTGGACGAGGCGGCGAAGGCGCGAATGACGGAGATCTCCTCCCGCCTTGCGGTGCTGCACACGGAATTCGGCCAGAACGTCGTCCATGACGAGAAGGTCTGGCATCTCGCGCTGACGGAAGCCGACCTGGACGGCCTGCCGGATTTCCTGCGCGACGGCATGGCGAGCGCTGCGGCAGAGCGGAACCTGCCGGGCTACGCCGTCACCCTCTCCCGCTCCCTCATCGAGCCCTTCCTCACCTTCTCCGCCCGGCGGGACCTGCGCGAGGCCGCCTACCGTGCCTGGACCGCGCGCGGCACCCACGCCGGCGAGCACGACAACCGCCCGCTGATCCCGGAAATCCTGGCGCTGCGCGCGGAGCGGGCGAAGCTGCTGGGCTACGCCACCTTCGCCGAGTTCCGGCTGGCCGATTCCATGGCCGGCACGGTGCAGGCGGTGCAGGGCCTGCTGGCCGAGGTGTGGGAGCCCGCCAAGCGCAAGGCGGCGAAGGAGCGCGACCGCCTCCTCGCGGTGGCCCGCAAGGAGGGCTTTGAGGGCGAGCTGGCCGCCTGGGACTGGCGCTACTACGCCGAGAAGGTGCGCCAGGCCGATTACGAGCTGAACGAGGCGGAGCTGAAGCCCTACTTCCTCCTCGGCAACATCCAGCAAGCGGCCTTCGACACCGCCGGTCGCCTCTTCGGCCTTTCCTTCACGGAAGTGGAGGCGCCCGCCTACCATCCGGACGTCCGCACCTACGAGGTGCGCGACGCCGACGGCCATGTCGGCGTCTTTCTCGCCGATCCCTACGCGCGCGCCGACAAGCGCTCCGGCGCCTGGATGAGCAGCTACCGCGACCAGGAGAACCTGGACGCCCCCGTCTCCCCGGTGATCGTCAACAACAACAACTTCGCCAAGTCCGAGCCCACGCTGCTGAGCTTCGACGACGCGGAAACCTTGTTCCACGAGTTCGGCCACGCCCTGCACGGGCTGCTGAGCAAGGTCCGCTACCCCGCCCAGTCCGGCACCTCCGTCCGCCGCGACTTCGTGGAGCTGCCGAGCCAGATCTACGAGCACTGGATGGCGCTGCCGGAAACGCTGCGCCTCTACGCCCGCCACCACGAGACGGGCGCGCCGATCCCGGACGCGCTGATCAGCCGCCTCCTCGCCGCCCGCGGCTTCAACCAGGGCTTCGCGACGGTGGAGTACACCTCGTCCGCCCTCATCGACATGGCGCTGCACAGCCACCCCGCGCCGGGCACAATCGACATCGAGAGCTTCGAGAAGGAGTTTCTCGGCTCCATCGGCATGCCCGCCGAGATCGGCATCCGCCACCGCCCCGCGCACTTCCAGCACCTCTTCGCCGGCGGCGGCTACGCGGCGAGCTACTACGCCTACATGTGGGCGGAGGTGCTGGACGCGGACGGCTTCGACGCCTTCACCGAAGCGCAGAACCCTTTCGACCCCGCCACCGCCGCGCGCCTCCGCACGCTCTACTCGGCCGGCGACACGCGCGACCCGATGGCGCTCTACGTGGCGTTCCGCGGCCGCACGCCGAGCACGGCGGCGCTGCTGCGGACGCGGGAGCTGGTGGACTGATCCGCCGGGTGGCGGTCCGTGGCCAGGGAGAGGAAGAAGGAATTCTTCCTCTCCCCCGGACCCCTCACCATCATCTTCTTCTAGGCTTGGGAATACCCTGCTGACGGTTCGCCTCGGGTCGATGACCCGAGGCGACTGCCAGGGCAGGAAGGGGCCTGTCCTGCAGAAATACCGTCTCAGGACGGCGCGGCGGCAGCCAGACGGGGGTCCAGGGGCCTCAGGCCCTTGGCGGGGGTTCCAGGGGGCGGCGCCCCCTGGCTCCGGACAGATCAGAACAAGACGGGACAGGATGAGCATGGCGGAAGAGAGCGCGCGGCCGGTGCTGGCCACGCACAGCGGCAAGTTCCACTGCGACGACGTCTTCGCCTACGCCGTGCTGCGCCTCGCGCTCGGCCTGCGCGCGGCGGAGGAGGACCACGTCCTGGTCCGCACCCGCAAGCCGGAGGCGATCCAGGCTGCGGACATCGTGTGGGACGTGGGCACGGTGTACGACGCGGCGGCCAAGCGCTTCGACCACCACCAGCGCGGCGCGCCGGAGCGGCCGGACGGCACGCCCTTCTCCTCCGCCGGGCTCGTCTGGCAGGAGTACGGGGTGGCGGCGGTGGCGGCGATGCTGCCGGAGGAGGCGCGCGGCTTCGCCGAGGGCATCGCGGCGGAGCTGGACGGGTCGCTGATCCTCCGGATCGACGAGGTAGACAACGGCGTCTCCGCCAGCGGCCCTGTGCGGGACGACAATCTCGGCCTCGCGGCGCTCGCGGGCGACTTCAACCCGACCTGGGACAGCCCGGAGGCCGAGGGGCCGGATGCCGGGAATGCGGCCTTCGTCGCCGCCTCGGCCTTTGCCGAGGGCATCCTGCGCCGCCGGGTGGAGGGGATGCGCGCCCGCCGCGCGGCGGAGGCGATCGTGCTGGCCGCCCACCGGGCGGGGGCGGATCCGCAGATCCTCGTTCTGGACCGCGGCATGCCCTGGAAGAGCGCGGTCTTCGCGCACGAACTGCCCGTGCTGTTTTGCGTCAGCCCGGCCTCGAACGGAAACTGGATGCTGGACACCATGCCGCCGGAGCCCGGCTCCTTCGCGCAGCGCATGCCTTTGCCGGCGGACTGGGCGGGGCTGCAGGGGGAGGAGCTGGCGGCGCGCTGCGGGGTGGCGGACGCGGTCTTCGTCCACCTCCGCCGCTTTGTCGGCGCCGCCCGCACGCGGGAGGGGGCGGTGGAGATGGCCCGGCGGGCGCTGGCGACGCCGTGATGTGGCGGTGCGGCACGGGACCGTTATGGTGCGTTCCGTGCTGCCATCCCCTCCGTTGAGCCTGCCTCCGTGCCACTGCTGTTCCGGCTGCTAATCCTCGTCGGGATCGCGCTGCTGCCGGCGCTGGTGGCCCTGTTCTGGGGCGCCCAGGAGGAGCGGCACGCGCGAGAGGCGGCGGCGCGGGAGGAGGTGCTGCGGACGGCCCGGCTGATGGCCGCCGACCACCAGCGCATCGCCGACGGCGCGCGCCAGCTCCTCACGACGCTGGGCAATCTCCGCGCCGTGCGGGCGCTGGACGCGGCCGAGTGCCAGTCCTTCTTCGCCGCGATCATGCGGGACTTCCCGCGCTACGTCGTTCTCGCCACCGCCACGCCGGACGGGCGGGTGGTCTGCTCCGCCGACTCCTCGGCGATTGGGAACGGGGTGGGGGACCGCGACTACTTCCGCCGCGCCCTGGCGGAGAACGGCTTCGTCACCGGCGGCTTCGTCGTCGGGCGCGCCTCCGGCCAGGGCAGCTTCCACTTCTCCCAGCCTTTCCGCGACACGGGGCCCGACATGGGGCCCGATACGGGGGGGCGGGTGGCCGGGGTGGTGCACGCCGGGATCGGGCTGGACTGGCTGGCCGGGGAACTGGGCCGCATGCCGCTCCCGCCCCACGCCGTCGCCAGCGTCGTGGACCGGGACGGGGTGGTGCTGGCGTCCCGGCCCGGGCGCGGGCAGGTCGTGGGCGAGAAGGTTCGCGGCTCCATCGCCGCGCTCGTCGGGCTTGAGGGCGAGGGCGTGGTGGACCAGGTCGGGTCCGACGGGCGGCGCCGGTTCTACGCCCATGTCCCGGCCGGGACGACGGGCACGCACACGGTCGTCGTCGGGCTGGACCGCGCCGCCCTTCTCGCCCAGGCCTCGGCGGCGGAGAGGCGCGGGGCGATGATCCTCTCCGGCACCATCCTGCTCGCGCTCCTCCTCACCGTCATCGGGGCGCGGCGCCTGGTGCGGGAGCCGGTGGACCGGCTGCTCGCGGCCTCCGAACGCTGGCGCCGGGGCGACACGGCGGCGCGCATCGCCGTCGCGCCGCGGAAGGAGGGGGAAGGGTCCGAGTTCGACCGCCTCGCCATGGCCTTCAACGCCATGGCCGAGACGGCGGAGGCGCGGGAGAGGTCGCTGCGCGAGGGCGAGGAGGCGAATGCCCGGCTGGCCGCCATCGTCACCTCCGCGGACGACGCCATCATCAGCCTCTCCCCCGCCGACGGCACGATCATGAGCTGGAACGGGGGCGCGGAAAGCCTGTTCGGCTACCCGCCGGAGGCGGTGCTGGGCCGGCGGATCGACCTGCTGCTGCCGTCCGATGACGTGGCGGGCCCGCTGTTCCGCCGCGCCCTCTCCGGCGAGACGATCCGCGACCACGAGGCGGTGCGGGTGGCGAAGGACGGCTCGCGCATCCCCGTCGCGATCACCCTTGCGGCCATGCGGGGCGGGGATGGGCGGGTGATCGGCATCTCCGTCATCCTGCGCGACCTGCGGGAGCGGCGGGCGGCCGACCAGCAGCAGCAGCTTCTGATGCGGGAGGTGGACCACCGCGCCCGCAACGTGATGTCCGTCGTCCGCTCCCTCGTGCAGCTCTCGCCGAAGGACGACCCGAAGGCCTTCGCCCGCGCGATCGAGGGCCGCATCTCCGCCATGGCCCGCGCCCACGGCCTGCTGGCCCAGGACCGGTGGGAGGGCGGGTCCCTGCGCACGCTGGCAGAGGGTGAGCTGGGCGGCCCCGCCGACGGCCCGCCCCAGGCGGAGCTGGAGGGCCCCGCCGTGACGCTGCGGCCGGACGCCGTGCAGCCCCTCTCCATGGTGCTGCACGAGCTGGTCACAAATTCCCGGAAGTACGGCGCCCTCTCCCGCGAGGGGGGAATGGTCGGGCTGCGCTGGTGGGCGGAGCCGGCGGGCGGCGAGAGGGACCTGCTGATCCGCTGGACCGAGCGCGGCGGGCCGCCCGTGGAGGCTCCCCCGGCGCGCAAGGGGTTCGGCTCCCGCCTGATCGAGATCAGCGTGCGCCACCAGCTACGCGGCACCTTTGCCCAGGAGTGGCCGCGGAGCGGGCTGATCGCCACCATCCGGATCGGCGCGGCCTGCATCGCCGCTATCGCCCCTGGGGCCGGCCCGCCGCCGCCCGCCCCGGCCGATCCCGGCCCGGCGCCGGGCCCGAGGGCGCTGGCCGGGCTGTGCGTGCTGGTGGTGGAGGACGAGGCACTGGTGGCGGTGGAGGTGGCCGATGCCCTGGCCGCCGCGGGCTGCCGCATCATCGGCCCCGCCGGCACGCTGGAGGAGGGGCTGGCCGCGGCCCGCGGCGCCGGCGCGCTGGACGCGGCGGTGCTGGACATGAAGCTCGGCGGCCGCCCCGTCCTGCCGCTGGCGGACGAGCTGGCGGCGCGCGGCGTGCCGATGATCTTCACCACCGGCTACGGCGAGCCGCCGCCGGGGCACCACGGCGCCACCGTGCTGACGAAGCCGATCCGGCCGGAGGACCTGGTGCGCGCGGTGCGGCAGCTCGTCGCGGGGACGCTGGTCCAGCCCTGACGGCTTCGGATCCTTCGCCGGGCCGCCGTGGCCGGGGAGAGGAAGAAGGAATTCTTCCTCCCTCCGGACCTCCCACCATCATCTTCTTCTTTGAGTGGGAGTCATCCCGCTGACGGTGCGCTTCGGGTCGCGGCCCCGAAGCGACGGCAGGGGCAGGAGCGGCTGGGCTGCGGTTCAGAAACCCCTTTGATCATTGCAGCCGCGGCGGCCCGATCGCGGGGTCCGGAGTGGCCGTCGCCACCCCGGTGGAGGGGTTCTCGGGGGAGGCGAAGCCTCCCCCGTGGGCTGTCCGCAGGCGCCGCTACAGCGGCTCCGCCTCACGCTCCTTCATCATCGCCTGGAAGGCCGGCCGGGCCTGGCACGCGGTGATCCAGGCTTGCACCTGCGGCGCGGCCTCGAACAGGCTCCTATCCGGCTGCGCGTAGCGGATGATCTCGGCGAGGTTGAGGTCGGCCACGGTGAAGCGGCCGCCCACCAGGAAGCCGCCGCCCTCCGCCAGGGCTGCATCCAGCACGGCGAAGGGGGCGCGCAGGCGGCCGGCCGCCGCCTCCGGCTCCTTCTTCTGGACAATGGACAGGCAGTCATCCTCGATGCCGCGGCCCCAGAGGGCCCACATGGCCACCAGCGCCTCCTCCCTCGCGTCCCGCGGACCCAGCAGGCCGCCGGCCTTGCGGGCGAGGTAGAGGGTGATGGCCTGGGACTCGTTCAGGACGAAGCCGTCATCCTCCATCGTGGGGATCAGGCCGTTGGGGTTCACGGCCCGGAAGTCGGGGGAGGCGGTGTTGAACGGCGCGTCCGGCGCGGCCGGATCCTTCAACCGGTAGGCCTGGATCACCGGCACGCGGCGGAAATCCAGCCCCAGCTCCATCGCGGCCCAGACCGGGCGCGTGGCGCGGGAACGAAGGCAGCCATAGAGGGTCAGGGGCATGCGGCATCGCCTCTCAATCACGGAGACGGCGGCGATAGCACGCCGCGTCCCTGCGGCGAATTGGGGCGGCCTCGCCGCTTGCCGTCCGGCACGTTCTGCTATAGCAGTTTGCGCGGACGACCAGGAAAGAATCCAGACATGGCCTCCCCGAACGACCGCGTGCTGGCGGCGCTGCCCGGCATCTCCGGCATCCTCGTCACGCCCTTCGACGCCGAGGACCGCGTGGCCCCCGCGAAGCTGCGCCCGGTGATTGATCGCGCCGTGGCGGCCGGGGTCCACATCCTCACCGCCAACGGCAACACCGGCGAGTTTTACGGCCTGACCACCGCCGAGGCGGAGACGATGGTCCACGCCGTGACGGAGATGGTGGATGGCCGCGTGCCCGTGGTGGCCGGCGTCGGCCGCAGCATCGGGGATGCCGTGGCCCTCACCCGCGCCTCGCGCGCCGCGGGCGCCTCCGCGCTCATGGTGCACCAGCCGCCCGACCCCTTCGTCTCCCCGCGCGGCGGCGTCGCCTACGTCCAGCGCGTGGCCGAGGCCGGCGACGGCCTTCCCCTCGTCCTCTACCTCCGCAACGACGGCATCGGCCTGGACGCGATTGAGAAGCTCTGCGCCATCCCCGGCGTGGCCGGGGTGAAGTGGGCCGCCCCCTCCCCCCTGAAGCTCGCCGAGGCGATCCGCCGCGCCGACCCCTCCACCGTCTGGGTCGGCGGCCTGGCCGAGGTCTGGGCGCCGCCCTTCACCGCCGTCGGCGCGCGCGGCTTCACCTCCGGCCTCATCAACGTCTGGCCGGAGCACTCCGTGGCCATCCACGCCGCCCTTGCCGCCGGCGACTACGCGCGCGCCAACGCGCTCATCGGCATCATGGGCGCCTTCGAGGAGCTGCGCGCCGAGGAGGGGAACGGCACCAACGTCACCGTGGTGAAGGCGGCCCTGGCCCTGATGGGCAACGACTGCGGCCATGTCCGCCCGCCCGGCGCCTGGCCGCTGACGGATCGCCAGGCCACCCTGCTGCAGCAGCGCCTGGGCGAGTGGGGGTTGCTGCGCGCCGACGCGGCCTGATCTGGCGCGCGGGTGGCCACCAGGGGGCGCTGCCCCCTGGAACCCCCGCCGGGAACCTGAGGTTCACGGACCTCCCATCTGGCTGCCGCGGATACGATGATCGACGGGCGGCGCCGCAGGCTTTCCTCATGAGCGCGCGGACGGACATGTCCCGCGCCTCGGGTCATGGACCCGAGGCGAGACACCAGTTCAGCATTCCGCGGCAGCCCACCAGAAAAAGATGAGGGGTGGGTTCAAGGGAGGGGAGAATTCCTTCTCCCCTCCCTTGAGGCCGCCGGAGCCCCCCTGCCAGAACAGGCGCCCGAGAAACGCCCAGGGGAGAGAAGCGTGAGTTTCCAGACCGAAGACCCCCCGCTGATCCTGGCTAGCGCCTCTTCCGCCCGCCGTGCGGTGCTGGAAGCGGCCGGGCTGCGCTTCGAGGCAGTCGCGGCGGCGGTGGACGAGGCCTCCATCAAGGAGAGCGCGCGGGCGGAGGGCTTCTCGCCCGAGGACACCGCGATGATGCTGGCGGAGGCGAAGGCGCGGCGCGTGGCGGCGGCGCAGCCGGAGGCGCTGGTGATCGGCTGCGACCAGATGCTGGTGCTGGAGGACCGCTGGTTCGACAAGCCGGAGGGCCCAGAGGCGGCGCGCGGGCACCTGGAGGCGCTGCGCGGGAAGGAGCACCGGCTGGTGACGGCGGTGCTGTGCTGGCGGGGCGGGCGGCGGGTCTGGGGGCACGTGTCGCAGCCGCGGCTGGCGATGCGCGCGGTGTCGGACGCCTTCATCGACGCCTATCTGGCGGCGGAGGGGGAGCGGGTGACGGAGAGCGTGGGGGCTTACCGGCTGGAAGGGCCGGGGGTGCAGCTCTTCGACCGGGTGGAGGGCGAGCACGCCGCCATCCTCGGCCTGCCGTTGCTGCCGCTGCTCGGCTTCCTGCGGCAGCACGGGGTGCTGCTGCGCTAGGAGGTCAGCCCAGCAGCATCTCGATGTCGCCGGAGAGCTTCTCCGGCGCCGTGGTGGGGGCGTAGCGGGACACCACCTTGCCGTTCCGGTCGATCAGGAACTTGGTGAAGTTCCACTTGATCGCCTCCGTGCCCAGGGCACCGGGGGCGGCGTGCTTCAGGTGGCGGAAGACCGGGTCCGCCCCGGACCCGTTCACCTCGACCTTGGCGAAGACGGGGAAGGTGACGTCGTACTTCGTGGTGCAGAAGCTGGCGATCTCCTCTGCATTCCCCGGCTCCTGGGAGCCGAACTGGTTGCAGGGGAAGGCCAGCACCTGGAAGCCGCGCTCGCCGTAGCGGCGCTGCAGCGCCTCCAGCCCCGCATATTGCGGCGTGAAGCCGCAGCGGCTCGCCGTGTTCACCACCAGCAGCACCTTGCCCCCGTAGTCGGCAAGGGGCTGGGCACCGCCCCCGGGAAGGGGGGCGGAGAGGTCGAGAAGGCCGGTATCGCTCAATTCGCGGGCTCCAGCCGGATCACCCGGCCCTGTGTCTCGTCGGTGAGGATGTAGAGGAGGCCGTCCGGCCCCGGCAGCACGTGGCGCAGGCGCGTGCGGCCCCAGAGCAGCCGCTCCTCCCCCACCACGCGGTCCCCGTCCATGGTCAGGCGCACCAGGCCGGGCGTCCGCAGCGCGGAGACGAAGAGGTTGCCCCGCCAGCCGGGAAAGGCGCCCCCCGCGTAGAAGTTCCCGCCGGAAGGGCTGACGGCCGGGGTCCAGTGCCGCAGCGGCTCCTCGATCCCCGGCGCGCTCGCCTGCCCCGTGCCGATCGGGCTGCCGTCGTAATCCGTGCCGTAGGAGACCAGCGGCCAGCCATAATTGGCGCCCGCGCGCAGCCGGTTCACCTCGTCCCCACCGCGCGCCCCGAACTCAATCTCGATGGCGGAGCCGGTGGCGGGGTTGATCGTCAGCCCCTGCGGGTTGCGGTGCCCGTAGGTGAAGATCTCCGGCCTCGCGCCCGCGCGGCCGATGAAGGGATTGCCCTCCGCCGGGCGCCCGTCCCGCTCCAGCCGCAGCACCTTGCCGCCGAGGTCGTCCAGCCGCTGCGCCCGCTCCTTGTCGGTGTAGCGATCCCCGGTGGAGAGCATCAGCTTCCCGTCCGGCGCGAAGACGATGCGGCAGCCGTAATGGTTCCGCCCGGAGGACTGGGCCGGCGTCGCGTCGAGCAGGGTGGTGGTGCCCTCCAGCCGCGCCATGTCCGCGGAGAAGCGCGCGGTGGCCAAGCGCGTCAGCGCCCCGCCCCCCGCCGCGCCGGCGAGGCAGAAATACACCTGCTGCGTGGCCGGGAAATCCGGCGCCAGGGCCACGTCCAGCAGCCCGCCCTGGCCCTGCGCCACCACCTCGGGCACGCCGGGGACGGGGGCCGAGACGGCGCCGTCCCGCCCGACAATCCGCAGCCGCCCCGGCCGCTCCGTCACCAGCAGGCGGCCATCCGGCAGGAAGGCCGCGCCCCAGGGGCGTTCCAGACCCGTGGCGAAGTCGGTCACGCGGAAGGCCGCGCGCTCGCTCCGCACCACCTCCTGCGACGAGACGGGGCTGGCGCAGGCGGCCAGCCCCAGCAGCAACAGGAGTGCGGTGCGCAAGCGGTTCAGGCCCCCCGGATCAGCCGGCGATCGCCTGATCCACCCAGGCGCGGAGCTGGCCGCGCGGCATGGCGCCCACCTTCATGTCCACGGGCTTGCCGTCCTTGAACAGGATCATGGTAGGGATGCCACGCACCGCGTACTCGTTCGGCGTCATCGGGTTGTCGTCGATGTTCACCTTCGCGACCGTCAGCTTGCCCGCGTAGTCCTTGCCGATCTCGTCCAGGATCGGGCCGACCAGGCGGCAGGGGCCGCACCACTCCGCCCAGAAATCCACGAGGACGGGGCCGGAAGCCTCCAGCACGTCCGTCTTGAAGCTGTCGTCGCTGACAGCCTTGGTGTTCTCGCTCATGCTCAATCTCGTCCCAGTGATGGGGCCCGATGCCGGGTTCGGATAGAAAATCGGGATGCCCCGGCCACCGGTCAAGACAGGGAGGGCCCGGCCTTGCGGCGGCCCTCCGTGGCCGGGGAGAGGAAGAAGGAGTTCTTCCTCTCCCCGGACCCCTCACCATCATCTTCTTCTTCGAGTTGGTCTGGACCCGGCTGACGGTGCGCCTCGGCTCGTGGAGCCGAGGCGACTGCAGGGGCAGGATGGGGTGCTAATCGTAGAGGGCCGACATCTCCCGTCAGTCCCGCGGCAGCCCGATGCAGGTCCAGGAGGCTCAGCCTCCTGGTGGGGGTTCCAGGGGGCAAAGCCCCCTGGTGCCGGACAGCCCAGAAAGGTGAATCAGACCGCCTCCGCGAAACGCTGCCACCCCGCCGCGCGCAGCTCGCAGGCCGGGCAGGTGCCGCAGCCATGGCCCCAGGGGTGCATCGGCCCGCGCTCCCCGCGGTAGCAGGTGTGGGTCTCCTCCACGACCAGCCGCACCAGCGCCTCGCCGCCCAGGCGCTGCGCCAGGCGCCAGGTCTCGGCCTTGTCGATCCACATCAGCGGCGTCTCCAGCACGAAGCGGGATGCCATGCCGAGGTTCAGCGCCGCCTGCAGCGCCTTGATCGTGTCGTCGCGGCAGTCCGGGTAGCCGGAGTAGTCCGTCTCGCACATGCCGCCGACGATGCGGCGCAGGCCGCGGCGATAGGCCAGCGCGGCGGCGAAGGTGAGGAAGACGAGGTTCCGCCCGGGCACGAAGGTGTTGGGCAGCCCGCCCGCCTCCATCGCGATCGCCACGTCGCGCGTCAGCGCCGTGTCGGAGATGGCGCCGAGCACGGGGATGGAGAGGGTGTGGTCCTCCCCCAGCCGCTCCGCCCATTCCGGCTTCATCGCGCGCAGCCCGGCGCGCAGCCTGTCGCGGCACTCCAGCTCCACCCGGTGGCGCTGGCCGTAATCGAAGCCCAGCGTCTCCACGCGGGCGAAGCGGTCCAGCGCCCAGGCGAGGCAGGTGGTGGAATCCTGCCCGCCGGAGAAGAGGACCAGGGCGCCTTCGTCCGTCATGGCCGGGCTAGATCAGTCCCTTAAGGCGCAGCAGCCCGAAGGCCGCCATGCTCATCGCGTCCACGATCACGCCGTCGCGCAGCATCGCCTCCACCTCGGCGAGCGCGAAGTCGCGGCACACCAGGTCCTGCTCCGTGCTCTCCCGCGCCGTCTCGCCCATCGTCAGCTCGGTCGCCAGGAAGACGTGGCCGCGCTGGTTGCAGTAGCCCGCGCCCTGGAACATCTCACCGGCATAGGTCATGCGGTCGGCAATCAGCCCGGTCTCCTCGCGCAGCTCGCCGGCGGCGATCCTCGCAGGGTCCGTGCCGGGGCGGGTCTCCCACATGCCCATCACGAACTCCCACATGCGGCGCTGCACGGGGTAGCGGAACTGCTCCACCAGCGTCACGCGCCCGTCCTGCACCGGCACCACCACCACGAAGTCGGACCGCTCGACAACGCCGTAGAGGCCCTGGGACCCGTCCTGGCGGCGGATGATGTCCTCGCGCACGCGCGTCCAGGGATTCTCGTAAGCCAGCCGCGTCGAGAGGGTCTCGATCGTCACGCCATTCCCCCGTTGATGGAGATCACCTGCCCGGTGATGTAGCCCGCGCGGGGCGAGGCGAGGAAGGCGACGAGATCCGCCACCTCCTCCGGCCGCCCGGCGCGGCGCGCGGGCACCATCCCCCGGATCTGCTCGGGCGTGAAGGACGCGGCGGCGGGGCTCTCGATCAGTCCGGGCGCCACCGCGTTCGCCGTCACGCCGCGCGGCGCACACTCCATGGAAAGCGACTTCACCGCCCCGTGCAGCCCGGCCTTGGCGGCGGCGTAGTTCGCCTGGCCGCGGTTGCCCATTACGCCGGAGACGGAGGAGACGGCGACGATGCGCCCGTACCGCGTGCCGATCATCGGCAGCAGCAGCGGCCGCATCAGGTGGAAGAAGCCGTTCAGCGAGACGTCCACCACGGAATGCCATTGCTGCGCGGACATGCCGGCCATCGGCGCATCGTCATGCGTGCCGGCGTTGTGCACGGCCACCTGCACCGGCCCGCCTTCCAGCAGCACGGCCAGCGCGGCGCCGCAGGCGGCGGCGTCGGTCAGGTCGAAGGTGACGGCCTCCGCGCTGCCGCCGGAGGTGGCGATCTCCGCCGCCAAGTCGCGCGCCCGATCCGGATTGCCGCTGGCATGGACGATCACGTGGTGCCCGTCCCGCGCCAGGGCGCGAGAGATGGCGGCGCCGATCGGGCTGGCGCCGCCGCTGACGATGGCACGGATCATGGAGATTCCGGAATGATGATGGCCGCCTGGCCGGAGAGCAGGATGCGGTCCCCCGCCGCCACCGTGAAGGCATAGACGAAGCCCCGCGCGGCGCGGGACAGCGCGCGCGCCTCTACGCGCAGCTCGGCGGCGATGTCGTCCAGCCGCTCCACCGCCATCTCCACCCCGCGCAGGCTGGCAAGGTAGCCCGGCGGCTGCGCCTCCCCATCCCCCGTCAGCGCGCCGTGCGCCGCCATGGCCTGCAGCGCGTACTCCACCCCGCAGACCACCGGCAGCACCCCGTCCCGCCGCAGCGGGTTGGCCGGGTCGCGGTGCGAGGTGGCGGTGCAGGCGATGGAATCCGCGTCGTGCGCCACCACGCGGTCCAGCAGCCGCATGGCCCCTGCATGAGGCACGCGCGGCACCGTCACATTGCCTCTCCGGGGTCGCCCAGCCCCAGCACCACCGCCCCGCCATCGGCCAGCGGCAGCCCGATCCGCGCGGCACGCCCCGCCGCCAGGGCCCGGAGCAGCGGCACGGCGCGGGCGGCCGGGTTGCCCGCCGCCAGGGCGGCCAGCGGCCCGGCCGGGCCCTCCTCCGCCGCCTCCACGAACCCTACCGTCAGGGGCGTGCCCACCCCCTGCACGTCCGGCACCAGCACCAGCGCCGCGGCGAAGGGCGCCTCGGTCGGCCGGCGGGCGTGGAGCGGCGGCGGCAACGGCGCGTCGTAGGCGCAGAACAGCACGGGCACCCCGCGCGCGACGACCGCCGCCGCCGCCTGCAGCAGCCCCGTGGGAAAGCTGTCGTCGTGCCCGCCGAGGCTGACGGAGGGCCGCATGGACCCTGCCGCGATCCCCCAGTACCCCGCCGCCGCGTTGTGCACGGAGTTGTGGAACTGCGTGGGCGAGATCGCCCCGTCCCCGCCCGAGAGCGCCTCCAGGATCGCCCCCACCACCGCCCCGTCGCCATTGGAGGAGGCGAACACCGTCTCCAGTTCCCCCGCCGGCAGGCCGGAAGCGGCCACGGCCTCCGCGGCGGCGGCCAGCGCCAGCCGGACCGAAGCGCTGGTGCGCCGCCGCTCCGTGGCCGGCAGCGCCGCGGGGGGCGGCAGGGCGACCGGCCCCGGCTCCCAGGGCACCTCCCCTGTCAGGACGGGGCGGGACGCCTCCCAGCCCGGCAGGCCCGGCCCGAGAAGGCCCACGCCGGCGATCCGGCACCTCATGTCGGCGCGTGCTGCCCCAGGGAGGCGCTGCCTCCCTGGAACCCTCCGCTGGGGAGCCAGCGGGCTCCCCAGACCCCGCGATCGGGCTGCCGCGGACGTGAAGGCCGAAGGGCAGCGCCGAAGAAGTTCTGATGCCAGGCCGGCCCGGGCAGCCATGTCAGTCGCCTGAGGTCATCGACCTCCGGCGCACCGCCAGACGAGGCTCCCGCGGCAGCCGCCCAGAGAAAGATGAGAGGGGGTCCAGGGGGAGAGAATTCGTTCTCTCCTGAAGCGCGACAGCCATTTCTGCAATTTCTGACACCCGTTTCTGCAACCACTTCGGGCCCCTCTAAGGCAGATCTCAGGGCGCCCTAAGCGCCCCCTTATGGCCCCGAGATGAGCACCTCCTTCGCCTCGCCGGCACCCCCTGCCCGCCGGCCGCCGGCAACGCTGTACGTCGTGTCCACCGCCGTGATCGAGAAGCGGCCGAAGATCCGGCGGACCTCCGGCGTGTCGTTGAGGCTCACCAGGAAGCGCCCCTTCACCCGGGCCAGGATGGCCGCCATGTGGTCGAAGTCCCGAGGGCCAAAGAGGCCGGGCAGGTAGTCCCCCTCGCACCCATGATAGGGCGGGTCGAGGTAGAAGAGGGTGCTCTCCCGGTCGTAGCGCCGGATCGCCTCCTCGTAGGGCAGGCACTCAATCACCATCCCCGCTAGGCGCTCGTGCACTGCGTCCAGGACCGGCCCGAGCTTGGTCACGTCGAAGCGGCCGGGGGTGGAGGGGTCCACCCCGAAGTTCCGCCCCTCGATCTTGCCCCCGAAACTGAGGCGCTGGAGGTAGAGGAACCGAGCGGCCCGCTCCAGGTCGGTGAGGGTATCGGCCTCGGCCGCCTGCAGGCGCTCGAACTCCGCCCGACTGGTGATCTGCCAGCGCAGGGTGTCCATCAGCTGGACGTAGTGCCGCTGGAGGATCCGGAAGAGGTTCGAGACGTCCCGGGAGCGGTCGTTGATCACCTCCACCTGGGACCGGAAGGGGCGGCGTAGGAACACGCCGCCCATGCCGACGAAGGGCTCCACATAGGTTCGGTGGGGCACCTGGCGCAGCTGCTCTGCGATGCGGCCGGCCAGGTTGCGCTTGCCCCCGAGGTAGGCGGCCGGGGGCTGAACAGGCTGGACAGGCGTCAGGTCCAGCGAATCGCGAGACTCCATTGCGTAAAAGATTCCATGCTCCCTCCCCTCCGGCCGGAGAGGGCGGGGTGGGTTTACCCATGCGCGGCCCTACCGCGCGGCTCGAGGCGTTGACGCGCCCCTTGCCCCCGCCTGCCGGCGGGGAGGTCGTCAGGCGATCACGCCCCTCTATGCGGCCAAGGCGAGGGCCTGGAGCCGCGGGTCGGGGAGAAGCACCCCTGGGTAGAGGTCATGGGCGCCATACTCTGACCAGGCGGGGCTATTGAGCCCGGGATGGCCGTTCCCGGGCAGGAAGCGGTTCGCCGCGGTCGTGCCCGTAAAGCCTTGGACAGGGCTGCCAGCGATGCTGGCCCGGACGGCGCCGGTCTCGACGTCCCAGCCGATCGCGTACCCGAAGGGCACGCCGGGCTGGATGGTGGCCATGTTGAACTGTCCGCCACCCGTGCCCGCGCGACCGAAGACGATGGTGTTCCCGCCCACCTCCTTTGCGATGTAGGAGCGGTTCGTGTTGCCCCCGCTGTCGAGGCAGAACAGCCCGAGATAGGCCGAGGCGGGCACGTCCGCCGGAATGAGGATCCTCCCAACCACCGTGCCCCGCCGCTGCGCGGCGGGGATGACGCAGTTGAGGACCTCCATCGCCCGGTTCGCCGGTGCCCCGGCCGTCGGGACGTAGCTGGATGGGATCGCGCCCAGCTCGAACTGCGTGGCCTGAGAGTAGCAGTAGGACCCCGCTGGGCCGGCCATCCGCAGCACCAGGCCGGGGTTCGAGGGCGAGGAGCCACTGCTGGCGGTGGTGACGGTGATCGCGAGGCGCTGCCACACATTCCGCCGCGCCATGTCGGCGGCTACCGGCCGCATCGCCGCGCCCCAGAGGCCGCCGGAGGGATGCTCCAGGCCGAAGGTGATGGCGGTCGCCGTGCTGTCCGCCTGGACATAGACCCACCGGTAGTAGGTGAAGGTGGTGTTGTAAGAGCCGCCCCGGATCGTCGCCCACGCCCCGCAATTCGTGTCGGCCGTGTCCGCGCCGCGGACGTGCTTAACCACCTGGCGGCCCACGAACTTGGCCGGCGCCTCGCCCGAGAACTCCACCGTGTTGGTCCCGACTGGCACGGGCAGGCCGTCGCTGTCGGCGGTGAAGTTGATGGTGGCTCCCTCCATCGGGAGGAACCCTGCCAGCCCCTGGAAGCGCGGCATCTCGGGCGCCACAGGCAGCACGGACACGCCGTCCTGGCCGGTGTAGGTGGCGGGTGAGGGGCGCGAGAAGGCGGCACCGGAGCCAAGGACGCCCGGGGCGCCGGGGGAGATGAGGCGGATCCGGCGCCTTCTCGGCGTCAGCAGCAGCTGCAGGGCAGCATCCATCATCAGGTGAAGAACCAGACCGATGCCCGGATCGTCTTGGCAGCCGCCTGAGCGGCCGGGGCGCCGGCGGAGCTGCGGCTCACCAACCGCACCCACCGGCAGCCCTTCGGAGGAACGTCGAACTGGAGGAGCTTGCCCGTCGTCGGCCCCAGCGTGGCGGTCACGCCGGAGCCGTCGGCCACGTCGAACCAGTCCCCGGCCGCCGGCGCCTCGGCGAGCGCCCCCTGGACCGCGACCACGGCACCGCCCTCCCAATCGGACGGCAGGACCAACCCCAGGATGGCGCCCCCGCCCAGGCGCGCTGCCTCGCTGACAGACTGGCCGGCCGGGATGGGAAAGGTGATTTCCTGGAAAGTGTTCACAGCATTCTCCTGTGGGACCGGGGGCTTTGGGCTCGGATCAAGGCACCACGCGCCCGATCTCGTCGCCGGCCCACCTCATCCCGTTGTGGAGCCTGCCGTCCAAGACCAGCGGGAAGGTGCCGTTGGCGACCATGAAGGCGGTGAACTCGCCGAAGGCCGATGGCGTGTACGCTCCGCCCGACACGGTCGCCCCCAGAAGGAAGTCGGTCGCGGTGAGCACGCCGCCGCCGGTCACCGCCCGCGTGACGTGGGGCACGGGGTCGAAGCCGTTGATCCAACCGTGGATGGTTCCCCCCTGCTTGGCGAAGCACGCCACGAATGGGGCTGTGTCGGGGTTGCCCGCCGCGATATCGGATTGTGTGTTCCCGTTGGGCGACCGGACCAGCAGCTGCTTCCCGAGCCCAGCCGTCCCCTGACTGCGAAGCTCGGTGCGCGTCGGTGTTGAGACCGCGGCCAGCACCCAGGCGCCCAGCATGGACCTGCCGCTTAGCGAGGCGAACCGGCCCGCGACCCAGACCACCCAGGACGAGGCGGAGAGGTCTCCGTTGAAGGCCTGGGCCAGGGCCGGCCAGTTCCCCTCCGTCCGCATGTACTGCGAGCCGCTGAAGACCAGGGCCCGCTTGTCACCGGTGATCCCGGCCGTGGTGATCAGCTGCGGGGATGCCGGAGCAGGCGGAATGGCGACGTTGGCGGCGACGAGGCGCTTGGTCGGATCGTAGAGGTCGCGGACCTCAAGCGCCCCGCCGGCACCGTCTGGCAGGAAGCAGGCCGGGTTGTTGAGGGTGGCGGCGGCGACGTACTGCGCCCCGAGGTCGAGCGGGGCGAACGACCAGGCCGCCGGTGCCGTGACCGAGAAGGCGCCACTGGTGACCGCTGCCACACCCCCTGCCGGATCCTCGGCCCGGATGGCGTAGCCCGTGCCGACCCCCGGAGCGACGCCCGAGAAGAGGGCCGCGCCGGCCATGGGCTTGACGACCACGGGGGAACCGACCGTCGCGCCCGAGCTGTCCAGCACCGTGAACCGAACGGCCGCCAGGTTCTGGGCCTGCACCCGCATGGTCAGCTCGGCGCCAGCCACCGTGCTCGCGGGCTGTGCGGCGATGGAGAGGACCTGCACCGGCGCCTTGTCCCGGTAGAGCCAGGCCGTCCCGGTGCTGTAGATCTGCTCGTCCGTCCGCCCGTCGGTGCCCGCCTTCAGGACCGCCGAGTGCCCTGGCACTCTCGCAGGCGCGGGGAGCTGCAGGTGGGTGAGGTAGATCGGCTTCTTGATGGCGGTGGCCGTGCCGTAGTCCTCGACTGCTGCCACCCCCTCGCCCGGGAACAAGCCGTCAGGGGCAATCATGCTGAAGTTCTTGGTGAGGGAGCCGATGTAGATGCCCCTGGTGGCCGCCTTGTTCTCGCGATCAATGGTGACGCGATCGATCACCGTGCCGTCCCCGCCGGTGTCCATGATGGCGTAGTAGTCGCCCGCCCCGCGGTCCACGAGGTGAGTGCCCCGCATGCCGCAGCTCCTGGAGCCCCGCTCAAAGCGGGCGAAGGGGCTCTTCAGGTCGGCCGTGCTGTTGCGGACGATGCGACCGCCGATCATCACGCAACGCTCGGAGTTATAGTAGGCGCGCATGCCGCCCCAGGCGTCGAAGCCCGAGCGGCCTATGATCAGCGGGTTGTTCACGATGCAGTCCGTCGCGTAGGCGAAAGAGACCCCGTAACCCGCGCCGGTCACGGGGTTCGGGTCCTCAACCCAGCGCCGGTTCGCGATGTCCCAGATGGGCGCCGGGGCCATGTCGTCTGCGGTCAGCGACGCGATATTGACGCCCTGCGAGTAGGATATGTGCGCCGCAGTCTCCTGCGAGCGGGTCAGGATGTGGATCTCGATCCCCCTGGCCCCACGGATCTTGACCACATCGCTGAACCGGCTCCCGTTGCCCTCCACGAAGAGGTAGCCCCCCTCGTTGAGGCGCTGCGTGGGGGTATCCTCCAGGTCATCCTCGGGGCTCTCGGCCAGGCTGCCTGGGTTTGTGCCGTAGACGGGATGGGGAGGCCGGAAACTCAGGCCAGTGCCTGGGATGATGTCCGTGCCCGTGATGTTCTCGTACTTCAGCTCGAGGTGGAAGTCCGCGATGCTGGTGAACAGGATCCCGAAGTCCGTGTTGCGCGTGAAAATGCCGCGCATGTCAGCGCCGACGTTCTGATGATTGGCGGTGTCGACCGGTCGAAGGCGGATCGAGACCGGGAAGTTCGTGAAGCCTAGATCCCGCCCGGTGAAGCGATTGCCCGTGATGTGCAGCGCCGCGATCTGGCCCATGCTGTCGTTGAGGCCCTCGGCCGCCGAGCCGCCATAGGGCCAGTACCCATTGGGCTTCGCCGCGCTGGTCGGCTTCACCATCGGGTGGGGCTGGATGAAGCGCAGGCCGGAGAGGTAGCAGTCGTCGTCCATCACGCGGACCACGCGCATGCAGTACGTCCGCTGGATGATCGGCGAGAGGCGCCCGTTGCCCTCTAGCCGGCAGGGGCCGTTGGTCTTCGCCTCGTCATAGGTGACTAGCGGGCGGTACTCGGGCGGGAAGAGCACACGCTTCCCCGAGCGCACCGCGTCCACCAGGGGGGCCGTGTCGTCGCTGGCCCCGTCCATCCGCGCTTTGAAGTCGCGCTCCATGTCCGGAAATTGCCGGAGCTTCTCGATCATGGGCGTCTTCAGGTCGGGCTGGGCCTCGGGGTAGTAGACGCTCTCACCCGCCGCGCCGACGAGATCCTCCAGCGGGAGGTGCTCATCTCCCCCCGGCCCGACCACGTGCATGACGCGGCCAGCAATACCGGTCGCCGGAGGCAGCCCCTTCACGCGCCGGGCATCCCAGGGCGCACCGTCCTCGAAGGTCAGGATCTCGTCGTCTTCGGTGAGGAGCACGTCCGGCGGGGGCGATGTCGGCAGGACGGTGCTGCCCGCGACCTTCAGGGTCAGCTCCGCCCGGGCATCGCGCGGGGTTCGGCAGCGCGCCAGGAAGCGCCAGTTCCCGCCGGCGTCGAGCGGCAGGTCCACGTAGTAGGCGCCCAAGGCGAGCCGCACGGCCTGGTAGCGGACGGCGCGCTTCGCCCCCGGCCGGAGCACCACCAGCACCAGGCCGTCGACGTCGAGCGGCTTCCCCGCCTCGTCGCTGGCGTCGATGCGGATCCGGACGGCCTGGCCGGCCACGGGCGTACCTGAGGTGACCCCGAGCGGGTCCTGCCTGATCCGGAGCCGGACGGGGGCTGGAACTGCCATGGCTAGGACGGCATCGCGTTGATGCGTGCCAGGAGGGCCTCCGCCTGCGCCAGCAGCTCGGCCTTCGTTGGCTCGGGCGGGGCAGGTGGCGGGGGCGGCACCGGAAAGGTGGAGAGGTCGACGACCTGCCCGTCCACCACGCCCCAGCCATCCGGCACCGGGCGCAGCTCCGTCCCCTCGTCCACGGAGATCTCGGCGGTGCCATCCCAGAGGATCAGGTTCACAACCTCGCCCTGTTGGAAGCTGCGCGTCGCGCCGTCGGGCTGGGTGAGATCGACCGCCCGCGTCGCGGTCTGGGCGTAGGTGGCCATGCTCAGTACTCCAGGATGATCAGGCCGTCGGCGCCCTTGCCGCCGTTCCCGCCGGCAACGCCGCCCGCGGCGCCGGCGCCGGGGAGCGACGCCGTGCCGCCGATCTGCGGGGTCGTCGCGTCGCTCGCCGCGCTGCCCGGAGCGGCGGACGAGAATGCCGGCCCACCACCGCCGCCTGTTCGCCCGTTGTCGCCGGTCACGAACCCTGTGCCGCCGCCCAGGCCGGTGAAGCCCTTGGCGTTCACTCCGGCGGTGATGCCGGGGGTGCCCGCCGCACCACCAGGGGAGGAGATGATGCCGTTGGCACCCGTCCCGCCGCCGCCACCCCCGCAACTTGCGTAGTTCAGGATGATGGTGGAGCCGCCCGCCCCGCCGGTTCCGCCCGCGATGCCCGCCACACCGCCGATGCCGCCTGCCCCCACGGTCAGGTTCAGGATCTGCCCGGGGGTAACGACGAGGTAGCCCTCGACATAGGCACCCGCGCCGCCGCCGGCTGCCGCGGAGTTAGGGTTCGCCGACCCGCCGCCGCCGCCGCCGCCCGCCCACATGCGAAAGCGCACGCGCGTGACGCCGGGCGGGACGACCCAGGCCTGGGAGGTGGTGATGAACTCCGCCTTGCCGCCCCGGAGCACCCGGATGGCCTGCAGCACCTGAGCCCAATTGCCGGCGCTCGGCACCAGGCCTGCCGCCTCAATGATGGCCAGCAATTCCTCCTGGATGGCGTTCCTATCAGCGGCCGCCAAGCCGGTTCCGCCGATGCCGGCCGACTTGTTCTTGTCGCGGTAGCCGCGGCGGCCAGCGCCGATGTCGACGTTGTTCCAGGCGGTCGTGCGATCCATCAGGTGGCCTCGTAGGAGAAGACGACGGTGGTGTGGGCGGGGGCGAGGTCCCGGATCACGCATTCGACGAGGTTGGGCGCGAACTCCCCGAGGAAGTCGCCGCACTCCGTCACGCCGCACTCCGCCTCGATCTCGCGCTCCAGGGGCAGGTGGACGGTCCAGACGAAGATCTCGTCCTCGGGGGTCAGCTCGTCCCCGCACTCAGCTTCGCCGCAGACAGTGGGCTCGCTCTCCTCGATCGTGATGGCCACCCCCAGCTTGGCGGCCAGGTCGACGAAGAAGGCGATGCTGGCGCCGCCGCGCGTGGTCCAGCGCTGATGCGCGATCGCGCGCCGCCCCTCCATGTCGAGGCCGAGCCCATCGCGGCCGCAGGGATCCGGACCGAGCACCCGCTCAAAATCCGGAAGCATCTCCGTCGCCGTGCGCGGGTCCAGTTCTTCCAGCAGCGCGGCCGCGCGCTCGCCGGTCCAGGCTAGCTCGCTGGCGAACGGCGCGAGGAGGGCACCGATCTCGCCGCTCGCCATGGCTCGGCCGGGGGGGAGGAGGCCCTGGAGCTGAGCGTGGTGGTCCTCTCGGGTGTGGCTCATGCCCAGGTCACCGAACCCGGGACGTAGGTGGGGAGCTGCCCCCAACCCGGGACCGGGTCGGCCACCGGGGAGATGATGCGATGCCAGTTCTCTCCGTCCGCGGCCGAGATGGCGGCGGACAGCCGCGAGAGGTGCAGCACTTCTCCGGGCGCGACTTCGGCCGCGTGGAACTCGACCATCGCGGCCTCCGCGGCCGCGCGCGCGGCCGACGTGTCGGGATCCAGCTTCACCGTGTAAGCGATCGGGAATGCGGCCGGCGGCAGAACCGTCACGGCCGCGGTCACAGGCCGCTCTGCCTCAATGGTTGCGGCCACGTCCACGACCAGCGGCGCAGGCGGGATCCCGCCCTCCTCGGTGAGAAAGAGCACTGCGACGGTGCCGCGGCCGTACTGCCCGGGATAGACAAAGACCTCCCCGACGCCGGCGATCTGGCGCGCCCAGCGCTTGTAGTCGCTCGCCTTGCCGCCGGCCGGTGGATCCTGGATGCGATCCAGGAGGCGGCTCAACAGGCGGTCGTCGCTCTCCTCCTCCTCGCCGCCCCTGATGCCATCGCCGGCGACGGTGACCGCGCCGACAACGCCGGGGATGGGGCTGACGAAATCCAAGGTGGTGCCGACCTCGGTGTTGGCCGCCGAGCCCGCCACCAAGGCCGTCACTGCGAGCGTGGCACCGCCGCCGGCCCCGACGGTCGCGTCGACGTCAGTGACGAACCGCACGTCGTCGCCACGGCGGAGTTCCGCGCCGGCCGGGATGATGGCGCCCTGCGTGGCGCCCGAAACGGTGCAGGTGTCGCCATGGGCGAAGGTCCGGGCCAGGCGGGCCACGCCCCAGATCGAGGCATGACGCGCCAGTACCTCGTCCTCCGCCGTGTCGGGCAGCAGCTGCTTGGCGTTCCAGTCCAAGTGCTGGTGGTGTTCCTCGGCTCCGAGCGCGGTGACCCGGACAAGGATCTCCTCGATCGAGCGGCGCAAGCGAGCGTCGGAGCCGGATAGGACGCTCTCGACCTCCGCACGGAGGCGGGCGCGCATCTCGGCCGGGGTGGAGCGGACGAAGGGCATCAGACAGGCACCGTGAGACTGAAGACGCTGCCATCCGGCAGGGCCGCGTCGATCTGCAGGTCCATCCAGGCTTCCCGTCCATAGGAGGCGGCAACCTGGAGCGCGGTGATCAGGCCGTCCTCGATCATCCACTGCAGGGCGGCGCGGGCGTAGCGTTCGGCCTGCCGCAGCACGGCCGTGGTGGTGCTCTCGCGATCGAGAAGCCAGAGGTGGGAGCCCCAGCGGTCATCTGGGGCCAGCACGTCGAGCGGCGATCCTCGGCGATCCGGCCGCCCTCCGAAGGCAACGAACGCCCGCTCGTCGGGGAGGCGGGCGCCCGGCTCGGCCCGCCGGTCGATGAAGAGCGACAGGAGCACCGCGGTGCCGAGGCCGTCATCGTGCGCCAGGGCGCCGGACGAGGACCGCGCCAGCACGGCCTCGCCGACCCCGTTGTCCCAAAGGAGGCCGATCATGCGCCCCCCTGCATCAGCGGGGATGGCGGCGCGGCGGCGTCCGGGTGGCCGTGCTCGTCGTAGGATTGGCGCATGTCCGCCATGGTGACGCCGCCGGATTCACAGCGGTCCCGGATCTCGCCCGTGCACTCCAGCAGCGGGCTATCGACCCGGACCTTCGTCTCCCCTTTCAGCTCGATTTCCAGGCCTTCAGCCCGGATCTTCCGCTCGCCCGTCAGGATCACGCGGTGCCCGGCGCCGCCCGCGTCCTGGTAGCTGTACAAGCACACCTCGCCCGCCCCGAGGCCGCCCGGCCGGAAGCGGGGATCCTCGACGGCGACGGCGACGGGATGGTCCCGGCTGCCGCCGACGCACACGACAACCACGTGGGCGCCGGCAAGCGGCGCGGTGGCCAGCCCGTAGGTCTGGACATGGTCCACGTCCTCCCGGGTCTCGTCGGCGAGCATGGTCACCTGCAGCTTCTGCAGGCCTTGCCCATCGGTGGCCGCGTGCAGCACCGCCCGGCCGACGGCGAGCATGACGCGGCGGCGCAAGGGCGCGATCAGGCGCTGGAACTGCCCCGGGGTCACGGCTTGCTCCGGCCCGGCGGGGGCTGCTCACCGGGCTTCAGCCGCACGAAGCGGCCCCGGTCGTCCTCGTAGAAGTCGCCCTCGCCACCCATCAGGCCGCCGCCCTTCTTCTTGCCCTGCCCCTGGTTGCTGGCGGGCTCGGCGATGCGCGCGAAGGCGTCCTTGCGCGTGACCTGCAGCTCGGTCAGCGAGCCGTCTTGCGTGACGGCCCACTTCACCCCGGCGACGAGCAGCTCCTCGCGGACGTCAAGGTAGGCGTCTGCCACGGGCACCATGGTGTTGGGGCGCCAGAGCGCGCCGGTGGAGCCTCGCCAGCCCGGGACGGTGTAGGTCGGCCGCCGCGAGCGACCGGCGGCGACGCGCACGTCCCACTCGGCCCGCTCCTGGAAGCTGGCGCCACCCCCCTGCGTTTCGGCGATGATGACCTTCGGTCGGTAGCGCCCGATCTCGGCGTCCCGTGCCCGTCCCTGGCCGCGGAGAGTGCCCTGCGCGGCCTTCGGCCCGGTGCCGTGGCGCTCCACCAGGACCGGCTTGCGCTCGTTCGTGACGTCATAGAGGCCCTCGCCGTCGACCTTCCCGCCCTGCGCCTGGCCGCGCACGACAACCAGGTGGTGGCGCTGGCTCCAGTCGAAGACGCCCTTGGCCTTCCGGATGTTGCCCTCCGGGCCGCCGAGCTGGATCGGCCCGGCGCCGGTGCCGCCGAGGCCCGAGCGGGTGATCAGCAGCGTGCCGCGACCGTTGCCCGTGGCCAGCACCGCCCTTTGCCGGCAGTGCCGCTCGATCGTGTCCCAGGCCGCCTCGCCGGGCTCGATCGAGAAGCGCGGGAACACCGCGCCGACGTCGCACTGCGCTTCGACCAGGATGCCGTAGGGGGCACAGATGCGCCGGCATGCCTCGTCGAGCTTGATGTTCTTCCACTCGTGCGGGCCGTCGAGCACGGCCGCGCAGTCGACGAGGTCCTGCGTGCGCTCGCGGCCGGTGATGGTCAGGACGTGATCGGTCTCGTCGTACTCGGGGTCGACGGCCTCGATGAAGCCCTCGATGACGATCTCCCCGTCCAGCGTCGCCTTGAAGGCCTGCCCGGGCAGGATGAGACGCGGCTTGTCCTCGCCAGCCCAGCGCTCTGCAAGCTTCAGTTCCATCTTCCCGGCGACGGCTTCGATCCCGACCTCGATCGAGGCCTCACGCCAGCCGCGGTGGATCCGGTCGGCGATCACCACCTCCAGCCCGGCCGCACTGGTGAAGCCCCTCCGGGTGGTCTCGCTCACCGCTCGACCTCCAGCTCGACACCGCCCGGCACGAAGCTCGGGTGACGGGCGCCGGTGCGCGCGGCGAGGGCGGCGGCGCGGTCCAGGAGGCCGTCCAGGTCGTCGCCGTCCAGCCGATAGGCCAGGAGGGTGGCGGACATGGTGGCCGGCAGGGTGAGGCGCTGAAGCACCGGCAGGCGCGCAGCGCGCACGCCGATCTCCCGGATGGACTGAGCGCGGATGGTGGTGGCCGCCCGCCAGCAGGCCACCAGCCCTGCGGACGTGGCCTCGTCTGCCGCTTGGTCCAGCACCGCAGCCACCTGGTCCCGCGCGGCGATCGCCTCCTCGCGAGAGACGAAGGGGATCTCCGCCGCTGCGCGCGCCGCCTCGCAGCCCGCGGACACCTGCAGTAGTACCCGCAGGGCGCGGACAGCCTCGAAGGTCTGTACCTGGCTGGAGGTCGCGCCCGGTCCTGGCCCTGGCACCGGGCCCACCCCTGGCACGAGCACCGGCGCCGGCACCGTGATCGGTGGGGCCTCTGCCAGGCGGGTCAGGGCCACGAAAGCGGCGCGTGGCTGGGCCAAGGTCTCCAGCACCGCGGGAGGACTGGAGGTGGCCGTCGCGAAGGCGGCCGGGCTCAGCACGGCCGCGCCGCCGGCCTGATGCGAGAGGGCACGCGGGAGGGCAGTGAGGGCAGAGGCGACGTCCGACATGAAGGTCGCGCCGGAGCCGCCTGCCAGGCCCACAAGCCCCGCGATCGCGCGCCCTGTCACCGTGCTGGACAGCGCGGCGGCGAGGCCGGACCCGTTGAAGAGGCCGAGGACCGAACTCGCCACGCCCTGGACGACGCCGAGCACCCGGCCAATGGCGCGGTCGTAGCGGGCGATGGTGCGCTGAATGCGGCCGACCTCCGTCCGCGCCTCATCCATCAGCTCGTCAATTTCGCGGTTCAGCCGCCCGAGAAAGTCCTCCGCCACCTCAGGCGCTGGCTTCGTGCCGTAGCGCTGGCAGGTGAAGTTCAGGAAGGCGACCCGGCGCTTGTCCTGGCTCTGGCGGATCCGCAGGTCCAAAACCGCGACCTGCAGCTCGCCGTAAAGGTGGTGCTCCAGCTGCTTCGGGCCGGGCTTGCGGAACATCTCCCGCATCGCCTCTGCCTGTTCGAGCACGTCATCCCCGATGAGGATGCCCTCGACGGCGAAGTCCTCGGGACCGAGCCCCAAATCCTCGTGCCAGGGCTCGTCACGGCCCGGGAAGGCGTGGGCAACCCACCGGCGGATCAGGCCGTCCTCGGCCACCGCGGCCCAGAAGGACTGTCCGCCGAGCGCGGCATTCCGGAAGATGCGGTCCAGCGGTCCGCTGACGCTACCCGTGCCGAGGAGGGTGCTGAGGGTGACGCTCATCAGTCGGCCATGCTCAGGCCGCGCCGCACGTCGAGGCCGATCCGCGGGTCATCCATGCGGCCGGTCACGTTCGTGCGGTTGTCCTGGATCTCGATCTGGAGCTTGCCGCCGGCGTTGACGCGGACCTCCTCGCGCTGTCGCGCCGCCGGCGGCGGGGCCGAAGGGGGCAGGAGGAGAGGGTTGCGGGCTCCGCCAGGCGGAAGGAGACGCACGCCGTCACGCGGTGAGGCCTGCGGATCCGGCATCACATCGCCAAGGAAGAGGCCGCGCGGCGGCAGGGCCGGCACATCCGGCATGTCCTCGTCGTCGTAGCCGTCTATCCGCTGCGCCCGCCCGGCCATGCGGCGGTTGACCTGGCCCTGCGCCGGCCCGGGCTGGCCGACATTCGCATCCCGGTCGAGGAAGCGCACGGCCTCTACGACCTTGTCCATGATGGGCTTTACCGTGTCCCAAGCGGCCCGGAAGGCGGCCTCAATCCGCTCCCACAGACCCTCGAAGAAAGAGGCCAGGGGCTCCCATGCGGCCTGCAGCGCGTCGGTCACGCCCAGCGCGTCCAGAACGGGCTTGATGACACCCCAGGCCGCGGTGAAGGGCGAGGTGATGAAGGTCCAGAGGTTCCGGAAGAACCCCGGCATGACGGACCAGGCACGCTGGATCAGGGCGGCGGCCGCGGTGAACGGGGAGGTGATGAAGGTCCAGAGGTTCCGGAAGAACCCCGGCATGGCGGACCAGGCGCGCTGGATGAAGGCGGCGACCCCGGCGAAGAGCGGACCCAGCACCGATCGGAGCCACTGCACCTGCGGATCCCGTGCGATGCGCCGGAAGAGGTTGGAGAACCAGGTGCTGATCGGCCCCCAGTTCCGGTAGATCAGCGTCACGGCGCCGGCGATCGCGGCCAGGCCGGCGATGACCCAGCCTACCGGCGTGGTCAGCAGCGCGACGCCGAGGGTGATGACGGCGACTGCCATGGAGGCGAGGGCAGAGATTACAGGACCGGCGACGATGGCAGCGATCGCGCCCAGTGCCAGCTCCAGCCCGCCGTATCGCTCCACCAGCGGGCCGACGATGCCGTTGACCACCTCGAACACCGCGCTGAGCCTCTGCATCAGCGGCGGCACCTCGGCCGTGCCAACCACCAGCTCGCGCACGCCACGGCCGAGGGCGAGCAGCTGCCCTCCCAGCGTGGAGGACCATCGCTGCAAGGTGCCGTCGGCGGAGAGCCGCTCGGTCCAGGAGAGCAGCTCACCGAGCTGCGTCTTCAGGAAGTCGAACACGCCGCCCTGCATGACGAGGAGACGGAAGCGCCCCCAGGTGTCCGACAGGTTCGACATCATGCCGTCCCAGCTCTGGGCCAGGGCCTCCATCCCCCCGCCGAACTTCTGGGTCCAGGCGCGGGTGATGGCCTCAGCGATGAGGGCGCGGTTCGTCTTGGCCACCACCGAGCGCATGCGGCGCCCGTTGTTCTCCCACTCGATGACCGCGCGCTCGCCCTCGACCTTGGCGAAGACGCCGAAGCGCTCCAGCGGGTCGAACTCCCCGCGCAGCGCGGCCGCCAGGGCCGTGACGGCCTCGGAGTAGCGGGTGCCCATGATGGCGGCCGCGTCGCCTGCGCGCTCCAGCGCCCCCTTCGTGGGATCGAGGCCGAGGTTCCGGATGTCGAGGAAGGCCCGCGTTACCTCCCCCAGCTCGTAGGGGGTCCGGCGGGCGAAGTCGCTCACCCAGTCGAGGGCGCGCTGGGCACCGGCGGAGCTGCCCTCGACCCGCTCCAGCGTGATCCGGATCCGCTCCATCTCGGCAGCCGGCCGCACGAAGCCGGCGTTGAACCCGGCCAGCGACGCAAAGCCGAGGGCGGTGCCGGCAATGGCACCGAGGCCTGTCATCCGGTTCGCCAAGCCACCGACCATCCCCATGGCGTACCGCGCCTGGTGACCGACGCCCTGCAGGGCGTCGCTTAGCCGGCCCACCCCCGCCACGCTGCCCAGCTGGCGCGTCATGCCGTTCACTGCCGCGATCGGGCGCGTGAAGGCCTGAACCTGCGCGTGCGCCTGCGCGAGCGGGCGCGTCAGCTGGTTCACCGCGGTGAGGATGAGGGCGAGGCGCACCGGCTAGTGGCTTCCGTTCACCCGCCGGTCCCAGGCGCTGGCGCGGGCGCCGAGGAACCGGAGTTCGGTGGCGCCCCAGCTTCGCCAGTCTGCGGCGATGCCGAAATGCCCAAAGATGAGGTCGAGCCACTCAGGCCAGCCACGAGGCCACTCGGCAAAAAACCCTGCACCGCCGTCAGCACCTTCATGCCGTCCTCCAGGTCGAGGCTGCGGCATTCGGAAACGGAGATGCCGGCCGCGTTGGCGGCCAGCACCGTCAGCAGCACACCGACATCCGCCTGGCCGTCGGCGCCGGTGGCCGACCCGAAGGCATCCATCATCGCCCCGAGATTGGGCTTCACGAAGGTCAGCTCGGTGACCCGGTCCACGACCTCACCCGTCGCGGTGGAGCGGCGCTCGATCGGGTGCTTCAGCTTGAGAGGCGTCACAGCACCTCCTCCGCCGGCGGGCCGGCCATCTTGATGGCGACGTTCCCGCCCTCGCCGTCCTTCATCGTGGGCGTGTCGGTGTGGAAGGCGTCGCTGATCACGTAGCGCTGGCCGGTGTCGGCCTCGAAAGTGACGGTGACGCCGGCGAGGTTGGAGATGGCGCGGAGCGACATGCCGGCCTCCAGGGCCGTCTCGCACTCCAGCATCGACGGCACCGTCTCCTCCGACCAGCCGACGACGCCGCCCACGACGACGGGGGTGCGCTTCGTGCCCCCGATGTCGAGCGAGGCACCCTTGGCGCTCTTGATGACGGTGCCGGCCGCGCGGATCGTCGCGCGGCCGAGGAACTTGGGCATGGGTCCGCGCCTCCTAGTTCAGGAACTGGATCTGCGCCGCGAAGACGCGGAGCTGGTTGACGAGGTCGGGCGGAAGCATCGCGTCGAGCCGGTCCGGATCGTCCGGGTTCCGCTTGACGATGATGTCCTCCTTGAACTGGTCGAGGTTCTCGACCAGCCCGGCAGTTTCCCACTGGCGGGCCCGGGCGATGATCTCCGCGCGCGCCAGCCCGGGGGTCACCACCGCCTGACCCTGGGCGAACTGCGTTCCGTCGTTGGCCAGCTTGTGGCGCGGGTAGGTGCGCGGGATGAAGGTGCGAAGGTCGTAGCGCAGGAAGGCGACGGTCTTCAGCGTCTCCAGGTTGAGGTAGGAGGTGTCGGGCACGCCGGCGGCGGCCAGCCGGTAGTTCGTCACCGCGCGCTCGATGATGACCTCGCCCCCGTTGCCCACCCGGAAGGTGCTGCCCCCGTTGTTGAGGAACAGCTCCCGTTCGGTTCGCGTCCAGTGGACGTTCGGGGGCGTGGCCAGGATGCCGGCCATCGCCACGTTCTGGATCGGCCGCGCGGGATCGGCCGCCAGCAGCGGCACGCTGAAGCCCGCCGCGGCCGCGGCGAACTGGTAGGGCGCGAAGGGGGCGCCGCGCAGCGGGAAGGTGACGCCCACCTGGCCGTTGCGGCTGGAAAGGTAGCTGTAGCAGCTGGAGTAGGTGCCCGCGATCGCGGTCCAGTACGTGCTGTCCCGCATCACCAGGGGCCCGAAGTCGCCCAGCAGCTTCGCCTCCAGCGCGGCGACGTTGCTGCCGTCCGTGTAGGGCAGGACGTAGTCCGTGAACCAGGCGTCGCCCATCGCGTCCAGGGCCGTCTGGATGGAGGGGTTGCCGGTGCCGCCGGTGAAGGCGCTGATCGCCAGGCTGATGCCGGCCGGCAGGCTCTCGCCGCGGTAGAAGCTGTGCCGCATGTCGATGCCGTTGCCGTGCTCGCCCTTGTTCCGGGCGGTGCAGGTGACGGTGGAGGTCGTGACCGCTGCGGTGACTGGCAGGTCGCCGGCGGCCGCGAGGGCCGCCTGGATGGCCGAGGCTACCTGACCCGCCGTCTGGCCCACCGTCACGCCCACCGGCACCCGCAGCTGGTTGATCAGCAGGGCGATGGTGCCGCTGGCGGTAGCCGTGCCGGTGACGGCGATCGTCGCCGTCGCGGGGGCACCACCGCTGGGCTCATCCAGCACGAGCCCCCAGGTCTCGGTATAGCCCGCGTTGGCGAAGTAGGGCTTGGCGATCTGCTCCAGCAGGCTTCCGCGGCCGCCGGCAAGGCGCGCATCGGCGTAGCCGGCCGCGATCGGGAAGGGCACGCCGATCGGCGCCGTCCCGCCCGCGACCTTCTGGCCGACGAGCAGCACCCGCGCCGGCCAAGCTAGCAGGCCCTGCTGCGCCCGGCGGTTGGAGATCTCGACATAGGTGCCGGGGAGGCGGATGGCGACGGGGATCCCGTCGAAGCTGATGGACCCGCTCACGCCGCGCTCTCCCCGTTACCGCCAGGCTTCTTGGCCTCCTGCGCCGCCTTCTTCGCAGCCGCGATGGCCGCGTCCTCGGCCGCCTTCTCGGCCTTGTCGGCCGCCTCGATCTCCGCCGACGTCATGTCGCGGGCCTCCTGGTCGAGGCGCCGCCGGCGCCAGAACTCGGTGTTGGGGACACGGCCGCCATCGGGCGACAGCACGACCCCGCCGGGGCCGGTGATCGCCTCCTTCCCCGTGGGGATGAGGCGCAGCTGGTCGTTCATGGTTCCTCGCTCGGGCGGACGGTGATGTGGTCGGCGGCGTCCGCGCGCTCGGCGGGCAGGTCAGGGCCGACGTCGCCGTGGGGTGGCACGTCCCAGTCGGTGCGGAAGACGCGGAACTCCCCGACCTGCGCCTCCTCGTTGTCCTCGGGGAGGTCGGAGGTGGGCAGTTCGCCGGGGATCTCGACGGCCAGGCCGTAGACGCTGAAGCCGGCGCTATCGATCGCCTTGCCGCCGAGGTTCTCGCACCGGGTGACCTCGGCCGCGCCGGCCGCCGCGTCGGGCGCGAAGCCCTCCAGCGCCCGGGTCGCGACGTCGATCATGGAGTAGGCGCCGATGGTCCGTGCGTCGCCGCGTCGGCGGGCGACTTCGCTGGCCGGGTTGGACGCGACCAGGTAGACGCCGAAGGTCAGCGTCGCGGTGCCCTCCGGGCGCTCCCGGCGGCGCCAGCCGAGGAAGGACACGAAGGCACCCGGCGCGGTGGTCAGCACGCGGGCCAGCTCTTCCGCCGTCATCTTCGCTGGGCGGTGCTCGATGGCCTGCAGGGTGCCGCGAAAGCGGGCCTTCAGGCGGTCGATGATCGCGTCTTCCAGCTCAGCAATCATGGTCAGCAGAAGTCCCCGAAGCGGTAGCTGTCGAGCCAGCTGTCGGGGGTACGGGAACGGGAGGGCGTGCGGAGCACCTCCGGCCCCTCCGCCTCGGGCGCAGGCGCCTCGCCGGAGGGCAGGTCGAGGTCCGCGCGGCGGGCCTGGATGTCCTTCAGCATCGAGATCGCTGCGACCTTCTCGTCCTTGACCTGGTCCGTCACGACGCGACCCGGCCCGAGGTGCAGGTCGTAGCGCGCGATCGCCGCCGTCAGGCGCACGAGCAGCTCGGGGACGACCGCGAGCGGCAGGGCGTAGCGGCCGGCCAGATAGGCATCGGCGGTGTTGGAGGCGTCCTGGCACGCCCGTGCGACCCGTCCGGGATCCACGCCGTCCAGGCCGTCCGGTGCCAGCTGCCGCAGCTCATCGGCGCCGAAGCGGTCCTCCAGCGCGGCCTGATCGACATAGGGCATGGCTCAGCCCTGGGGCGGCAGGGCCGCGCGCTTCTTGCCCTTGGCGGGCGACGTGGGAGGAGCGGCGGGGGCGTCGGACGCCCCTGCCGCCGGCTGTTCACCGGAGCCGCCCGGCGCGGACGCGCCGGTCCCCGGGGCGGAGGAGGACGGGGCACCACCAGGGCCCTGTCCTGCCGCTGCCTCGCCATTGGGCGCCGGGTCCGACCCTTCGCCGGAGGCACTGCCCCCGGACTGCCCCTGCATATTGACCTGCGCCCCCTCCGGGCCCGCGCCGCCGTCGTCGTGCCAGCGCTGCAGCTCGTGCCCGTCGACCACCGGGCCCAGGTCCTCCACGGCCTGGAGGCGGTCGAGCAGCTCGACCTCGTCATCCTCCATCGGCGGCAGGGTCGCCCCGACCGGGAACAGCTCCCGGTCGACCTCGATCGGCGTCAGGGCACGGCTGAGGCGCATGGATCAGGCGGCCGTCTGGATGAGGTAGCCCGCCCCCGCGCCGGCGATGACCGGCGCGCGCTCGAAGGTCACCGGGTAGATCCAGCTCTTCGAGGCGTTCTCCCAGTAGGCCTGCTCGACGGAGGGGTGGCCCTCCATCTGGTAGGTGTAGGCGAAGCTCGGCACCTCGGCGCCGACAGAGGCGATCGCCGTGTAAGCGAGCACCACGTCGCTGCCCCAGACGTCGCCAAAGTCGTCGTTCGGGCCGGAGGCGAAGACGGCCTGGCCGACCTCGATCCGGTCGACGTTCCACAGCGCGGCGAGCATCTCCTTGGTGACGCTCTGGCTGGACGTGTACTTGAACCGATCGAGGATATTGGGGTTCGACCGGGCGGCGGCGAAGGCCTTGGCGCTCAGCACCGCCGTGTTCGGGTACATCCCGACCGACGCGCGGATCGCCTCGCGGCCGTCGTCGATGTGCTTCGTCGGGTTCACGCTGGCATCGGTCCAGCGGGAGCCGCCGGCGAGGGCGATCCGGTTACTGGCCGGGTAGTTCCCGGGCGTGCGGGCCAGCTGGGCCTGCTCGTACTCCAGCGCCAGCAGCAGCGACCCCATCACCACGTTGGTCGCACGCGTGCCAAGGTTCACCCCCGGTGCGCGGGTGGCGTCGCGCATCCACTCCCGCGGCACCTTGCCCTCCAGGCTGTCCTGGAGGAGCGCGAACGGCTTGCCGAGGTAGCCGGTCTCGATGCGCCGGGTGGTCGCGCCCGGCGTGCGGCGGGCGTTGTAGAGGCGGAACGCCTCCTTGCCGAACTCGATGATCTGGCCACCCGAGATCGGCACGTCGACGCGCGGGAAGAGCGCCTCGCCGACGAGGTCGGCCCGGCGATAGCCGCGCGAGACGGTGGAGAGGACCGGATCGATGATCCGGACCTGCTGCATGGACATGGACATCTAGGAGCGCTCCTTCAGCGGCGCAGCAGGACTTCGACGAAGAGACCGGCGCCCGTGGAGCCCACGAGCGCGTCGGCGTAGACGAAGGTCGGCGGATCGCCGCCCACGAGCGCCGCGACGCCGTTGGCCGAGGCGGAGGTGACCGCCGTCGCGCCGGAGGCAACCGCCAGGGCGGCAGCGGCCACGGTGCGGCCCTGCGCGTCCATGGCCAGGGAATCGCCCTCGGCGAAGGCCCCGCCCGTCTCGACCAGGGTGGTGCCGCACACGTCGAGGGTGAGGTCCTGGCCGGCGCCGGTCACCGCGTGGTGCGCGATGCCCTTGGGCTTGGCGCCGGCCGTGGAGACCTGCGCCCCGCCGAAGGTGACGCCGCGCCCGCGGCCGATGGCGCCGGCAGAGCGCTGCGGGAGGGCGAAGGTCGTGATGCTCGCGCTCATCCTCGGTCCCTCAGGCCGCCATCTCGACGGCCGAGACGGCCGTGAGATAGTCGGCGGTGGGGTTTGCGGCCTGGTAGGCCAGCGCCTTGCGGTGCAGCTCCATGCGGTCGCTGTCCACGCGCTGACCGCCGAACTCGGCCACGCCGGCCGCGCCGTGGCCGGCGGGCTCGGGATCGTTCACGGCGGAGAAGCTCACGCTCTGCGGCAGGGCGGCGAGCAGCGCCTGCAGCGCGGCTGCCGGCGTCTCCTCGGTCGTCTGGCCGCCCGCGGCCGCGAAGGACACGGCGCCCTCCACCGGCATGCTCGCCAACACCGCGGCCGCGCGCGGGGCCAGGCCCTGCGGCAGGCGCGCCTCGCGCACCAGGCGGGCGCAGAAGTCGGTGGCCGTGGCGAGGCGCACCTGCTGCGCCTGGGCGGCGAAGGCCGTCTCGCGGTCGGCGACGGCCGTCTCGCGGCTCGCCAGCGCCTGCTCACGCTCGTTCAGGGCCGCCTCACGGGCCGCCCGCTCCTGCTCCGTCACGTCATTCTCCTGGGAAGCTGCGGCCTCTTCGGCCGGGGGGGTGATGGTGGCCGCGAAGGCCGGGGCGGCATCGGCCGTGTCGCCGGCGTCGCGGATGCGCTTGGCCTCATCCAGCACGCTCTGGATGGAGTAGTTCGGGAGGACGCGGTCTGCCTCCTCCTGGCCGTCCTTGGCGATCATCCGCTCCCGCAGCCCGCGGAAGAGGCCGGCGATGTCGCCCAGCATCCAGCCGAGGGAGCGGATGCCGCCGGCGTCGGCGCTGAACTCGACCGTGGCGACACCCTCGGCCTCGGCCGCGAAGGACACGGGCTTGAGGCCGAGCACCGCCGGCGGCGCGGCGCCGAGAAAGCCGACGTGCCGCAGCGCATAGACGCCGGGGGTGGGATTGTCCGGGGCGTCCGGCCGCCAGAAGGAGGCGCTGATCTTCTTGAACCGGCCGGCATCCACCAGGGCGGCGAAGGCGGGGTCCACCTGCTTCGGCGTCGCGTGCAGCCCGTCCGCCTCAGCGGCGAGGCCGCTCACCCATCCGTAGGCCGGGGCGTTGAGGGCGGGGTGGCCGACGACGATCGGCGCCTCGTGCTTCGACGGGTCGTAGGCGCGCGCCGTCGCCTCCAGGTGGGAGGCGGCGAAGTCGAGGGCCGGGCCAGCCATGGGCTGGTGGCGTCCGGCGCGAAAGATGTGGAGCCGCTGCATGCCCCAGACGTTGCTACGTCACGGGCATGCGAGGTCATGCCCACAGGCGTGGGCGTAGGAAACTTTCGAGGCTCAGCGGTGCAGGAGAGCGTTCAGCGGCCGAGACCACGACGCGTCGCGAAGTCCTCCCACTCCTCCTGGATCATGAGGATGTCGTCGGCCGAGAGGCCAAGGTACTCGCGCGCCGGGATGCTAGACGTGCCGGCGGGCCCCGTCTCCCCCCCGAACTGATGGATGGCTGCATAGACCTCGTTGGTCCCCAAGCTCAGATCGAAGCCCTCCACCTCGCGGGTCAGACCGCCGAGGAGGATGCCCTTCTCCCGCAGCATCGTCGGCCGGACCTTCCGCTTCGCGTACTCCTCGCTCAGCGGCTCCCAAGCTTTGCCCTCCGGATCCACCTCATCCGCCGCGCGCTCCCGGGTGGTGCGGAGCAGCTGCGTGCCGAGCGGGCGCAGGAAGGGCCCGGGGTCGGTGCCGGCGGCCATGAGGAGCTGCAGGACCTTCAGCACCTCCTTGTCGCCCTGGATATCGATGTGGACGCCGACCATCCCGCTCATGCCGGTTCTCCTTGATGGAGGGCCGGCCGATGCCCATTATGGGCCTGCCCCGGCGTGCTAGTGGCCAGCCCACCTCCGAGCTGCAGGGGCTCGATCGAGCGGGCGGGCTGGACGCCCCCGATCATCCCTCCCTCCGCCGGTAGAGCAGCGCTCCGCGGCGCAGCGCCTCCAGATAGGCGGCCTTGTCCGGCGGGAAGGCCGTGGTGCCGCGCCAGCCGGACCATCCCCACTCGAAGACGGCCAAGCCCTCGGCCCCGTCCGCGCCCGCGAAGCGCCGGAGATAGCGGCGCTTCAGGATCACCTCGCCGCTCTTCCGCCCCAGCTCGAAGTCCACCCATACCTCGTCCGGATCCCTAACGGCGTCGGCCAGCAGGCGCATCCAGGGCGCACGGCCTCGCTTGTCGGCCTTCATCTTGCCGGAAGCCGTGACGAAGAGGTCGTGTCCGACGGTGATCCGGGCGCCGGTGACGTCGCGGTAGACGACGGCCTTCTCCATCGTGGCGCCGAACTCGCCGAGGAAGGCCGCGGCTGCCTGCTCCGCCGAGGTGCTCTCCGGCAGCAGGCGCTCCCGGTCGAAGGGGCGGGGCGTCGGCATGGGGGGCAGAGCTGCGGGCACCTGCGCCTCCGACGCCTCCGCCCGGGGCCGGAGCGGCTCCTGCAGCTCCGTGGGAACGGCGCCGTGCAGCCAGCTCTCCCCCGGGTTGTAGTCCCAGCCCGGGTCGATGCCGACGGGAACCTGGCGCGCCTCACCGGTGACGGGATCGACGTAGCGGCGTGTCCCGTCGTCCGGGCGCCGGCTTGGCCCCTGCATGCCCATCCGCCGCAGGTCCCGCCGGGAGATCGCCTCGATCTGGCACTGGCAACCCCAGCCGTTGGGGGCGTAGTGCGTCTTCCACCAGACGTCGTCGGCGGGCAGCACCGTGCCGTCCCAGGCCTCGTGGTGCTTGCGGGGATGCTGGCTGGGGTTGTGCCGGTAGAGCCAGTAGGGCAGCGCCTCCAGCGTCTCCGGCTCGGTCATCTGGGCATACCGGCCGGCGGCCTGCGAGACCCGCACGTTCGTGTCGTAGATCAAGCGGGTGCGCCAGGAGACGTAATCGGCGCCGCGATCCGCCCAGCCCGTCTTGGCGATCGTCTCCCCGATGTCCCGGCGGAACTCGGCGAAGCCCTTGCCGGATTCCCGGGACCGAATCAGCGCCCCCTGCAGGTCCGCCAGCATGTCGTCTGCCTGGATGCCGGCGACGGAGAAGGCGCGAACATGCGCCTCACGCTCCAGGTCGTCGTAGCGTGTGGAGGGCAGGCGCACCTTCTGCCGCAGGAAGGCAATGGCCTCCTGCATCGGCATGCCACCCCACTCGGCCGATCCGCTCATCCCTTCACCCCCGCTTTAAGGCCCTTTAAGGGCCTCTAAGGGCCGGGTGGCGCACCCCGGACGGGGGCACGGCGCGGCGGCGCGCCCCTCCACCCTGCAGGGGCGATTTTCGGCGCCTCTCATTCGTCGTGTCCGGCGGCCTGCCCGACGGCGTCCCTTCCGGTCAGGTTGGCGAGGAGAAGGACGGGCTGCAGCGCCTGCGCTAGGCCTTCGATCGGCAGCGCCGCAGAGAGGCGGAGGAAGCGCTGCTCCAGGTCCTCGTAGCTCGATGCCATCTCGACCTCGCGCCGGATGGCGTTGAGCACCGCTTCCTGCGACGGCGCGGCGGCGACAGCCAGGCGGGCCACCAGCTCATCGAGCGGGCCGGCACCGTCGGCGCGGGCATGCTCCACGAGCCGGAGCTGGGGCGGGCCGGCGACGCGCGGCGGCGCGGGCGGCTCCGGGGCGGCCTTGCGCTGGTAGTGGTCCCCGTAGGTTTCCGAGACGTGGGCGTCGGTGGGCTCGAAGCCCATGTCGAAGAGCGCCTTGTCGAGATCGGACTGCGCCTTCAGGTCCACCTGCTCCGGCGCGCGGCGCCAGATGTCGGGCACCGCTGCGCCGGGCAGGTTCAGCTCCACGATCCAGCGCACGACCTGGCTCTTCAGCTCCGCCGAGAGCAGGTCCGCGTCACCGTCCGCCAGCTCCTGGCGCACGTCGTCGTGGACCTCGCCCAGGGAGCGCGCGCCCTTGTCCCCGGCCTCGGTGGTCAGGGTCTCGCCGAGGACGATCTTGGAGATCTCCGCGTCCATGACGGACACCAGCGCGGCGTGTCCGCCGTCCGGCCCGGTCATCTTCGTCTCCAGGAGCTTCACCAGCGAGCCCTGGGGCACGACGAGGCCGCCGCTCTGGCCGAGGTCGGCGAGGGCGGCGAGCAGCTCCTGCCGCTCGTTCCGCGGTGTCCCCGTCGGGTACTCGGCGTAGGGGAAGGGCTGGCCGAAGCGCTCCAGCGCCTTGTGCCAGAGCGCGACGCCGTTGCGCTTGAAGTAGACGGGCCAGAAGAGGTCGTGCCCGAGGCCGCGGCCATAGGGGTCCTCATTCTCCTCCGCCCAGTAGCGGGCGACGATGAACTTGCGGTCCGGTAGCGGGATGCCGTGCAGGGGCTCATCCCAGGTCAGCATTCGAAGCTCGCCCTGCAGGCCGAAACGGAACCGCCGGGCGTTCCGCACCTTCACCGAGGCGGGCACGATCCAGGGCGTGGCGGACGGCGACGGCTTGCCTTCGCGCTCATCCTCCGGCCGGGGGTCCACGACCAGGTCGGCCGCTTCCCACATGACCTCCGCGACCGCGTAGCCGTTCAGCACGGCGGCCAGGAGGCCGAGGCAGAGGCGGTCAAACCCGAAGCGGCGGAGCGCCACGCGGACCAGCTCGGCGGCCAGCAGGTCGTCCGGCTGCGTCCCGCCGGCCTCGACCGTCCACTCGCGAGCGATGACGGCCGCACGGCGCTTGCGGAGGACGGAGCCGGCGTGCCCGTCCCGCGCCAGGTCCTGGTAGATCTTGAGGCCGTCCTGCCCGCCGCGCCGCGCCAGGATGTCGTCGCGCGGGGCCAGGGTGAAGCCCGGCATTGGCGCGGTGACGTCGCGCGCGATCGTCGCGATCTCGACCTGCAGCGGCGCGGGGACAGCGGCCTTGGCCATCTCAGAAGCCCGTCGGCTTCGCGATCGAGCGGTTCAGGGCCATGAACCCCTGCTGCAGCTCCGTCGCGGCGATGCTCGCCCAGCGGGGGTCAGCGCCGCTGGCTCGCACCTGGTCGACCAGCTCGCCCACCTGATTGGCGAGTGCCTTTACCTTGTTGATCTGCTCCACCTCTTCGGGGCTGAGCTGGCGATAGCCGGAGATCGGCGGGGACGTCTGATCCAAGGGGCTTCTCCTACCCAACGTAGTCAGCGAGCGACGTCCGGCCGCCAAGGCCGAGGAAGTCGCGAATGGAGGGAGGCAGCGGCGCGGCGGATGGCAGGGTGTCGTGCTCGGTGCTGCCCACCTCCCGGCCGGCGGCGTAGAAGCTGATGGCGCCGGCGACGGCGGCGTCGCCGTGACGCTGGCCTCCTGCCTTGTCCTTGTCCTCGCCCTTCGCGAAGGTCCGCTTCTCCGGGATGCGCGGCACGCCGCGCACCAGGGTGATCTGGCGGAAGTCGTCGACGACCTGGTCGTCGGCGGGAAGATCGAAGCTGGCGTCCTCGAAGGCCGCCTTCAGCTTCGGCATCTGGTCGCGGTACCAGCCCTCGGTGAGGTGCAGCATCTCGATCCGGTGAGCGCCGTAGCGCTGCATCGCGCGCTCGGCGAGGTAGCCGCCGTTGCCGCCAGCGTCGAGCACGCCGGAGGTGAAGCGCGGCAGGCGGTCGCAGATGTAGAACAGGATCTCGCGCTGCTGCTCGTAGGGGACGTTTCGCAGCTCGGCGATGAAGGGCGTGTGCCGGCGGAGATCGTGCCGGACCTGGAGCGGCCACATGACCGTCAGGTCGCCGACCCGGGCGAAGTCCTGCCCGAAGGCGGAGCGGAGCAGGGGATCCAGGAGGCGCAGCAGCGGCCCCAGCTCCTCCTCGCACCACGCAAAGGCCTCGCGGGTGCGGACATGGTCGGGCTTGTGAACGAAGTCCGCCTCGCAGCGCCAGCGGCGGACAGGGATCTCGCGGCTGGTGCGGGCCTCGATCAGGCTGAGGGGGAGGAACTTGCCGCCGCCGCTGGACGGGATGGCGTCCAACTCCTCGCCGGCGCCGGTCCCGTAAAAGGCGCGGATCTTCGCCCGGAAGGCGGCCTCCGTCTCGATCGAGTACTCCATCCCACGCACTAGGCAGATGCGGGCATAGAGGCCCTGCTCAATCGCCTCGTCGAAGGCGATCCGGACCACCTTGTACGGGTTCTTCTCCGCCCGGGCGTCCTTGATCAGCTCGTTGAAGTAGTTCTCCTCCCCGTCGTGGGTGGAAATGATGAGTACCTTCCCGCCCCACATCAGCAGCGCGATCGCGGCCTTAATCAGCTCGGCCAGGGCCTCGTGGAAGGCAGCCTCGTCAATGATGACGAAGCCCTGACGGCCACGGAGAGAGCGGGGGCGGGAGGAGAGGGCGACGATCTCGAAACCGCTCGCGAAGGCGATGCGGAACGCCTGGATATGCCGGGTATCCTCGCCCTTCTTCCGGTCCTCGAAAAGAAACTCCGCGACCGTCGTCGCGGCCTCGTCGAAGGCGGCCGCCCACATAGCGCAGACGTCGATGAACTCCCGCGCCATCTCCAGGTTGTAGCCGATGTAGAAGGTGTCCATGCCGCGTTCGGAGCGCTTCGCTGCCGAGAGCAGGACTGCCTTCGACCCCACCCCCCATGTGGCCCCGATGCGACGGCTCTTCTCGCAGATGACGACCTCGTTCCGCTCGATCTCCTCCACTAGAGCGGCTTGGTAGGGAAGCAGCACGCCCTCCTCAAAACCGCCGAGGAGGCCTACGGCGGACATGGTCATGGCTTCGGCGCGGTGCCGCTTCCACTCCTCCTCGGTGATGAGCGTGCTCATGGTGCTGCCTTCAGCCCTAGGATCTTCCGCTTGATCTTGTCGATCATGTCTCCCGAGAGGCCTGCCTCCTGCCCAGCCTCCTCGGCCGAGGCGGCGGCCTCGCGCTTCGCCTTCTCCGCCGCCCGCTTCTCGATACTCTCTCTCAGCGCGGCGTCGTGACGGCTGGTGCGGACTAGGCGCTCCAGCGTCTGGGCGATGGTGAGGGAGGACTTCGCGTCCGGCTTCGGCGCGTCCTCGCCCTCCTCCCCCTCACAGTTCAGGATGTCGAAGAGGTCTACCTCCACCGACTTGATCAAGTGGCGGAGAAGCTTGTTCTCGGGATCCGAGCCGAAGTCACGCTCAAGGGCTTGCGCGACGAACTCCGCCCGCCGGCGATTCTCGGCCAGCTTGTTGACCCGCTGGGTGTAGCGCCCCAGCGCCGAGCGCGAGATCTCGCGCACCTCCAGCGAGGCGAGATGCGCCATGATCTCGTCCAGCGACCGGCCTTCGTCGAGAAGGCGGCCGATCTGCTCCCGGATCTCGGGTCCGAGCCGGTCGACCGAGGATGGGCGTCCCATGCCGGCCTACCGCGGTTCCGGGCGACGGACACCAGGATGGGGCGCGCCCTCGGCCACCTCCTTCCCCGCCCTGGTCAGCACGCCGATCTGCGTCTCGACCCCGTCGCTGTGATCCTTTTCGATCCGCACGAGGCCGTGCTCGGCCAGCCAGCCCAGCTCGGCCTGGATGACGGTGACCCGGTGCGCGCCCCGCCCCAGCCCCTTCAGCGAAAGGCGGAGCACGTCATCCGAGAGCTTGTAGCCCGGCTCCCGCATCAGCAGGTCGAGGATCACGCCGCGCCGATCGGCGGCCAGCTCTTCCGCGAGGCTCACGCCCTGCTCCCTCCCTGCAGAAGTGTCTGGAGCAGGATCTCCTGACGACGATCGATCCCCTCCAGCAGCTCGCTGTGCCCCTTCACCGTGGCACCCAGAGCGGCGTTCTGCTGGAGCAGATCCTTCACGTCGTGACGGATGGTCTTCACGTCCTCCTTGGTTGGCAGGGTGTGGACGAGTTCCTCCAGTTCGACGGTGCGCGCCGTGAGCTGCGCCACGTCGGTTTTCACCGAGCCGACATCGGCCTTGACGCCATCGACTGATGCCTGGACCCGGTTCAAATCGGAGTGCTCGACGAAGACGCCGGCCAGGTTCTGACGGAGCCAGGCGCGAACGACGAAGCCGATGACCGTGCCGACGGCGAGCGCGAACATCGTCAGCCCGCCCAGGTCGCGCCAGCTGAAGTCGGGGACGAGGTCGGCCATGGTCACGAGAGCGCCGGAGCGGCCTCACCGCGCTGTACGACATCGCCAGCCATCGCCTCCAGGCGCTTGCCGACCATGCGCCGGGCGTCGTCGGCGGAGAGGCGGAAGTGACCCAGGCCGCCCGGCACCTGCCGGTCGAGGTAGGAGATCGCGTCCAACTCCACCTCGGCGCGGGCACCGAGCGCCTTGAGGTCCGCCCCCGGCGGAAGGGTCGCGAGGACACCGAGCGGGCCCAGGCGCGCGAAGGCGGCCTTTACCGCGATGTCGAGGACCGGCAGGACGTAGTCACGTACGCGCTGATCGTTCTCCAGGCCCTTCGTCTTGATCCAGGTGTTCAGCCATTCCCGGAACAGCCAGAGGCCGACCGCGGCGGCAACCATGCCGGCGAAAGAGTTCGCCCACAGCAGGAAGGTGCTTCCCCCGCCCTCGGGCACCGGCGGCACTCCGAGCGTTGCCGCCAGGGCCGGCAGCACGAAGAGGACCGGCGCGAGCGCCAGGAGCATGATCAGCAGCGGCAGCAGCCGGAGCCAGAGGTGACGCTTCACGGGGAGGTCTCCGGGACGGGCGGGAGGTAGGCCGCGCAGAGGATCGAGAGGGCGGAGCAACGGCGCATCCAGCCGAGGCCGAAAGTGCCGAAGGTGCTGAGGGTCGCGTGGTGGACCATCCGGCGGGCCTGGAACTCGGCCAGCAACTGGCGCGGGCTGGCGGCAGCGACGGAGACGAGGGTCAGCGGGCCGAGCGCGCCATCCACCCGGGCGCCGACGGCGGCCTGCAGCCAGCGTATGGCGCGATCGGGCCCGCAGTTCACCGCGGCATCGGCCGCCGCGATTGCAATCGAAGCGGGCAGCTCGGGCCCGCGCACCTTCAGGTAGAAGTCGGCGTCGTAGATCTCCGCCGCGACCGCAGGCGTGATGAGGCGGATGTCGGCCGCGTCGACGTCGCCGTCGGCGTCGAGGTCCAACAGTCGCCCCTTGGACTTGGCGTAGCGAAGACTGATGCCGCGGTTGGTGATGCCGCCGGGGTCAGAGGGGTGATCGACGAGCGCGCCCTCACGCTCGAACACGAAGCCCATGAAGGCATCTCGGGCGGGCAGGAGGGCAGAAAGGGCCGGGGAATCCATGGCGCAACAGTGGTCGCGCAAGGCGGGATGAAGTCATGCCCCCCGGCGTGGGCATGACGATCTCAGGGGCTGAAGAGTTCGGCCTGGGCGCTGCGAGGCGCTGGGCGGAGCATGCGCTCAATCGCGCCCTCCGTCACTCCGAGAGCACGGGCGATCTGGGGATTGGTCGCCCCATAGTGGCGCAGGATGGCCGCACGCCAAGCGCGCGCGAGCGGCACCTTCAGGTAGGTGCCGGCCATGCGGCTGGACAGCGCCAGTGCCGCCGGAAGGCCGACGGCACCGGTCAGGACACTTCCCTCAACGGGCCTCTCGGGAATGAAGAGCCGCGTGCCCCCGTGCGTCTCGATCAGCCGCAGCAGCGCTTCACGCCCGATGAGATCGGCGATCGGCGAAAGCTCGGCAGGGACGGCGGGCGGCGGTCTCATCTCGGCGGTGTGGCTGCTCGTGTGAAGGCTTCATGGAATGCCGCATCGACCGCGATCAAGGCCTTCACCGATGCGGCGATGAACTCCTGGTAGAACCTCTGGAACGGCGACGGAGGAGCCTGCGTTGCGGCCTTCTGTAGCACTGCGCGCTCGCGACGTGCGAGACGACGTCGACGACTACGACGCGGGCGACGGTGGCCCATCAGGCGACGACCTGACGCTGCGCGCGGCTAAGCCAGGCCTTGAGCCCTTCCAGGACCTTGTTCGCCAGCTCAGGAGTGAGGAACTGGACGTCGTCGACGCCGCCCGTCTGCCGCCGCACGAAGGCCCGGAGCGCCGCGCGATCGGCCTCCTCGTTCTCTACCTCCTCCCGGTAGGGGCGGAGGTCCGCCCAGACCGCGACGATCATGCGGATTTGCCGGCGGTGATCCGGCCGGCCTTTCGTGGCCGTGAAGCCGAGACGCTTGAACTCCTGCAGCACGCGGTCGAGCTGGGAGGCGGAGGCGCCCTTCGAGGTCTCCTGCCCGATCAGCCGGCGCAGCAGGTCCCGGTAGCTATCGTCGGTGAGGCCCAGCTGCTTCTTCGCAACGTGGATCTTCGCGATCAGAACCTTCGGGTCAGCGCCGCGCGCGCTGCCCTCCGGCGGGCGGGCGTGGGCGAGGCGCGGCATGCGCCCCGAGGCCATACGGTCGGTCATGGGCGGATCATCTCCGGCAGAGGGATGTCGAGGTGTTCGCGGCCGTCGAGCAGGCGGCCTCCGGCCTTCGCCGAGGCCCCGCCCCACTGCTTGAAGTGGAAGGGAACAGCCTTCCCCGCGCACTGGTCGCGGAGGCTGCGCGCCCAGGCCGGATCCATGGGGCGTGCCCCAGGCCCGCTCTCACCCCCGCAGATGACCCATTTGAGTTCCCAGCCGAGGTAGTCCGGGAGCCAGACGGGCCCGAGCAGCGGCTCGCACGACACGAAGTGCAGGACCGCCGGGACCTTGGTCAGGGCCCACAGCCGGCGATCCGCCTCGTCTTGGTTCTCCGCAGTTGTGCCCAGCCACACGTTCGGCCATCCCTTGCCCCAGCCGGCGGGGAGCATCTTCCGGATGTTCTGCGGCCGCTTCGTCAACAGCAGCCAGTCCAGCCAGGGCGTCTCCGCGATGACGCGCCAGAAGTCGGCGCCGATCGCCTGGTCCACCTGGTTGTCAAACGGGTCCATCAGGGACGGGAACACGCGCCGCCGAACGCCTGCCGCCGCAGCCGCCGCGTTCAGCTTCGCGGGGATGCGCCAGTTCGCCGCGCTGGTCCGGCGCCGCTCCGAGAAGTCGCGCCCCCAACGCTTCGCCCAGGCTTCGGCGTAGCAGTGATCGCAGGCCGGGGAGACGGCGGTGCAGCCGATCCACGGGTTCCAAGTGTGATCGGCCCAGGAAATCCCTGTCGTCTCAGCCATTGGACAGCTCCAGGAGGGTGTCGGCATGGCACGACGCGTCGAGGCGACACCAGCACGCCAGGTTCTTGCCGCGGAGCCAGCCGAGGTCGCGCAGCACCTGGCGCCGTCGGAAGGTCACGTCCCCGGGCAGGACCACCCGGCAGTCCAGCATGGCCGTGGAGCGCATCCCGCCAGTGAGCCAGACGCGGTGCATCGCCACAGCGACACGGCTCTCCGCGTGCGCGAAGGGGTTCCCGAACAGGCCGGGGCGTGCCACCCGCACGGTGTTCTCCGGCATGCTCCAGCCGCCCTTGCGCGAGAGGCGCACCCGCTCAGCCACGGCCGCCCCCGATCAGCCGAGGCCCGGCTCCCTGGATTCCCCAGCCCACATGCGCCGCGCGCGCGGCCGACTGCCCCGCACGTCGCGCGCCCGCAAAGCCCGGCACCTGGCCCGCCTTCCCGGCCGGCCGCAGGTCGGGCACGGCGCGGAGAGCGCGCTCTGCGAAGCGGCGGTCACGGGCGAAGTCGTTGTCCGCCTCGTCCACAAGGGCGATGATCTTCGCGCGCAGCCCTTCCACGAACGCCTGCTGGAAGGCGGCACGGGCCAGGCTCTGCGCCCGCACTGTGCGATGTCGCTGATAGGCGGGCGAGGCGTAGAACGCGCCGTGCGCCTTTCGAGAGACGGCATCCACCACGCCGTGCAGCCAGTCGGCCACTTCGGGCCAGGGCGCGCGGCCGATGTAGACCACCTGGGGAGAGCGGCCGAAGTCGTAGTAGAGGCGGCACCGCGTGACGTAGGCGACGGCGGCCCAGAGACCGCGGAGAGTATCTCTCCCGTCCGCGGGCAGGGTCCGCTCGGCCCGGCCGGTGTGCACGGACTTTTCGTCCAGCCCGTGCTGGCGCATCAGCTCCAGCGCCTTCGCGGCGGCCGCGACGGCCTCGCCCTCGGTGCAGCCGTTCGCCTCGGTCAGCTGCAGTAGGGCCCGGATCCTCCGGATGACGGCGTCGAGGTCGGTCACAGCTCGTCCTCGTCTTCGGCGACAAGGACGTGCCACCAGCCCATGGTGCCAGCGGCAACCGCCACCCAGGCCAGCAGCCAGAGGAGCGCGGTCCAGACGTCGCTAAGTGCGGAGGTGATGGTGCTCAGCATCGCCTACATCCCCAGCGCGCGGCGGTAGAGGTCGAGCAGGGTTTCCCGCTCCTCCACCTCGGCGGGTTCCTGCGCCCGCTGCCGGATGATCTGCTTGACCACGGCCACGTCGAACCCGGCGCTCTTCGCCTCCGCGAAGATGTCGCGGATGTCGTCGGCCAGCGCCTTCCGCTCCTCCTCCAGGCGCTCGACGCGCTCGATGACGGAGCGGAGCCGGTCGACGGCTACCCCGCCAACGTCCACCTCGTCCTCGCCGTCGTCCGGCTGATCCTCGGCCGTCATGCTCATGCGGCAAGCCTTTCGCCGTTGGCCCGGCGATGCGCCGGGCGGGGGAGGAAGAGGACCGACGGCGCGAGCGTCGGAGCGGGGACGGCGCGACAAGTCCGGAAGGCCTCCTCCGCTGCACGGGCGCAGGCGGGGCAGGCGTCGATCCCGCCCGTCGGCACCCAGACGAGGGCAAGGCCCTTACAGGTGCTGCAAGATGCAGGGCCGGTCATGGCGCGGGTGCCATCCCGATCGGGACGGCCAGAACCGCCTCGATCCGAACCCGGATGTGCAGCAGCAGCTCGATGCGCTGCTCGTGGGTCCGGGTGGGTGTGCTAGCGACGAGGCCGATCTCGTCCACCAGCTCCAACACGGCCTCGACCGCTTCGTCGACGGGGCCGGCGGCTGCATAGCCCGGCGCGGTCGCCAGGCGCTCCGGCCCGTTCGCCCGGAGGGCTCCCTGTGCCGCCATGGCCACCCCGAGGGCGCAGCTGGCTATGACGATGCGGGTGCGGGTCACGGGCGGCCTCCCCGGCGCGTCGGGTCGATCTGTAGCCAGGCGCGCTCGACGTGCCGGAGCTTTAGCTCCTCACCGGCGGCGGCCGCGGCACGCAGGGCCATGGCGATGACCTTGTTCAGCGTGCCGAGCGCGCCCGGCTTGCCGGCCAGCGCCCGGAGAGCGCCAAGCACCTCCGGATCGGTGAAGCCCCACGCGCCCAGGATGGTCTCGATGTCGCCCGGCTTCGGCTCGGTGCGCGACAGGCTGGCCCCCACCCGGCGCGCGAGCTGGGCGTACTGGTCATCGCTCACCGCCCGCCCGAGGCTCTTGGGGATCAGGTCGTTGCCGAGGATGGCGATACCGACACCGCACTGGTCGTGCCAGTGCCGGATCTGATCCAGACCTTCCAGGCCGTAGTACTGCGCCTCGTCCCAGATCAGCAGGCCACCCGAATCCTGCAGGCGGACAATGATGTCGCGGCTGGTGCGTGTCCGCGCCCCGTAGGCGGAGAGGCCCATCGCCTGCGCGAGATCCTGGATGGCAGACTTCGCCCCGGCGCAGCCCCGCTGCCCGGTCATCATGTAGACGCCCGACGTCGCCTTCGCGTAGCGACGCGAGGTCATCGTCTTGCCGATGCCAGGCGCGCCGGAGACGAGCACCATGTCCGGCGTAAACTGCGCGTGCTCCAGCATCAGGGTGATGTCCTGCGCCGTCGGCGTCAGCTGGAAGTCGATGCCGGACGGGGCGCGCGCACGGGCCGCCTGCCGGGCCTCACGCGACTGCAGCCAGATCTCCACCTTCCGGAGGACCTTGTCGGCGTCTCCCTTGTAAGACCCCTGTAAGGCGGCCGCGAGGGTGCTCTCACCCACCTTGTTCTCTGCGTTCCCGCCCACCTGGTCGGCCATCTTGCCCCAGGTGATCCCGTCAGCCTGGCGTGCCTCGATCCCACGCTTGCGGATGTCGGCGGCCCAAGCCTGCCGGGCCTCCTCGTTCGGGAACTCGTTGCTCGGAAGATCGCTCGGCATGTAGTCTCCTCTCTTGCGAGATCCCGGGGGCACGGCCTGCCAGCACAGCCCTGGGATCGGTTGGTGGGTCAGGCGTCGCCGCCTGACCCACTGATCAGGCGCAGGGGGCGGGCATGCGCGATGCCGCGCAGCATCTCCTCCTGCAGGTCTTCCGCCTCACCCTTCCGTGCGGCCGCCGCAGGCGCGGCCTTGAGCGCGGTGTTGCCGGCGAAGAGGGGGCGGACGAGGCGAGGCGGCTCCATCACCGGCGGCTTCGGCACGCGCGGCGCGGCCTTCGCCAGCTCCGTGAGGCTGAGGAGGCCTTCGGCTTCGACCTTGGCACGGTTCTTCCGCACGAAGTCCTTGCGGCGACGCTCCTGCGTCGCGGCAGCCTCGACGTCCGCGAAGCCCGCCCTGCTCTCGGCAGCCGCGGCGCCGAGGTATCGACCGTCCAGGGCGTAGACGTGCATCGGCTCGTGCAGGGCATCTGGGTCGAAGCGCGCGACCACCTTCTGACCGATGCACCCGTGCAGGAACTCGCCCCAGTACCGGTTGCCGTAGAGGTGGATTGCACCGTCCGGCGCTCGTGCCTTCACCGGCTCGGAGGAGAGCAGCCACATGCGGCGCTGCTCGGCGGTGCCCTGGCGAATGCCAGACGCCGCGTAGCTCTCTGCGAAAACCTGGTCGAAGCTCCGCCCCGCGCACACGACGGAGCGACGGCCGAGGCGGGCATTGTGCTCGCGCACCCCCTCCTCCACGACCTGGCGGAACACATCCAGGGGTACAACGCGGGAACCGTAATTGCTCGGCTTGTTGGTCGGGCTATTGCCGGTGTAGGCGCCCTCGAAGGCGGGGTGCTTTGCCAGGTCCTGCGCGAAGTCGCGGAACGCCCGCTCGATCGGCTTCGACTGGCCGCTGTAGGGCTTGGTCCAATGGACCTTCACCCCGAGCGTCGTCATCAGCCCGTCGGGATCGTCAGCCTGCACCTTAAAGCGGTAGCGATTGGCCTGCCCGCCGGTCATCCGTTTGTTCGCGAACTCGCGGCCGTTATCGAGCCAGCAGTGCGAGGGGATGCCGAACCCCTCGATGAGATCACCGAATGCGACACGCACCGCGTGCCAGGAGAGCGTGGTGTCCAGGCGCCACGCCAGGATCTTGCCGGAGTAGAGGTCCTGGAAGGCCACCATGACCGGGCGCACGGGCTTTTCGATGCCCGGCCACTGAACGCGGACGTCCCAGGTGTGGCCGTCGGCATTCACGGCCTCCAGAGCATGGAAGACCGCCCTGTCGCGCTCCTGATCCGGGATCATTTCGCGAAGGGCATCCGCGCCCTTGCGGAGCAGTGTCTTCACCCCCGCGGGCAGTGCCTGCAGACGCCGCCGCACGGTGCGCTCGTGCGGGATGGTCCACCCCTCAGCCTCGGCCTTCATCACGAGGCGGCGCCAGCAGGCCTGGAAGGACGGCTGGGACTGCCGCAGCCACTCGGACTTGATGTAGGTCCAGGCGTCCGGGCTCATCTCCGCCGTGGCGACGTCGCCCGCGTTGCGCGGCACAAGGCAGGGTAGGCGATCGGCACGCGCTGCGTGCGCGCAGGCCTTGCTCCAGTCGTAGATGACGCGCCAGGAGATGCCGCGGCTTTGCGCGACGTGGCGCACGGCGTCGGTGCGGTCCACCCCTCCGAGCACCAGGGCGTCGACCTGGTCGAGCGCCTCCAGCTTCTCCCGCGCTTTGCGCTTCTTCGTCTCGGTCTGCCGGTCGAACCACGCCCAGCTCTCGGCGACGGACATGCGGGTCGCCTCCGGCGCGCGCACGACCATGGTGTGGGTGAGCTTGGCCTGCGCCGCCGCCGGCAGAACCGAGTAGTGGTACTCCAGCCCGCCACCCTGCCCCTGACGCATCCGCCAGCAGCCGCCCTCCCGCTCCGGCGCGCTCCAGCCCTTGGCGTCCGCCATCATATTCACGCCGCGCTTCGTCGTCGGAATGCCCTGCAGTCCCAGCGCTGCCAGCTCGGCGGCCGTGAACCATTCCTGCCGCAGCGGTGTGATCGAGGAGGGCGCGACGTCGAGGGGCATCAGCGGCGCCCCGCCTGTGCGGTGAGCGTCTTCACGCGCCGCCGGATGCGGTCCTCCTGCTCGCGCAGCTCGGCGACCTCGATCAGCGGCAGGTACTTTTTCTCGATGACCGCCCAGCCAAGCCCTTCCACAAGCATCTGCGCCAAGCGCCGGTCCTGGGTGGCGTGGAGGAGCGCGACGAAGCGCGGCACGGAGATGCTGTGGTCAGGCCTGGACTGCGCCGCGTAGGCGTCCAGCATGGCCTTCGTCACCGGAGGCCCGCCGAGGAAGCCGGTCATCCGCGCGGCGATCTGAGCGCGCGACGCCTCCACGGTCGACAGAGCCTTCGAGATGGCCATCGAGAGGCGCGCCGCGAGGTTCTTGCCCCGCACCTCGTCCGGGTCGAACTCGGCCACCACCGGCGGAGGCTCGTAATCCCAGAGGTTCGGCTGCGTCTTCAGCGTCATAGGCATGGCGTCAGCGCCACCTCTCGGGACGGTAGGCCTTCTCCCAGGCCACGACCTGGTCCTGCAGCTCGCGCGCCTTCGCCGCGGACGTCTCCCGGGCGGCCTTGGCCTTGCTCCCCATCTCAGCGAACCAGGCGCGAGAGCCCCGGTTCTTCACCTCCGCGTCGAGGATCTGCTCCTCCAGGGACGAGACGAGCGCCCGCAGGCCGTTCAGCACGATCCACGCCTCGACGATCGCGACGGCGCCTTTCGCCTCCCCCTGGAAGGTAAGGTCCACCGGGGGCGCGCTCGCAGCGCCAGCGCCGGTAGCGAGCCTCGTCCCCTCTTCCCGCGCCCGGCGCAGGGCGGGGATCACAGTCCGATCTCCGGCAGCAGGATCGTCAGGTCCACGCCGGCGCCAAGGCTAAAGCCCCCGGCGACCCAACCGAGCAGCAACCCGATCAGGACGGTCAGCGTGGCATCCACCGCCTGCACCGCCCACGGTTCACGCGGGGCGGGCTGGCGGGGCTGAGAGGGCAGGTAGCGCGGCATCAGCCCAGCTTCCTGTCCACGATGCGGCCGGCACGGCTGATGCCGTGCGCCGACAAGGTCCGCAGCACGCGGGCCGCGGAGCGCGCCTGGACTTGCTCCACCGTCCCCGCCTCGGCGTCGGCAGCACTTTCCTCGACCGCGCGAGCGGCAAGGGCGGCGCCCGCCGCAGTGTTCAGCTCCGCCATGGCACGGGCCATGCGGCGATCGGTGCTGGTCATCATGGAACCTCTCCTCTCTCGCGAAGCTCTCCGACCCACCGCGCGACATCGCCCAGCGGCAGGCCCAGGTCCTCGGCCACCGCGCGGCCGGACATGCCCTTGCGGAGCAGGGCCTCGGCCTCGGCGCGATCGCCGGTGATGCAATTGACGACCGGCGGCGGGGCTGGCGGGGGCAGGAAGCCCTCGGCCTGTTGCGCCTCGATCTCGGCCGCGCCGCACGGCGCGCAGGCAGCCTCGCCGTTGTCGTCGTGGACGGCTTCAGTGCCGGTGGGTGCTCCGCAGAAGGTGCAGGGTTCGCCGGCATCGGCCGCTGGCAGCTCGGCGGGCACGATGACCGGCTCGGATGGCAGAACCGCCGGCGCTGCCTCGCTGAGCCGCGTCCAGCCCTGGCGGTACGCCTCTGAGACGACGCGACCGTGATGGTAGAACCGCATGCCGGGCAGGCGGTTCAGGTCCGCCGTGATGAGGAGGGGCGCCACGCCGGCCTCCCACTTCTCCTTCGCCAGCGCGAGGCGCTCCTCCGTCCAGAGGATCGGCGCCGGGCCGCGGCCAAGGTCTGGCTGTGCTCCCCAGCCCATGACGCTCGCCTTGGTCCGCACGGCCATGGGGCTGGCGATCGGGCGCCCGGGCAGCTCGTTGACGGCCTTCAGGATGGCGTGGGGGCTGTCGCCGCGGGTCCAGCCGGTCTCCGCGAGGGCGATCCGGTCGAAGGTCCACTCCCCCCTCCGCATGCCGGACAGGGCCTCCGGCGCGCTCACTGCAGCGTCCTCGGGGAGGCAGCCTGCGAAGCGATAGTCCGGTCGAGGGCCGAGCCCCAGGTGTCGATTAGATAGAGGAGCGCGTCCAGAATGGCGGCGCGGTCTGTGCCTAGGACCATCGCGTGCTGCGCGCTGTCCGCAGCACCCATAACTGCCCCGGCGAAGACGGCGCAGGCATCGAGAGGACCTTTGCTCTCGATGATCGCGGCAAACTCTTCGGGGCTGAGGCTCCCCCGGATGATCCCGGCCGCGCTCATGCCGCCGTCTTCCGCGGCGCCGTGAGCGCGCCCTGGTTGCCCAGGTACTCGATGAATTGGCGGCGCGCTTGGGCGTTCCCGCAGCGGTCCCAGGTCCGGCGCAGCTTGTCGAGCTGGACCTGCGCCAAGTCCGGATCCGGCGTCTTGCGGTAGGCGCGGATCGCCTCGCCCACGCTCTTCAGGCCCTTGGCCGGATCCAGCAGCAGGTCCACCACGGCGGCCTGGTCGCGCGGACCCAGCTTCGTCAGCGTGTCCAGCGTGGCACCGTTGTGGGCGAAGCGGGTGGTGGAGAGCCGAGCACGAACCGCGGGCTCCAGCTCGCGATACCGGCGCAGGGCCCGCTGGATGGACGCTTCGGAGGCGCCGAGGGTGGCTGCGGCCGAGGCCGTGAAGCGGCCGACTTTCAAGTCGTCAGATTTGCCAACTTGATCGCCGCGCCGCTTCCCGCCGTGCTTCGTCTCGGGGTGCAGCTCCTCCCACACCTCTTTCCGCCGGGCGAGGAAGGCTGCGCGGTCCAGCTCCGACAGCTCGCGGCGGATGAGGTTCTCGTCGATCTCGGCCAGCTCGGCTTCGAGGTCGTTGCCGAGGAACTCCTTGGCTTCGATCGTCTTCCAGCCAGCCTCGCGGGCAGCCGGCACGCGGTGACCACCTGCGACCAAGCGGAAGCGGCCGTCCACGTCGGCCGGGCGGACAAGGATCGGGGTGTCCTGCCCCCGCTCCTGGAAACTTTCGGCGATCGTGGTGACCCAGGCCGGGTCTACCTTCCGGAGGCGGGGCCCGACCTCGATCAGGTCGAGCGGGATCACCTTCGCCGGCGTGGTGAGCTGGGCGTTGTTCATGCGGCCTCGCGCTTTTGACGATGCGGGTGGGCCGGGGCGCGGTTACGTTTCCCGGCGATGACGGCGCGCGGCCGCGATTCGCCCTTGGGCGTCCAGCGGTCGGGCCAGAGTGTGTTGGGGTGTTGGTCGAGCGCCTTGGCGATCCGCTTCTCCAGCCGGACCGAGTAGGTCGGGTCGGTTAGCGTGTTGCTGATGGCCGAGCGGTTCAGCTTCCACTGGAGAGAGAGGGCGCGCAGCGAGCCGAAACGCTGACGCAGCGCCGCCTTGATCTGCTCCAGGTGCCAACCCTCGGCCTCGTTCGCCGCCATCCGTGACCTCCACCTGACAGCGCACCCCTGACCGGGTGCCCGGTCAGTGAGGGAACGTGTCTAGTCACGTCATAACGCCACAAGTGGGGTTCAAGCGCAAGCCAAATGGACATTCCCACTTCGATTTCGGCGCCCGTTCGGAGGTTTTCGCCCCAAGTGGTTGATGTGGAACAGCAAAACCGAAGTGGGAAGGCGATGGAGACCTCCAAACGGGAGTTCCCGGTTCGCGACGTGAGCCGGGAAGTCGCTGATCGGGCGGAGCGGCTCCGGCAGGCCGTCCGGGAGGCCGGAGGGAATCGTGCGGTCGCGGCCAAATCCGGCGTGCCCGTGGGGACCATCGACAACTATGTCGCCGGACGTGACATGCGCGCGTCGAACGTGGCACGCCTGGCGGAAGCAACCTCGGTGAGCATTGAGTGGCTCCTTACCGGCAACGGCCCGCGGAATGGCAGAAGCGAAGTCCTACTGCCGCCCGCAACTCTTGAGGCGAGCCGTGCCCCACCAGGGTATGTTTCCATCCCCCGCTACGAGGCTCACGCCAGCGCCGGATCTGGTGCAATCAACCCGACCGATCGGGTAATCGAGCAGATTACCGTCACGGAGGAATACATCCGGCGCGTGTTAGGTCGCCAACCGAAACACATGGCTCTTCTTGAGGCTTTGGGTGATTCCATGGCACCCACGATCGAGAGCGGCGATATCTTGATGATCGATGTGTCGGTTCTGACTATCCGCTTCAGCTCAGTGTATGTAATTCGGCTTGCCGAGCAGTTGCTCGTCAAGCGCCTGCAGCTCATGTTCAATGGAACGATTAAGATAATCTCCGACAATCCCCTTTATGGGGAAGAAACTGTTGATCCGCGGAAGGACCAGCTCGACGTTGTTGGAGAGGTTGTGTGGTCGGGCGGAAAGATTCGGGTCAGGGCCGCGGGATGACACCCTCCCTTGGAGAAAAGCTAGTGAAACTCGCCTCTTTTCTGGCCTTGGGCCTTCTCTGCGGCCACGCGAACCATGCCCTCTCGCAGGTCCCGGCAGACGCGCCGAGGCTGGGTCGAGCCGTCGAAGGCGTCACCGTGACGCTCGACGCCAACGGACAAATCCTCTTCCGTGTTGGCGATGTAATAACTCTTGAGGACGGGCGGGAGCTTCGCAGAGGTGAAGGTGGTCGGTACCGACTTCTCACTGAGACAGATGCAGCTGCCTCACCTAGATCAATTTCGGGGCTCGATCTCATGCTCCAATATAAGTCGTTGGTTGGCACACGAGCACGGGTAATAGGTGGGACGCTGATAGGGGCTGAAGCCAGAACCGCACAGCTTAAGCTGCAAGGCGGGACCGCATTCGTCCGCTTTAGTGGTGCGGCTATCGATGCCGTTCGAGAGGTAGTTCAGAACTGCTCGGGTTTCAGTGCCAATCAACCCAATTGCGATTATGATATCGTGGGCACAATCGGTGATACTCGGATGAACCATCCGGAGCTGACCGACGTCGTTCTAGAGCCTCGACGGGCGAGGCCCGGCTTGCCGGCCGTCAACAGGCGTCCCTGAGAGCCACGGAGCCTTAAAGGCCCGCTAAGCGGCCCCTTAGCCAGCTCAGTGGGATTGCAGGGTCCGATGTCAGATTGGCGCTTCGGGCCCGCAATTGCAGAAATCGAAGTCCGGCACTCCAGACGGGGAAGACGGCCCGAAAACGTCGGATTTCCGGGCGTCCATCCCGCATAGTCCCCGCTGGTCCCGCATAGTCCCGGAATTGCAGATACCGGTGTCCACCCTCATCTCCCCCTGGGGCCACCCGAACCACCAGGTCAGAACGGGCCTCCGCCCGGATCACGCCGCGCAAGCCGTCACGCCCGCCCGATGACGAGGGCGCAGTTGCTGCCGCCGAAGCCGAAGGAGTTGCTGAGCACCCGCCGCACGGGGGCGGCGCGGTTCTCGGTCGCCACGTCCACCCCGAAGGCCGGATCGCCCGCCTCCACGCCGAGGCAGCCCGGCACCAGCCCATCCGCCACGCAGATCGCCGCGATCACCGCCTCCAGCGCGCCGGAGGCGCCGAGGGTGTGGCCCGTCCAGCCCTTGGTGGAGGAGCAGGGCACGGCGTTCCCGAACAGGGTGCGGACCGCCACGCCCTCCATCGCGTCGTTGGCGCGCGTGCCCGTGCCGTGGAGGTTGATGTAGTCCACCGGCCCGCCGCCGGCGGCCTCCAGCGCGGCGCGCATGGCGGCCACGGCGCCGAGGCCCTCGGGGTGGGGGGAGGACATGTGGTGCCCGTCCGCGCTCGCCCCGGCGCCGAGGAGGAGGGGGCTGCCGGCGGGCGCGTCCTCCGCCCGCATCAGCAGGGCGAAGCCCGCCGCCTCGCCGATCGAGATGCCGTCCCGGTCCTCCGCGCAGGGGCGGCAGGCGGCCTTGCTCAGCAGTTCCAGCGCGTTGAAGCCGTGCAGCGTCATCCGGCAGAGCGTGTCCACGCCGCCGGCCACCGCCGCGTCGCAGATGCCGGCCGCGATCAGCGCGCCGGCCTCCACGAAGCTGCGCGCGCCGGAGGTGCAGGCGGTGGAGATGGAGACGGCCGGGCCGCGCAGGCCCAGCCGGGCGCGGACGTAGCGGGGCAGGGCGTGCAGGTCGTGGGTGTGGGCGAAGTCGAAGCCCTCGGGCAGCGTGCCGTCCTCGGCGCGGCGGGCGTAGGCGGCCTCGGTCTCCGCGATGCCGGCGGTGCTGGTGCCCAGCACCACGGCCACGCGGTGCGCCCCGAAGCGAGCGGCGGCCTCCCGCACGGCCGCGTCGAAGCCGTCCTGGCACAGGGCCAGCTCCGCCAAGCGGTTGTTGCGGCAGTCGTAGCGCGCCAGCTCCGCCGGCAGCGCCACCTCCTCCAGCCCGGGCACGCGCCCGATCCAGATGCCCGGCGGCATGCCCGGCAGGTCGCAGGGCGCGAGGCCCCCGCGCCGCGCGTGCAGGGCCGCGCGCGTCGCCTCCACCCCCACGCCCATGGCGCTGGTGGCGGTCAGGGCGGGCATTGCGAGGGGCGGAACCATTCGTTGCATCTAACCGCTGGATCGCATCCCGCAAGCCCGCCGGCTCAGGCCCCGACGAGGCGGCGCAGGTCCGCCTGCGGCCGGGCGCCGAAGTGGGAGATCACCTCGGCCGCCGCCACGCCCCCCCAGCGGCCGCACTCGGCCAGGGGCAGGCCGCGGGCATGGGCGGCCAGGAAGCCGGCGGCGTAGGCATCGCCGGCGCCGGTGGAATCGATCAGCGTGGTGGGCACGGCCGGCACCTCGACCACCCCGTGCTTCGGGCTGATGATGCGGCTGCCCTTCTCGCTGCGGGTCAGCGCAACGAGCTTTCCCGTGGCCGCGAAGGCCCGGGTCGCCGCCTCCGCGTCCACCACCCCGAAGAGGGACAGCGCCTCGTCCTCGTTGGCGAAGACGATGTCCGCGTCCCGCGCGATGAAGTCGAGGAAGGCCTGCCGGTGGCGGCCGACGCAGAAGCTGTCGGAGAGGGTGATTGCCACCTGCCGCCCCGCCCCGTGCGCGATCGCGGCCGCGCGGCGGAAGGCGGCCTGGGCCGCCGGCGGGTCGTAGAGGTAGCCCTCCAGGTAGGTCACGGCGGCGGATTCCACCGCCCCCTGGTCCACATCCTCCTCCCCGAAGGCCACGCAGGCGCCGAGATAGGTGTTCATCGTCCGCTGCCCGTCGGGGGTGACGAGGATGAGGCAGCGCGCCGTCGGGGCGCCGCCCTTCAGCGGCTTCGTCGGGAAGTGGATGCCGAGCTTCTTCAGGTCCTCGGCGAAGGCCGCGCCCGGCGCGTCGTCCGCCACCTTGCCGAGGTAGCCCACCTTGGCCCCGAGGGCGGCGGCGGCGGCGCAGGTGTTGGCGGCGGAGCCTCCGCCGGTCTGCACGCCCTCTCCCACCGCCGCGTGGATGGCCGTGGCGCGGTCCGTGTCCACCAGGGCCATGCCGCCCTTGGCCATCCCCCACTCCGCCAGCGTGGCATCGGTGGCGGAGGCCACCACGTCCACGATGGCGTTGCCGATGCCCAGGATGTCCAGCGCCTGCCGGTCCGCCATGCCCTCGATCCTCTCATCGCCCCCATGGGGCCGCGCCCGAAGCGGTCGCCGATGCCGGCGGCCATACCAGCGCAGCCCTGTCATGACCATGCGGGCGAAGACCACGGCGGCGTGGCGGAAAAGCGGCGCCCGGCGCCCGGCGGCCGCGCAAAAAACCGCCCGGCCCCGAACGATCCGGGCCGCGGGGCGTTGTCCGCGCCCTCCCGCCCGTGATAGCCCATCCCCGCAGGCACGGGGCCGGGGGGTTCCCGCCAGGCCGGGAGCCGTGAGGGGTCCCGGGCTCCGGACCATCCGGGGCCGCGCCGTGCCGTGACGCCTTCGCCAGGGGGAACTGCCATGTCCGGAATTTTCCGTCGCCGCCCCGCCGACCAGGGGCCCTCCGAGGCCGAGCCCGCGACCGTGCCCGTTTCGCGCGATCCCGACCTGGCCATGCCCCCCTACCGCCCCACCCCGGGCCAAGCCTCCAAGGACCCCGCCATGAGCCTGCCGCCCAAGCCGACCGCCCCGAGCGCCCCCGCGGGTGCGCCCACCGCCCCCGGCGTGACGATGCCGCCGCGCCCGGCGGGCCGCCCGGCCGCGGCCGAGCGCCGCACCCTCGTCGTCGGCAAGGGCATCTCCCTCCAGGGCACCGTGGCGGACGCGGAGCGCCTGGTGGTGGACGGCACGGTGGAGAGCCAGATGATCCAGGCCTCCGAACTGCAGATCACCCCGTCCGGCGTCTTCAAGGGCGAGGTCCAGGTCGAGGACGCGGAGATCGCCGGCGTGTTCGACGGCACCATCACCGCCCGCGGCTCGCTCGTCATCCGCTCCACCGGCCGGGTGCTCGGCGTGGCCCGTTCCCGCCGCCTCTCCGTGGAGGAGGGCGGCCAGCTCTCCGGCCGCATGGAGATGCTGACGGACGCCCAGGCCTCCGCTCCGGCGGGGGCCCCGGCCCAGCCGGCCGGCGCCCCCGCCGCCCCGCCGCGCGCCTGACCTCCGGAGGGGCGCCTCCGCGCGCCCCTCTCCCGGCGGCCCGGCCGCCGCTTCCCGGGAAAGCCGGTCCTCCTCTCCCTCCGGCACGATCCAGGCGATGACCGCCCTGCCCGGCCTCCGCGCGCCCCTCCTTCTGCTCCTGCTCGCGGGCTGCGCCCCGCCCGGGCCGGATCGCGCCGCGAGCGAGGCACTGCAACAGGTGCTGGAGAGCCACCGCGCCAACCTGGCCGGCCTCGACACCGCTCCGCCGCCCCGGGCCGCCCCCGCCGCCCGTCGCGGCGCGCCCTCCGGCGTCGCCGCCCTGCTCGGCCAGACCCGGGAAGGGGTGGTCGCCGCCCTCGGCCAGCCCACGCGGCGCAGGCCGGAAGGGGAGGCGGAGATCTGGCTCTACCAGGGCACACACTGCGCGCTGGACGTTGTGCTCTACCGGGAATCCAGCACGCCCCGCGTCGCCTGGGCCGCCGCCCGCGCCTCCGGCACGGAGACCCGCACCGAGGCAGGGTGCCTATCGGAGCTCGCCTCGGGTTGAGGCGGGCAAGTGGCCCCAAGGGGCTCCGCCCCCTAGACCCCCGCCGGGAACCTGTGGTTCCCGGATCTCCCATCTGGCTGCCGCGGATACGATGATTGAAGGGCGGCGCGGCAGACGTCCTGTTGTGGGGTCAGCCCTGGCAGGCCTGTCCCGCGCCTCCTTCCGCGGCAGCCGATCAGAAGACGATGAGGGGTGGGGTTCCAGGGGAGGGGAGAATTTCTTCTCCCCTCCCCTGGGGCCGCCCGGACGCCTCAGCCCGCCACCCGCCCCTGCTCGACCTCCAGCCGCACCACCCCCACCACGGAGCGGAGATTGCCGGCCACCAAGTGAACCATGCCTTCCGGCAGGGTGACGGAGATCTCCACCCGCATGGCCGCGCCTTCCCGGCAGGCGCGGAGGCGGTCCGGCGTCAGGTCGCGTTTGGCGAGCGGCTGGAGGAGGCGCGGCAGCAGGCCCGGCGAGGGCTCCGCGCGCAGCAGGTAGCGCATGGCGAGGACGCGTTCGCCCTCTTCAACAGGGGCAGAAACGGGCGCCAGGAGGGCACCGGGAACGGCATCGAACATGGGAACGGATCTCTTCCGAAAGGGGCGGGGGCAGCTGGCCCGGCCGCCCGCCCGCGCGTCCTTGGGCCAGGGCATTCCCTGGCCCGCGCGCCGGTCAGGCGACCGGGCGGGTAATTCGGCGCATTCGGCGCCCGCGCAGTTCTCGGAAGGACGTCATCCCCAGGAGCCTATGCCCCCCGACGCGGCAGGCCAAGCATGCAGCTGGGGCCTGAAAGGGCTGAGCTGCCATGCGCCGGGCACAGGGCGACCTAATCGGGCCTGGCGCCACTGGCCGGGGATGCATCCGGAGCCGGTCGCGCGCCCTCCGCCGGGGGGGTCTCCGCGGGCGGGCGCGCCGGGGGCGGGGTGGTCTCGCGCGGCGGCGCCTCGGCGGGCGGTGCGGCGGGCGGGGGCGTGGTCTCGCGGGCCGGCGGCTCCGCAGGTGGTCGGGCCGGGGGCGGCGTCGTCTCGCGCGGCGCGGGGGCGGCTGGAGAAGGGGCGGGCGGCGGGGTGGTCTCCCGTGCCGGCGCTTCCACGGGCGGGCGCGGCGGGGGCGGCGTGCTCTCCCGCGCCGGCGGCTCGGCCGGGGGGCGGGGCGGCGGCGGGGTGGTCTCGCGCGGCGGCTCGGTACCGGCGGGGGCGGGTGGCACGCGCTCCGGCCGGGGTGCGGCGGCGGGCATCACGACGATGGAAACGCTCCGCGCCACCGTGTTGCCGGTGCTGCGGCTGAAGCCGGCCACCCGCGCCTCGGACCGCAGGCGGGCTTCGGGCAGGCCGGCGGCGCGCAGTGCGTCCTTTACCGCGCGGGCGCGGCGGGCCGCGAGCTGCACGCTCGTCTGCTGCCCGCCCTCGCTCCGGGCATGGCCGAGGATGCAGGCGTTGCGGTCCGTGTCCCGCTTCAGCAGCTCCACCGCGGCGGAGAGGGAGGCGCGCGCGGCGTCCGTCAGCCGGTCGCGCCCGGCGGCGAAGGGCACCGCGAAGACGTCGTCCTCCAGCTCCTCCGCCCCGATGCAGTTGAAGGGCGGCTGCGGGCGCTGGGGCTGGCTGCGCGGGGCCGGGGAGGGTGAGGTCTGGGCAAGGGCAGTGCCGGCCGAGAGGACCAGCATCGCTACAGCGGCGCGGAAGGGAATCATGCGGCGGCGAGCGCTCCGGCGTCGGTCAGGCGGTTGAGGAGGGCAGGGGCGTCCACGGACGGGTGGGCGGCCTGCAGCGCCGCCGCGTCCACCTCCCGCCGGGCGAGGAGCCAGCCGGCCGCCTCGGCCTCTGGCGGGGTGAGGGGCAGGGTGGCGGTTGGCGTCTTCAGCACCCATTCCGCGCCGCGCCGCACGGGCTTTGCCCCCGGCGCCAGCACGCGGAAGCCGGGCCCCTCGGAAACGCCGCCCGAGGGAGCCTCCGCCGCCGGCGCCAGGCCGCGGAAGCCGAGCAGGTCCACGCCGCCCCGGTGGTAGCGCGCCTCCGCCACGTGGCGCGCCAGCACCTGCAGCACCGCCGGGTCCCGCGCCAGCTCCGCCATCCGCTGCCCGAGCTGCGCGGCGCGGGTGGTCAGCGCGAACCCCGCCGCCGCCGTGCCGTCCTGCCGCGGCAGGGGCGCGCGGAACATCGGGTCCTGGATGGCGCGCTCGGCCAGCATGTTCGCCAGATCCACCCCGATCGGGGCGTGCACGCCGTAGGCGACGTGGACGGAGGACGGCCCCTCCGCCAGCGCGTCGTGGTACCAGCCGCGCGGCAGGTAGAGCAGGTCGCCCGCTTTCAGCAGCACCTTCTCCCGGATGGTGCCCCGCGCCCGCTCGTGATGCGCCTGCCCAAGGCCGCGGAAGGCCGGGTGCGGGATCGGGTACTCCGCCCGCCCGGACCAGATATTCCAGGTCTTCTCCCCCTCCACCTGCACCGCCCAGACGTCGTGCGTGTCGAAGTGGGTGGGGAAGGCCTTGTGGGCCTGGAAGGAGATGTAGACATTCGCCTGGGCGCGCCCGAGCCCCGCCTCCTCCAACGCCTCGCTCACCGAGGCGAGGCCGGGGGTGAGGCTGTCCACGTCGTTCATCACCACGGAGGCCCCGCGCCCCACCCATTCCCGCAGCCGGCGCGAATCCGGCTGCATGACGGGCGCGTTGTCGCGGTTGGTAGCGCGGACGCAGTAGGCCTCGGGCGGCACGGGCTGCCCGTCCATCTGCAGCTTCAGGGACTGGGCGGACCAGTTGTGCGTCTGGTTCAGCAGCCGGTCGATCCCGGACCAGGACAGCACGCCCGCGAACTTCGCGGCCCCGCCCCGAATGTGGAGCGGCTGCTTGTCGTGGAACTCCGCGAAGAACCGCTGCGGGTCCATCGGGGCGAGCAGGTCGGCGAGGGTGAGGGCCATGGCACGGCCAAAATAGGGCGGAACGACCCGGGGCGGAACGGGCGGCGGTGTTACGGTCGCGGCTTCGTTGCGGCGGGTGGGTGCCGGTGGCCTCCAGGGGCGCTGCCCCTGGAACCCCGCCGGGGTGGCAACGGCCACCCCGGACCCGCGATCGGGCTGCCGCGGACGCAGTGATCAAAGGGCGGTGCCGAAGGCTTTTCAACGCCGTGTCGGACCGGGCCGCCGCGTCCGTCGCCTGAGGTCATCGACCTCAGGCGCACCTCCAACGCAGCCTTCCGCGGCAGCCCCCTAGAAGAAGATGAGAGGGGGTCCAGGGGGAGAGAATTCTTTCTCTCCCCCTGGGGCCGCCCGCGCTACCCCGCCACCTGCCGCGCCCAGGCCGTCCCCACCCCGTCCGCGCCCGAGGGCAGGGGGCCGGATGGCCGGTCCATCCAGGCCAGCACGTCCCCGATCACGGTCGGCGCCTGCAGGTCCCGCAGGGGCATGTGGTGGATGCCGCTGTAGTAGGCGATCCGCACCGGGGCGCCGGGGGAGAAGCGTTCCAGCAGCGCGCGGGTGGCCACCGGCGGCACGAGCTGGTCCCGGGCGCCGTAGACGAGGAGGACGGGGGGCGTGCCCGGCCCGAGGCGTGGCGCGGCGGCCAAGGCCTCGTCCATCAGATCCACCAGCCCCTTGGTGGTGTCCACGCGGGTTTCCCGGATGGTCAGGGGGTCGCGGGCCATGCGGCGCAGGGCGTCCATGTTGTCCGTGGGCACGATCCCCGGCACGCCGGAGGAGACGGCGACGCGCGGCACGGTGTGGGCGAGGAGGTCGAGCAGCCCGACCATGATCCCGGGCATCGTCACCCGGCCCCAGACGGCGGGGGCGAGCAGCACGTAGCCGTCGGCCGCGGGCGGGACGGGGCGGGTGGCGGCCAGCAGCAGCACGGCACCGCCCATGCTCTCGCCGAGGAGGAAGACGGGGATGCCGGGGTGCCGGGCCCGCAGCAGGCGGGCAGCGGCGGCGGCGTCCTCGGCCAGGGTCTCGGCGCCGGGCCAGACGCCACGGTGCGGCGCGCCCCCGAAGCCGCGCTGGTCGTAGGCGTAGACGGCAAGGCCGGCCTTGTTCAGGGCCGGGGCCGGTTCCGTCATGAAGTTCCGGCTGTCGTTGAAGCCGTGCAGGCAGAGGAGGACGGCGCGGGGCGGCGCTTCCGGCAGCCAGGCGCGCATCGGCAGCCGCGCACCGTCCGCCATGACCAGCGCTTCCCCGGCCAGGGCGGGGTCGGCCAGCGCCGGGCCGGCGGGGATGATTTGGGGAGTGCAGCCCCCGGCGCAGAGGGCCAGCGGCAGGGCGAGGAGGGCGCGGCGGGACGGACGGACGGGCATCGCCCGCCATGTGGCGTCGCGGCCAGCGGCCATCAGCCCCCTCCCCTCCACCCCGTCTTCCGGCGCAGCCGCCGGGCGGCGAGGAGAGGCAGCCGGGCCAGGAAGCCGAAGACCAGCCGCGTGTGCATCCCCGTCAGCAGCAGGTTGTCCCGCCCGTAGCGGAAGTGGGAGACGCCGCCCTGCTCGGGGGTGAAGTAGCGCACCTCGGCGATCAGGTTCCGCACGGGCACGCCGCGCCAGGCCAGGCGCACCACCGCCTCGGCGTCGAAATCGTAGCGGCGCATGAAGGGGGTGCGGCGCATGATGCGCAGCAGCGGCGCGATGGGGTAGACGCGGAAGCCGCAGAGGCTGTCCGCGATCGCCTCCCCGCCGCGGCTGCACCACAGCGTCTCCAGCCCCGCCCACCAGTTGGAGACGCGGCGGCCCCGCACGCGCAACCGCGGCGCCTCCGGCCCGAAGACCGGGCGGCCGAGGATCATCGCCTCCGGGTGGGCCGCGCTCTCGGCCATGAAGTCGGGGATGCGGTCGGCGGGGTGCTGGCCGTCGGCGTCCACCGTCAGCGCATGGGTGAAGCCCTCGGCCGAGGCGGCCTCCAGCGCGTCGCGGATGGCCGCGCCCTTGCCGCCGTTGCGCGGCCGCTCGATCAGGCGGAAGCCCGGGTCCCGGATGGCCCGCAGCGGCTCGGCCGAGCCGTCCGTGCTGCCGTCCACCACCACCCACACCACCGGCCAGGCCGCGCGCGCGGCCGCCACGGTCTCCGCCAGGCGCGGGCCGGTGTCGAAGCTGGGGATGACGACGAGGTGCGTGCGGTTCAAAGGCGGGAGCTCAACGCAGCGCGGTTCCCAGCCGGGCGGCCATTCCCCGGCGCAGCCCCTCCGCGAAGGCCTCCGCCCCGCCGGTCACCGTCACCCTTTCCCCAAGCCGCACGCGGTAGCGCAGCGGGAAGGCCGGGCGGCGCCAGAAGGGCCACTCCTTGCCGAGGTAGCGCGTGTTGCTCTCGATCAGCACGGGCTGCACCGGCGCCCCGGCGCGGCGGGCGATGAGGGCGAAGCCCGGGTGGAAGGGTCCCAGCCGCCCGTCCCGGCCACGCGTGCCCTCCGGGAAGACCAGCAGGTTGGCGCCGCCGCGCAGCGCCTCCGTCGCGCGCCGGATCACGGAGAGGCCGCCGGAATTCGGGAGGTAGCCCCCCAGCCGCCCGCCGCCGAGCATCGGGTTCCGCTCCAGCCCCGCCTTCATGATGCACACCGTGTCCGGCACGCGGGAGACGACGAGCATCACGTCGATCATGGACAGGTGGTTGGGCACGAGGACGACGCCGCGCGCGCCGCGCAGGCGGTCGAGCTCCGCGAGGTCGAAATGCGCGAGGCCCGACCGCTCCATCAGCCGCAGCAGCATCCGGAAGCCCCGCGCGATGGCGCGGCGGCCGAAGCCGCCCCCCCGCCCGGCCGGCAGCACCGCCCGGATCGCCAGAGCGGCCAGGCCCCAGCCGAGGTAGGAGACCCCGAAGACCGCCAGCACGCCCCAGAAAGCCAGCACGTCGAGCGGCCGGCGCGCGCGGTCCGGCGGGGGCAGCGGCGGCAGGGTGTCCGCCACGGGTGCGGCGGGATGCGGCGACGGCAAGCGGTTCCCCAATCCGGACGACGGGGGCCGTTGCGGCCCCGCTCCTCGTTCGGTTGGCGGCAGGATACACGGGAACGGGGGCGGCGCCCTAGGCCCTCTCGCCCCCTTGGGGGCACGGGACCCTCATTCCCCCGGGAAGCGGCAGGATCGTCGTGCCGGTTCCAGCCCCCGGCGGGCGCGGCCGCCCGGTTCCGGGCCCGCGGATCCGGCCCCCACCCCCCGGCAGGCGGCGGAGCAGCGGCCCCGCCGCCTGCCGGGGCCGGATTGACCCGTCGCACGAGGTGTATAGAGCTTCCCCGTCCCGCCGCCGGGACCCCCCAAGGAAAGGATCCGCCATGCGCGCCTGCTTCGTCGATGCCGGGGGCGCCCTGGCCGATGTGATGGAACGGCTCCACCGGCCGGGGGACATTCCCGTGGCGATCCACCGCAACCCCGACGTGACGCCGGACGAGCTGCCCGGCGTGCTGGACGGCGCCGAGATCGCCATCATCGACCACACCAACTTCCCGACCGCCATCGCCAAGCGGTGCGCCGGACTGAAGCACGTGGTCTTCCTCGGCACCGGCGCGCGCAGCTACATGAACCCGGAGGAGCTGGAGGCCGAGTGCGGCATCCAGCTCCACCTCATCCGCGGCTACGGCGACACCGCGGTGGCGGAGATGTCCTTCGCCCTGATGTGGGCCGCCGCCAAGGGCCTGGCCTACATGGACCGCGGCATCCGCGCCGGCCGCTGGGACCGCACGGACGGCATGGAGCTGACGGGCAAGACCGTCGGCCTCATCGGCTACGGCGGCATCGGGGCGGAGATGGCACGCCTGTGCCGCGGCGCCGGCATGAAGGTCCTGGCCTGGAACCGAACCCCGCGCGAGGCCGAGGGCGTGACCTTCACCGACCTCGACACCCTGCTGGCCGAGAGCCACGTCGTCTCCCTGCACCTGCTGCTGAGCGACGAGACGCGCGGCTTCCTCTCGGCCGAGCGCATCGCGAAGATCCGCCCCGGCGCCATCTTCATCAACACCGCCCGCGGCGCCATCACGGACGAGGCCGCCCTGGCCGCCGCGGTGGAGAGCGGCGCGCTCCGCCATATCGGCCTGGACGTTTACGCCGAGGAGCCACTGCCCGCCGGGCACTTCCTCTCAAAGGTGGAGAACGCGACGCTGGCGGCCCACTCCGCCTTCCGCACGCCGGAAGCCAGCGACAACCTGATCGAGGCGTCGCTGGAGCATTGCCGGCGGATCGCGCGGGAGGGGTGAGGCCAAGGGGCTCCGCCCCCTGGACCCCCGCCAGGAGCCTGAGGCTCCTGGACCTGCATCTGGCTGCCGCCACGTCGTCCTGACACGGGGTTGCGGCGTGATCCGCCCGGTTCTGCTTTTGCAGTCGCCTCGGCTCGACGAGCCGAGGCGCACCGTCAACCGGGTAAGACCAACTTGAAAAAGAAGATGATGGTGAGGGGTCCGGGGAGAGGAAGAATTCCTTCTTCCTCTCCCCGGGACAGACCGCCACCGCAGGAAGAGGACCGGAACCCATGACACGCCACGTCGCGGTGATCGGTGCGGGCGTCGAGGGCGCGGCGAGCGCCATCGAGCTGCTCCGCGCCGGCCACCGCGTGACGATCCTGGAGCCGGGCACGCCGGGCGGCGAGCAGGCGGCGAGCTTCGGCAACGCGGGGTGGCTCTCCTCCCACTCCGTGCTGCCGCCGAGCGCGCCGGGGCTGTGGAGGAAGGTGCCGGGTTTCCTGTCCGATCCGCTGGGGCCGCTGGCGGTGCGGTGGGGGTATCTGCCGCGCGCCCTGCCGTGGCTGCTGCGCTACCTGGCCGCGGGATCGACCGAGGAGAAACTGCTGCGGATCGCGCGGGCGCTGCGGCCCCTGCTGAAGGACAGCGCCGTGCTGCACACGCACCTGGCGGGCGAGGCGGGGGTGCCGGAGCTGATCGAGCACCGGGGGCTGATGAACGCCTGGCATTCCCGCGCGGGATTCGAGGCGGAAGCGATGGGCTGGCGCATCCGGCGGCAGGTCGGGATCGCGTGGCGGGAGATCGAGGGCGAGGCGCTGCGGGAGATCGAGCCGGACCTGGACCCGGCCTACACCTTCGCGGTGCTGGTGGAGGAGGCGGGGCGGTGCCTCTCTCCGGGGCGCTACGTCGCGGCGCTGGTGGCGCATGCGCAGGCGCAGGGGGCGGCGCTGCGGAAGGTGGCGGCCACAGGGCTGCGGCTGGAAGGGCGCGTGCTGCGGGGCGTCGCGCTCTCGGACGGCACGGTGCTGGAATGCGACGCGGCGGTGATCGCCTGCGGCATCCGCTCCGCGCCGCTGGCGGCGCAGGCGGGGGATCGCGTGCCGCTGCAGACGGAGCGCGGCTACCACGTGATGCTGCGCGGGGCGAATGCGGGGCCGCGCCATTCCATCAGTCTCGGTGCGGCGAAGATGGTGGTGAACCCGATGGCGGACGGGCTGCGCGCCGCCGGGCAGGTGGAGATCGCGGCGCTGGACGCGCCCCCGAACTGGAAGCGCGCGGAGATCCTGCGCGACCACCTGCTGCGCTCGTTCCCCGGCCTGCCCGATCCCTTTCCGGCCGACCGCGTCAGCATGTGGCTGGGCAACCGCCCGAGCACGCCGGACGGGATGCCGGTCCTCGCACCCTCCTCACGCTGCGCCGACGTGATCCACGCCTTCGGTCACGGCCATGTCGGGCTGGTGGCGGGGCCGCGCACCGGGCGTATCGTGTCCCAGCTCCTCTCCGGCCAGGCGCCGGAGATCGACATCGCGCCCTTCTCCCCCACCCGCTTCCGGTAGGCCGCCCATGACCGCCATTCCCGCCCCATCCCCCCGCCGCGGCGTCGCGAAGGGCGGCAAGGCGCTCTACGGCGTGCCGCTGGGCATCCTCATGCTAGAGGCGCGCTTCCCTCGGATCTACGGGGACATGGGCAACGGCACCACCTGGCCCTTCCCCGTGCTCTACCGCCTCGTCCGCGGCGCCAGCCCGGAGAAGGTGGTGCTGAACGGCGCCGCCGGCCTGATGGACGACTTCATCGAGGCCGCGCGCGACCTCGTCTCCCAGGGCGCCGAGGCCATCACCACCAATTGCGGCTTCCTCTCCCTGTTCCAGCGCGAGATCGCGGCGGCCGTCGGCGTTCCCGTCGCCACCTCCAGCCTCATGCAGGTGCCCTGGGTGCAGGCGATGTTGCCGCCCGGCCAGCGCGTCGGCCTCGTCACCGTCTCCGGCGGCAGCCTGACGCCGAGGCACCTGGAGGCCGTGGGCGTGCCCCTCGACATCCCGATGGAGGGCACGGAGAGCGGCCGCGAGTTCTTCCGTGTCCTCATCAAAGCCGAGAAGGACGACATGGACGTGGACCTGGCGGAGAGGGACGTGGTGGAGGCCGCCGAGCGCCTCGTCGCCCGCCACCCGGATGTCGGGGCCATCGTGCTGGAGTGCACGAACATGCCGCCCTACGCCGCCGCCGTGCAGCGCGCGACCGGGCGGCCGGTCTACGACATCTACTCGATGATCACCTACTTCCACGCCGGGCTGCGGCCGCGGGACTTCGCGAGGTGATCGCGGGCGGGCCAAGGGAGGGGAGAAGGACTTCTCCCCTCCCTTGGATCCCACCCCTCATCTTCTTCTGAGAGGCTGCCGCGAAATGCGGAACTTGCGGTTCGCCGAGGGTTATCGACCCTCGGCGCGGGACAGGTCCGCCGGGACCAACGGATAGAAAAAGATGAGTGGAGGTCCAGGGGGAGAGAATTCCTTCTCTCCCCCTGGGGCCACAAGCACTACCCCGCCCGGCTCCGCTCGATGATCCGCGTCGTGGACCGCCCGGGCACGAGGTCGATCAGCGCCACCCGCCCGCCGCGCGCGCGCACCACATCGGCGCCCACCACCTGGTCCTCCCGGTAGTCGGCGCCCTTGAACAGCACGTCCGGCTGCAGGCGGGTGATGAGTTCCAGCGGCGTGTCCTCGCCGAAGGCGAGCACGAGGTCCACGGATTGCAGGGCGGCGATCACGGCCAGCCTGTCCTCCAGCCCGTTCACCGGGCGGGTGGGGCCCTTCAGGCGGCGCACGCTGTCATCCGTGTTCACGGCCACCACCAGCCGGTCGCAGGCGGCGCGGCAGGCCTGGAGCATGGTGACATGGCCGCGGTGGAGAATATCGAAGCAGCCATTGGTGAAGCCGATCGTCAGGCCGCGCCGGCGCCAGTTGTCCAGCACGGGGACGGCGCCGTCGGGGGAGGCGGCGATCTTGCCGGCGATGTCGGTGTTCTCGCTCTCCTCCGCCTCCAGCGCGGCGGTCAGCTCCGCCACGTCCAGCGTCGCGGTGCCGAGCTTGCCGACGACGACGCCGGCAGCGGCGTTGGCGATCCGCATGGCGCGCGGCAGGGGCTGGCCGGCGGCCACCGCCAGGGCGGCGACGGCGATCACCGTGTCGCCGGCGCCGGAGACGTCGAAGACCTCCTTCGCGTGGGCGGGAACGGAGTGGACGCCGCCATCGGCCTCCACCAGCAGCATCCCCTTCTCGGAACGGGTGACGAGGATCGCGCCGGCCCCCGCGGGGCCGAGCAGGGCGCGGGCGGCCTCGGCGATCTCGCCCTCCGTCTCCAGCGCGCGGCCGGCGGCGGCGCGCAGCTCCTTCAGGTTGGGGGTCAGCACGGTGGCGCCGGCGTAGAAGCCGAAATCGTGCCGCTTGGGGTCCACCAGCACTGGCAGACCGAGGCCGCGCGCCGTGTCGATGGCGTGGCGCACCACCTCCTCCCCCAGCACGCCCTTGGCGTAGTCGGAGAGAACGAGGGCGTGGCAGCCCGGCAGCAGGGCGTCCACCCGGCCGCGGATGGCGGCGATGTCGGCCGCCTCGATCGGGGCCGTCACCTCCTCGTCCAGCCGCACCACGTGCTGGTGGCCGGCGATGATGCGGGTCTTGGCGCTGGTGGGGCGGGTGGAGGAGGGGACCAGGGCGTCCTCCAGCCCCGGCGTGCCGGCGATCAGCGCCGCCAGCTCCCGCCCCGCCGCGTCCCCCCCCGCCACGCCCACCAGCACCGCCGCCCCGCCGAGAGAGGCGATGTTGCGCGCCACGTTGCCCGCGCCGCCGAGCATGGCGCGGCTGTCGCCCATCCGCACCACAGGCACCGGCGCCTCCGGCGAGATGCGCTCCACCCGGCCGTAGTGGAACCGGTCCAGCATGACGTCGCCGAGGCAGAGGATGCGCCGGCCGCCGAAATCGATCATCCCACCCCTCCTGACGGGCGCGGCTGCATAGAGCAGATCGGCGCGGGGCGGAAATGCCGGGGATCGGCGGGGCCTTGGGGCAGTCCTGGGCTGTCGGTCCGTGGCCAGGGAGAGGAAGAAGGAATTCTTCCTCTCCCCGGACCCCTCACCATCATCTTCTTCTAGAAGTTGGTTTCACCCTGTTGACGGTGCGCCTCGGGTCGAGGACCCGAGGCGACTGCAGCGGCAGGAAGAAGCCCCTCACGAGGAGACACCGTCTCAGGACGGCGAGGCGGCAGCCAGAAGGGGATCCAAGGGCCTCAGGCCCTTGGCGGGGGTCCAGGGGGCAGAGCCCCTTGGGGCAGCCCGCCCGCCCCCCGCGCCACAAGGATGCCGGCGGTGAGGTGGTAGAGGCTGCTGGCCGGGGCGGGCTCGTCCAGGGGTTGGCCGGAGGGACCCAGCCGCTCGAACCACAGGCCGGGTGGGGCGCCGGCGACGTGCCGGGCCAGGGCAGCAAGGGCTTCGGCCTGCCGCGCCGGGGTGCGGTCGGTTCGCAGCGCCTCGGCCTTCAGCCGCTCCGTCTGCGGCCAGAGGCGGAAACCCGCCTCCTTCACCGCACCGTCGCTCCACACCGCGTCCACCGCCGCACCGTGGCGCAGGCCCTTCGCGTCGAGGTGGGCGAGGAGGCGCGCGCCATCCCCTGGCGGGCCGCCGAGGCGCTCAAGCCAGCCCAGCAGCCAGGCCCATTCGGCGTGGTGGCCGGGTTCCCAGGCGAAGCGGCCGCCCTCCAGCACCGGGCGGAGGCCGTCATCGAAGTACTCGGGCAGGGCGCCGGTCGCGGGGTCCAGCAGCCGGTCCTTGAAGAGGCGGGCCAGGGCCGTGGCGCGATCGAGGAACACCGCCTCGCTGAAGACCTCGAAGGCGGCGAGGCAGGCTTCCAGCAGGTGCATGTGCGGGTTTTGCCGGCGCGGCAGGGTGGCGGGCAGACCCTCCGCGTAGCCGCCGGCCGGGTGCGCCAGCTTCTGGTCAAGGAAGTTCAGAAGCGTCAGCGCCTCCTGCCGAAGCGGCTCTGCCGGTAGGACCCGGGCGGCGCTGGAGAGCGCCAGCAGGACGAAAGCGTGGTCGTACAGGTCCCGCCGCCCGTCCAGCACCGCCCCGTCCAGCCCGTAGCGCCAGGGGTAGCCGCCATCCTCCCCCCGCGCCCGGCGCAGGAAGCCGATCCCGGTCTCCACCGCCTCGCCGGCCCGCGGCAGCCCGGCCCCGTGCGCGGCGGAGAAGGCGAAAACCTGCCGCGTCACCACCCGCAGCCGCCGGAAATCTGCGGGGCAGCGGGCCGTGCCCATCTCCAGGCACTCGTGGAAGCCGCCCCGGTCCCAGTCCACGCCGCGGTCCAGCCAGAACGGCCAGGCCGTGTCCCGCAGCCAGATCCAGGCGTCGTCCAGGGTTTGCATCGCGGGCCCCGGCTTAGACCCGGGGCGAAGGGGGTGGCAATCCGGCCCCCTCTGGCTAAGAGGCGGGCGGGATTAGGAAGGGGGCCGCCCGATGCTGCTACTGACCGGGGCCGCGGGCTTCATCGGATCGAACCTGTTGGCCCGCCTCAACGCCGAGGGCCGGGCGGATGTGGTGATCTGCGACGCCCTCGGCACCGAGGGCAAGTGGCGCAACCTGCGCGCCCACGAATTCGCGGACTTCGTGCCGATCGATGACCTGGAAGCCTGGCTGGCCCGCGCCCCGGCGTTCGACGGCGTGATCCACCTGGGCGCCAACTCCGACACCACCGCCACCGACGGCGACGAGGTGATGCGACACAACTTCGCCGCCTCCCTCACCCTCTGGCGCCACTGCGCCGCCACCGGCACGCCTTTCCTCTACGCCTCCTCCGCCGCCACCTACGGCAACGGCGATCAGGGCTTTGAGGACCGGGACGACCCCGCCTCCCTCGCCACCCTCCAACCCCTCAACCTCTACGGCTGGAGCAAGCACGTTTTCGACCGGCGCGTGGCGCGCATCGTGGAAGCGCGTGAGGCGGCCCCGCCCCGCTGGTACGGGCTGAAATTCTTCAACGTGTACGGCCCGAACGAGTACCACAAGGGCCACATGCGCAGCGCCGTCCACAACATCACGGAGGCCGTGCTGCGCGGCGAACCTGCCCGCCTCTTCGCCTCCGACCGGCCGGACATCAGGGATGGCGGCCAGTCCCGCGATTTCGTTTGGGTGGACGACATCTGCGACGTCATCCTCTGGCTGCTGAACGGCAACGCGGCGTCCGGCCTCTACAACATCGGCGCCGGGCAGGCCCGCAGCTTCGCGGACCTCGCCCGCGCCGTCTTCGCCGCCCTCGGGAAGCCGCCGGAAATCGAGTTCTTCCCGATGCCGGAGACCCTGCGCGGCCGATACCAGTACTGGACGGAGGCGAACCTCACGAAGCTCCGCCGCGTCGGGTACAACGCGCCGATGACAGGGCTGGAGGACGGGGTCGCCCGCTACGTGCAGGGGTTCCTGACGCGGGAGGACCGGTACCGCTGACGGACCAGGGGGAGGGAGAAGGAATTCTCCCTCCCCCTGGAACCCCCGCCCTCATCTTTTTCTTCAGGGCTGCCGCGGAATGCGGAGCTGGCGGATCGCCGAGCGGCCACGCCGCTCGGCGCAGGACAGGGCCGCTCGTGCCGACCTCGAATCAGGGAGGGAGCTTCGCGGAACAGCCCCGCCTTCCGCGGCAGCCACCGGGAAGAAGATGATGGGGTCCAGGGGAAGAATTTCTTCTTCCCCTGGTGGTGGGTCCGGGAGGCGAAGCCTCCCGAAGGCTCACCCCACCTTCGCGCCGCCCGGACGGGGCACGCTGATGACGAAAAGGCGGTGGTTGGCGATGTCGATGTTGCGCCGCGCTTTCTCGTTCCACACGCGGTCGGCGGTCTTCTCGTCGGTGTAGGGGCCGTAGCTTTCCTCGGTGCCGGGCTCCAGCGTGCTGAAGGTGGCGTCCGTGAAGATGCCGCCCCAGATGAAGTGCAGCTTGGGGTAGGAGGTGTCGGGCATGGCTTCGGCTCGGCGCTGTTGCGGCGCAGCACATAGGCCCGCGGCGCGGGATTGCCAAACCCGTCAGTTGCCGTCGCGCTTGTCGCCGCCGCTGGCGTAGCGGGCGCGGGCCTCGGCCAGGGCGGCCTCGCGCATCGCGTTCCACTGCCGCACGCCGTCGGGGTTGGTACGGGCCGTGTCGGCCAAGTGCTGCGTCCAGCGCGCCCCGGCCTGGGAGTAGTCGTAGGGGGTCAGGCCGAAGCGGTCCTGCAGCACGCGCACGGGGTCCTGCCCCACCTCCTGGGCCGCCGTCATCTCGGCCTGGACGCGAAGGTAGGTTTCGGCGCTCTCGAACACCGCGGGCTTGGGCGTGTCGCCGGAGCGGCCGAAGCGGCCGGCCTCCGGGCGGGCGAAGACCTCGCCGTAGCGCGCGAAGACGGGGCCGGCGGGGTCCCCGTTGGTGAGGGCGGCGAGGAAGGCCTTGTTGGCGGCGTTCCAGTCGGCCTCGCTCACCCGCAGCACGCCGAGGATCTCCGACAGGGGGCGCCCGGCGGCCAGGCGGGCGTTGGCGGAGGTCCACTCGTCGAAGGTGATGCCGTTCACGGGGGCGGGCAGGGCGTCCGCTGCACGGGCGGGGCGGGCGAGGAGGAGGGCGGCGAGGCCGAGGGCCGCCCGGCGGCCGTGCGGGTGGGGCGTCATCAGGGGATCCTGGTGGCTGTCCAGGGGTGAACGGCGCCGGCCGGGCGGGGTTGAGGCGAGGGGATTCGTTCGGTTTCTGTTCTTGCCGGGGCGGCGGCGCTGCCCATATGGAAGGGCGTCCGGAGAACCCCCTTGGAACTGCGCGAGAAGCTCGAGATCCTGGCCGATGCGGCGAAGTACGACGCCTCCTGCGCCTCCTCCGGCACGGAGAAGCGGGACAGCCGGGACGGTGGCCTGGGCAGCACGGAGGGGATGGGCATCTGCCACGCCTATGCCCCGGACGGGCGCTGCATCTCCCTGCTGAAGGTGCTGCTGACGAATGCCTGCGTGTTCGACTGCGCCTACTGCATCAACCGCGCCTCCTCCAACGTGCGGCGGGCGCGGTTTTCCGTGCGGGAAATCGTGGGGCTGACGCTGGACTTCTACCGGCGCAACTACATCGAGGGGCTGTTCCTCTCCTCCGGCATCATCCGCTCCCCCGACTACACGATGGAGCAGATCGTGCGCGTGGCCCGCGAACTGCGCGAGGTGCACGGCTTCAAGGGCTACATCCACCTCAAGACCATCCCCGATGCCGACCCGGCGCTGCTGGCGGAAGCGGGGCGGCACGCGGACCGGCTTTCCATCAACGTGGAGCTGCCGCAGCAGAGCAGCCTGAAGACCCTGGCGCCGGAGAAGGATGCGGGGCGCATCCGCGTGGCCATGGCCGGGCTGCGGACGCGGATTGAGGAGGCGAAGGAGGCGAGGGCGGAGGCCGCGAGGCCGCGCGTGGCGATGAAGGGCGGCCCGCGCGCGGCGGCGCCGCGCTTCGCGCCGGCGGGGCAGTCCACCCAGATGATCGTGGGCGCCGATGCTTCCACCGACGCGACCGTGCTCGACACCAGCACGCACCTCTACGGGTCCTACCGGCTGAAGCGCGTCTACTTCTCCGCCTACTCCCCCATCCCCGACGCCTCCGCCCTGCTGCCGCCCGTGGCGCCGCCGCTGGTGCGGGAGCACCGGCTGTACCAGGCGGACTGGCTGCTGCGCTTCTATGGCTTCACGGCGCCGGAGATCATGGCGGGCGGCGAGAACGGGATGCTGGACCTGGAGGTGGACCCCAAGCTCGCCTGGGCGCTGAAGCACCGCTGGATGTTCCCCGTGGACATCAACCGCGCGGACCGGGAGATGCTGCTGCGCGTGCCCGGGCTGGGCGCGAAGACGGTGGACCGCGTCCTCTCCTCCCGCCGGGTGCGGTCCTTCCGCATGGCGGATCTCGCGCGGCTTCGCGTCAGCCTGCGCAAGGTCGCGCCCTTCATCACCGCGATCGACCACCATCCCCGCGCCGGGCTGCTGGACCGCCAGGACCTGCGCGCCATGCTGGTGCCGAGGGACGGGCTGGCGGACCGCGCCGCCATCCTTCCCGGCGGGCTGATGCCGCGCCCGGTGCAGCTGCCCCTCTTCGCCCATGCATGAGGTCGCCCTCGCCACCCCGGACGACTTCGAGGGCTGGCGCACCGCCGCCCGCGCCCTGGTGATGGCCGGCATCCCTCCGGAGGAGGTGGAGTGGCGGGCCGAGGGCGATCCCGTGCCCCTCTTCGGCGGCGGCCCACCGCCCGCGCCGCCGGCCGATGCCCCGCCGCCCCGCGTGCCACGCGGCTTCCCCGACCTGGCGCAGCTCGTCATCCGCCACCGCGACCCTGGCCGCTTCGCCCTGCTGCACGGGTTGCTGTACCGGCTGCAGCACGAGCGCGGGCTGCTGGACGACGCCGCCGACCCCGCCGTGTCCCGTGCCAACGCCATGGCCCGCGCCGTGCGGCGAGACGCGCACAAGATGCACGCCTTCGTCCGGTTTCGAGAGGTTCGGGTGGAGGACGGTGCCCTGGCGGCCCCGCTCGCCGCGCCCGATCCTGTGGCGGTGCCGGACACCCCTGCCCCCGCGCGCAACGCCCGCAGTGTCGCCTTGGCGCTGCGCGACCACGGCGCGCTGGAGGAGGCCGCCGAGGCGCCCCCTGCCCCGCCCGCGCCCCGAGCCCCGGAGCCGCCGCCGGAGAGCCGCTTCGTGGCCTGGTACGAGCCGGAGCACCACATCCTGCGCGCCGAATCCGCCTTCTTCACCCGCCGCTTCGCCATGCTGCGCTGGAGCATCCTGACCCCCGCCCTCTCCGCCCACTGGGACGGCGAGGCGGTGACGTTCGGCCCCGGCGCCCGCCGCGCCGACGCCCCGGCCGAGGACGCGGCCGAGACCCTCTGGCGCGCCTACTTCGCCTCCATCTTCAATCCCGCGCGCCTGAAGCCGGACGCCATGCGCGCGGAGATGCCGCGCAAGTACTGGCGCAACCTGCCCGAGGCGCAGGACATCCCCCGCCTGATGCAGGAGGCGCCCAGGCGCGTGGCCGAGATGGTCGCCCGCGGCGCCACCCCACCGGTGGAGCGCCGGCAGCGCGCCATCCACCTGCCCGCCATCATCCGCGCCGCGCAGCCGGAGGCGGCGGGAAGCGTTGATTCCCCCATGCCCGCCGATCTGCTGACCCCCAACGAGAGCTTCGCGGAGGCCCAGGCCGCGCTCCGCCGCGACCTGCTGGCGCGCAACGACCTGCCGCCCTGGACCGCCAACGCCACCCAGCCCGTGATGGGCGAGGGCCCGCAGCACCCGCTGCTGATGTTCGTCGGCGAGCAGCCCGGCGATGAGGAGGACCTGAAGGGCCACCCCTTCGTCGGCCCTGCCGGCCGCCTGTGGAACAAGGCGCTGGAGGAGGCGGGCGTGACCCGCGACGAGGCCTACGTCACCAATGCCGTAAAGCACTTCAAGTTCACGCCCACCGGCAAGCGCCGCCTGCACCAGTCGCCCGATGCCGGCGACATCACCTTCTACCGGCCCTTCCTGCTGCGTGAGATCGACTTCGTCGGGCCCCGGCTGATCGTCACCCTCGGCGCCACCGCGCTCCGCGCCGTCTCCGGCCGCGCCATGCCTGTGACGAAGCTCCGCAGCTCCCTCCTCCGCGATCCGGAAGGCCGGCCCTTCTACCCGACCGTCCACCCCTCGTACCTGCTGCGCCTGCCCGATCCGGCCGCGAAGGCGCGGGAGTACGACCGCTTCGTGGAAGACCTGGGTCAGGCCGCGGCCACCGCGCGCAACCTGCCGGCGCGCTGAACGGCCCCAGGGGAGGGGAGAAGGAATTCTCCCCTCCCCTGGACCCCACCCCTCATCTTTTTCTGAAGGGCTGCCGCGTAATGGGGGGCTGGGGTCTCGCCTCGGGTCCATGACCCGAGGCGCGGGACAGGTCCGTCAGGGCTGACCTGAAGTCAGAAGGCCTGCGGCGCCGCCCTTCCGGAATCGTATCCGCGGCAGCCAGATGGGAGGTCCGGGAACCTCAGGTTCCCGGCGGGGGTCCAGGGGGCGGAGCCCCTTGGGGCAACCTCCCGACAGGCTCAGTCCTCGGGCCGCTCGCTGACCGCCGGCGCGGCGAGGGCGCCGGCCATGCGCGTGCCCTCGCCCAGGCGGATGGTGCCGTCGGGCTGGGGCACGGCCAGCGGGGCGACCAGGATGGTCGCGCTGGCCCCCGTGACGCCCAGGGCGCGGGCCACGGGCGGGGTGATGTCCAGCAGGCGCCCCGCGCTGTCCGGGCCGCCGGGCTGGACCAGCACGGTGGTGGAGCGCCCGTTCTGCAGGTTCTGCACCCGCGCGGTCGTGCCCTGGGGCAGCACGCCGCTGACGCCCACGGCCGTGGCATTGGCGAGGGAAGGGGTGCTCAGGACCCGCGCTTCGGTCTGCCGCGCCTTGCCGGAGCGGTCCGCCGAACGATCCGGGGCGCGGGGCGGGGTGGGCGCCGGGCGCGGCGCCACCTCGATGATGGCGCTGGGCGCCTGCTCCCGCGGGGCGGCAAGCGCCGCGAAGGCCTGCAGGCCGCAGGCCGCCACGACAACCAGCCCCGCCAGACCGCGAGAAGACATGGCAACCCCCGAACCCCACGGCGCTGCCCGTTCCGATCCCCCCGGAGGAACGCTGGCATTGCCGTGCGAAGGGGCATGCTACGCCGGTCCGGGCTGCGAGGAACCTCACGAGTGAGGCATGCCCGACGGCGGTGCCGCGGCGTGTCCGGGACGGCACGCACCGGGCCTTGCCGCCCCTCACCGGCCAGGCGGAACGGGCGCGGCCCGGGGTGGGTCCTAGGCCTCCGTCTGCCGCCCCCAGGCTCGCAGGTCGGCCACGAAGTCGTCCGGCACCTCCAGGGCCGGGAAGTGGCCGCCGCGGGGCATGTCGCTCCAGCGGTTCACCGCGTAGCCCTTCTCCACGAAGCTGCGGGGCGGCATGGGGGAGCGTGGGTCGGGGTAGGAGGCCACGGCGGTGGGCACCATCACGCGACGGCCGGGGGGCATGTTGCGCACGCCCTCCTCCATCGCGCCGAAGTAGTACCAGGCGCCGGTCGTGAAAGCGTCGTTCATCGCGTAGATCATCACGTCGGTGATCAGCTGGTCCTTGGTGAAGACCTGCTCGAAGGGGCGTTCCCGCAGGTCGGCCCAGTCGTGGAAGCGCTCCACGATCCAGGCGGCCTGGGCGAGCGGGTTGTCCTGCATGGCGTAGGCCAGGGACTGGGGCTTGGTGCCCTGGAGCTGGGCGTAGGCGCCGAGCTTCCCCTGCACGCCCGCCTGCTCGGCCTGCCAGGCCAGTTCCTCGGGCGTCTTCGGCGCGGTGTCCGGGCGGACGAGGACCATGTTGAGGTGGATGGCCTTCAGGGAGGCCACGTGGTCCAGGGCGAGCCAGGCGGTGACGGCCGCGCCCCAGTCGCCGCCCTGGGCGCGGTAGCGCGGATAGCCCAGGCCGCGCATCAGCACGTCGAAGAGGCGGGCTGTGGTGCGGGCGGAGATCGGGGCCTCCGGCTTTCCGGAGAATCCGAAGCCGGGGAGGGAGGGGATGACGAGGTCGAAGGCGTCCTCCGCCCGGCCGCCGTGGCGGGAGGGGAAGGCGAGGGGCTCGATCACCTCCAGGAACTCGAGGACGGAGCCGGGCCAGCCATGAGTGAGGAGGAGGGGGCGCTTGCCGCCAGCCTCCCCGACGACGTGGTAGGCGTGGATGTCCAGATCCTCCACGCGGGCGGTGATCTGGGGGTGGCGGTTCAGCGCCGCGGCGGCGGCATCGGCGTCGTAGCCCTCCAGCCAGTGGTCGCGCAGGGCGGAGAGGAAGTCCGGGTCGCAGCCATACTTCCAGCCGGCGTCGCGGGGCTGCCGGGGCAGGGGGGTGGCGCGCAGGCGGTCCTTGAGGTGGGCCAGGGCGGCGGGGTCCCAGCGGACCTCGAAGGGGCGGGTCTCCATGATCGTTCCTGTCGTCCTTCCTCGGGCCTTGCGGTGCTGCAACGCGGCAGGGCGGCCGGGGACGTCGGGCCTTTCGCCCCGCTGAAAGCGCGGTCTATGCTTGCAGCAGAGGAAAACAGTTCAAGGAGTTCGGGTGATGGGCACCATCCCGCGCCGAAGCGTTCTCGCGGCCGCCGGCATTGCGCTGGCCGCGCCCCGCATCGCCCGCGCGCAAGGCGGGCAGCTCGCCATCGGCACCGGCACGACGGGCGGCGTGTACTACCCGATGGGCGGCGCGCTCGCGAACATGATCTCCCGCGGGATCCCTGGCACCTCCGCGACCGTGGAGGTGACGGGCGGCTCCGTTGGCAACCTGCAGCTCCTCGGCGCGAACCGCGTGGGGCTGATCTTCACGCAGGTGGACGCGGCGGTGGACGCGGTGCGCGGGAACGACCGCTTCCGCGGCCGCCCCGTGCCGGCGCGCGCGATCGCCGTGATCTACACCAACCGCATGCAGGCGGTGACGACGGTGGCGACGGGGATCAAGTCCATCCCCGACCTGAAGGGCAAGCGCGTCTCCACCGGCGCGCCGGGCTCGGCGACCGAGGTGATGGCGCTGCGGCTGATCGAGGCGGCGGGGCTGGACCCGGCGAAGGACTTCCGCGCGCGGGAGCGCCTCTCCCCCGCCGAGAGCACGAACGCGGTGAAGGACGGCAAGCTGGACGCCTACTTCTTCGTCTCGGGCATTCCCACCAGCGCGATCACCGACCTCGGCGCCAGCCCCGGCGTGGAGATCCAGATGATCGACCACGACAGCTACACGGCGAAGATCGTGGAGAAGCACGGGCCGGTCTACTTCAACGAGGTGATCCCGGCCGGCACCTATCCCGGGCAGAAGACCGACAACAAGCAGATGTCCGTCGCCAATGTCCTCGCCGTGCGGGAGGACATGCCGGCGGAGACCGTGACGCAGCTGCTGCGCCTGACCTGGGAGGGGCGCGAGGAGTTGGCGCGCACCCATGCGGAAGCGCGGAACTTCAAACTGGAGGGCCAGAAGACCGCGGCCGCCGGCATCCCCTGGCACCCGGCGGCGGAAGCTTTCTGGCGCGGGGTCGGGGCGAACCTGGGCTGATGCGCCGCGAGGAACTGGCCTCTCCCGCCGACGGGCCGCCCGGCGCGGCGGGGTCCGCCCTGCCGCCCGAGGCGGCAGCGGGCGCGCTGGACGCCGCGACCACCGCGCGGGTGGAAGCGCTGATCGAGGAGGAGGAGGGCGCGCAGCACCGCTTCCGCGGCATCCTCGCCTGGGTCGGCACGGCGATCGCGCTGGCGATGAGCCTGTTCCACCTCTGGGCCGCCTGGGACATCGTGCCGACGACGGTGCTGCGCTTCGTCCATGTCGGCTTCGCGATGGTGCTGGGCTTCTACCTGTTCCCGGTGGCGCGCCGCTTCCGGCACCGCTTCATGCCCTGGGACGCCGTGCTGATCGCCGCGGGGCTCTACGTCACCTGGTATCTCATCTCCGGCGGCGACGACCTGCAGGACCGCGTGATCTTCCCCGAGCCGATGGACCTCGTCGTCGGCTGGATGCTCGTGGCCCTCGTGCTGGAGGTGACGCGGCGCACCACGGGATGGGTGATGCCCGTGGTCGCGATCGTGTTCATCGCCTACGCCTTTCTCGGCAACCACCTGCCCGCGCCCTGGACGCATCGCGGCTACGATTCCGAGCGGCTGATCCCGCACCTCGCCGTAGGGCTGGACGGGATTTTCGGCACCGCCGTGGATGTCTCGGCGACCCTCATCATCCTGTTCACCATCTACGGCGCCATCCTGCAGCTCTCCGGCGCGGGGAAGTTCTTCGTGGACTTCTCCTTCTCCGTTATGGGCGGCAAGGCGAGCAGCGCTGGCCGCACCGTCGTCCTCTCCTCCTTCCTGCTCGGCGGCCCCTCCGGCTCCGGCGTTGCCACCACCGTCACCCTCGGCACGGTGGCCTGGCCGATGATGAAGAAGGTGGGCTACCGCGCGGCCGATGCGGGCGGGCTGCTGGCGGCGGGGGGCTTGGGCGCCATCATCTCGCCCCCCGTGCTCGGCGCCGCGGCCTTCCTGATCAGCGAGTACCTGAAGATCGGCTATCTCGACGTGCTGCGCATGGCGGTGATCCCGACCTGCCTCTACTACGCTTCGCTGCTGTTCATGGTGGAGCTGGACCAGCGCCGCCTGGGCGCCGCGGGGGTGCCCGTGGAGGTGCCGCAGGCGACGCCGGCGCGGGAGCTGGCGCGGAAGTACGGCTTCCACTTCTCCTCCCTCATCGCGATCATCGTCTTCATGGTGCTGGGCTACTCCTCCACCCTCGCGGTGCTCTACGCGATGGGGGTGGCGGTCGTTCTCTCCTTCCTCAGGCGCGACACGGCGCTGGTGCCGCGCAAGCTGATGGAGGCGCTGGCGATCGGCGCCATCCAGTCCGTCGGCATCGCCGCCACCTGCGCCTGCGCGGGCATCATCGTCGGCGTCATCACGCTGACCGGGTTGGGGCTGAAGTTCTCGGACATCGCCATCCAGGCGGCGAACGGCTCCATCCTCGGCACGGCGCTGTTCACGGCGCTGATCGTCTGGGTCATCGGCCTCGCCGTGCCCGTGACGGCCAGCTACATCATTTGCGCCGTCGTCGCCGCGCCCGCGCTGACGAAGCTCGGCGTGCCGGACTACGCGGCGCACATGTTCGTCTTCTACTACGCCGTGCTGAGCGAGGTGTCCCCGCCCACCGCCCTCTCGCCCTTCGCCGCGGCGGCCATCACCGGCGCCGGGCCGTACTCGACGACGCTGCAGGCCTGGAAATACACGCTGCCCGCCTTCGTGCTGCCCTTCGTCTTCGTCACCGACCCGGAAGGCGTGGGCCTGCTCCTCTCTCTCACGCCTCAGATGACCTGGCTGGACGTGGCCTGGCAGGTGGTGCTCGCCACCGCCGGCCTCGCGGCTCTCGCCGCCGCCTGCCAGGGCTACTTCCTGCGCGCCCTGAACGGGGCGGAGCGCGCGGGCTTCGCCCTGGCCGGGCTGCTGCTGGTCTTCCCGGCGCTGCTGGAAGGGGTGATCCCCTGGCTGCCGGCGCCACACTGGATCGGGATGGTGCTGGCGGCGGGGCTGCTGGCGCTCCAGGGGCGGGGGCGGGTGGCGGCCTGATCCTGCTAGGGGCGGTCCGTGGCCAGGGAGAGGAAGAAGGAATTCTTCCTCTCCCCGGACCCCTCACCATCATCTTCTTCTAGGCTTTGGATTTACTCTGCTGACGGTGCGCCTCGGGTCATGGACCCGAGGCGACTGCAAGGGCGGGAAAGGGCCCGTCACCCCGAAACACCGTCCCAGAACGGCGCGGCGGCAGCCGGAAGGGGTTCCAAGGGCCTCAGGCCCTTGGCGGGGGTTCCAGGGGGCGGCGCCTCCTGGCTCCGGACCCGTCAGGACGTGGCCCGACCGTTCCCCTGTTCCAGCAGGGCGGAGGCCTCAGCCACCGCGTTCTCCGCGCGCGCGGTCAGTTCCGCGCGTGGCAGGCCGGGGGGGATGGGCGGCAGCACGGCGACGGTCAGGGTGCCCGGGCGCTTGGTGAAGGCGCGGCGGCCCCAGAGGCGGCCGGAGTCGGTGGCCACGGGAACGACGGGCAGGGCGGTGGCGGCGGCCATGGCGGCGAAGCCGGGTTGCCAGGGCTGCACCTGGCCGGGGGCGGAGCGGGTGCCCTCGGGGAAGATGACGATCTGGTAGCCCCGGGCCGCGGCGTCGCGGGCCGCGCGCACCAGGCGCTTGAGGGAGGACGCGCCGCCCTCGCGGTCCACGGGGATGGAGTGGACGTGGCGGGCCATGGCGCCCCAGCCGGGGATCCGCATCAGCTCCTCCTTCATCACGTAGGAGGGGCGGGGGAGCAGGGCGTGCCAGACCACGGTGTCGAAGGCGGACTGGTGCTGGGCGGCGATGATGGCCGGGCCCGTGGTGGGCAGGTTCTCCGCCCCGATCACGCGCAGGCGGATGCCGCAGACCACGCGGAGCAGCCACAGGACGCCGTTGGCCCAGCCGCGGAGGAAGCGGTGCATCACCGCCGGCGGGAAGGGCAGCAGCGGCAGGCCGAAGAGGACGGCCAGGGCGGTGAAGGCGAAGAAGAGAGGGTTGAAGAGGGCGGATCGCAGGGTGGTCAGGAGGTCGCTCATCGGGTCGCTCCGCCGCGGCCCTGATGCTCGGGAGGGGCGCGCTCGTGCAGGGCGGAGAGGTTCAGGGCCGCGCCGACGAGCTTCACGTACTCCCGGATCATCGGCACGGGGCGGGCCACGAAGGGCGCCACGGGGCGGGGGTGCAGGACGGCGTCCGGCAGGTCGCGCCGCAGCTCCAGAAGGGCGCGGGGCATGTGGAAGCCGGCGGTGATGACGGTGATGTCCCTGATGTCGGAGGCGCGGGCCCAGGCGGCGATCTCGCGGGCGTTGCCGCGGGTGCTCGTCGCCTGCCGGCCCAGCACGATGCGGTCGGCGAGGGGGGCGGGTTCCATGGCGGCGGCGCGGCCGCCGGCGCTGCGGATGAGGTCGGCCAGCCCGGCATCCGGCCCAACGCCGGAGACGATCATCCGCGCCTCCGGCCGTTCGGCCAGCAGGGCCAGCCCTTCCTCCACCCGGTCCGGACCGCCTGTCAGCACGGCGATGCCGGGGGCGGGCGGGGTTTCCGGCGCGGGCGCGGCGGCGCGGTGCAGGAACCACAGGAAGCCGCCGGAGACGGCGATGACGAACAGCGCCATCAGCGCCGAGAGAAGGGGCAGGCGACGCCTCTTCGGCCGGTCCGCCGTCGCGCTCACGGCAGGCGCCGCAGCCAGCGGCGGACGGTGGCCTGGGCCGTGCCCCAGCCGATGGCGGCGGCCGCGGGCGGCAGGACGGCGAGCATGGGCCAGGGCAGCTCCCCCAGCACATGGGCCGGCACCTCCCCCCCGGAGAGCGGAAGGGCGAGGCCGGAGAGGGCGGCGAGCGCGGGCACGGCCAGGGCCGCGCCGGCCAGGGCACCGAGCCCTGCCAGCATCGCCACGCGCCGGGCGAAGCGGCCGGCGATGGCGCGGTCCGTCGCGCCGAGGTCGTGCAGCACCCCGATCGCCTCCCGCCGCGCCGCCAGCCCCGCCCGCGTCGCCACCGCCACCACGGCCACGGCCACCCCCGCCACCAGGGCGAGGACCGCGAGCGCCACGCCCTGGACGGAGCGCGCCAGGGCGGAGAGGCGGGCCACCCAGATGCCGTGCGCCTCCAGTTCCGCCCCCGGCACCGCCTCGGCCAGACGCTCCGAGAGGCGGGGCAGGGCTTCCGGCGCGGCGGCTAGGTGCAGCTCGATCACGCCGGGCAGGATGAGGGCGGGGGCCTCGCCGAGCCAGGGGCGCAGCAGCTCCGTCACCCGCTCCGGGCTCACGGCCGTGGCCCTCGCGATCACGGGGTCGGCGCGCAGCAGCTCCAGGGCGGCCGCCATCCTCTCCCGGCTGGGGTCGGGCACCTGCACCGTCACGGCGGCGGCGGCGCCGGCCTGCCAGCGATCCGCCAGCCGGTCCGCCCCGCGCGCCCCGGCCAGGGCGAGGGCGGCGAGCAGCGCCATGGCCGCGACGAGGCCCGGCAGCAGGCGGTCGGACAGGGCGCGGCGCAGCCCCAGCGGGTCCCGCGCCAGGCGGCGGCGACGCTCAGCCATGTCCGGCGCCGCCCTCCGCCCGCGGGCTGGGCCAGATGCTCCGCCGCGGGCGGGGCGGGGACGGGAGGGCGAGCTCCTCCTCCGCCGTGCCCAGGTCCGGGGTGAAGTCGGGCGACAGGGGGGCGGGGGGAACCTCCTCCGGCTCCTGCCCCGTCCCATCCTCGGGGACCTCCTCCACCCAGCCCGCCTCCGGCTCCGGGTCGTCCAGGTCGATCGCGCCGTCCGGGGCCAGGGGCGCCGAGGGCTCCGGCGCCACCTCCTCCATCGGCGCGTAGGGCCAGGGATCGAGCGCGACCATCCGCCCGCCCTCCAGCCGCATCACCCCGCCGGGGTGCTGCGCGATCAGGTCCCGGGAATGGGTGGCCACCACCACCGTCGCGCCCAGTCGGTTCATCTCCGCCAGCAGCAGCAGCAGGCGGCGGGCCTGCACCGCGTCCAGGTTGCCCGTCGGCTCGTCCGCGACCAGCAGGGCGGGGCGGGTGACCACGGCGCGGGCGATCGCCACGCGCTGCTGCTCCCCGCCCGAGAGCTGCTGGGGCAGCGAATCCGCCCGGTCCTCCAGCCCCACCCAGCGCAGCATCTCCGCCACGTCCGGCCGCAGGCTCGCCTCCGCCCGGCCGGCCAGCCGCAGCGGCAGCGCCACGTTGTCGAAGGCCGTCAGGTAGGGCAGCAGCCGGAACTCCTGGAACACCGCCCCGATCCGGCGCCGCAGCTTCGGCAGGTCCGCCCGCCGCGCACGGGAGAGCGGGGCGCCCAGCACCTCCACCTCCCCCCGCGTCGGCCGCATGGCGAGCTGCATCAGGCGCAGCAGCGAGGTCTTCCCCGCGCCCGAGGGGCCGGTGAGCCAAGTGAAGGACCCCTGGGGCAGGGTGAAGGAGAGGTCGCGCAGCGTTTCCCGCTCACCCTCCCCGCCACGGGTGGGGTCCGGGTAACGCAGCCCGACCCGGGTGAAGCGCACCATGGCGCCCGACATGCCACGCCAGGGCGGGCAGCGCCAGGATGGGCCACGGCAAAGGCCCGGGATGGAGGCGTTGCCTTAACCCATGCCGGGCGACCATCCTGCGCCATGCGCGTCGCCTGCCCCGAATGCTCCGCCGAGTACGACCTGCCCGCCGCCCTGGCCCAGCGGCTGGACGGGGTGCGGACCGTGCGCTGCGCCCGCTGCGGCACCGCCTGGGCGCCGCGGCCGGCAGCACCCGCCCCCACCCCGCCGGAGGACGCGCCCGCCCCGGCGCCGGCAGCGGGCCCCGAGCCGGTCCCCTTCCCGGCCTTTCCCATCATCGAACGGCCGGACGACCCCGCCCCGACCCCACCGCCAGCCCCGACCCCGCGCCGAAGCCGCGCGCCCGCCCTGGCCTGGGCCGCGTCCCTCCTCCTCCTCGCGGGAGCGGCAGCCGCGGCATGGCACTGGCGGGTGGACGTGGTGGAAGCCTGGCCGCCGGCGGCGCGGGCCTACGTCGCGCTCGGGCTGGCGGGGTGATGGGATTGCCCTTGTTCCGGAAGGTCCGGAGCCAGGGGGCGCCGCCCCCTGGAACCCCCGCCAAGGGCCTGAGGCCCTTGGATCCCCTTCTGGCTGCCGCCGCGCCGTCCTGAGACGGGGTCTCTGCGTGAGAGGCTTTTTCCTGCCCGTGCAGTCGCCTCGGGTCATCGACCCGAGGCGCACCGTCAGCAGAGTGGATCCAAAGCCTAGAAAAAGATGATGGTGAGGGGTCCGGGGAGAGGAAGAATTCCTTCTTCCTCTCCCCGGGACAGACCGGAAGCGGAGGACCGGCCCCTGCCCTCTCGCCCCACGTCCGGCGTTGTTGCTAGCCTGCGCGCAACCAAGCCCTGGAGGACCCGCCTTGTCCCGGATTGATCGTCGCGCCCTGCTGTCGCTGCTGTCGGCTTCCGCCCTCCTGCCGACGGCGTGCCCGGCCCGGGCGCAGGAGGAGTGGCCGGCCCGGCCCGTCACGATCATCGTTCCCTTCGCGCCCGGCTCTTCCTCCGACATCGTGGCGCGCGCCCTGTCCGGGCCGATGTCGCAGGCCATCGGCAAGCCGGTGGTGGTGGAGAACCGGCCCGGCGCGACCGGCGAGCTGGGCGCCCGCGCGGTGATCCGCAGCCCGGCGGACGGGCACACGCTGATGCACGCGCCGATCAGCACCTGGGCCATCAACGTCGCCCTGCGGCCGAACCTCGGCTACGACCCGGTGAAGCAGCTGGCGGGGCTGAGCCAGACCGTGCGCACGCCGAACGTGCTGGTCGTGAACCCGGCGCAGGTGCCGGCGAACGACCTGACCTCCCTCGTCGCCTGGCTGAAGGCGAACCGGGCCTCCTACTCCACCTCCGGCGTCGGCTCCTCGGACCACCTGACGATGGAGATGTTCAAGCAGCTCACGGGCACGGACATCGCGCATGTGCCCTATTCCGGCGGGGCGCCGGCGACGACGGACCTGATCGCCGGGAATGTCCAGCTCTCCTTCCAGAACCTCGGCTCCATTGCGCCGCAGATCGCGGACGGGCGGGTGAAGGCGATCCTCATCACGGCGGAGAGCCGCCACCGCCTGCTGCCAAACCTGCCGACGGGGGTGGAGGCGGGGCTGCGCGACCTCGTCGTGTATTCCTGGCAAGCGCTGGGCGGGCCGGCGGGGCTGCCGCCCGCGCTCGGCCAGCGCATCCAGGCGCAGGCGGCGGCGGCCCTCCGCTCCCCGGAGGTGACGCGGCGCATGGACGAGATCGGCTTCGAGGTGGTGGCGAGCACCCCGGCCGAGTTCGTGGCCTTCCAGGCGAACGAGATCGCGCGGTGGAAGCGCGTGGTGGAGGCGGGGAACATCGCGCCGGCCTGACCGGGAGGCGGAGCGCGGCGGCAGGTTGCGCGCCCCGCCTGGCGGCGCTTCCATGCGCCGGAATCGCCAGGGGGGATCGCCGTGCTCTTCGCCATCGTCAGCTACGACAAGCCGGACGCGCTGGAGCGTCGCCTGGCCGCGCGGCCGAAGCACCTGGTGTGGCTGGACGCGGCGGGTCCCTCGCTGCGCTATGTCGGGCCGCTGCTGGACGAGGAGGGGAAGCAGCGCGGCAGCATCGTGGTGACGGAGCAGCCGGACCTGGAGACGGCGAGGGCCTTCGCAAGGGCCGATCCGTTCTGGGAGGCCGATGTGTTCGGCAGCCAGACCGTGCACGCGTTCCGCGAGATCTTCCGCGACGGGGCGCGCGTGGCGTGACCGCCTACTGGCTGGTGAAGAGCGAGCCGGACGCCTTCTCCTGGGAGCAGCAGGTGGCGAACGGGGTGGAGCCCTGGACGGGGGTGCGCAACGCCCAGGCGGCGGCGAACCTGCGGGCGATGCGGGCGGGCGACCGGGCCTTCTTCTACCACTCCAACATCGGCAAAGAGGTGGTGGGCATCGTCGAGGTGGTGCGGGAGGCCTATCCCGATCCCACCGACGGGACGGGGCGCTGGATCTGCGTGGATATGCGCGCGGTGGGGCCGGTGCCGAGGCCCGTGACGCTGGCGGCGATGAAGGCGGAGCCGCGGCTGGAAGGGCTGGCGCTGATCCGGCAGTCCCGGCTTTCCGTCGTGCCGGTCTCGGCGGAGCACTGGGCGGTGATCGGCTCCATGGCGGGGATGTGAGGGGGCAGGGATGTGACGGGGGATCGCGCCCTCTGCCGGCTGGAGGAGATCCCGGACGGCGCGGCGCGAGGTTTCCCGCCCGCGCGCGGCGGCCTCGCCGGGCTGGTGGCAGCGCGGCGCGGCGGGGCGGTGCATGTCTACGTGAATGCCTGCCCGCATCTCGGCATCCCTCTGGAGAGTCTGCCGGACCGCTTCCTGGACGGCGCGGGGCGCCACCTCGTCTGCACCGCGCACGGGGCGCGCTTCCGGGTGGAGGACGGGTTCTGCGTCTCCGGCCCCTGCGCGGGCGACCGGCTGGAGGTGGTGGAGGTGCGGATCGAGGGCGGGGTGGTTTTGGTCCCCGCGGGGGCGGGGCTGTAACGCACGGGTACGCCGTGCCGCAGCGAAGTCGCAATCGTGCCGCGACCCCGCGCGAATTGTCGCGTTCTCTCTCCGTGAAAGACCTCTGAAGGTCTGTGAGAGAGGAGGCCCATTTTGCGCGACCTTTACGCACGCATCGCTTCATGGGGGCGCAGGGCCCTCGTCGCCGCGGCGCTGATCGGCGCCCCGGCCCTGGCGGCCGCCCCGGCGGCGCAGGCACAGCCCGTGCCCGCCGTGATGCTGAGCGGCCCGGCGGCCGAGCTGGTGCCGGTGCAGTACTATTACGGACCGCCGCGGCGCCACTACCGGCACCACCGCCACTGGCGCCGCCCGCCGCCGCCGCCGCGCTACTACCGGCACCATGGCGGCTACCGGGGCGGCTATCACCGCGGCCCGCCCCGCCACTGGCGCTACTAGCCACTGGCGCTGCTGAAGGTCGGCGCTGAGGGATCGGCGCTGCAGGTGGGGCCCGGGCGGATCCGTCCGGGCCCTCCCGTTTCGTACATGCGCCTTGACGGGGCGGGGCGGGGGGCCACCATGGGCGGGAAAGGCCGTGCCAAGGCCACAGGGGACCGCCATGACCGACCAGACGCTGATCGCCGTGAAGCCCGAGATCGCCGCCGGCAGCCATGCCGATGCGGAGCGGCGGGCGGCGATGGTGGCCGAGGCCACAGGGAACCCGGACGGCTTCTGGGCCCGGGAGATGAACCGCCTTTCCTGGATGCGTGCGCCGACGAAGATCAAGAACACGAGCTTCGAGGGCGACGTCTCCATCCGCTGGTTCGAGGACGGTGTCCTCAACCTGACGGAATCCTGCCTGGACCGGCATGTGGAGGGCGGGCGCGGCGACGCCGTGGCCATTATCTGGGAAGGCGACGACCCCAACAGCGACGCGCACGTGACGTACCGCCAGCTGCTGGAGCGCGTGTGCCGGCTGGCGAACGCCATGAAGTCGCTCGGCGTGCGGCGCGGCGACCGGGTCTCGATCTACTTGCCGATGATCGTCGAATCCGCGGTGGCCATGCTGGCCTGCGCGCGCATCGGCGCCGTGCACTCCGTCATCTTCGGTGGCTTCTCCCCGGACAGCCTGGCGAGCCGCATCCAGGACTGCGAGAGCACGCTGCTGATCACGGCCGATGAGGGCCGCCGCGGCGGGCGCACCGTGCCGCTGAAGGCAAATGCGGACGAGGCGCTGAAGTCCTGCCCGACGGTGAAGAACGTCATCGTGGCGAAGAACACGGGCGGCAGCGTGGCGATGGAGGAGGGGCGCGACCACGACTGGGCCGCGCTGTGCGACGCGCAATCCGCGGAGTGCGCGCCGGAGGCGATGGGGGCGGAGGACCCGCTCTTCATCCTCTACACCTCCGGCTCCACCGGGAAGCCGAAGGGCGTGCTGCACACCACCGGCGGCTACGGCGTCTGGGCCGCCTTCACGCACGAGCTGGTCTTCGACTACCGCCCGGGCGAGGTCTACTGGTGCACGGCCGATGTGGGCTGGGTGACCGGGCACACCTACATCGTTTACGGGCCGCTCGCGAACGGCGCGACGACGCTGATGTTCGAGGGCGTGCCGAACTGGCCGGATTCCAGCCGCTTCTGGAGCGTGGTCGACAAGCACAAGGTGAACATCTTCTACACCGCGCCCACCGCCATCCGCGCGCTGATGCGCGAGGGCGAGGCGCCGGTGCGGAAGTCCTCCCGCAAGTCCCTCCGCATCCTCGGTTCGGTCGGCGAGCCGATCAATCCGGAGGCTTGGCTCTGGTACTACCGCGTGGTGGGCGACGAGCGCTGCCCGATCGTGGACACCTGGTGGCAGACGGAGACGGGCGGCATCCTGATCTCCCCGCTTCCCGGCTCCGTGGCGCAGAAGCCGGGTTCGGCGACGCTGCCGCTGCCCGGCGTCTTCCCCGCGCTGGTGGACAATGACGGGGCGATCCTGGAGGGCGCGGTCGAGGGCAACCTCGTCATCACCGACAGCTGGCCCGGGCAGATGCGCACCGTGTTCCGCGACCACGAGCGCTTCGTGCAGACCTACTTCTCTACCTTCCCCGGCAAGTACTTCACCGGCGACGGCGCGCGGCGGGACGAGGACGGCTATTGGTGGATCACCGGCCGCGTGGACGACGTGCTGAACGTCTCCGGCCACCGCATGGGCACCGCCGAGATCGAGAGCGCGCTGGTGGCGCACCCCAAGGTGGCGGAGGCCGCCGTCGTCGGCATGCCGCACGAGATCAAGGGCCAGGGCATCTACGCCTACGTCACCCTGAAGGTGGACGAGGAGCCGACCGAGGCGCTGCGGAAGGAGCTCGTGGCCTGGGTCCGCAAGGAGATCGGCCCCATTGCCAGCCCGGACGCCATCCAGTGGGCGCCGGGCCTGCCGAAGACCCGCTCCGGCAAGATCATGCGGCGCATCCTCCGCAAGATCGCCGCGAACGAGACGGACAGCCTCGGCGATACCTCCACCCTGGCGGACCCGACCGTGGTGCAGGACCTGATCGGGAACCGCGTGGGGTGAGGGCGGCCGGGCCCGCGCTGGCGCTGCTGCTCCTCGCGGGCCTCCTTCCCGCCCCGGCCGCGGAGGCGGGGCGGCCCGTGCGCGGCCCCTGCGAGGAGGAGCGCTGCATCTGGTTCCGCGAGCTGTCGCGCGAGGTGGCCGGCGCCAGCGCGCGCGGGATGCTGCTGCGCCTGCAGATCCACTGGTGGACGGGCACCGACCGCCCGGAAACGGGCGAGGAGGAGGTGCAGGAGGAGATCCTCTACGTCCTCTGCTCCGGCACCTGGCCCGCCCTGGTGGAGCGCGCGGGGCGGCGCTGGCGGGAGCGCCCCCTGAACCCCGGCGAGCCCGCCCCGGCCGACCGCGCCGCGGCCGCCGCCTATGGCTGGGCCTGCCACGGCACCTCCTCCGGCCCGCGCTCCGGCCCGGCGCTTGCAGACCTCTACGCCAACCGCCCCGCCGCACCGCGCGAGAGGCGGCTTCTGCAGCGCCCCGAGGATGTTCTCCGATGACCGACCGTGCCCCCCAGGACCTTCCCCGCGTCCCGGGCGACCTCCTCCTCCTCGCCGAGCCCGAGGCCTTTCCGGTCCTGCCCGCCCGCACCGCCCTCATCGTCGTGGACATGCAGAACGCCTACGCCTCCAGGGAAGGCTACCTGGACAAGGCGGGCTTCGACCTCTCCGGCGCGCAGTCCGTCATCGCCAAGGTGACGCAGGTGGTGGCCGCCGCCCGCATGCTGGGCATCCAGATCGTCTGGTTCCAGAACGGCTGGGACCCCGAGGGCGTGGAGGCTGGCGGCCCCGGCTCCCCCAACCACTGGAAGTCCAACGCCCTGCGCCTGATGCGGGAGAAGCCGGAACTGGCCGGCACCCTGCTGGCCAAGGGAGGCTGGGACTACGCCCTGGTGCCGCAGATGCAGCGCGCGCCCGAGGACATCCTGATCCAGAAGCCCCGCTACGGCGGCTTCAGCGGCACCCAGCTGGAGATGATGCTGCGCGCCCGCGGCATCCGCGACATCCTGTTCTGCGGCGTGGCCACCAACGTCTGCGTGGAGAGCACCCTGCGCGAGGCCTTCCACCGCGAGTTCTGGCCCGTGCTGGTGGAGGACGCCTGCTGGCAGGGCGGGCCGCGCTTCGTGCACGACGCGACGGTCTTCAACACGAAGACCTTCTTCGGGTGGGTGACGACGACGGCGGCACTGACGGAACTGGCCGGGGGGTAGCGCGGGTGGCCCCAAGGGGCTCCGCCCCCTGGACCCCCGCCAAGGGCCTGAGGCCCTTGGATCCCCATCTGGCTACCGCCGCGCCGTCCTGAGGCAGGGTCTCTGCGTGAAGGGCTCGGTCCTGCCCTGGCAGTCGCCTCGGGTCATCGACCCGAGGCGCACCGTCAGCCGAGTAAATCCAAAGCCTAGAAAAAGATGATGGTGAGGGGTCCGGGGAGAGGAAGAATTCCTTCTTCCTCTCCCCGGGACAGGCCGTCAGCCGACCTGCTGGATCGCCGAGAGCAACCAGGCCTCGCGCGGGCGGCGGGCGAAGGTCCAGATCTCCGTGGAGGTCTGGCGGGCGTTCGGGTCGCCCTCCACAACCTGCCCGGCCGCGTCGCGGGTCACGTCAATCATGCTGAAGCGCATGGCCACCGTGGCGTACTCCAGACCGTTCTCCGCCCAGGCCTCGGAGAGGTCGCCGGACTCCAGCCGCACGTCGCGGGTCTCGTTGTGCCAGCCGCGGGCGGCGAGGTCGCGCAGGTCGCCCTCGAAGTAGCGGACCATCTCCGGGGTGGCGAGGCGCGCGAGGCTGCCGGTGTCGCGGTTCGACCAGGCCTGGTTGATGCGGATCAGGCTGTTCTCGAAGGCGGCGAAGTCCGTCTCCGTGATCTGCAGCGCGCGGGTGGCGGTGCGGGCGCCGGCGCCGCGGCCCATGGCGTTGCTGTCATCCATGGCGCGGGCCATGGCGTTGCCGGGGGCGCCGTTCGGGGTGGCGCCCGCCATGGCCGGGGACGGGTTGCGGTTCCGCAGGGCGCGCACCACCAGCCAGACGATGCCGGCGATGAGGGCAAGCTGGAGCAGGAAGCCGAGGAAGCCCGCGCCGCCGGACATGCCGCCGAAGGCGCCGCCGCCGAAGATCATTCCGGCGATGCCGGCGCCGAGCAGGCCGCCCATCAGGCCGGTCATGAAGCCGCCGCCGAACATCCCGCCCCGGTTGGGGGTGGTGTAGCTCGGCGAGGGGCGCGGCTGGCCGTAGCCCGGCGCGGCCGTGCCGGGGGCCGTCTGCGGCGTTTCCGTACGGTTGAAGGGGGTGGCGGTGCCGGGCGCGGTGCGGGTGCTCGGCGGCGCGCTGTAGCTGCGGCTGCCGCGGCTGCCCGAGGAGGAACCGCCGCCCGGCCGTGCCTCCGCGATGGCGGGGCCGAGGGCGAGGGCCAGGGCGGCGAAGGCGGCCAGGAGGCGGGCGCGGGGGCGCATGGTGGGGTTGCTCCCGAGGAGGTTTCTCACAGCCATGTAATATAGCGCGCTTCGCACCGGTTTCATCAGGGGGGTTCAGCCCGCCCTCACCCTCCGCACCAGTTCCGCCACGTGGTCGATCGGCGTGTCCGGTGTGATGCCGTGGCCGAGGTTGAAGACGAAGGGGCGGCCCTTCATGGCGGCGAGGATGGCGTCGGTGGCCTCCCGCATCGCCGGCCCTCCCTGGACGAGGAGGCGGGAGTCGAGGTTGCCCTGCAGGGTGACCCCCTGCGGCAGGGTGGAGGCGGCCCAGGCGGGGTCCACGGTCTCGTCCAGGCCCATGGCGTTCACCCCGGCGCGGGCGGCGTAGGCGGGCAGGCCGGGGCCGGCCAGGCGGGGGAAGCCGATCAGGGGGTAGTCCGGCCCCAGCCGCGCCCGCAGGCGGGCCGTGAGGACCGCCGTGGGGGCCAACACCCAGCGGTCGAAGAGCTCCGGCGGCAGCAGGCCGGACCAGGAGTCGAAGAGCATCAGCGCCTCCGCCCCGGCTTCTGCCTGGGCGAGGAGGTAGGCCTCCGCGGCCTCCAGCAGCGCGTCGTAGAGGTCGGCGAGGAAATCGGGCCTCTCCTCGGCGGCGCGGCGCGCCTCAGGGAAGCCGTGCCCGCCGCGGCCGTCGATCATGTAGCAGGCGGTGGTCCAGGGGGCGCCGGCGAAGCCGATCAGGGCGGTGCCGGGGTGGTCCTTCTCAAGGCCCATTCGGATCCGCGCGACCGTCTCCATGATCGGGGAAGCCCGCCGGGCCGCATCGCCCGGGCGCAGGGCCGCCAGGGTGGCGGCGTCCCGCACCGGCTCCAGGATGGGCCCAACACCCTCCGCGCCGCCCTTCCCGTAGTGCAGCCCCTGGCCCATGGCCCAGGGCAGCATCGGCAGGTCCGTGAAGAGGATGGCGGCGTCCAGCCCGGGGAAGCGGCGCAGCGGCTGGAAGGTGACCTCGGCCGAGAGCTCGGGGTTCAGGCACAGCTCTAGGAAGCCGCCGGCCCGCTCCTTCGTCGCGCGGTACTCCGGCAGATAGCGCCCGGCCTGGCGCATCAGCCAGACCGGCGGCGGCCACACGGCCTCGCCGGCCAGGGCACGGAGGAAGGGTTTGTCCACGGGGTCCATCGGCGCCCTTTCACTCTAATTGGATTCTTTAAGAAAGACTGAGGTGGTTTGTAGGGGGTGTGAGTCCTGTGGACGCATCCGCCGGCGCATTTCATCCCGAGGGTTTTCCACAGGCCCGGACGCACGGGGACTCGCTGACTCGGGCCGAGTCGGTGACTCGTTCCCCGGCGAGTCACGGCAGGGGCGGGGATTCGATCCACCCTGGCGTGAGTCGTGACTCGCCCTCCCCATGACTCAGCGGGGGACGGGAAGGGCCGGGATCTATCCCCAGGACTCACCCCCGCCCCCCGAGTCCCCCCCAGCCGGATTCCCCATCCCGGACCCAACTGGGCTAGGCTCCGCTCATGCCGCGCACCACGAACCTCCACCTCGTCTCGGACAGCACGGGGGAGACGCTGAACTCCATGGCGCGCGCGACCCTGGCGCGCTTCGAGGAGCCGCACGTCATCCAGCACCGCTGGTTCCTCGTCCGCTCCCGCTTCCAGCTGGAGCAGGTGCTGGAGGGCATCCAGGCGGAGCCCGGCCCCGTCCTGTTCACCATGGCCGACAAGTCGCTGCGCCACTCGCTGGAGGAGTTCTGCGCCCGCCTTGGCGTCACCAGCCTCTCCGTCCTCGACCAGACGCTGGACCTGCTGCAGGCCGCCATCGGCGAGGCAGCGAAGGAAAAGCGCGCCGCCCAGCACGTGCTGGACGCGGACTACTTCCGCCGCATCGACGCCATGCACTACGTCCTGGCCCACGACGACGGCCAGGGCACCGCCGGCATCGCGGAGGCGGATGTCTGCCTTGTCGGCGTCTCCCGCAGCAGCAAGACGCCCACCTGCTTCTACCTGGCCAACCGCGGCATCAAGGCCGCCAACGTCCCCATCGTCCCCGGCGCCACCCTGCCCGGGGAACTGGACGCCCCGCCCTGCCCCGTGGTCGGCCTGACGATTGAGGTGAACGCCCTCCTGGAAATCCGCCGACACCGGCTGAAGCTCATCGGACACGGCCCCGGAGCCCTCCGCCAGGACACGACCGACTACGTGGACCCGGAAGCGGTGAAGGCCGAGATCCTGGCCGCCCGCCGCCTCTGCACCACGAAAGGCTGGCCGGTGATCGACGTGACCCGCCGCAGCATCGAGGAGACGGCGGCGACGGTGCTGCAGCTTATGGAAGCCTGGCACGCCCGCAGCGGACTTCTCGCCGGGCCGCACGGGGCGAACCAGGGGCCGCCAGCCCGGTAGGCGGGCTTGATCCTGCCGGGGGCGGTTCGTGGCCGGGGAGAGGAAGAAGGAATTCTTCCTCTCCCCGGACCCCTCTCCATCATCTTTTTTTAGGCTTTGGGAATACCCTGCTGACGGTGCGCCTCGGGTCGATGACCCGAGGCGACTGCCTGGGCAGGAAGGGGCCTGTCCTGCAGAAATACCGTCTCAGGACGGCGCGGCGGCAGCCAGAAGGGGATCCAAGGGCCTCAGGCCTTTGGCGGGGGTTCCAGGGGGCGGCGCCCCCTGGTGCCGCCATCCCTGCCTCGCCACATGCAGGCCAGCCGTTCCACGGATGGGTTGTGCGGGGCGGGTGCCGGACGCACTCTTTCCGGCAAGACCCTCGTCCGGACTGCGCGGGACGGGGACGCGGGACTGCCCGCGCAATCGCCAGGACACAGAGGAAAGAGCCGGTCATGGACGACATCGTCATCGCTTCCGCCGCCCGCACGCCGGTGGGCAGCTTCAACGGGGCTTTCGCCAGCGTGCCGGCGCACCAGCTCGGCGCCACCGCGATCAAGGCGGCGCTGGAGCGGGCGAAGGTGGAGGCCGGGGAGGTGGACGAGGTGATCCTCGGCCAGATCCTGACGGCGGCGGCGGGGCAGAACCCGGCGCGGCAGGCGAGCGTGATTGCGGGCATTCCGGTGGAGCGGACGGCTTTCGGGATCAACCAGCTCTGCGGTTCGGGCCTGCGCTCGGTCGCGCTGGCGGCCCAGCAGATCGCGACGGGGGATGCGTCCATCGTGATCGCGGGCGGGCAGGAGAGCATGACGCAGGCGCCGCACGCCCAGCAGCTGCGGGCCGGGCAGAAGATGGGCGACCTGGCCCTGATCGACACGATGATCAAGGACGGGCTCTGGGACGCCTTCCACGGCTACCACATGGGCCAGACGGCGGAGAATGTGGCCCAGAAGTTCCAGATCACGCGCGAGCAGCAGGACGAGTTCGCCTTCAATTCCCAGCGCAAGGCGGGCGAGGCGATGAAGGCCGGCCGCTTCGCGGACGAGATCGTTCCGGTGACCGTGAAGGGCCGCAAGGGCGATACGGTGGTGGAGAACGACGAGTATCCCAAGCCCGAGACGAGCCTGGAGGTGCTGCAGAAGCTGCGCCCGGCCTTCAACAAGGAGGGGTCGGTCACGGCCGGCAACGCGTCGGGCATCAATGACGGCGCGGCGGCCATCCTGGTGATGCGCGGGGCGGAGGCCTCGAAGCGGGGTGTGACGCCGCTGGCGCGCATCGTCTCCTGGGCCACGGCGGGCGTCGACCCCTCCATCATGGGCACGGGGCCCATCCCGGCCTCCCGCAAGGCGCTGCAGAAGGCGGGCTGGAACCTGCAGGACCTGGACCTTATCGAGGCGAACGAGGCCTTCGCGGCGCAGGCCTGCGCGGTGAACAAGGACCTGGGCTGGGATCCGTCCAAGGTGAACGTGAATGGCGGCGCCATCGCGCTGGGCCATCCGATCGGGGCCTCCGGCGCTCGCGTCCTCACCACGCTGCTGTTCGAGATGCAGCGGCGCGGGGCCAAGAAGGGCCTGGCGACGCTGTGCATCGGTGGCGGCATGGGCGTGGCCATGTGCGTCGAGGCCGCCTGATCGGCGGGCGCGGCCCCTCCAGGGCGGGCCGCGCCGCCATCGAAAATGTTGATTCCGCGCGGGGCGGGGCCTAACCCCGTTCCGCAGAACCAAAGCTGGTCACGTTTCCCCGCGATGCCCGATTACGATGCCCTTCTCGCCTCCCACCTGGACGCGCTCCGTGCCGAGGGGCGCTACCGCCACTTCCTGACCCTGCAACGGCAGGCCGGCGCCTTCCCGCGCGCGCTGCGGGCCGATGGGCGGCCGGTGACGGTGTGGTGCAGCAACGACTACCTGGGTATGGGCCAGAACCCAAAGGTGCAGGAGGCGATGATCGCCGCCATCCGGGAGGACGGGGCGGGTGCCGGCGGCACGCGCAACATCTCCGGCACCGGGCGGCACCACGTGGCGCTGGAAGCGGAGCTGGCCTCGCTGCACGGCAAGGGGGCGGCGCTGGTCTTCAACTCCGGCTTCACCGCCAACGAGGCGGCGCTGTCCACGCTGGCCTCCCTGCTCGGCGCCACGATCCTGTCGGACGCGGACAACCACGCCTCCATGATCGCGGGCATCCGCAACGGGCGCGGGCCGAAGAGGATCTTCCGCCACAACGACGTGGCGCACCTGGCCGAGTTGCTGGCCGAGCTGCCGCCCGAGGCGCCGAAGGTGGTGGCCTTCGAGAGCGTCTACTCCATGGACGGCGACATCGCCCCGATCCGGCAGATCGCCGAGCTGGCCCGCCGCCACAACGCCCTGACCTACATCGACGAGGTCCATGCCGTCGGCCTCTACGGCCCTGGCGGCGCGGGCGTCGCCGCGCGCGAGGGCGTGGAGATCGACGTGGTGGAGGGCACGCTGGGCAAGGCCTACGGCGTCGGCGGCGGCTATGTGGCCGGCAGCGCCACCCTGATCGACGCCATCCGCTCCTTCGCGCCGGGCTTCATCTTCTCCACTACCCTCACCCCCGCCGTGGCCGCAGGCGCCCTTGCCAGCGTGCGCCACCTCCGCGCCTCCGACGCCGAGCGCACCGCCCACCAGGAGCGCGCCCGCGCCACCCGCGCCGCCCTTCGCGCCCAGGGCCTGCCCGTGCTGGAATGTCCCAGCCATATCGTGCCTGTCATGGTGCGCGACGCCACCCTGTGCCGCCAGGCCAGCGAGATGCTGCTGGAGGAGCATGGCGTCTACATCCAGCCCATCAACTTCCCCACCGTGCCCCGCGGCACGGAGCGCCTGCGCATCACGCCCACACCGCTCCACGACGACGCGGCCATCGCCCACCTGGCCCAGGCCCTCTCCACCGTCTGGGACCGCTTGGGACTGCCCCGGCAGAAGCTGGCAGCCTGACCTTCGGGGGAAAGGCTCTGCCTTTCCCCTGTGCCCCCTATCCGGCGGGAACCTGAGTTTCCCGGCACCTCCAGCCTGTAAAAGACATGCATTCGGATGGAGGGGCCCCGAAAAGGGCCCCTCCATCCGAGGGCGTTTAAACAGATGGAAGGTCCAGGAAACTCAGTTTCCTGGCGGGTTGGGGTTCGGGGAAGGGCGGAGCCCTTCCCCGGAAGGCGGCGTCCAGCCGCGGCCGGGGATGCTGTCCAGCAGGGCGCGGGTGTAGGGGTGGGACGGGTTGGCGAAGACCTGGGCGGTCGGGCCCTGCTCCACGATGGCGCCGCGCTGCATCACGGCCACGCGGTCGCAGATCTCGGCGGCCACGCGCAGGTCGTGGGTGATGAAGAGCATCGTCAGGCCCAGGCGCTTGCGGATAGCGGCGAGCAGGGCGAGGACCTGGGCCTGGACGGAGACGTCGAGGGCGGAAACGGGCTCGTCGGCGATCAGCAGCTCCGGTTCCATGGCAAGCGCCCGGGCGAGGCCGATGCGCTGGCGCTGGCCGCCGGAGAACTCATGCGGGTAGCGGTCCATGGCGTTCTCGGGCAGCTGGACGAGGCGGAGCAGCTCGCGGGCACGGTCCAGGGCCTGGGCGCGGGGGGTGCCGTGGGTGATGGGGCCTTCCGCGATGGCCTCGCCGACGGAGCGGCGGGGGTTGAGGGAGGCGTAGGGGTCCTGGAAGACCATCTGGATCTGGCGGCGGAAGGGCTTCCAGGCATCGCGTGAGAGGGGGCGCAGGTCGGTGCCGTGGAAGAGGATCTCCCCTTCCTCCGGGCGGACAAGGCGGACCACGGCGCGGGCTAGGGTGGACTTGCCGGACCCGCTCTCGCCGACGATGCCGAGGGTCTCGCCGCGGTTCAGGGTGATGTCGGCGCTGTGGACGGCCTGGAAGGACTGGCCCTTGCCGAACCAGCCGCCGCCGCGGTGGTAGGTCTTTCGCACGCCCTTGAGGGACAGGATCGGGGCGCCGGGCTGCACGGGCGGGCGCTCGGCCGGAGTGCCGTGGGGGACGGCGGCGATCAGCGCCTTCGTGTACTCGTGCTGCGGGGCGTTTAGCACCTGGGACGCGATGCCGGATTCCACGATGCGGCCGCGCTGCATCACCGCCACGCGGTCCGCGATCTCCGCCACCACGCCGAAATCGTGGGTGATGAACATCACGCCCGTGCCGCGCCGGCCCTGCACCTCCCGGATCAGGCGCAGGATCTGCATTTGGGTGGTGACGTCGAGCGCGGTGGTGGGCTCGTCCGCGATCAGCAGGGCGGGTTCCAGTGCCAGCGCCATGGCGATCATCACGCGCTGCCGCTGGCCGCCGGAGAGGCGGAAAGGGTAGCTGCGGGCCAGGCGCTCCGGGTCCGGCAGGTTCACGGCCGCCAGAAGCTCCGGCACGCGGCGGGCGGCGTCCGCGCCGGCGCCGTGGACGCGCAGCGCCTCCGCGATCTGGTCGCCCACGCGCATCAGCGGGTTCAGGGCCGTCATCGGCTCCTGGAAGATCATGGCAAGGCGGGAGCCGCGGAGCTTGCGCATCTCCTCTCGCGGCTTCGCAAGCAGGTCCTGCCCCTGGAACAGGATGCGGCCGGACTTCACGGGCAGTCCGGGCGGCAGCAGGCCCATGGCGGCGTTCGCCGTCATCGACTTGCCGGACCCGCTCTCGCCGACGACGCAGAGGATCTCCCCGGGCGCGACGGTGAGGGTGATGTCCTCGATGGCGTTCGGGCGGTCGCCGCCCGGCGGCAGGCCGACCGTGAGGCCCTCGACGGAGAGGAGGGCGCTCACCGCTCGCCCCTCTTGCGCAGGCGCGGGTTCAAGGCGTCGGACAGGCCTTCTCCGATCAGGTTGAGGGCGAGGACGGTGATGAAGATCGCGATGCCCGGGAAGACGCTCATCCACCAGGCGAGCTGGATGACGGAGCGGCCGGAGCCGATGAGGAAGCCCCAGGTCATCAGGTTCGGATCCCCCAGCCCGAGGAAGGAGAGCGAGCTCTCCAGCAGGATCGCGCTGGCGGTGTTGAGCGAGGCGAGCACGATGATGGGCGAGAGCGCGTTGGGCAGGATGTCCGTCAGCACGATGGAGACGGGGCGCTTGCCCAGTACCTCCGCCGCCTGCACGAACTCCCGGTTGCGAAGGGAGAGGAACTCCGCCCGCACCACCCGCGCCACCGGGGGCCAGGAGACGATGGCGATGGCGGCCACGATGGAGGTGATGGAGGGGGTGAAGATCGCCACCAGCAGGATCGCCAGCACGAAGCTCGGGATGGTCTGGAAGAATTCGGTGAAGCGCATCACCGCGTCGTCCACGATCCCGCCGAGATAGCCGGCGACCGCGCCGAGGGCGACGCCGATCACGATGGAGACCGCCGTGGCGATGATCCCGACGAGGAGCGAGACGCGGGCGCCGTAGGCGATGCCGGCGGCGAGGTCGCGGCCGAGGCTGTCCGTGCCGAGGAGCATGCCGTCCTCCCCCGGCGGGCCGAAGGGTGCGCCGGCCATGTCCCAGGGGGAGCCGGGGAAGAGCAGGGGCGCGAGGAGGGCGGTGGCGACGACGAGGAGCAGCGCCACCGCCCCGACCACGGCGCCGGGGTGGCGCATGAAGCGACGGAGAAGGTTCATCAGGCGACCTCCACCCGCGGATCGACGAGGGCGTAAAGCAGGTCCGTCAGCAGGTTGAACAGGACCACCATGACGGAGGTGATGAAGAACACGCCCATCAGCACCTGGTAGTCGCGCGCCAGCAGCGCCTCGAAGGCCAGCCGCCCGATGCCCGGCCAGGCGAAGACCGTCTCCACCAGGATGGAGCCGCCGACGAGCTGCCCGGCCTGGATGCCGGCGAAGGTGATGACGGGGAGCAGCGCGTTGCGAAGGATATGGGCGCGCAGCACCCGGCCCTCCGGCACGCCCTTGGCGCGGGCGGTCCTCACGAAGTCCTGGTCCGCCACCTCCAGCATCGTCGCCCGCGTCAGCCGCGCGTAGACCGCAAGGTAGAAGAGGCCGAGCGTGACGGCGGGCAGCACGAGGTGCCGCGCCACGTCGAGTGCCAGTGCCAGCCCGGTGGCGTTGAGGCTCGGGTCGCTCATCCCGAAGCCCGGCAGCCATTCGAGGGTCACGCTGAACAGCAGGACGAGCATCAGCCCGACCCAGAAGATCGGCGTGGCGTAGAAGGCCAGCGCCACCACGGTGATGGCGCTGTCCGCCCAGGTGCCCACGCGTCGCGCGGCCAGCGCGCCCATGGCGACGCCGCCGGCGATGGCGATGAGGAAGGCGGCGCCCGTCAGCAGCAGCGTGGCCGGCAGCCGGTCCGCGATCAGCCCCGCCACGCCCGCCTGCTGGCGGTGGCTGTAGCCGAGGTCGAGCTGCAGCACGCCCTTGAGGTAGATCCAGAGCTGCGTCGTCAGTGGCTGGTCCAGGCCGAACTGGCGGCGCAGCTGCTCCATGTACTGCGGGTCCGCCGCGCCGGACTGGCCCGCCATGACGGTCGCCGGGTCGCCCGGCGCCGCATGGATCAGGAGGAAGTTGCAGACAACGATCGCCAGCACGACGGCGATCGACTTCAGCACCCGGCGCAACAGGAAGCCGGGCAGGCGCGACAATTCCATAAGACCCCGTTACGCGAAGAAGACGTCGTCGTAGCTGGCGTGGTCGCCGGTGCCGAGCTGCACGGCGTTCTGCAGCCGCTTGTCCGTGATGGTGGGGTAGTTCACCTCCACCACCCAGAGCAGGGGCATGTCGTCCACCAGCACCTTCTGCACCTCGGAGAAGGCGGCGCGGCGGTCCGCCTCGGACGCCGCGGTGCGGGCGCGGGCGAAGAGCTCGTCCACGCGCGGGTTGGAGTAGCCGGAGGTGTTGGTGAACAGGATCTTCTGGATGTTGGAGGTGACGTAGCTCCGCTCCACCCCCAGCGTCGGGTCGCCGAACTGGTAGAGGACGTTGGAGGTCGTCTCGAAGTCCCAGTTCGCCACGCGGGAGCCCCAGGTGCCGGCATCGGTGGATTCCAGCGTCACCTCGAAGCCGATCTGGCGCATGGCCTGGCGGAAGTACTCGCCCATGCGGTTCCAGATCTCGCCATAGGGCGGGATGACGTACTTGAAGCTGCCGCGCACGCCCTGCGCGTTCGCCCGCAGCCCGGCCTCGTCCAGCAGCGCGCGCGCCTTCGCCACGTCGAAGGGCGCGACCTTGGCGTTGGCATCGTAGAAGCGGGTGGTGGAGGAGACGGGGCCGGTGGCGGCCTTGCCCAGGCCGAACCACAGCCGGTTGACGATGAAGTTGCGGTCCAGCGCCATGCTCATCGCCTGGCGCACGCGCTTGTCGTCGAAGGGCTTGATGCGGTGGTTCACCTCGTACCAGAACATGGGAGAGAAGTATTCCCAGCCCTTGGTGGTGACGTTGAGGTTCGGCGCCTGGCGCAGCGCCGGCACGTCGAAGGGCTCGATGTCCGTGGCGGTGGCCATCTGCACCTGCCCGCCCGTGAGGGCCACGCGGCGGCTCTGCGCGTCGGGGATGATGCGCCAGAGGATGCCGTCGAGGTAGGGCTGGCCGGGCTTCCAGTACTCCTCGAAGCGCTCCATCCGCACGAAGTTGCCGCGCTGCCACTCCACCAGCTTGAACGGCCCGGTGCCGATCGGGCGCGCGTTGGCGGGGTTCGCCCGGATGTCGCCGCCCTCATAGACATGCTTGGCGACCATCGGCAGGGCGGTGGCGTCGAAGCAGAGCAGGAAGGGCTGGAAGGGCTGCTTCAGCACGAAGCGCACGGTGTGCGGGTCCGGGGCCGTCGCCTCCGCGATGCCGGCGATGATGCCGCGCAGGCGGGGCGCGATCTCCCGGTTGAAGGTCATCACGGAGTAGATCACGTCGTCCGCCGTGAAGGGGCGGCCGTCATGCCACTTCACGTTCTCCTGCAGGCGGAAGACGTATTCCAGCCCGTCCGGGCTCACCGTCCAGCTCTTCGCCAGTTCCGGCATCGGGTCCAGCGTGGGGGAGAACTTCAGCAGCCCCTGCGTCATCTTCGTGCCGAGGATGAGGGTGGGCGTCTGGTTGTTGACGCCGATCTGCAGCACCGGTGGCTCGGGGTTCAGGATGACGTTGAGCACGCCGCCCCGCCTGGGCTGCACGCCCTGCGCCATGGCCTGGGAGGCGCTCATCAGCACGGGGGCAGAGGCCGCCCCGGCGAGAAGGTTGCGGCGCGTCAGGCTCATCGCGTCATCTCCGGTCGTCAGACGGCGCGAAGGCTAGGCCGGATGAGCAATATGGCGAAAGGGGGGCATTGAGGCCGCCGGGCTGGCGCGGGACATCGCCGTGCCCATGGTGCGGGCATTCTGCCGCCCTGTGGGCAGGGGCAGGGCCCGATGCGATCTGCCGCCGCGGTAACCTGAGGAGGAGAAGGAATTCTCTTCCGCATCGGAGGCAGTGCTCCGACCCCCTCAAAATTCCCTCTTGGTGGGCTGCCGCAGAATGCTCTCCCGACGTTGCCCCTGAGGTCGATGACCTCAGGCGACGGACACGGCGGCCCGGGCCGACACGGCGTGAAGCCTCTCGGTGCCGCCTTCCACCATCGTACCCGCGGCAGCCCCATGCAGGTCCAGGAGCGTCAGGCTCCTGGCGGAGGGTCCAGGGAGGCAGAGCCTCCCTGGGGGTATCAGTGCCCCCGGTAGAAAGGAATGATCAGGCGGCCATGCGCCGCTGCGCGCCGTCCTCGGCGAGACAGGCGGCGGCTTCGGCGAGGTGGGCGGCGGCGTCCTCCGCCCCGATCTCCAGGCAGCAGCGCTCCAGATGGGCCACCAGCCGCATCAGGGCGGCCATGTCGCGGCGGGCGTGGTCGGGCCAGAGCACGGCGGCGATCGGGGTGTCCATCGGGGTATCCTTGAAGGAGCGGGCGCGGGGCGGGCGGCGTCCTACACCGGGCAGGCCGGGAAAAGCCAGGATTTGTTTGCTTCCTGAAGCGTTGGCCCGGGTTGCGCGGAGGGAAAATCGTTGTTGTGCAGTGCGATAGTGGGCTTCTAACCCTTGATGGGCCTTCCCGCCGGGGTCAGCTTTGTAGGGGAGACAACGCCTGCGGAAGGGACTTCTCGGATGGGAAAGATCGCACTCGTCACCGGCGGGCAGCGCGGCATCGGCGCGGCCATCAGCGAGCACCTGCACAAGGCCGGGCGGACGGTCGTCGCCTCCTATGCCGGGAACGAGGAGGCGGCGCGGGCCTTCACGGAGCGCACGGGGATCCGGACTTACCGGTTCGACGTCTCGGACTGGGATGCGTGCGCGGAGGCGCTGAAGCGGATCGAGGCGGAGGTCGGGCCGGTCGAGATCCTCGTGAACAACGCGGGCATCACGCGCGACAACACGATGAAGCGCATGGACCGCAAGATGTGGGACGACGTGATCGACACGAATCTCGGCTCCTGCTTCAACCTCTGCAAGCTGGTGTGGGACGGGATGAGCGCGCGGAAGTTTGGCCGCATCGTCAACATCGGTTCCATCAACGGCCAGGCCGGGCAGTACGGGCAGGTGAACTACGCCGCCGCCAAGTCCGGCATCCACGGCTTCACCAAGGCGCTCGCGCAGGAAGGGGCGCGCGTCGGCATCACCGTGAACGCGGTGGCGCCGGGCTACGTGGACACGGAGATGGTGCGCGCCGTGCCGGCCGACGTGCTGGAAAAGATTATCGCGCGCATCCCGCGCGGGCGGCTGGGCACGGCGGACGACATCGCGCGCGGCGTGGCCTTCCTGACGGCCGACGACGCGGACTTCATCACCGGCTCCACCCTCTCCATCAACGGCGGCCAGCACATGTACTGAGGGGCCGATACCGGGAAGCTGGCGTTCCGGCGGCCGGAACCCTGCGCGGGGCCGGCCGTTACCCCTGCCTCAAGGGAAGGAAGGCCACCATGACGGCATCGAAGCATCCCAAGGGCGGCATGGGCGCCAAGGAGCGGGGCGAGGAGGGTCTGGGCGACGGCATTCCCCGCCCGCCCTCCGACGAGGAGCGCAACCCCGGCATCGGCTCCTCCAAGGGCACCTTCGGGCGCGGCACCGATCCCGCGGCCCTGCAGGCCGACAGCACGGATGAGGGCGACGTGGCGAACGAGACCACGCGCGAGGGCGGGGTGGATCCCGGCCATCTCGGCCGCACCAACAAGTAGCGCCTTGCCGCCGGCCCGCCCTTCCTCCAGCCTTTCCGGGTGGAGGGACGGGCCGTGACGGAGTGCCGGTTGGTGTTGGCGAAGGCTTCGGCCGAGGCCGGGGCGCGGATCGGGGCGGCGCGCCCGGCGCATCTCGATCTGCTGCGGCCGATGGCAGGGGCCGGGACGCTGATCCTCGGCGTGCCGCTGCTGGATCCGGAGGGCGGCGGGTATCGCGGCTCCCTCATGCTGGTGCGGACGGAGGCGCTGGAGGACTATCTCGCGGCCGAGCCGTTCCGGCACGGCGGCGTGTGGGAGAGCCACGCCGTCCACCCCTTCCGCCTCGCGCCTCTTCCCTACCCCGCCTTTCCCGAAGGGCCGGTGCCGGAACGGCCGACGCACGCGGTCGCCATCGCCTGGGACGGCACCGACGGCGACGCCGGGGCGCGGCGGCTGGCGGTGCGCGAACGGCACCTCGCCCGGGTCCGCCCCGCGGCCGAGGGCGGCGTGCTGGCGCTGGGCGGAGCCATCCTCGACGCGCCGGGCGGGGCGATGATCGGCTCCGTCGCCATCACCGCGCACGCCTCGGTGGAGGAGGCCCGGGGCTGGTGGGCGGAGGACCCCTACGTGGAGGGCGGCGTGTGGCAGACGGTGAGCTGGTACGCCACGCGGATCGCGCCCCTGCCGTACCGGGACCTTCCGCGGGCGTGAGAGGCGTCTAGGGGGAGCGCGGGGGTGCCCGCCGCTACTCCACCGGGACGAAGGGGGCGTCGCGCGGCGTCAGGGCGCGCCCCTCGCCCAGGGCCCAGGCCGCGATCTCCTCGCGCCGGGCGAACCAGACGCCGGGGTGGCCGGCGGCCCAGGCCAGGAAGGCCTCCACGCTCGGCATGATCGCGGGACGGCCCGCGACGAAGTCGTGCAGGGGCACGCTCATCATCCGCCGGCGGGTGGCGGCCTCCGCGTAGAGCGTCTCGAACTCCTGGCGGAGCACCCGCTCGTAGTCGGAGATTGGCCGTTGCTGGAGCTCGAAGAAGTTCAGGTCGTTCACGTGCAGCATGTAGGGGACGAGAAGGAAGTCCCGGTCGCCGTTGACGGTCTGGATCCAGGGCTCGTCGCGGCTGCGGTCGTCGATGGAGTAGAGGAGGCCGAGCTCCTGGAGGAGGGCGTTGGTGTTCACGCTGGCCTGCAGGCCCTGCGCGTTGAAGCCCCTCGGCCACTGCCCGGTGATGCGCCGCATCGTCTCGAAGCCGTCGCGCAGGAAGGCCCGCTCCTGCTCCCGGTCCATCCAGTGGGTGGAGACGTGGAGCCGTCCGCGCCCGCCCCCCTCGTGGCCGCGCTCCACGATCTCGCGGGCGAGCTCGGGGTATCGCTCCATGGTGGCGCCGATCATGAAGGAGGACGCCTTCACCCCGCGCCGGTCCAGCATGTCCAGCAGGCGCGGCACGCCCTCCTTCGCGCCGTAGGTGCGGTTCTGGACGGCCGGGAAGTTCGGGAACCGGCCGCCGTTCGAGCCGCTCTGCCAGGCGCTCGCCTGCCCGCCATCGGCCTCGAACATCATGCAGACCGACACGGCGAGCCGGGCCCCGCCGGGCCAGTACGGGCCGGGCGGGCGCGCGGCGCGCTGGGCCAGCGCGGGGGCGGCGAGGGGCGAGAGGAGTGCCGTCGCGAGAAGATGGCGGCGGGTTGCCGGGATCCGGATCATCGTCTGTCGCTCCTCCTGGGTTGCTTCGTGGCCCGCGCGCTTGTGGCCGGGGCTAGGGCAGGGCAGGGCCGCTGCCCAGGCCCAGGCCCAGGCCCAGGCCCAGGCCCAGGCCCAGGCCCAGGCCCAGGACTGGGCTTGGCCGTGGGCGCCTCAGCCCGGCGCGGCCTCCGCCACCTCCCGGTGGTCGCGCGGCGAGCTGCCGAACCGCCGCGAGTACTCCCGTGAGAACTGCGTCGGGCTCTCGTAGCCGACGGCGAAGGCCACGGAGGCGACGCTGCTCTCGGGGTCGAGGAGAAGGTCCCGCGCCCGCATCAGGCGCAGCTCCTTCTGGAAGCCGAGCGGCGTGGTGCCCGTGACCGTCTTGAAGTGGGCGTGGAAGGAGGACGGGCCCATCCCCGCGATCCGCGCGAGCTCGGGGATGGCGTGCGGGCGGGTGCTGTCGCGGCGCAGATGCGCGATCACCCGGCTGATGCGGCTCGCCCGGCTGTCGCGCGAGAGCAGCGCCCGCAGGACCGCGCCCTGCGGCAGCAGGAGGAGGCGCAGGTGGATCTCCCGCACGATCAGCGGGGCGAGGACGCGCGCCTCCACCGGCCGCGCCGCCAGGGCCAGCAGCCGCGCGAAGGCGCCCGCGAGGTCCGGCCCCGCGGCGGTCGTCTCGATGGCCCCGGCCGCCTGGCCGCCGGGCACGGCGCCGCCGAGCTCGTGGTGGAGGGCGCCGAGCAGGGTGAGGTCAACTGCCAGGGCGGCGGCGACATAGGGCCGGGCCCTCGACCCGTCCACCACGCGCGAGACGGCCGGGAGATGGTGGCTGACGATGATGGCGTCCCCGGCCGTGATGCGGAAGCGCCGATCCCCCGTCACGACCTCTTTCGTGCCCTGGATGACGATGCCGCAGAGAGGGCCGTGGTACTCGATCCCGATCGGCCGGGGGTGCGCGATCCGGCGCAGGCGCAGGCCCACTCCGGTATGGGCCCAGCCGTCGTCGCCGCGCAGCCCGCGCAGCATGGGGTGCGCGAGATCGCGTAGATCGCCCGTCACCGCCGGACCTCCTCTCTTCCACCGCTGCATGCCCCTGCCACCGGCTCGGTGTCCAGCGATCCGTGACGGCCTGGAGGATTAGGCAGAGGATTCGAATGTTAAGGCAAGTTAATGCCAGCACGCCCGACTAGCTTGCACCTCAACAGGAGGGTGAGCGATGTCGGACGGAATTCCCGGCGGCGAGCGCGGTCCCCAGGTCCCGCGCCGCGTCGTGCTCGGCACGGGGCTCGGCACGGGGGCCGGCGCCTCGGCGGGCGCCCTCCTGCCGCTCCGCCCGCGCGCGGCGGCGCAATCCGTGCCGGCAACGGAGCCGGGCGCGACGATCCGGATCCGCCTGACCGTGAACGGCCGGCCGGCCGAGCTCGAGATCGATTCCCGCGCCTCGCTGCTCGACCTGCTGCGCGAGCGGCTCGGCCTCACCGGCACGAAGAAGGGGTGCGACCACGGGCAGTGCGGCGCCTGCACGGTCCATCTGGGCGAGCGGAGCGTGGTGTCCTGCCTCACCCTCGCGGCGAAGGCCGATGGCGGGCGGGTGACCACGATCGAGGGCCTCGCCCCGGACGGGACGCTCCACCCCCTGCAGCGCGCCTTCATCGACCACGACGCGCTGCAGTGCGGCTACTGCACGCCCGGGCAGATCATGTCGGCCGCCATCCTCGTGCGGGACGGCAGGGCGACGGGCGCGGAGGCGGTCCGCGAGTTCATGAGCGGCAACCTGTGCCGCTGCGGCGCCTATGCCGGGATCGTGGCCGCGATCCTGTCCGTCGCCGAGACGCGGGAGGGCTGATCCATGCGGCCGATCACCTACACCCGCGCGGCGAGCCTGGAAGCCGCCATCGCCGCCTTCGCCGACGCGCGCGGCGAGGCGCGCTACATCGCGGGCGGCACGACGCTCTTTGACCTCATGAAGCTCGGCGTGGAGCGGCCGGCGCTCCTCATCGACCTCGGCGCGGTTCCCGGCCTGGACGGGATCCGGATCGAGGGGGACGCGCTGCGCCTCGGCGCGACGGCGCTGATGAGCGACGTCGCCGAGGCGCTGGCCGCCCGCGGCGAGCACCCCGTGCTGTCCGAGAGCCTGCTCAAGGCGGCCTCGCAGCAGCTCCGGAACATGGCCACGATCGGCGGCAACCTGCTGCAGCGGACGCGCTGCCCCTACTTCCGCGCGGGGCACGGGGCCTATCCCTGCAACAGGCGGCAGCCCGGATCCGGCTGCGCCGCCATTGGGGGGCTCGACCGCGGCCAGGCCGTCCTCGGCACCAGCGAGGCCTGCACGGCGGTCTCGGCCGGCGACCTGCCCGTGGCGCTCGTCGCGCTCGACGCCAGGATCGAGCTGCAGGGGCCTGAGGGGCGGCGGAGCATCCCTGCCGCCGCGCTGCACCGCCTGCCGGGCGAGGCGCCGGATCAGGAGTTCGCCCTGCGGCCGGGCGAGATCATCACCGCCGTGGTGGTCCCGAGGACGGGGGCGGGCCGCGCCTCGACCTACCACAAGGTCCGCGACCGGGAATCCTACGCCTTCGCCCTCGCCTCCGCCGCGGTCGTGCTGGAGATGGAGGGCGGCGTGGTGCGGGAGGCGCGGATCGCCCTCGGCGGCGTCGGCACCGTGCCCTGGCGCGCGGCCCCGGCCGAGGACGCCCTGCGCGGGCGGGCGCTGACGCCGGAGGGCGCCCTGGCGGCGGGGCGCGCCGCCTTCGCGGAGGCGCGGCCGGGGCAGCACAACGGGTTCAAGACCGAGCTCGGCGCGCGGGTGATCGCCGAGGCCCTGATGATCGCCGCCGGGAGGAGCCGTTCATGAGCGCCACGCCCTTCACCGACCGCGCGCGGGTCGATGCCCTGGACAAGGTGCGCGGCCGGACCGCCTACGCCGCCGACATTCCCCTGCCGCGCCTCCTGCACGCCATGACCGTGCCGGCCACAATCGCCCGGGGCCGGATGACGGAGATCGGGGTGGAGGCGGCGCTGCGCGTGCCCGGCGTGGTGCGGGTCCTCACCCCCGCGGACATGCCGCCGCCGCCCGCCCCGGCCCAGGGCACGGAGCCGCCGCCGCCGATGCTGGTGGCGGAAATCGCCCATCGCGGCCAGCCGGTCGCCCTCGTCCTGGCCGAGACGCTGGAGGCGGCGATCGAGGGGGCGGAGGCGGTCCGGGCGGACTACGCGGCAGCGCCCTTCACCGTCTCCTTCGACGATCCCGGCGCGGTGCGCACGGACGGCGAGGCGCCGACCTTCGGCGACGCCGATGCCGCCCTCGCCGGCGCCGCGGTCCGGCTCGAGGCGGTCTACGTGACGGCGGCGAACCACCACAACCCGATGGAGCTTCTCTCGACGATCGCCAGCTGGTCCGCCGGGCGGCTCACGATCCACGAGGGCACGCAGAACGCGTCCCGGATCAAGCACGACGTCGCGCGGCTGCTGCGGGTGGAGCCGGCGGATGTCGACGTCCTCAGCCCCCATGTCGGCGGCGGCTTCGGGCAGCGGGGCGAGGTGCCCCGCCACACCGCCGTGGTCGCGCTGGCGGCGCGGCTGACGGGGCGGCCGGTGAAGCTGGTGCTGCCGCGCCACCAGGTGTTCCACAACTCCCGCTTCCGGCCGCATGTGCGCCACAGCCTGCGTCTCGGGGCCGAGGCCTCGGGGCGGATGGTCTCCGCCCATTACGACAGCCTGCAGCAGAACTCGCGCGCGGGCCGCTACCCGGCCGCCTGGTACCACGCCGGCCCATCCAAGGCCTACGGCATCGCGAACTATCGCGGCACCTGCGGCGACATCCGCCTCGATACGCCGGGGCCGGGGCAGATGCGTGCGCCGTTCGAGCACCCGGCGGCCTTCGCCTTCGAGAGCGCGGTGGACGAGCTGGCGATCGCGCTCGGCCGCGACCCGGTGGCGCTGCGTATGGCCAACGACACCGCCATCGATCCCTCGAACGGACGCTGGCTGACCTCGCGCTCCCTCAACGCCTGCCTGGCGCAGGGTGCGGAGCGCTTCGGCTGGTCCGGCCGGCGGGCGGAACCGGGCTCGATGACGCTGCCGGACGGCACGCGCGTCGGGTGGGGCGTGGCGGCCGGGATCTATCAGGCGGCGATGCACCCGGCGGTCGCGCGGCTGCGGGTGGGGGCGGACGGCACGACGCGCTACGCCAGCGCGGGCCACGAGATGGGCCAGGGGATGAGCACCGCCATCGCGCAGGCCCTCATCCGCGGGCTGCGGATCGATCCGGACCGGCTGCACATCTCGCTCGGGGACACGAGCACGGCGCCCCAGCACGCCACCGCCGGCTCCTGGGGCACGGCGAGCTCCGTCCCGGTCGCCGCCGCCGCCGCCGAGCGGATGACGGCGGCGCTGGCCGAGCTGCTCGACGGGCGGCAGGTGGCGGGGAACATGCACCAGCAGCTCGCCCGCATCCGGCGACCCTACCTCGAGGTGGAGGTCGCGATGGCCGCGCCGGGGCAGGGGCCTCAGCACATCGAGAGGATGCGCGCGGGCGGCAGCGCCATCGCCGGGCTGCACGGCACCTATCCCGGGTTCACCGCGCTCAGCTACATCGCCCATTTCGTGGAGATCCACGTCGCGCCGCGCATTCCCTTGATCCGCGTGCCGCGCGTCATCTCCGTCGCGGAGTGCGGGCGCGTCGTCAGCCCGCGCACGGCGCGGAGCCAGGTGCAGGGCGGGGTGGTCTGGGCGATCGGCGCGGCGTTGCGGGAGGCGAGCGAGGTGGACCCGCGCTACGGCGGGTGGCTGAACGCCGACATCGCCGAGTACCACGTGCCGGTGAATGCCGACATCGGCCGCATCGACGTGGGCTTCATCGACGAGCCGGATGCCGACGCCAACCCCGCCGGCGTGAAGGGCGTGGGCGAGATCGCCATGGTCGGGGTGGCGGCGGCGCTCGCCAATGCCGTCCACCACGCGACGGGCCGGCGCCTCCGCGCACTCCCGATCCGCCTCGAGCAGTTGCTGTAGCGCGCCGGCGAAGGGCCGGACGCACGCGGACCGCCGCGGGATTGCTCCCGCGGCTTCACCCGGAGACCAGGGACAAGAGCATGCAAATGACATTCCTCCATGGCTGGGCGCCGCAGCTGCTGAGCGTGCTGCGCATCGTCGCGGCGGCGACCTTCCTGACCCACGGCACCATGAAGCTCTTCGCCTGGCCCGCGCCCTTTCCCTACCCGCTGAACGCGATGCTCCTCACGGCCGCGATCCTGGAGGCCGTCGGCGGGATCCTGCTGATCGTCGGGCTGTTCTCCCGTGCCGTCGCCTTCGTGCTGTCCGGCCTCATGGCCTTCGCCTACTTCATCGGGCACGGCTCGCGGGGCTTCTTCCCCGTCCTCAACGGCGGCGAGGCCGCGATGCTGTTCTGCTTCGTGTTCCTCTACATCGCCGCGGCCGGCCCGGGGCTGTGGAGCATCGACGCGGCGGCCGACGGGACCCAGGGCGCGAGGCGGGCGGCCCCGCCCGCGTGAGACGTCCGGGCTAAAGGGGCCGAGCACGGGAGAGGGCTCGCGCTGCCCGGCGCGGGACACCCCTGCACCTTGCGCTCACTTCTCCGAAGGGGTCTCGTGTCACGCCATCACGAACCATGGCGGCTTGCCAGGCCGCCATGCGGCGCTCGAGCGGCGGAACGCCTTCCTTCCCTCGAGCGCTGTTCGGCGACGACGCCGCAAGCGCGTATTTTACCGGCTTCAACCCGCGGGAGCAGGAATTCGTGTTCCGGCGAAACCTTTCTCAGGTTTATTTCCGGAGCAAGGCGTCGCTGACCGGCGCCGGAAAAATTACGGCAAGAGGATGCTGCTGCCCGTCGTCTTGCGGGACTCCAGATCCTGGTGCGCGCTCGCCGCGTCCCGCAGCGCGTAGGTCTGATTGATCTCGATCCTCACCTGGCCGCTGCGGACCACCGCGAAGAGCTCGTCGGCCATGGAGAGAAGGTCGGCCCGCTTGGCGGTGTGGGTGGCCAGGGTCGGGCGGGTGACGAAAAGGCTGCCCTTCGCGGCGAGGATGCCGAGATCGACGCCGGTGACGGGGCCGGAGGCGTTGCCGTAGGAGACGAGAAGGCCGAAGGGCGCCAGGCAGTCCAGCGAGGCCGCGAAGGTGTCGCGCCCGATGCTGTCATAGACCACGGGCAGGCGGGCGCCGCGGGTGATGTCGTTCACGCGGGCGGCGAGGTCCTCGCCCTGCAGGATGACGTGGTCGGCGCCGTGCGCGCGCGCCAGCTCCGCCTTCGCCTCGGATCCCACCGTGCCGATGACGGTGGCCCCGAGCGCCTTGGCCCACTGGCAGAGGATCAGCCCGACGCCGCCGGCCGCGGCGTGAACGAGGATGGTGTCGCCCGCCTTCACCTTGTAGGTGCGGCGCAGCAGGTACTGGGCGGTAAGGCCCTGCAGCATCATCGCCGCCGCGGTCTCGAAGCCGATGTCGTCGGGCAGCTTCACGAGCACCTTGGCGGGGATGGTGCGGGCCTCGGCATAGGCGCCGATCGGGCCCATGGCGTAGGCGACGCGGTCCCCGGGCCTGAGATCCTCCACGCCCTCGCCTACCGCCTCCACCGTGCCGGCCGCCTCCATGCCGATCACGGCCGGTAGGGACGGGGCCTTGTAGAGGCCGGTGCGGAAGTAGATGTCGATGAAGTTCAGCCCCACCGCCTGGTGCCGCACCAGCGCCTCGCCCGGCCTGGGGCTGGGCAGCGGCACCTCCTCCCAGACCAGCTTCTCCGGGCCGCCGGGCTCGTGCAGGCGAATGGCGTGGTTCATGGGCAGGGTTCCTACTGCGCGCCGGGCGCGCCGCCGGCGCGCCGCGCGGGCGTGTTGGGGCCGTCCAGCAGGTCTGGGCTGGCCGGGTCGGGGCAGCGGGCGCGGCGTTCCAGCGCCAGTAGCCACCGCTTGGTCGAGAGGCCGTCACCGCCGGAATAGCCGCCGATGGCGCCGCCGGCCCCGATCACCCGGTGGCAGGGGATGATGATCGGGATGGGGTTCGCGCCGTTGGCGCCGCCCACGGCGCGGGATGCGGTGCCGAGGGTCCGGGCCAGCTCCGCGTAGCTGCGGGTCTCGCCGTGGGGGATGTCGCGCAGCGCCGACCAGACGCGCTGGCGGAACGGGCTGCCGAACGGGTTCAGCGGCAGGTCGAAGCCTGTCCGCAGCCCGTCCAGGTAGTCCTGCAGCTGGTCTGCGGCGCGCCGCAGCAGCGGCGTCTCCTCACGGTCCCGGCCCTGGCCCCAGTCCAGGGCCACGATCGCGTCGTCCTCCTCGGACAGGGTGAGGGTGCCGAGGGGGGTGTGGAGGAAGGTCTGTGGCATGGGCTGGCGAGCGGCATTCGTCGGCCCGCCCGGGCCCGGCGTCAAGCCGGATCAGCGGGCCCGCCCTCGTCTCCCGCCCCTTCGCGTCCTAGATGTGGCACAGCCGTCCCGCCGCCACCAAGGGGTGCCCAGCTTGCCCGACAGCGTCGCCGTTTCACGTGAAACAGACACCGATCCACCGCCCTGGTTCCGGGCGCACCTCTTCGTCTGCACCAACCGCCGGCCGGACGGGCACCGGCGGGGTTCCTGCGCCGCGCGCGGGGGGGAACCGCTGCGCGATTACATGAAGGCGCGGGCGAAGGAGCTCGGCATCTCCGGCATCCGTGTGAACAGCGCCGGCTGCCTCGACCGGTGCGAGTTCGGCCCGGTGATGGTGATCTACCCCGAGGGCGTCTGGTACCGCGCCGAGACGCGGGAGGACGTCGACGAGATCCTGCGGGCGCACCTGGTCGAGGGCGGGCGCGCCAGGCGGCTGATGCTGACGGAGGCGGACGTGCCGCCCGGCAAGGACTAAGGCCTGCTCCGCCCGTGGACACGATCTTCGCGCTCGCCACCGCGCCCGGGCGCGCGGCCATTGCGGTGATGCGCCTCTCCGGCCCGGGGAGCCGGGCGGTGCTGGAGAAGGTGGCGGGCCGGGTGCCGCCGGCCCGCCGCGCCGCGCTCCGCCGCCTGCGCGCGCCGGGCGGCGCGGTGCTGGACGAGGCCCTGGTGCTCTGGCTGCCCGGCCCCGCTTCCTACACGGGCGAGGACTCGGCGGAGCTCCACCTGCACGGCGGCGCCGCGGTGGTTGCCGGGGTGGGCGAGGCCCTGGTCACCCTGGGCGCGCGCCCGGCGGAGCCCGGGGAGTTCACCCGCCGCGCCGTGCTGAACGGCCGCATGGACCTGACCGCGGCCGAGGGGGTGATCGACCTGATCGAGGCGGAGACGGCTGCCCAGGCCCGGCAGGCGCTGGGCCTGGCCGCTGGCGGCCTGGCCGTGCTCTGCGCCGACTGGGCGGGTCGTCTGACCGGCCTCCTCGCGCGGCAGGAGGCCCTGATCGAGTTCGAGGACGAGGGTCTGCCCGCCGGGCTGGACGCCGGGGTCGCCGACTCCGTCGCCGCCCTCGCCACCGAGATGGCGGAGCGGCTGGCCGTCGACAGGGGCGGGGAGCGGGTGCGCACCGGGCTGGACGTGGCGATCCTCGGGGCGCCGAACGCCGGCAAGTCCTCCCTCCTGAACGCGCTTGTCGGGCGAGAGGCGGCGATCGTCTCCGCCCGGGCCGGCACCACCCGTGATATCGTGGAGGCCCGCATCCTCCTCGCCGGACTCCCCGCCGTGCTGGCCGACACGGCGGGCCTGCGGGAGGCGGGCGATGAGATCGAGGCCGAGGGCGTGCGCCGCGCCCTGCACAGGGGCGAGGCGGCCGACATCCTGCTGGCGGTACTGCCCTGCGACGCGCCACCGGATGAAGCGACCCTGGCCCTGGTCGCGCGGCGGGACTGCATTACCGTGGCGTCGAAGGCCGATCTCGGCGGCGCGGTGCCGCAGGGCGCCGTGGCCGTCTCGGCGCGAACGGGGGAGGGGCTTCCGGCGCTGCGCGCCCGGTTGGAGGAGGCCGCCGCCCGCCTCGCCCCGTCCTCCTGTGCCGCGCTCCTGGCCCGCCCCCGCCACCGGGCCGCGGTGCAGGACGCGCTGCGCTGGCTGGATGAGGCCCGGGCGGCGGCCTTGCCGGAACTGCGCGCCGACGCCCTGCGTGAGGCCCTGCAGGCGCTGGGCCGGCTCACCGGCCGGGTCGGCGCGGAGGCCGTTCTGGACCGCGTCTTCGCCGAGTTCTGCATCGGGAAGTGACCCCGCCCGGCGGTGGCGGTATAGCCGCCCCATGGGGCGCGTTTTCGATGTGGTGGTGGTGGGTGGCGGGCATGCCGGGGCCGAGGCGGCCGCGGCAGCGGCCCGTTGCGGCGCCCGCACCCTGCTCCTCACCCACCGGCTGGACCGGCTGGGCGAGATGTCCTGCAACCCCGCCATCGGCGGGGTGGGCAAGGGCCATCTGGTGCGCGAGGTGGACGCGCTGGACGGGCTGATGGGCCGGGCGGCCGATGCCGCCGGCATTCACTTCAAGCTCCTGAACCGCAGCAAGGGGCCGGCGGTGCGCGGCCCCCGCGCCCAGGCGGACCGCGCCCTCTACCGCGCCGCGATCCAGGGCCTTCTCCGCACCACCTCGGGTCTGACCTTGCAGGAGGGCGTGGCGGAGGCGCTGGAGCGGGACCGGGACGGTGGCATCGCCGCTGTGGTGACGGGGGAGGGGGAGCGGATCGGGTGCGGCGCCCTCGTCGTCACCGCCGGCACCTTTCTGCGCGGCGAGATGCATCTCGGCCCGGAGCGCCTGCCCGCCGGCCGCCACGGCGACCCGGCCTCGATCGGCCTCGCCCTCGCCCTCGCCGCCCTAAACCTGCCGGTGCGCCGCCTGAAGACCGGCACCCCGCCGCGGCTGGACGGCCGCACGATCGACTGGGCGGGGATCGACGCCCAGCCCGGCGACGACCCGCCGGAGCCGCTCTCCTGGATGACGGAGCGGATCACCAACCCGCAGGTGGTCTGCGGCATTACCGCCACCGCGCCGGGAACCCACGCCATCATTCGCGCCTCCCTCGACCGGGCGCCGATCTACACCGGCCAGATCCAGGGGGCGGGGCCGCGCTACTGCCCCTCGATCGAGGACAAGGTGGTGCGCTTCGCCGAGCGGGAGCGGCACCAGATCTTCCTGGAGCCGGAGGGGTTGGACGACCCCACCGTCTATCCCAACGGCATCTCCACCAGCCTGCCGCGCGAGGTGCAGGAGGCCGTCATCGCCTCCATCCCCGGCCTGGAGCGGGCCCGCATCCTCCGCCACGGCTACGCGATCGAGTACGATCACCTCGACCCCCGCGCCCTGCGCCCGAGCCTGGAGGTACGGGCGGTGCCGCGCCTCTTCCTCGCCGGGCAGGTGAACGGCACCACGGGCTACGAGGAGGCCGCCGCTCAGGGCCTGCTGGCCGGGGTGAATGCGGCGCACCGCGCGGGCGGCGGGACGGAGCCGCGCGTGCTCCTCCGCACTGAAGCCTATGCCGGGGTGCTGGTGGACGACTTGGTGACGCAGGGCGTGACGGAGCCCTACCGCATGCTCACGGCCCGCGCCGAGCACCGCCTGCGTCTGCGCGCGGACAATGCCGGCCTGCGCCTGACGGAGCGCGGCCTGGATTGGGGCTGCGTCGGGCCGGAGCGGGCCGCCCGCCACCGCGCCTTCGCCGCCGCGACCACCGCCGCCCTGGCCCGCGCCCGGGCGGAGACCGCAACCCCTGCGGCTCTCCTCGCCGCCGGCCTGCCGGTCAACCAGGATGGCATTCCCCGGACCCCTCTCGAGGTCATGGCCTTGCCGGCCGCGCGGGGGACCGCGCTGGAGAAGGCCTTCCCATGGTTGCGGGATCTCCAACCCGGGATTCTTGCGCAGCTGGAGACCGAGGCCCTTTACGCGCCCTACCTCGCCCGGCAGGCCGCCGAGTTCGCCGCACTGGAGCGCGAGGAGCGCCTCCGCATCCCCGAGGACGTGGACTTCGCCGCCATCGCCGGCCTCTCGACCGAGATGCGCCAGCGCCTCTCCGCTGCCCGCCCCGCGACGCTCGGCGCCGCCAGCCGCGTGCCCGGCATCACCCCGGCGGCGCTGGTCGCGCTCGCCGGCCACCTCCGGCGCGGCGCTTCCCTCGCGCGGGCGGGCGCGGCGTGAGGGCGCCGGACCCGACCGTTTCACGTGAAACGGAGGCGCGGCTGGACGGGTTCCTGTCGCTCCTGCTGCGCTGGAACGCCCGCATCAACCTTGTGGCCGAGCGCGACGCGGAAACGCTCCGCGCCCGCCACGTCGCCGATTCCCTCCAGCTCCTCCCCTTGCTGCCGGTGGGCGACGGAGAGGCGGCCGATCTCGGCTCCGGCGGCGGCTTCCCCGGCCTCGTCCTCGCCATCGCGAACACCGCCCGCCCCTGGAACCTCGTGGAGTCCGACCGCCGCAAGGCCGCCTTCCTCACGGCCGCCGCCGGCGAGCTCGGCCTCGCCCATGTCCGCGTCCACACCCGGCGGATCGAGGCCGTAACCCTCCCGCCCCTCGCCCTCGTCACCGCCCGGGCGCTCGCGCCCCTGCCGCTCCTGCTGGGCCACGCCGCCCGGCTCCTTGCCCCCGGCGGCACCGCCCTTTTCCCCAAAGGCCGCAGCGCGGCCGCCGAACTCGCCGCCGCGGAGGCGGAGTGGACCATGCACACCGAGCGCTTCGAGAGCCGGACCGAACCCGGCGCCACCATCCTTCGCATCACGGAGCTCCGCCGTGCCGAGCGCTGAGCGGGGGGCCGCTGACCGGGGGGGCGCCGGCCCGCGCCGCATCGCGCTGGCCAACCAAAAGGGCGGCGTGGGCAAGACCACAACCGCCATCAATCTCGCGACCGCGTTGGCCTCCACCAAGCGCGTGCTGCTGCTGGACATGGACCCGCAGGGTAATGCCTCCACCGGGCTCGGCGTGCCCCGCAATGCCCGCGGCGCGGGCAGCTACGCCCTGCTGGTGGGGGATCGTCCCCTCGCCGACCTGATCCGGCCCAGCCAGATCCCGGGCCTCGACCTGCTTCCTGCCGACAACGACCTAGCGGGTGCCGAGATCGAGATGGTGGGAATGGAGGACCGGGAGCGCCGCCTCGCCCAGGCCCTCGCCCGAGGCGGTCCGGCCCTTTCGCGCTATGACTACCTGCTGATCGACTGCCCACCCTCGCTCGGCCTGCTCACCCTCAACGCCCTGGTGGCCAGCCAGTCCGTGCTGGTCCCTCTGCAGACCGAGTTCTTCGCGCTGGAGGGCATCTCGCAGATGACGCGCACGGTGGAGAGGGTAAAGCGCCTGAACCCGGCGCTTGCCCTGGACGGAATCGTCCTGACCATGTTCGATCGCCGCAACAACCTCTCCGAGCTCGTCGCGCGCGACGTGCGGAGCTTCTTCAAGGACCGGGTGTACGACACGGTGATCCCCCGCAACATCCGCGTCTCCGAGGCGCCCTCCCACGGCCTCCCCGTCATCCTCTACGACGTGCGCTCGGCCGGCTCCCAGGCCTACATCCAGTTGGCGGCGGAGCTCCTGAAGCGCGATCGGGCCCGTGCACGGGCACAGAAAGCGGACGCCAAGCCCGCGGGGGCCACGAAGTGAGCCGCAAGCCCACCCGCCTCGGCATGGGCCTCTCCGCCCTCCTCGGCGACGAGCCCGCTTCCGCCGCCGCCTCCGCCGTACCGCAGAGCCTTCCCGTGGAGGTGCTAGAGCCCGGCCCGTTCCAGCCCCGCGGCCCCATGGACCCGGAAGCCCTCGCCGAGCTCGCCGCCTCCATCCGGGAGCACGGGGTCCTCCAGCCCATCCTCGTCCGCCCCAAGCCCGGCGCCGGCGGCCAGTATGAGATCATCGGCGGGGAGCGCCGCTGGCGCGCCGCCCAGGCCGCCCGCCTGCATGAGGTGCCCGTGGTGGTGCGGGAGATGGACGACCGCGCCGCCATGGCCGCCGGCCTTGTCGAGAACCTGCAGCGCGAGGACCTGAACGCGCTGGAGGAGGCCGAGGGCTACCGCCGCCTGACCGAGGAGTTCGGCCTGAGGCCGGAGGCGCTCGGCAACGCCGTCGGCAAGAGCCGCAGCCACGTCGCCAACACCATGCGTCTGCTGGGCCTGCCGCCCTCCGTGCGCCAGATGCTCGGCCGGGGCAGCCTCACCGCTGGCCACGCCCGTGCCCTGCTCACCGCGCCGGACCCGGTGCGCCTGGCCGAGCAGGTCGTCACCCGCGGCCTCAACGTGCGCCAGACCGAGGCCCTGGCCGCCGCGGGCGAGCGCCCCCGTGCCGGGCGCCGGCAGCCGGACGCGGACACGCGCGCGCTGGAGCGCGAGCTCTCCGAGCGGCTGGGCCTGCGAGTGGCCATCGAGCACGGCGGCCGGGGCGGCAAGGTGACGATCTCCTATCGCGACCTCGACCAGCTCGACGGCATCGTGCGGCTGCTGCAAGCGTGAATGCCGAACCGGTCCCAGGGAGGGGAGGAGTTCTCCCCCTCCTCTGAGGCCGCCCCTCATCGCGGTCACCTCGGCCGTGGGAGGCAGAGCCGACGACCCGTGCCGGCCCGGCCGTTCGATGTCGGGGCCCGGCCCCGGGATCCGGAGGAAGCATCTCCGGTGCGGCGCGATCCACAGGACTCAATCTTCACTAGGGCGGGCAGGGTGACGTGCTACCTCCCCCGCCACATCACGACGGGGTGCGAGAGCATGGCAGGCAACCGAAAGAACCCGCGGGCACGGGTGAGCGGGCCCGTGACACCGCCGAGAACAGTGGCCCCCGCGGCGCCCCCGCCGCCTTCCTCCCCGCCGGGCCTCTTCGGCGTGTCCTGGCCAGTCCTGGCCGCCGGTGGCGTGGGGCTGGTCCTGCTGGCCGTCGGCTGGTCGCTGGCCCTCTCTCGCGGCGCCGGGCTGGAGCGCGCGGAGGAGGCCCGCCGGATCCAGGTGGCGCGGATCACGGAGCTGGAGGGCACGCTGACGCAGGAGAGGCGGACGGCCGGAGACCTGGCGGCGTTGACGCAAAGGGCCGAAGCGGCCCGGGCGGCAACCGCGGCGGCGGAAGGGCGCGGCCGGGAGATGGCCACCTCCATGACGCAGGCGGAGGCGCGGGTGGCGGAACTCGGCAGGCAGGCGGAGGCCGCGCAGGGCCGGGTGGCGGCGCTGGCCGCGGAGGCCGAGCGGGCCCAGCAGGCACTGGCGGAGCGCCAGGCCGGCGCTTCCCGGGAGACGACGGCGCTGGAGGGGAGGCTGTCCGCGCTGCGCGGGCAGGTGGGCGAGGCGGAGCAGCGGCTGGCCGGGCTGGCGCAGCAGGGCGAGGCGGCGCAGGGCCGCGTCGCCGCGCTGGCAGCAGAGACCGAGCGGGCGCAGGGGGCACTCGCGGAGCGGCAGGCCGGGGCGGAGCGGCAGACGGCCGAGGGCGAGCGGCGGCTGACCGCGCTGGGTGCGCAGCTGAGCGAGGCAGAGACGGCGCTGCGGGCCCGGCAGGACGCGGTGGCCGAGGCGGAGCGGCGGCTTGCCGCACTGCAGGCCGAGACGGCCGCGCTGGACCGGCGCCTGGCCGAGCATCAGCGGGCGGAGCCTTCTCCCGCTCCGTCCACCGACGGGACTGCCGGCGCCGCTCCATAAGAGCACGCCTCAACCCTGCGCCAGGATCCCTTCCCGGCGCAGGGATCTGACCTTGTCCGGGGTGGAGCCGGCCTCGGGACTTGTCCCCGGATTGCCGGCCGGGAGGATCTTCCAGCTGCTCCATCGTGCCCGGGCCGTGGTTCGCCGGCACCACGTCGGGTCTCCGCACCGGTCGTCACCGGCGCCACCCCTCATCACATCCGTGCCCAGGTCGGCCAGCAGCAGGCCCGCGCAGGATCCCTTGATGATGTGGGAGAACCCGAGGACGCGTAGCCCCTCCGGCGCCGACGCTTAGGCCGCCACCTCGTTGCCCCCTGGGCCGCCCGCCTACGGAAGCCGCGCGGGCTGCCGCCGCGCACCAGCGCAGTGGGCAGGCGGTGCCCGACGATGCGCTCCGCCAGGTGCCCGGCCTCGATCAGCGCGTCCAGGTCGATCCCCGTCCCGATCCCCAGCTCCTCGCAGAGCAGGGCCAGTTCCTCGCTGGCAATGTTGCCCGGCGCGCCCTCGTGCGCGGGGAAGGGGCAGCCGCCGAGGCCGCCCACGGTCGCGTCGAAGCTCGCCACCTCCATACGCAGCCCGGCATGGGCGTTGGCCACGGCCAGGCCGCGCGTGTCATGCAGGTGCAGGGTGATCTCCGGCTCCGGCTAGTGCGAGTGAACCTCGCCCACCAGCCACTCCACCTGGGCCGGGTTGGCCCAGCCCGTGGTGTCGGTGAGCGAGAGGCGCGTGATCGCCACCCCGGCCTCCGCGGAGACGGACATCCCGTCCGCGATCGCCGTGAAGACCTGCTCCGGCGTCACGGCGCCGGAGAAGTTGCAGCCGAAGGCCGCCATGATGCCGATCCGGTTTACGGAAGGCTCACGGCCAGGTGCGCGGCCGTCTGCTTGCGCATCGCCTCCACCTGCCCGGCGCGGTCGCGGTTCAGGTTCCTGCGGGAGAAGGCCTCGGAGGCGGAGAGGGAGATGGAGCCCGGTCAGGTGCAGCCGGTCCCGGAAGGCCAGCGCCCGCTCCAGCCTCGCCGCGTTGAACAACAGGGCCGTGCAGGCCCCCCCCGGCCGCGGCGCGAAACCCGCCACCACGGCCTCCGCATCCGCCCAGCCCGGCACGAGCTTCGGCGAGACGAAGGCGGCCACTTGGATGCTCTTCAGCCCCGTCGCTGCCGGCGCGTCGATCAGCGCGACCTTTTCGGCGGTCGTGATCGGCCCGGGCTCGATCTAGAAGCCCTCGCGGGGACCCTCCTCTTCATGGAGACGCAGCGGGGCAGGTCGGTCACGGGATGGATCCTTAGGACGCGAACCCGTTCTATTCCAAAGAACGTCCGGTCAATCCACCGGATGTGGCGATGACGGACCCGGTGATTAAGCAGGATGGGCCATGCGCGCCCGGGCGGCCCCGCCGCGGGCGCTGGACGGCGACGCCGCGGCGTCCCGGAAGCTCCCGTGAAAACAATCCGGTGACCTCCCTTCCCCCGGGCGGCCCGCGGCGTTGTTCCCTCTCTCGACATGAAATGGAAGAACCGCCCCCATGTGCGACGTGCTCGTCCTGGAGGATGACGACCTGGTGCTGGACGTGATGGTCCAGGCACTGGAGGATGCCGGTTACGCCGTGCGGATGGCCGAGCACGGGGACGAGGCGCTGGAACTCCTGGCCTCCAATCCCTGCCGCCTGATGCTGAGCGACATCAACCTCGGCGAGCCCATGAACGGGTTCGACGTGGTGGAGCGGGCCCGGGCCGCGCAGCCGGAGCTGCGGGTGATCTACCTGTCCGGCATGCCCTCCAACTGGGCGGGCCGCGCCTTCGACGAGCGGACGCGCCGCCTGAACAAGCCCTTCAGCTTCGATGAGCTGCTGCGGGCCATTCAGGAGATGGGCGTCTGGCCGAGCCAGCCGCCCGCCCTGGGCCTGGAGCGGAGCTCCTTCTGATCCCCGGGCGGAAAGGGCTCCCCCTACTCCGCAGCCACCATGGCGGACGCCTTCTCGGGCGCCTTCTCAGGCATCTCCGGTCCCATCCCGCGCCGGTGCAGCCAGGACAGCGTGTGGTACACCGCTTTGAAGGACAGGATCGGCAGCACCGCGCGCGGGTCGCCGAAGCGTCCGCCCGCCAGGTTGCCGGCCAGCATGTTGATGATGCCGTCCCGCATCCACAGCGTGTTCTTCGGCGCCATGAACAGGCTGCGCATCACCGGGTCGTTGATCCGGTAGATGAGCCAGCCGATCCGGTCCATGGCCCGCGCCAGCTCCGTGTTCACCGCGCGGCAGGCGGCGGCGCCGCGCACGGGGTCCTGCAGCCAGGTCTCCGCGGCCTTCGCGCCCAGCTCCCCCGCTGTCATGGCCATCAGCACGCCGGTGGAGAACATCGGGTCCACGAAGCCGAACGCGTCCCCGATCATCAGGTAACCCTCCCCGCTGCCTGAGGTGGCGCGGTAGGAGTAGTTGGCGGTGGAGTAGATCTCGCTGGTCATCGTCGCCCCGCGCGTGCGCGCGGAGACGGTGGGGCTGCTCGCGATGCGCTGCATGAACAGCTCCTGCGCCGTCCCCTTGCGCCCCTTCCAGGCCGCCTGGTTGCCCACGAAGCCGATGCTCATCACGTCGCCCGGCAGCGGGATGAGCCAGAACCACCCGTCCTCGGCCAGGTGGATGGAGATGTAGCCGTCCAGCTCGCCCTCGCGCCGCTCCACCCCCGTGAAGTGGGCGTACATGGCGGCGGTGTTGTTGTGCTTGTTGCTCTCCTTCAGCCGCAGCTTGCCGGCCAGGAAGGTGTCGCGGCCGGAGGCGTCCAGCACGAAGCGCGGGCGGAAGGTCAGCGCCACGCCCTCTTTCGTCCGCGCCGTCACGGTGGAGCGCTCGCCCCCCGCGCCGAAGGCGATGTCCGTGACCCGCGTCTCCTCCAGCGCCGTCGCCCCCAGGCGCCGGGCATTGGAGAACAGCGCGGCATCGAACTCGGACCGCCGCACCTGCCAGGAATGGGTCCGCGCCCTGTTCAGCGCATGGGCGAAGGGGAAGGCGCAGGAACGGCCGGTGCGATCGGAGACGAACTCGGCCCCGGGCTTGTGCACCCCCATCTCCCGCACCGCCTGCAGCATCCCCAGGCGCTCGAGGATGTCGAGGTTCCGCGGCAGCAGGCTCTCGCCGATGTGGAAGCGGGGATGCGCCTCCTTCTCCACCAGCACCACGTCGCGCCCGGATTTCGCCAGCAGCGCGGCGGCGGTGGACCCGGCCGGCCCCCCGCCAATAACGAGGATCTCGGGTTCGGCACTCTGTTCCATGCCGGAAGATTTCCGCCTCCCGACCGCCCGGGTCAAGCGAAACGGCCAACCGAAACGGCGAGCCCGGCCCTCCCGGCCCGGCGCCCGCCATGGCAGGCTCCCCGGATGCATCCCGCCTTCCGTCAGGGCATTGCGGAAGCCTTCGGCGCCCAGATGGTCGCCATGGCCGCCACCTTCGTCGCCTTCGGGGCCGCCGTGCAGGCCGCCGGCTTCGGTCTGGGCTGGGGCCTCGCCTCCTCCGCCGGCATTTACGGCATGGCCGGGCAGATGGTGCTGCTCGGCGCCACCTCGGGCACCACCCCCGGCGCCGGCACGGCGGCCGTGGCGGGCTGCGTCATGGCCAATGCTCGCTTCCTGCCCATGGCCGCCGCCCTGGCCCCGCTCATCCGCGGCCCCCTCGCCCCGCTCTGCGTGCCCTTCGTCGCCATCACGCCCTGGGCCGCCGCGATGCGCCGCCTGCCCGACCTGCCGCCGCCCCACCGCGCCCGATGGTTCCTCGGCTTCGCCCTCGCCAGCTGGATTGTGGGCCTGCTCACCACCACCCTCGGCTATACTCTGGCCGGAAGCCTCTCCCCGGCCGTGCTGCGCCTCCTCCTCATGGTCAATGTGCTCTACTTTGCCCTCATGATCGCCGCCGGCCTCGCCCGGGGCGGCCCCTGGCGCGCCTCCCTCGGCGGCGCCGTCGCCGCCCCGCTCGCCCTCTTCCTCCCGCAGGGTGTCCCCCCGGCCTGGGGCATCCTCCTCGCCGCTCTCCTCGGCGGCACCGCCGCCTTCCTCCTGCGCCGCCGATGACGGAAGGCGGCTGGGCCCCGCTCCTGGCGGCGGTCCTCCTCATGCTCGCTCTGCGCGGCACCGGAATCGCCCTCGCCTGGCGCCTTCCGGCCGACCACCCCGCCATCGCCTGGGCCACCGCCGTCTCGGAGGCCGCCCTCTCCGCCTGGGTCGTCCTCGCCCTCGTCTCTCCCGGCCCCTGGCCCCTCGCGGCACGCCTCGCCGGGGCCGGCGTGGCCCTGGCCGTCTTCGCCCTCGCCGGGCGGCGCCTCCTCCCCGGCCTTGCCCTCGGCCTCGCGGCCATCTGGGCCGTGGGCCAAGTCCTGCCCTGATGGCGCCGCGCGAACAGCGGGCTACATGGGGCCCATGACCACCGAGCCACGCCGCGCCACAAATACGCCCCGAGGCGACGCCGGCTTGTCCCGTCCTGAGATGGCGGTCTGTCCCGGGGAGAGGAAGAAGGAATTCTTCCTCTCCCCGGACCCCTCACCATCATCTTCTTTCAGGCTTTGGATTGACTCGGCAGACAGTGCGCCTCGGGTCGATGACCCGAGGCGACTGCAGCGGCAGGAAGAAACCCCTCAGGCAGAGACACCGTCTCAGGACGGCGCGGCGGCAGCCAGAGGGGGATCCAAGGGCCTCAGGCCCTTGGCGGGGCTTCCAGGGGGCGGCGCCCCCTGGCGCCGGACCCGCCAGGACGGTTGGGCCCTCGCGCTGCTCCTCGCTGCCGTGCTGTTCTTGCCCTCCGGCGTGAGAGCAGCCCCCTCCGCCTGTCCGCAGCACCATCCGGGCGGCCAGGCCCCGGATATTCTGCGCCCGTCGTTGGGGGCCGGGGTGCGGGAGCTGTGTTTCGAGGCGTTCTCGGTCCTCCACAGCGGCGTGTCCCGCACGGCGCTGGCCGCGGCGGAGCACCTGACCCGGCGCCGCATCCAGCGGGCGCGGGAGATGGAGAGGGACGACGCTTTCCACGCCGAGGACGCGCTGCCGGAGGAGGAGCGGGCGCGCCTTTCCGATTATGCCCGCTCCGGCTTCGACCGGGGGCATATGGCGCCCTCCGGCGACATGCCGAGCGCGTCCGCACAGGCGGAGAGCTTCTCCCTCGCCAACATGGTGCCCCAGCACCCCGGCTCGAACCGCTGCCTGTGGGAGGGGATCGAGAGCACCGTGCGCGAGCTGGCGATGGAGGAGGGCGAGGTCTGGGTCCTGACCGGGCCGGTCTTCGAGGGCACGACGCTGCAGCGCCTGAACGGGCGGGTGCTGGTGCCGACCCTGCTCTACAAGGCCATTTACCTGCCCGGGCGCGGAGAGGCTGGGGTCTACCTTGCCCACAACGCGCCCGGCCTGGCCTGGCGCGCCGTCTCGCTGGACGGGCTGCGCGAGGTAGCGGGGCTGGACGCCTTTCCTGCCCTGCCCGCCGCTGTGAAGGCGCGCGCGATGGAACTGCCGGAGCCGCGCCCGAGCAACATCGCGGGCAGTTGCGAGAACCAGCCCCGGGGCACTCCCCCGGCCGCGCCCCCCGCGCCGCCGGAGCGGCCCGCCCCGTCCGGCAACCCGTCGGGTGGGCGGATCGGGCTGATCCTGGGCGGGGTTTTCGCGTTGGTGATGATCGTGGCCCTGGTCCGCGTACTCGGCCGCCGATGAGAGAGGGACAGGCCATGCCCTTCCACCCCTATGCCGACGAGGCCGCCACGCTCCGCATCGGCGGGCTGACGGCGGAGAACCGGCTGGACCGCGTCTCCCTCCACGGCAGCCTGGACCTCACGCGCGACCGTGCCGGGCTGGAGCGCGCCCGGCGGCTGAAAGCGCTGCTGGACGCCACTCTGGCCGCGTTGGAGGGAGAGGCAGAACGGCTGCCCGACGCGGTCCAGACCGGCCGGAACACGGATTCCGTCCGCAATCCTTTCGGCTGATCGTCACGGGGGCGCAGGGCCCGCCGGTGCAACAGCTGCCCGGGGCTCGTGCCTCGCACAAGGCCGGCGTGGAATCGACGGAGGGTGTCGGCCCTCCGGAATCGGGGCCGATCCTGCCCTTAGCAGTCGCCTCGGCTCATCGAGCCGAGGCGCACCGTCAGCCGGGCTCCCCCCAACTTCTGAAAGAAGATGATGGTGAGGGGTCCGGGGAGAGGAAGAATTCCTTCTTCCTCTCCGTGGCCACGGACCGGACGCGCAGGATCAGGCCGGACCTTGCCCGGCAGAGGCCAGCCAGTCCCGCAAGGGCCGCCACAGCACCGCCTCCGCCTTCATCCCTGCCGCCATCCCGATATGCCCGGCCGGCACGTCCAGCACCGTCGCCCCCGGCAGTCCGGCCGCCAGGGCCCGCGCGCTCTCCGGCTGCACGATCCGGTCCCCGCGCGGGATGGCGAGGAAGGAGGGGCCCCGCCAGTCGCGGGGGTCCACCGCCGCCCCTGCCACGCGCCAGGCGCAGGCAGCCGGGGTGTTGGCGCCGTACCACCCCCCCAGGCATTCGCGCGCTACGGGGGCGGGAAGGGGAATGCCGTCGTTCAGCCAGTCCTCCAGCGCCACGAAGTGGGCGGCGCGGGGAGAGGTGGGGTCGAGCCGCCCGAAGGCGCGGAACTTCCGGGCGATGCCGAAGGGATCCAGCCCCGCGAAGAGGAGCTGCAGCACGTCCACGGGCAGGGTGCCCGTGGTGCCGAGGGCGGGCTCGAGCCCTGGCAGCAGCCCGGCCACGGCGCGCGCGCGGGGTCCGGCGCTGCCGGCGTGGAAGTCCCAGGGGGTGGCCAGCAGCGCCAGGCCGCGCACCCGGGCCGGTGCCCGCAGGGCCGCGGCCAGGGCCAGCAGCCCGCCCATGCAGTAGCCCACCAGCGCCACTGGCCCGCCCGTGACTGCCAGGGCCGCGCCCAGCGCCCGCTCCAGCCGCCCGGCGATCCAGTCCGTGAGGGTGAAGCCCCGCTCCGCCGCGCCAGGGGCACCCCAGTCCAGCAGCAGCGGCCGGACACCGTGCCCGGCCAGCCAGCGCAGCATGGAGTGGCCGGGCATGAGGTCCAGCACCGTCGCGCGGTTCACCAGGGAGGGGACGAAGAGCGCCGCGGGTCCCTCTCCGCCGTAATCCAGCAGCCGGGCCGGCCCTTCGGACCACAGGGCGGGCGGATCGGGCATCTCCCGCCGCCAGGGGTGGGCACGGTAGGCCGCGATGCCCCGGAGCAGGGCGGCGTCCTCCCGCGCGAGGCGCTGCCAGACGGCGGCGGCGAAATCGCCCGTCCCGGTGCCCTTTCTCTCAGCGCCCCCCTTCTCAGCGCGGGCGCCGAGTTCCCGCAGGATCCGCGCGTGTTCCGCCCGCCCCGCCGCCGAGCGCGGCGCGAAGCCCGGCCAACTCCCGCTCCACGGCGTCGAGCCGGGCGCGGAGGGAATCGCCGCCATCGTCACCAGGGCCCGGTTCACGGCCAGGGCCAGGTGCGCCGGCAGCGGCCGCGGGCCGCGCCGCGGCGTCATCGGGCGCCCCCGCGGGGGCGACGGGTGGCGGGAAAGGGAAAGGCGGGAATGGAGCGGCCGGGACGGGGGGCCAAGCCATGGCCGGGGGCGGGAAGGGGCCCGCGCCGGGTAGGCCGAAGCCGAGTGGGCCGAAGCCGGGCGGCACGACGCCGACCGGGAACCCCGGCCACCCGGGACCCGCTGTCCCGAAAGCGGGCGCCCCATACCCCATCGGCCCGGGGCCGGGCGGCCAGGGCGGCGCGGCCCGGGCCGCCTCCGCCCGGGCCGCCTCCGCCCAGGGATGGGTCCATTGCCGGAACGCTGCCGCGAGCGAGGCCGCCCAGGCCGAGAGGATCTCCGGGTCCATGGCCATCGCCGCCATCTCGCCCTGCCACAGCGCCACCCAGTCCGCCGCCAGGCGCGCCAGGTCCGGTGCTTCGCCCGGTCCCCCACCCGGCGACCCGTCCTCCGCCCCGCCGCTCTCCGAACCGCTCATGCATTCCCCAGCTGGCATCCCCGCCCGCGCATCCGTTCGCCGGGCCTGCCAGAGGGCCGCCCGCCCAAGCCCCCGGCCGGCCTTGCGCGACGCGCCTTCCGCAGCGCGGCAAAGCCGGTTTAGCATCGTCTCCCGGCACGGCAGAAGTCGCCAGCGGCCGGATCCCGCAGGAACCCCCGCGGGAACCACAGACCCGGTGGCAGCCCGGGGGAGGATGACCGGCCATGGCCAAGATGGACGCGCCCCAGGGAAATACGGCGGAGACCGCGCCGGAGACCCCGGTGAGCCCGCCCGTGGTGGTGAAGAAGTACGCCAACCGCCGGCTCTACAACACCGAGACCTCGTCCTACGTCACGCTGGAGGACTTGGCCGCCATGGTCCGCCAGGGCCGGCACTTCACCGTCTCCGACGCGAAATCCGGCGAGGACATCACCCGCTCCGTCCTCACTCAGATCATCGTGGAGGAGGAGAGCAAGGGCACGAACCTGCTGCCCATCCCCTTCCTGCGCCAGCTCATCGGCCTTTACGGGGACAGCCTGCAGGCCGTGGTGCCGCGCTACCTGGAGGCCACGATGGGCACCTTCGCCCGGCAGCAGGAGGCGATGCGCCGCACCGCGCAGGAGGCGATGGGAGGAGGCATGGGGGGCTTCAACGCCTTCGCCCCCTTCGAGGAGATGGGCAAGCAGAACCTGGCGATGCTGGAGCGCGCCATGAGCCTCTTCTCTCCCTTCCCGCGCGGCGCGGGCGCGGGCGGCACCGCCCCGGCCGGGCCGGCGGACGAGGTGGAGGCCATGCGCGAGGAGCTGGCCGCGCTGCGCGAGGAGGTGGAGCGGCTGCGCGCCGGCCGATCCACCGTCTAGCCCAGCCTTCCGGCGTGGCCGCGAGCGGCGGCCCAGTAACAGCGAACCGGCACCAGCGACTGGGAATGACGGACCGGGAATGGCGGGCCGGGGTGGAGAAGCCCCGGGCCTCTCCCGGAGGGGGCCGGGAGCCGCGGCGGCGCAAACCCGACAAAAAAACTCGGAAATCCACCGCGCCCGTGCTACAAATGCTGGCAGGCCATCAGGGCAGGACGATGCCAACCTATCGCCTCTACGAGGTGGCGGAGGATGGGCGGAGACATCCCCCCCTCGACTTCGATTCCCTAGACGACACCAGCGCGGTCGACCGCGCCCGGATCCTCATCGGCGAGACCGCCAAGGGCGAGCTGTGGGAATCTCAGCGCATCGTGAAGCTGATGCGCGCCCGTCCGATGCCGCTCCGCCGGAGCCCCGGCCCGGAGCAATGACGCCCAGGATGCCGGCGCCTGGGGTGCCAGTTCCGCGGAAGGGGCCCCGGCACGCGGCCCCTTCCTTCTCGGGACGTGACCGGATCAGGCCTGCTTGAAGGAGACCCGCTCGTTCTCGCCGCCCTTCGGCGGCGTGCCGGTCACCACGGCCTTCACGTAACCGTAGGCGTGCAGCAGGGTGGAGGAGGGGCTGTCCCAGTACTCCGCCCCGGTCATCTCCACGGCGATCAGGGCGATGCGCGGGTCCTCGGCCCCCTTGGGGAACCAGGTCTTCATCGACTCCTTCCACAGCTCCTTCTGCTTCGCCACGTCCCGCACCACCCGCGCCGTGCCGGAGACGGCGACGTAGTTCTGCTTCGAGGGATCGGAGTAGGAGAGCAGCACGCGGTCGTTCTTCGCGATCTCCTCGGTCTTCTCCGTGCCGGCGCCGGAGAAGAACCACAGCGTCTTCCCGTCCGGGTCCAGCCCGGCGGCGACCATCGGGCGGCCGCGCAGCTTGTCCTCATCGCCGTGGGTGACGAGCACGGCCGTCTCCACGTCCTTGATCAGCTCGCGGACCTTCTCGCGCTGCTCGTGCTCGGTCTGGGCCTCGGCCATCGGTCCCTCCTGGGTTGGGTCAGGCCTTGCAACGGTCCCGGGGCGGGCCGGTTGCCGCGCCGGGCGCCTCGCGGCCAGGAGCCCGCCCGCCCGACCCGCCTCAGGCCGCCGCCGGCTGCTCCCCCGCCGGATCCGCCGCCTCTTCCTCCGGCGCCTTGCGCCAGGGGGAGTTGATGCGGATACCCTCGCGCTCGAACCGCGCCTCGATGCGGCGGTTCAGCTCCCGCGTCACCGGCCAGCGCTGGGAGGGATCGGTCTTCATGCGGGCGCGGACGACGACGCCGGTTTCCAGCAGCTTGTCCACGCCCATCACGTCGATCTCGTCGCGCGTGGCGCCGGCCCAGCGCGGCTCCTGCCGCATCTCGGACGAGATCTCCTTCATCAGCTTCATCACCCGGTCCGTGTCCTCGCCGTAGGGGATGGAGACGTCCACGACGGCAAAGGCGAAGTCGCGCGTCATGTTCGTCACAAAGGTCACGGTGCTGAAGGGGATGATGTGCACCGATCCGTCCAGCGCCCGCAGGCGAATGGAGCGGATGGAGAGCTGTTCCACCACCCCGGTCATGCTGCCGATCGTCACCGTGTCGCCCACGGCCACCGCGTCCTCCAACAGGAGGAACATGCCGGTGATCACGTCCTTCACCAGCGTCTGCGAGCCGAAGCCGATGGCCACGCCGACGACGCCGGCACCGGCGATCAGCGGGGCCACGTTCACCCCGATCTCGCTCAGCACGTTCAGCGAGACGAAGACCACGATGATGATGAGCAGCGCCGTGCGCGCCATGGGCAGCAGGGTGCGGATGCGGGCGGAGCGCGCGGCCTGGGTGTCCCGCGCCAGCTTCGTCAGCCGGCGCTGGATGGCGGCGTTCGCCACCTCCCACACCGTGATCGCCGCCAGCACCGTCAGGCCGATGGAGACGAGGCTGCTGACCACCCGCGCGCCGAGCCCGCCGCTGCGGAACCAGGTGAAGGCGTCGATCCCCCAGGTCTCCAGCAGCACGAGGAACGTGATCAGGGTGACGATGCCGGAGACCACGCCCTTCAGCACGGGCAGGTAGCGGTTGGCCCGCGCCTCCAGCCCCGGGTAGCGCTTGGCCAGGTCCGGGGTGATGCGGAAGCCCCGCTCCAGCAGCCGCCGCAGCCCGTAATCCACCAGCTTGGCGCCGCCGAGCACGATGAGGGTCAGCGCGCTGGCCCGCAGCAGCCGCTCGAACCCGTCGCGCACCTGCAGGGCCCAGACGCCCCAGAGGGCGAGGATGTAGAGGATGGCCACCACGTGCCACACCTCCGCCAGCCGGTCCCGCAGGGCGCGGAACATGCGGCGGGACCGGTCCGGGTGGTCGTTCGGCCCCAGCTCCGGCGCGCGCAGCCGGTCCGCCACCGCGTGGCGGTTCTGCATGATCACGATCACCAGGAACAGGGTGACGACCAGCAGCGAGAGGCGGGCGATGGCGTCGTACACCGCCCAGGGCACGCCGAAGAGCAGCCCGGCCTCCGCCACCGCCCAGCCCACCACCAGCACGGCCACGATCCGCCGCAGCCAGATGGTGATATAGGCCGCCGTCTCGTCGTGCAGAGGCACCAGCCGCAGATGCGCGGAGTTGGGGGAGAAGAGCATGCGGCTGGTCAGCATCACCGCGCGGATGGCGATGTAGGCGTTGTTCGCCAGCAGCAGCACTAGCTCCGTCGTCGGCAGCGGCTGCACCGCCCGGATCAGCCCGTAGGAGATCACGGCGAAGGCGCCGATCGGCAGCAGGTCCAGCACCAGCCGCATCAGCACGTAGGGAATGCGCCGGAACCAGGTCCAGACATTCGACCGCTCCGGCGCGTGGGCGTCCAGCCGGTCCCGCCAGCGGCCGAGAAGGCGCCAGACGATCCATTCCGCCAGCAGCCCTAGCCCGAAGAGCAGCACGAGCTTCCAGGAGGCGTCGAGCACCCGCGCCTGTGTCACCGGATCCCGCGCGACGCCGGAGGCCCAAGAGACGATGTTGGGCAGGTCCGTCACCGCGTTCGCCGTAGCGACGAGCTGGTCCGAGAGCGCCGCGAGGCGCTGGGACGCGCCCATCATCAGCTGTGCGCCGAGGGTGTTGGGCGCGAGAAGTCCGGCCTCCGCCGGCGCCTCCGCCGCGGGCGCGCCGCCCGCCGGCGCAGGGGCCGGGGCAGCCCCATTCGCGGGCGCGGCCGGCGCGGCCGCTCCCCCGGTCGCCGGCGCGGCGCGGGAGGCGGCGGAGAGCGCCTCCAGGTTGCGGATCAGCTCCGTCCGCCGCGCGTCATCCCGCAACAGCCCCAGCAACCGGTCCGTCTCGGCCGCGGTGGCGGGCACCTGTGCGGCCACGGCGGGCGCCGTGGGGGCGGGAGCAGGAGCCTGGGCGAGCGCCGGCGCGGCGCAGAGCAGCACCAGCAGGGCGAGAAAGGATCGGGGGAACCGCATGGGCGAGGTTGGAACCCACCGGATCAGCGGAGGTCAAGTTTCCGGCTGTCACGGTCCGGTGGGTGCGGGACGCGCCAGTGGCCCCAAGGGGCTCCGCCCCCTGGACCCCCGCCAGGGGCCTGAGGCCCCTGGACCCCCGTCTGGCTGCCGCCGCGCCGTCCTGGGACGGGATCTCCGCGTTACGGGCCCCTTCCTGCCCCTGCAGTCGCCTCGGGTCATCGACCCGAGGCACACCGCCGGCCGAGAAAGACCAACTCCTAGAAAAAGATGATGGTGAGGGGTCCGGGGAGAGGAAGAATTCCTTCTTCCTCTCCCCGGGACAGACCGGAAGCGAAGGATCAATCCCCCGCCAGCCGCCGGGTCAGTTCCCCCGCCGTCATCGGCCGGGCCAGGGCGGCCGCCTGCCCGGCCCAGAGGTTGGTGAAGTCGTCCCGCTCCTTCGCCTCCGCCCGCGCGCGGATCGGCGCCAGGGCGGCGCCGGCCGTGGGGAAGGGCGGGGCGAGGTCGGAGAGGGGACCGGCTTCCCGCATCAGGCGGTTGAGGATCCCGCGGGCGGGGCGGCCGGTGAAGAGGTTGGTCAGGGCCGTGCCGTCGTCGGTGGCGCGCTCCAGCGCGGCGCGGTGAAGGGCGGGGATGCGGGCCTCGGGCGTGAGGAGGTAGGCGGTGCCGACCTGCACGGCCGCGGCGCCGAGGGCCAGTGCCGCTCGCACGCCGCGAGCGTCCGCGATGCCGCCGGCGGCGATCACGGGCACCCGCACGGCGTCCACCACCTGCGGCACCAGGGCCATGGTGCCGACCTGGGTGGCCATGTCGTGGGTGAGGAAGTTGCCGCGGTGGCCGCCGGCCTCGAAGCCCTGGGCGATGATGGCGTCCGCGCCATGGCCCTCCAGCCAGACCGCCTCGGCGACGGTGGTGGCGCAGCCCACCACCTTGCAGCCGGCCGCCTTCACCCGCGCCAGCAGGGCGGGGGCGGGCAGGCCGAAGTGGAAGCTGGCCACGGCGGGGGGCGCCTCCTCCAGCACGGCGCAGAAGGCCTCGTTGAAAGGAGCGCGGCCGGCGCCGGAAGGCGGGGTGTCCGGGCCCAGCCCGGCCTCGGCATAGTAGGGCTCCAGGCGGGCGCGCCAGGCGGCCTGACGCTCCGGGTCGTCGCGCGGGGTGTCGTGGGCGAAGAAGTTCAGGTTGAAGGGGCGGCGCGTGCCGGCCCGAACCTCCGTCACGGCGGCCCGGAAGGTGTCGGGCGCGTACTGGGCACCGGGAAGGGAGCCGAGGCCGCCGGCCTCGCTGGCGGCGATGGCCATGGCGGGGGTCGTCGCCCCGGCCATGGGGGCCTGGATGATCGGCAGGTCTATGCCGAACAGGTCCAGGATGCGCCGGTCCGCCGGTTCCGCCATGGCCGCCTTCTCCTCATGCGTTCTTCGGGCGGCGCGGGGCCGCCCGGCGCACCATCTTTCACGGCAAGGGGCGGCGCTTCCAGCCGCCTCCGCCGCAACCCTGCCCCCCCGAACCTTGCCGGAACCCCGATGGACCTGCCCCCCGACCCGCCGCCCATGGTGGAACTGATCGAGGCCCGCCTGGAGCGCCTCGACCTCTCGCCGGAGGAGGCTTTCCGCCGGGCCGGCCTGCCGCCCGATCTCCTGCTCCGGCTGCGGGAGGGCACCGCCCCGGTACCGCGCGGGGCCCGGCTGGTGCGGCTGGCCGAGGTGCTGGGAACCTCCGTCTCCTGGCTCGTGGGCCTGGACCCGGACGTGGCCCCGCCGGCGGAGGTGCTGGAGGAGGACCAGGGCAGCCTCGGGCTGCTGGCGGGGGATGAGGAGGCGCTGCTGCGCGCCTACCGGGAACTGGATTTCGCGACCAAGGCGGCGCTGCTGACGGTGGTGCGGAAGATGGCCGGGCCGGAGCCCGTGCCGGAGGTGCCGGCCAAGGGATCGGCCAAGGGAAAACGGCGCGGCTGAATCGTGACGGGACCGTTGCGCGGGCGCGGCGGGTGCCCACATCCCACCCATCATGATCACCTTCCTCACGATCCTCGTTGCCCTGGGGATGCTCGGCACGCTGGGCACGCTGCTCTTCGGCATGGTCGGCATGGTTAAGGGCGACGGCGACCCCCAGCGCTCCAACGCGCTGATGCGCTGGCGCGTGACGCTGCAGGCCGTCACCCTCGTCCTCTTCGCGCTGCTGCTCTACCTGCTGCGAGGCTGAAACGCGGCCCGCCCCGGGCCGCTTGCCGCCTCCCAGGGGCCGCCTTATAGACCCCGCTTGACTTCGCGAATGCGACGCCCTGCCCCCCTTCGCGGCAGGGCGTCGCCCGCCTTCCAGGGGCCGCCCGCGGTCCCCCAAACGCACCGACGAACCCCTCGCGGTGCCCGCCAGAGGACCCGTCAGCCGGCATGAAGCTCCTCGTCCCCGTCAAGCGCGTGGTGGATTACAACGTCAAGGTCCGGGTGAAGCCCGATGGCTCGGGCGTCGAGACCGCCAACGTCAAGATGTCCATGAACCCCTTCGACGAGATCGCCGTCGAGGAGGCCGTGCGCCTGAAGGAGAAGGGGGTGGCGACGGAGATCGTCGCCGTCTCCATCGGCCCGGCCCAGGCGCAGGAGCAGATCCGCACGGCGCTCGCCATGGGCGCGGACCGCGGCATCCTGGTCGAGGCCGAGGGCACGGTGGAGCCGATCGCGGTGGCGAAGCTGCTAAAGGCCATCGTGGACAAGGAAGGCCCGCAGCTCGTCATCATGGGCAAGCAGGCCATCGACGACGACATGAACGCCACCGGCCAGATGCTCGCCGCGCTGCTGGGCTGGGGCCAGGGCACCTTTGCGAACAAGGTGGAGGTCGCCGATGGTGCGGCCAACGTGACCCGAGAGGTGGATGGCGGGCAGGAGACGGTGAAGCTGACGTTGCCGGCGGTGGTCACCACCGACCTGCGCCTGAACGAGCCGCGCTACGCCAGCCTTCCGAACATCATGAAGGCCCGCAAGAAGCCGATCGAGACGATGAAGCCCGCCGATCTTGGCGTGGACACCGCGCCCCGTCTGAAGGTGATCAAGGTGGAGGAGCCGCCGAAGCGCCAGGCCGGCGTGAAGGTGGCGTCGGCCGCCGAGCTCGTCTCCAAGCTGCGCAACGAAGCCAAGGTGATCTGAAGATGACCGTCCTCGTTCTCGCCGATCACGACGGCAAGGCCATCAACCAGCCTACCCGCTCCGCCATCGCCGCCGGCACCAAGCTCGGCGAGGTCCACCTGCTGGTGATCGGGCCGGAGGCCGTGGCGCAGGCCGGCGCAAAGATCGCCGGCGTCGCCAAGGTGATCCACGACACGGCCGAGCACCTGCTGGCCGAGCCGGCGGCCGCCCTGCTGCAGGCGCTGGCCGGGAACTACACGCACCTGCTGGCGCCGGGCTCCGCGCTCGGCAAGAACGTGATGCCGCGCGTGGCCGCGCTGCTGGACGTGCAGCCGATCAGCGACATCTCCGCCGTGGTGGACGCCGATACCTTCGTGCGCCCGATCTACGCGGGCAACGCGCTGGCGACCGTGCAGTCCTCGGACGCGAAGAAGGTCATCACCGTCCGCGCCGCCTCCTTCGACCCGGCCGAGGCCGAGGGCGGCTCCGCGACCGTGGAGGCCGCGCCCTCCGCCGCCGATCCGGGTGTCTCCACCTTTGTCGGCGCCGAGATCGTGAAGAGCGAGCGTCCCGAGCTGACGGCGGCCCGCGTGGTGGTCTCCGGCGGCCGCGCCATCGGCTCCGCCGAGAACTTCAAGATCCTGGACGGGATCGCGGACAAGCTCGGCGCCGCCGTCGGTGCTTCCCGCGCCGCGGTGGACGCGGGCTACGCACCGAATGACCAGCAGGTCGGGCAGACCGGCAAGATCGTGGCGCCCGAGCTCTACATCGCCTTCGGCATCTCCGGCGCGATCCAGCACCTGGCGGGCATGAAGGACAGCAAGGTCATCGTCGCCGTGAACAAGGACGAGGAGGCGCCGATCTTCCAGGTGGCCGACTACGGCCTGGTCGGCGACATCTTCAAGCTGATCCCGGAGATCGAGGCGGAGCTCTCCAAGTGAGTGACGCGGCGCCGACCATTCAGTCCGTCGGCGTCATCGGTGCCGGCCAGATGGGCAACGGCATCGCGCATGTCGCGGCCGCATCGGGCCTCGCCGTCACCATGATCGACGTGAAGGCGGAGGCGCTGGATAAGGCGCTCTCCACCATCCGCAAGAACATGGAGCGTCAGGTCGCCAAGGGCAGCCTCTCGGCCGAGGACCGCGACGCGGCGCTCGGCCGGCTCTCCACCGGGACGGACATGGCGGCGCTCTCCGGCGCCGACATCGTCATCGAAGCGGCCACCGAGCGGGAGGAGGTGAAGAAGTCGATCTTCGCCGCCCTCTGCCCGCACCTGAAGCCTTCCGCCATCCTTGCGACCAATACCTCCTCCATCCCCATCACGCGCCTTGCGGCCTCCACGGACCGCGCGCCGCGCTTCATCGGCATGCACTTCATGAACCCGGTGCCGGTGATGAAGCTGGTGGAGGTGATCCGGGGCATCGCGACGGACGAGCCGACCTACCAGGCGACCGTTGCCCTCGCGGAGCGCATGGGCAAGACCATCGCGACGAGCGAGGACTTCCCGGGCTTCATCGTTAACCGCATCCTGATGCCGATGATCAACGAGGCGGTCTACACCCTGCACGAGGGCGTGGGCGACGTGGCCTCCATCGACCTCGGCATGAAGCTCGGCACCAACCAGCCTATGGGGCCGCTGGAACTGGCGGACTTCATCGGCCTGGATACCTGCCTTGCCATCATGCAGGTGCTGCACGAGGGCATGGGCGACAGCAAGTACCGCCCTTGCCCGCTGCTGGTGAAGCACGTCGAGGCCGGCTGGCTCGGGCGCAAGACCGGCCGCGGGTTCTACGACTACTCGGGCGAGAAGCCCCGGCCGACCCGCTGATCGGCCCCGGGGCGGGGAGGAGCTCTCCCCGCCCTGGATCTTTCCCTCATCCCTGTCCCATCGGGCTGCAGCGGGCCGCTGCGGCCGAAATCGTTGTTCGGACTGCAAAAACCTGCCCCGAACTTGCCGGGCGGAGTTGAAGTACTTTGTGAAGAACGGCACCTAATAGGCCTGTCGAAGGTGCTTGCCCCGAGTCGCAAGCCCTGACAGGCCGCCCGGCGGCCCGCCGGTGATGTCTGGCCGGCCGGAGTCGCCATGGGAACGGGGATTCTTCTCGCTTCCGTCGCGCTCCTCGCCCTCGCGGTCCTCTTTCTCCTCCGCGACGATGCCGCGGCGTCGGAACTGCCCGCCAACCTCTCCCCGCGCGACTTCGAGCGTCACTGCGCCAACCTTCTCGCGGCCCGGGGCTGGTCCGTCACCCTCGGCCGCGGCTCCGCCGACCAGGGCGTGGACGTGCTGGCACGCAAGGGCGGGCGCTCCGTCGTGCTCCAGTGCAAGCTGCACGCGCGGCCGGTCGGCAACCGGGCGGTGCAGGAGGCACTGGCCGGCCGCGGCTTCGCCGGGGCGGACCTCGCGGCGGTGGTCTCCAACGCCACCTACACGCCCGCAGCCCACGCCCTGGCGGCGCGGGTGGGCGTGCTGCTGCTGCAGGTCTCGGACCTCGCGCGGGCGGACGCGCTGTTCCGGCGCGGAGGTTGGGAAGCGCCGCCGGTGACGGTGCAGCCGAGCCGGGCTCCTCGTCGCGCGCGCGGGCCGGGACGCAGCAGGGCGACGCGGCCGTTCTGCAAAGGGCTGGTGCCGGCAGGGCTGCTGGCCGGCCTCATCCTGCTCTGGCCGCAGATGCCGCCGGCCCCTTCGGACCGGCCCGGCCCGCGCCGGACCGTGTCGCGCCCGTCGCCGTCGCTGCCACTCCCTCCTCCGGTGCCGCCCGGCCCGCCCCGGAGAGCGGGATAGGGTCTACCCTTGATGCAGCGCCAGCCGAGGAGGGAAGGCTGGCTGCCATTCCATGAACGGTGCCAGGCTGAGGTTCGGGTTGTGGAACGGGTCCGCCGCGACGACCTCCGCCCAGCGCTGCCGCATGCGCGTCACCTCCAGCGTCTCGGAGGCCCGGCGCTCCCCGGCGTAGTGGTCTCCATAGGTCTGCAGTTCGTGGTGATGGAGTTCGGCCTCCGCGGCGTAGACGACGGAGTGGCCGGTCTCGCCGACGCGCAGTGCGAAATCCACGTCGTTGAACGCACTGGGGTAAGCCTCGTCCAGTCCGCCCGTTCGCTCATACAGGGTGCGCCGCACGAGCATGCAGGCGCCCGTGACGACCGACAGCTCCTGTGAGACGACGGCGCGGGACATGTAGCCGGGCTCCGCGCGCGGCAGGAAGCGGTGCGCGTGGTCGCAGAGGCCGGCCAGCCCCATGATCACTCCCCCGTGCTGAACCCGGTCGTCCGGGTAGATCAGGCGTGCCCCGACCATCCCGACCTGCGGATCCTTCATGAAGGCGGTCATCCAGCGCAGCCAGTCCGGCCGGATCGGCGAGACGTCGTCGTTCAGGAGCAGGATGTGCTCGCCGCGCGCCCCGGTGGCCGCGCGGTTGTTCGCGGCCGAGAAGTTGAAGGAGGGCGCCTGCAAAGGCATGACCGTCACGCGGTCATCGGCCAGCAGCGTCTTCGCGGCGGCCTGCTGCGCGGCATCCAGCGGGCCGCGCTGCATCACGACCACGCGGACATCCATGGCCGGGTAGTCCGTATCCCTCAGCACGGCGCTGATGCAGCCGAGTGAGTGCGGTTGCCGCAGGGTGGAGGGAATGATGACCGTCACATGCCCCAGCGGTGCGTCGTCCCGCAGGGCGAAGCGCAGCGGCTCCCCGGGAGAGCAGTGGAGGGCGGGACCGCAGACCTCCAGGTGCTCCGCCACGAGAGCGGCGAGCTCCGCCGGGAGCGCTGTCCCGGTGTCCGCGCGGCGGTGGGAGAGGATGTAGGGGATGCGCGCGCTGAACTGATCCGGCGAGGCGCGGTACCGCCGCAGCCAGAGGTCGAGGCGAAAGGCCTCCGCCCGCGCGGTGGGTGCCGGAAGATGCCGCTGCAACGTGCCGCGCGAGACGAGCCAGAGACCCTGCGCCGGGAGGCCGGACAGCATGGCGACGTGGCTGGGCACCGGCTTGAAGCGGGGGGCGTGGCGGCTTCCCTGTCCCGACAGGTCATCCTCATCCGCCACCACGATGTCCGGGCGACCGAGGGCGAGCAGCTGTTCGCCCGCCAGCCAGCCGACATGGGCCGGCAGAACCTCGCCCGCCTGGAGGAGGCCCAGGTAGTCCACGTCCTGCGCGGCGAGCCACGAGGCCAGGTCGCCTCCGGAGGCGCCGGCGACAACCATCCGCGGCGGCGGCTGCGGCTGGGCGTCGAGACTGGCGAGGGTGGCTGCCAGCGCGTCCGGTGTCGCGCCTCCCGCGAAGACGACGTAGCCCAGCGACGCCCGGGGTGTCTCCGGGTCGAAATCCTCACCGGACCAGCGGTCGAAAAGCCGGACCCACTCGTGGTAGTGCGCCGGCGGCGGATAGGCGGCCCGGCTCATCTCCGCCAGCAGCTCGCGCAAGCCTCGGAAGAAGGATGCCGGGCGAGGCAGCTTCCGAAGGATTGGGAGGAGCGAGCGGAAGGGTGTCCGCGCCAGCAGCCAGGCCGAAGCCACCGCCCGGCTAAGCCGCATGAAACGCGGCTCGCCCGCCCGAACCCCCACGGCCTCAGGGCCGATGGCAACTAGGCGTACCACGCCCGTCCCTGGCGGTACCGCCGCCAGGACCTGCCAGTCCCCGCTCTCCGGACCCGGAGGCAGGTAGAGGGAGATGTCCGGCGCGGTGCCCCGCCCATCCGTCAGCACGAGGATCAGCAGCGTGCCTTCGGTCGCACCCGTCACCGGGAAGGCGATGCGGTTCCAGGCCCCGACGGCGTGGGCCGGGGGGGTGATCTCCCAGAGGACGGTACGGCGTGGGCGACGGCCCGGGGATCCGGCAGGGTAGGGCTGGATGGATGTCATGGGGCCCGAACTGCAACGGCGGGAACGCCGCCGGTCCCGTAGGTCTGGCGCAGCCACTCCGCCGTCTGGCGGAGGCCTTCCAGCCATCCCACCCGCGTGCTCCATCCCAGCTCGGCGCGGATGCGGGACACGTCTAGGACGTTCCGCGGAACATCGGCGGGCCGATGGGGAAGGTGGCGCACCTCCGCATCCTGAAGGCCCAGCACCTCGTCCACCGAGGCCACGACCTCGTTCACGGAGCGGCCGGTGCCGGACCCCACGTTCATCACGCGATGGCGGCCCTGATAGACCGCCGCGGCGAGCATGGCGCGGACCAGGTCATCGACGTGCAGGTAGTCGCGCACGGTGGATCCGTCGCCCCAGATCTCGATCGGCTGGCCGGAGAGGCGGCGCAGGATGAGGTTCGGCACCAGCCCCTGCCCGCGGCCGGGGCGCTGATAGGGCCCGTAAGGATTGGCGACGCGCAGCACCATGGCCTGCATGCCGTCCCGATAGGCGCGAAGGCCGAGATGCTTCTCGACCAGCAGCTTGTGAACTCCGTAGACGGAGATGGGGTTCGTGGGATGGTCCTCCGGGATCGGCAGCACCGCGGTCGGGCCGTAGACGGTGCCGCCGGACGAGACGAAGACCAGGCGCCGCGCGCCGGCGGCCTCGCAGAGGCTGAGCAGTTCCAGCGACGCCGCGGCGTTCGTGCGCAGGTCGCCCGCCGGGTCCCGCTCCGCCTCGCCGGGAACGCTGCCGCCGAGAAGGTGGAACACCACCTCCACCCCGTCCAGCGCCCTGGCCAGGGCCACGTGGTCGCCGAACTCCGCGTCGGTCCAGGCTTCCGCCGCGGGGTTCTCGGCGAAGTCGGGCGCGCGGCCGAAGCCGTGCACCTGCGCCCCCGCAGCTGCGAGGGCGCGACAGAGATTGAAGCCGATGAAGCCGCCCGCGCCGAGCACGAGGCAGCGCCGGCCGGCCAGGGCCTCCGGCGTCATTCGGCGGTCTTCAGGAAGCGCTCCATCGCTTCCGTCATGCGCTCGAAGGTGAACTGCCGGCTCACCTCCTGCCCGCCAAGCGCCAGCCGCTGCCGCAGCGCGGGATCGCGCGCGAGGCGGGCGATGGTTTCCGCCAGGGAGGCGGGATCGCCCTTGCGGAACAGCAGGCCGCTCCGCCCATCCTCCACGATCTCCGGGTTGCCGCCGATGTCGGAGGCGATGGTGGGGATCCCGCAGGCCAGCGCGTGGATGAGGGTGAGCGAGAAGGGCTCGTAGAGGGAGGGGAAGAGGTAGATGTCGTGGCGGTCGAACAGCGCGGGCAGCTCCGCCTCCGGCACCACCGGCTCCATCACCATGTCGGCCGCGCGCGGGCTGGCCGCGAGCAGGGCCCGGAAGCGCTCGAGATAGGCGTGGTCCTGCCCGTCGCCCACGATCGTGAGGGTGATCCGCTCCACGCCCAGTTCGGACGGGTTGAGCAGGGAGAGAGCCTCGACCGCCGTATCGGCGCCCTTCAGATCCACCAGCCGGCCAGCGAAGAGCAGGCGCAGATGGCCGGGCCGCACCGTGGCGGCGCGGTCCGGCGCCGGGCCGGTGCGCGGCGACTGGCGCACCCCGTTGTGGATCACGCGGTGGGAACGGAAATAGGTGCCTCCCGCGGCGTAGAAATCCCGCATGAAGCGCGCCCCGAAGACCGCCTGCAGCTGGCCCCGCGGCGTGATGCCGGCCAGCCGCTGCAGGCGGCGCTTCGCCCGCCCGGCCATGGCGCGCCAGGCCGGCGGCGGCGGGGGCGGCACGAAGCGGCCGGGGCCGTGCACGATCTCGCGGAAGAAATCGGCCACGAAGGCCGGGTTCCGCATCACGAGCAGCCAGTTGTCCGTGAGCATCACGACGGTGCGGTAGGGGCTCGCCTCCAGCGCGTCGAGGATCGAGGCGTCGAGGAAGAAGAGGTTCCAGGCGAAGACGACGTCCGGCCGCACCTCGTCCAGCACCGCGCGCAGCCGCTCCAGGTTGCGCGCGTTCACGGCGGCCCGGTCCTCCGCCGTGCCGGGGAAGGGGATGTAGATCTCGCTGCCCGTCAGCAGCTCCAGCGTCCGCAGCACGCGCTGGCCCGGGTACTCCGCCACCTTGCCGCCATGGGCGCTGGTCAGGACCGTGATCTCGTGGCCGCGCGCCGCGAAGTCCGAGGCCACCTCGTGGCACAGCCGCTCGTAGCCGCCGACGACGTTCGGTGGGTAGAGATTGCTGAGGAAGAGGATCCGCATCAGGCCCAGTCCAGCATGCGCGCGCGAAAGGCCTCGTCCGCCAGCAGGGGGCTGGTGTCGAGCCGGCCGCCACCGTGACGGCGCAGGTAGGCCATGCAGGGCGGCACCATGCGCGTCAGCTCGTGCCGCCGCAGCACCTCCGCCATTCCGCCCGCCGCGTCCCAGTCCGGCTCCGGCGCGCCGGGCCGGTCCCAGAGCAGCGTGAGATAGGCGGCGGCGGAGGCGGCCCACTCCACCCGCACCTTCCGATGGTCCTCCGAGATGGTGTTGGCGCCGTGCTGGCGGTAGCACAGCAGCGGCTGCTCCAGCAGGGCGATGCCGTACCCCAGCGCCAGGGCCCGCAGGGCGAAGTCCAGGTCGTGCGTGTAGCGCAGGGCCGCGAAGCCGCCGATCCGCCCGGGCAGGTCGCGCCGGAACAGGTAGTTGGAGGTCGTCATCAGGAAGTTGGCGTTCACCAGCGCGGTGGCCGTGTCCCGGCCCTCGCGGAACGCCATGGCCTCCCGGTACCAGCCGTTCTCCACCGGGGCGCCGTTCCCGTCCATGAAGGCGATGCCGGAGGCGGCGAGGGCGGCGCCCGGCTCCGCGTCCAGCCGCAGCACCAGCGCGTCCAGCCGCCCGGGCAGGTAGGCGTCGTCGGAGTTGAGGACCGCGACGAACTCGCCTGTCGCCTCGTCCAGCCCCTCGTTGATGGTGGCGTGCGCGCCCTGGTTCGGCCTGCTGCGGAAGCGGATGCGCGGGTCGCGCACGGCAACCTGCCGCATCGTTTCGGCCGAGGAATCGGTCGAGCCATCGTCGATGACGATCACCTCCCGCAGCACCGGGCCCTGGGCCAGGGCGCTCTCCACGGCCGCCCCGATATAGGCGGCGTGGTTGTAGAGCGGGATCACGACAGAGACGCGGCCGGCGCCCGCAGAGGGCAGCCGCGCCTTCCGGAACAGGCCGAGCAAGCTCAGAACCCTCGCGCGGCGAGGCGGCGCGCCAGGCCCGGCGGCACCCGGGTAACCAGGGGCGCGGGCTCCTGCCGCACCGGCAGCATCACCGGCCCGGTCAGCGCGGCGCCGTGCTCGCCGAGGAAGCGGTCCAGCTCCTGGGGGCTGCGCGCCGTGACGATCGTGCCCGTCTCCGCGTAGAGCGCGGGCTGCGCGATCTTGAGCCAGGCATGGCCGCTGCGCTCACAGGCCAGGAAGTAGAGCCGCTCGATCGCGTGGGCCGGCGTGTGGTCGAGCTGCGCGCCCTCCGCCGGGAAGTCGTCGAAGGACAGGTTCAGGTCCAGCAGGGGCTTCAGCGCGGCCGGGCGGGCCCAGAACATGGAGCCCGAGGGGAAGTCGAGCGCGCGCACCGGCGAGAGCGCGATGCCCATGCGCGCGGCAAGCTCCTTCGCGGCGTCGTAGTTGCCGTTCCAGCCGATCCAGCGGCGGATCGCCTCGTAGTGCTGCGGCGCCATCATCCCGAGCCCCGGCAGGCGCGCGAAGGCGTCGAGGATGCTGGCGACGCCCTCCCGCGAGCCCATCAGGTTCTCGAAGAGGAAGCTGCGCCAGGGGGCCAGGAAATGCGCGTGCTCCGACTTCTTGGAGTGCAGGTGCAGCACCAGGTCGTGATCCGCATGGGCATCGGCGAAGCCGACGAGCTTCGGCGCGATGTCGCGGCCGCGGTTCGGCACCACCCGCACCTCCACGCGCCCCCCCTCCCAGTCCGCGAAACAGGCGCGGATGATCGCGGCCTTCTCGGCGGTGTCGGTGGAGAGGAAGATGTTCGCGGGAACGGGCAGGTTCCGCAGGTAGGCGCGAACCTCGCGCCCGATCTCGGGATGATAGAGGTGGCAGATCACGGCGATGCGCGGCGCCGGTACCGGAAGCGGCGGAAAGTCGAAGGGAATGGCCAAGCTGTAGTCGGATTCGGCCGGACGGCTGGTGTTCGGCTCACCGGCGGCCGGCGGCGGCGCGGGGCGCCGGCGCTCCGCCTCCACGAGCGCCTCGGGCCTGCGGCGGGTGATCGGCATGGCGGCCACCAGGGCGCGCACCGTGGCCGTGAAGGCCTCCGGCGAGCAGTCCTGCCGGACCCGCTCCAGCGCGTTGCAGCGCAGCGCTTCCCATAGCGCCCGGTCGCCGTACAGGCGGGCGCAGGCGGCGGCGAAGGCGGCCGCGTCGTCGGCGACCAGCACCTCCCGGCCGTCCTTCCAGTCGAGCTGTTCCGCGATGAGCGAGGTGACCACCATCGGGATGCCCAGCACCGCCCCCTGCAGGGCCTTGAGCGGGATACCCGCGCCCAGTCGGCTCGGCACCACCATGACGCGCGCGTGGGACAGCGCCCCACGCAAGTCCTCCACCATGCCCTTGAGGTCGAGTGCGGTGCCGTCGAGTGCGCGCACGCTCGGTGCCTCGACCATGCCGATGGCGGTGAGCCTCACCTCTGTCCCGAGATGGCGGCGAAGGGCGGGCAGGACGTCCTGAGCGAACCAGCGGACCGCGTCCGCATTGGGCGCGTCATCCGACTGGACCGCGCCCAGGAATACGATCTGGTCGCGCTCCTCGTAGGCGCCGGGCAGGGGCTCGTCGTCGATGGCGTGGCTGAGGACATGCACATCCGTTGCGCCATAGGCCTTGAGCGTCTCCTGTTCCGAGGCGGACACGGACAGGGCGGAATCCGCGAGCCGCGTGAGCGCGACCTCCGCGGCGACCATCTCGTGCCGCTCCTGATCCGGCGCAGGATCGCCACTGGCGGTCCGGCGCTGCAGCGTGCGAGTGACGAACAGCGCCTCGGCGTCGTAGATGACGCGCGCCTGCCCGATCAGGTCCCGCTCCGCGCCGATCGCCTGCTCGAAGGACGCCATGTTCGGTGGGCGGCAGACGATGATCGCGTCGAAGTGCCCGCGCCGGGCGTTCAGGTAGGCGCGGAGCTGGGATATCTCGGCCGCGATCAGGACCTCGATGCGCTTGTCGAGCGCGCGGCGGACGCCGTGCCAGGTCTCGGGATGGCGGAAGACCGGGAACAGCGTCACATCGGCGCCGGCCCGCACCAGCTCGTGAAGCAGGCGGTTGGCGCGCGGATAGCCGGTGCCGAGCTCCACCTTCGGGACGCGATCCTCGATGACCAGCACGCGTGGCCGATCAGAGCGCGTGGTGCGGGCGGCGATCACGTTCATCGGATCCAGCGGGAACTGGCCGTCCAGCCACGCGCGATGGGTTTCGGTGAAGATGCGGTGGTTCGCGGCCTGCAGCGCCAACGCCGCGTCAGAGGAGGCGGAGCTGCCGAACTCGTAGTGGATGATCGCCACGTCCGGGTCGAAGACCACGCGCCGCCCGCTCTCCCAGAGGCGGAGGCAGTAGTCAGTCTCCTCGTAGTAGGCGGGGGCATAGCGCTCGTCGAAGCCGCCCAGCTCCTCCCACACCGCGCGCGGCGTGAGGAGGAAGGCGCCGGAGCAGTAGTCCACGTCGCGCTGGAACATGTAGTCCGGCCCGTTCGGGTCGTCGCCGCGGCCGAAGCCGGAGGCGGCACCGTTGCGCCAGAGGATGGAGCCCGCCTCCTGCAGCGTCCCGTCCGGCAGGATGATGCGCCCGCCCACCGCGCCGATGTCGGGGGCAGAATCCAGCGTGCGGAGCGCCGACGCGACGGCGCCGGGCAGGAGCTGCGCGTCGTTGTTCAGGAGCAGCAGGGTGCGGCCGGTGGCGGACCTGGCTGCGCGATTCACGCCCTTGAGGAAGTGCAGGTTCGTCTCGCTGCGGATGACCGTCGCGCCATCGATCCGGTCCAGCAGCTGGTCCGTGCGGTCCGCCGAGCCGTTGTCGAGGATCACCACCTCGATCCCCGGCGCATCCTTGCCCGAGAGCGTCTCCGCGATGGAGGCAAGGCAGCCGAAGGTCAGCTCCGCCTGGTTGTAGAGCACGAGGATGATGCTGACCTCGGGCGCCTCGGCCCGCGGCAGTTCCAGGCGCGCGGTGGTGGCCAGGAAGGCGCTGAGACGCGCGGACAGGGTGGCGCGCATCGCCGCTTTCACCGACGGGACCGCGGGCGCCTCCGCTGCCGGCGCCTCGGCCTGCGGGGGCGGAGCAGCCGGCAGGGGCGGGGGCAGGCTCGGCTGTGAGAGCGATGGTGCAAGGCGCCGTTCGCGCAGGAGCCGCACCGCCACACGCAGGGGCCGGGTGATGCGCCAGGACGTGGAGCTGACGTAGCGGGCGGCGACGGCCTGCGCGGTCGCGTCGACCGAGGCAGCAGCCGCTTCGGCGCGAGCCGAGTGATGCCGCACCTCCGCCATCATCGCCTCGCGGTCCTGCTGCGCCTGCAGGAGGCGGACCTCGTACTCGTGCCTCTGGTTCCGCAGATCCGCGTTGAGGGCGACGGCGAGCTGATCCCGCGCGTCGATGATCCGGTCGCGCGTCGCGAGCGCCGCGGCACGGGCGGCGGCGGCGTCGCCGAGCGACGCGATCATGACATCCTTGGCGGCGGTTACCTCGCGCTGCGTGAGTAGCAGGGCATCCTTCCAGGCCAGTTCCGCGCGCAGCGTCTCGGCCTTCCCGCCCAACTCCGCCCGGGCGGCTTCCGCGTTCCCGGCAGCGGCCTGGATCTGGCCGGTCAGGTCCGCAATATGGGCATCCTTGATGGCAATCTGGCCGCGCAGGGCGAGGATCTCCGCCTGGCGCTGGAAAGTCTGGCCACGCATGGCGACCTGCCGGCGAAAGGCCGCTGCCCGCTCTCCATCCAGGCTGAAAAGGGTGCGCAGGGCCGGCGCTTGCTCCGGCCCGACGCCGAGCACGCCGAGACCGTTGGAGTGATCGAACGCGAAGGCAGGATACTCGGCGCGCAACTCCTCCCAGAGGCGCCAGACGCCGAAGCCGCGCTCGCGGACATTGATGTCGTGGAAGAGGACGACGCCACGGGACGAAAGAGTGGAGCGCCAGGTCTCGAAATCTTGGCGGACGGCTTCGTGGCTGTGCAGACCGTCAATGTGCAGGAGGTCGATGCCGCCATCCGGCCCTCCATCGGGGAAGTAGCCGCGCGCCTCGTCGAACGTCATGCGGAGCAGGGTGGAGAAACGGGAGAAGTGCGCGGCGTTGAAGCGAGCGACGTCGGCGTAGACCTCCTCACCGTAATGTCCGGCGTGCTCGTCACCCTGCCATGTATCCACGGCATAGGCGCGGGCTCCCGGACAGAACGCCTCGATGGCCTGGCAGAACGCGAAGTACGAGTTGCCGGAATGGGTCCCCAATTCTACGAGGCTTGCCGGGCGCAGGGCTTTCACCAGCCAGAAAGCGAACGGGATGTGGCCGACCCACGGACCTGGCTCGGCGATGCGCACCGCATTCCAGGTCAACTCGTCGCCGATCGCGAGATCCTGAACTGGATCCGGCATCGTCTCAGCCATCTGTCCTCGCCCATCCCCGCCCTTCGTCCGACTGGGCGCGCGACTTTATAGGGCGAGGCTCCTGAATCCACAAAGCAGGGTCACCCGGGCGCGGGACTACCCCGGTGTCTCTGCCCTGTCCGTCCTCAGGGCACGGAAGCCGAGCCAAGTGCCGAGGACCGAGAAGATGATGACGAAGGGCAAAGCCGGCGAGAGGTAAAGGAGGTTCGCCGAAGGGATTGAGGTGGCGTCGAGATAGGCGAGCAGGGCCAGGCGGGCCGAGAATGCCGCGCCGCAGCCGAGCATGAGCGCGATCAGGCACGCCGGCACGGGCCGGCGGCGGTGGCGGACCAGGGCGAGCAGCAGGCCGATGAGGCCCAGCCCTCCCAGGACAGGGAAGCCGTTGGCGTAGCCCGCGCCGATGACTCCGGCAATGCTCGTCTGCACGGAGCGCCGGCGCGATCCCATCCGATCGGTGTCCAGGCTCGTCAGGAGGTCGCCGTAGAGCCGGACCGTCCCGGTATCCAGGATCATGCCCTGGCGCGCGCTGTCCCAGGGAAGGCTCACGCGCGGGCCATTCTCCACCTCTACGACGATGACGCACTGCGAGGGCGGGCATGATGTCTCTAGTGCGAAGGCGAGGCCGTTCATGTCGGGGTAGGTGCTGCGGATGTAGTCGCCCGGCCAGCGCGCAACGGAGGCCGACACCGTGACTCCCTCCGGCCCGCGCAGGCTGATGTCGGGACGGCCGGCCGTGGCGCCGACCCAGCCCTGCAGCCGCCGTTGTGGGCCATCGGGGGGGAAGACCGGTCCGACCGCATCGGCGAAAACCTGGATCGCGGAGCGTGGGCCGATGCTGGGCGCCGACCCCACGGGGCCCTCCCGCATGGTGACCAGACGCTCCAACAATGTGACGGCCGCGCCGGCTGCGTGGCGCAGGTACTCGACGCGGAAGGGTGGTGCGAGTGTGGCGCGGCGGGGCAGGCAGTCCAGCCGGCCGCTGTCACAGGCCTCGTCGATCTCGGACGCCAGGCGCAGGTAGAAGTCGCGCGCAGCGACCGCGGAGCGGCCATGCCCCGCGGCGGTGACGGCATCCCGCAAGGCCCACATGAACCAGCCCGCGAGGATCTCGGGGCATTCCACCGCGCTGGGCATCAGGGACTGCGTGCAGCCCACCCGGCGCCATCCTTCACCTCCGGCCCCTTCGAAGTACGGCTCCAGTTCCCGTGCGGCAGGGCTGGCGGCGTAAGCGCGCTGGCGCGCATCGCGCGGGAACACGACCAAGCGGCGCCAGTGGTCGTGCCGGATGCGTGAGAGGGCGCCGTAGCCGCGCTCGAAGGCCCTGGACTTGAACTCGTTGTTCCCACTCACGCCGTAATGGGCGGCGTTCAACCAGGACACCGTACTGAGCCCCGCGGCGAAAACTCCCCCGGCCAGGAGCAGCGGCAGCGCCGATGCGGAGAGGCGGACGACGAGGCGGTTGGCCCCTGCCGGCCCGGCTTCCCTCCACCTCGGCCAGAGAAGGCCGGCCAGGGCCGTGAGGAGGACAACGGCGAGGGCGGGCAGGAGCCAGACGCCTTCCTCCCGCGTGAGCCAGTAGCCGGCCGCAACAAGGCCCAGGCAGACGCCCAGAACCGCCCGGTGCCAGAGCTTCGACGCGGGTGGCGGGAAGGCGGCCAGAACCGTGAGGAGAACCAGCGCCAGCGACAGGCTGATATAGAGATTCTCGCGGATGACCCGGGCAAGGGAGAGCGACCACAGGGCCGGGTTGAAGGCGAGGACCGCGAAGATCACCAAGCCGAGCCAGCGACGGCCCGTGCAGCGCGACACGAGGACGGCCGCCAGGGCGGAAGCGCCGAGATAGCAGGCCTGCTCCGCCACGCGCAGCGGAATGGAGAGGAAGGACGAGGTGGCGATGAAAAGGGGATAGAATATCCCCTTGGCCAGGGTGAGGTTATCATAGGGGCCGAGCCACTCGCCGGCGAGAAGAGAGCGGGCAAGCCGGATGAAGAGCGCGTCATCGGCCTCCGCGCTGCCGATCGCGTGCACCGGGAAGCCTGTCCGAAGCCAGAGGCTCAACCCGGCGATGCCGAGCCACGCGGCGAGCCGGACCGCAGCAGCCCAGCGCTCCCTTTCAAGTGTTGCGAGCGCCATTCCGTCCGATGTTCCCGGGTTCGCGAAGGACTTGCCCTTAGCACCACGTCGGAGGCTGAACCACCGACCCGGCCCGGACAGGCGGGCTATAGCCCTATCGTTCGGAGTAGCGCATCCAGCCTGGCCCGCCAGGCATCGAGCGAGAGGTGGAAGGCGGCATAGCCCAGGCCTTCGGCGGAGAGCCGGCCCCACAGGACCTCGTCCGTATAGGCCTCCCGCAGCCGGGCCGCGAACGCCTCCGGCTCGTCCGCGATCAGCACGCCACCGCCGTCGCGCAGCGACATGCCCTCCGCGGCCACGGGCGTGGCGATGCAGGGCACACCGGCGGCAAGGCTGGAGGCGACCTTGCCCTTCGCCCCGGCGCCGAAGGTGAGTGGGGCCACGGTGAGGCGAAGCCCCTCGAACCACGGGCCTATGTCCGGCAGGTGCCCGAGGGCGCGCACCCGGCCGGGGATCCCCTCCAGCAGCCCGGTCGGGAAATCGCTGCCGACAATGGTCATCTCGAGGTTAGGAAGGTCGCGGAGGACGAGGGGCCAGATGGCAGCAAGGAAGTGCCGCACCGCATCGACGTTCGGGGCATGGGCGAAGCCACCGATGAAGCCGATGCCCGAGCGGCGGCCGAAGGGCGCAGTGGGCGGGGCGAGGGGACGGGCGAGGGGCAGCTCCGCCACCAGGGCCTCCGGTATCCCCTGCGCCAGCAGATCCAGCTCCGCCCGGGAGACGACGATCGTGGCGTCGCTCCCCCGGATGATTGCCTCCTCCCGCTCGCGCACCATCCCGGCGGCCGCAAGCCTGGCCTCGTCGCCCGCCTGCAGAGCCCGCCGCTCCTCGCGCAGGAAGGCGAGGTCAATGGAGTTGAAGACGATGCGGGCCTGCGGCGCGTCCCGAAGCAACTGCTCCAGGAACCGGCCGCCGCAATAGACGCGGCAGAGGACGCAGAGGTCCAGGGATCCGCCTCTGTCCCTCAGGAAGGCTTCCACGGAGGGGGCATCGGCCATCGTGAGGCATCGGATGCCCAGGGCGTCCAGCGCGTCGCGGGCCGGGGAAGGGTACCCGTGGTCCCGCGCCGCGGCGAGCCGGACGTCGAAGCCGAGTTCCCGCAGGCACTGGACAAGGTTGACGATATCGACCGAGCCCGAATCACGGTCCGGCTGCGGCCAGTGGTCGTCGATGACCAGGACCTGCCCGCGGCTGGCCGGTCGCGGCGCGGCCGGTGGAGGCGGGGATTTCTGCGCCGCCGGCTGTTCTGCGCTGGTGCGGGAGCCCCGCAGGAGGCTGGGGATCGACGAGGCCAGCCGCTGCCTGATCCGGCGAGCCCGCATCAGGGCAAGGCGGGCAGGGTGCGACTGCATGCGCAGGACCTGGCCGCGCAGCACCTCCAATTCGGCCTGCACGTCCTTCAGGCGCTTCCTGTCCCGCCGCATCTGGCTGGTCAGCGCGGCGGCGGTAACGACCGGCTCGCATCCCTCCTCGGCTCGCACGGGAGAGGATGGCCCGGAGACGATGGGCGGGGGACTGGTCACGGCGCTTCGTTCACCGGAACGCCTTAGCAACCGTCGGCGGCACTGGGAAGAGGGTCACCGCCGTTGGTTGAGCAGGCCTTCGAGGTAGTGGCCGTAGCCGCTCTTGCGTTGTGCTTGTGCGAGGGATTGGAGGGCGGTGTCGTCGATGAAGCCCATGCGCCAGGCGACCTCCTCGGGGGCGTTCACCTTCATGCCCGTGCGCTTCTCGATGGCGCGCACGTACTCGCCGGCTTCGAGCAGGCTGTCATGGGTGCCGGTGTCGAGCCAGGCGTAGCCGCGGCCGAGGCGGATGACGCGCAGGCTGCCCTCCTCGAGGTAGAGGCGGTTGAGGTCGGTGATCTCGAGCTCGCCGCGGGCGGAGGGCCTGACGCGGCGGGCCATCTCGGAGGCGCGGCCGTCGTAGAAGTAGAGGCCGGTGACGGCCCAGTCCGAGCGCGGGCGCGCCGGCTTCTCCTCGAGCGAGAGGGCGCGGTAGGCCTCGTCGAACTCGACCACGCCGTAGCGCTCGGGGTCGGCCACGCGGTAGGCGAAGACGGAGGCGCCGGGGCCGTTGGCGCGGGCCTCGGCCAGGCGCCCGTCCAGCTCGGAGCCGTGGAAGATGTTGTCCCCCAGCACGAGGGCGGAGGGGGCGCCGGCGAGGAACTCCTCGCCCAGGAGGAAGGCCTGGGCGAGGCCGTCGGGGCTGGGCTGGGCGACGTAGGAGAGGCGGATGCCCCACTGCTCGCCGGTGCCGAGCAGGCGCTGGAACAGGGGCAGGTCGTGCGGGGTGGAGATGATCAGCACCTCGCGGATCCCGGCGAGCATGAGCACCGAGAGCGGGTAGTAGATCATCGGCTTGTCGTAGACGGGCAGCAGCTGCTTCGACACCGCCATCGTCGCCGGGTACAGCCGCGTGCCGCTGCCACCCGCCAGAATGATGCCCTTCATGCCCTGTTCCCATCGGGGCCGATGAGCGCGTCGAGGCAGCGCGAGAGGGACTGGCGCCAGTCCGCAGGCCGGATGGCGTGAACGCGCGCGATGCGGCCGCAGTCCAGGCGCCCGTCCGCGGGACGGCGGGCGGGGGTCGGGTACTCGGCGGTGGTGATGGCGCGCAGCTGCGGCGTCCGGACCCCGCGCGCGGCGGCGCCCTCGAAGATCGCGGCGGCGAAGTCGTGCCAGGTGGCGTGCGGGGCGCCCGTGAGATGGAAGACGCCGAAGGCCTCGTCGCCGGCCGGGGCGGCGGCCAGGCGCGGCAGCATGCGGGCGATGGCGTCGGCCAGATCGGCGGCGAAGGTCGGTGCGCCGTGCTGGTCGGCCACGACGGAGACGGTCTCGCGCTCCTGGCCGACGCGCAGCATGGTTTTGACGAAGTTGTTGCCGTGCGGGCTGCAGACCCACGCCGTTCGGATGATCGCGCTGCGGGGATTGGCGGCCATGACCGCCTGCTCCCCCGCCAGCTTGGACTCGCCGTAGACGCCGGTCGGGCCGGTCGGGTCGTCCTCGGCATAGGGCGCTCCCCCGTCGCCGGGGAAGACGTAGTCCGTGGAGAGGTGGACGAAGGGCAGGCCGCGGGCGGCGGCGGCCCCGGCGAGGAGCCCGGCGCCGGTCGCGTTCACGGCGAAGGCGAGGTCGCGCTGGCTCTCGGCCTTGTCCACCGCGGTGTAGGCGGCAGCGTTGACGACCGCGTCCGGGGAGGCCGCGTCCACGGCGCGGGCGATGGAGGCCGGGTCCGTCAGATCCAGTTCCGGCGCTTCCTGGGCGATCACCTGGTGCCCGTCCCGCGGGAGGCGATCCAGCAGCTCGAGCGCGAGCTGGCCCGTGCGGCCGGCCACGAGGATGCGCATCATGCCGTGTCTTTCTTGTTGTCGGGGAGGAGTCCGAGGCGTTCTCCGGCGTATGTGTCGCGCAAGGGTCGCCACCAGGCCTCGTTGTCGAGGTACCATCGCAGGGTGCGCTCGATGCCCTCCTCGAAGGTGAGGGTGGAGCGCCAGCCGAGTTCCCTCTCGGCCCTGGTGGGGTCGATGGCGTAGCGGCGGTCATGTCCCGGGCGGTCGGGGACGAAGGTGATGAGGTCGCGGCGCGGGGCGGGGCCCTCGTCGGCGGGGTCCTCGTTGGTGGGGCCCTCGTTGGTGGAGCGGGGGCGGAGGCGGTCCAGGGTGTCGCAGATGGCGTGGACGACCTGCAGGTTGGTGCGCTCGGCGCGGCCGCCGATGTTGTAGGTCCGCCCCGGGGTGCCGCGGGTCAGCGCCGCGGCCAGGGCGCGGGCGTGGTCCTCGACGAAGAGCCAGTCCCGCACGTTGCCGCCGTCGCCGTAGACGGGGAGGGGCTTGCCCTCCAGCGCGTTGAGGGTGACGAGCGGGATGAGCTTTTCGGGGAAGTGGTAGGGCCCGTAGTTGTTGGAGCAGTTGGTGACGATCGTGGGCAGGCCGTAGGTCTCGTGCCAGGCGCGGGCCAGGTGGTCGGAGGCGGCCTTGCTGGCGGAGTAGGGGGAGCGCGGGTCGTAGGGCGTGCTCTCGGTGAAGGCGCCGGTGGGGCCGAGGGAGCCGAAGACCTCGTCGGTGGAGACGTGGAGGAAGCGGAAGGCCGCGGCCCGGGGGGCGTCGTAGCCGGCCACCAGGGCGCGGGCGGCCTCCAGCAGGGCGAAGGTGCCGACCACGTTGGTCTGGATGAAGGGGGCGGCGGAGGCGATGGAGCGGTCCACATGGCTCTCGGCGGCCAGGTGCAGCACGGCGTCGGGGGCGTAGTCGGCGAGGGCGGCGCGCATCCGCTCGGCGTCGCAGATGTCGGCCTGCAGGAAGGCGAAGCCGGGGCGGCCCTCGCAGGGGGCCAGCGTCCGGCGGTCCCCGGCATAGGTGAGCTTGTCGACCACGAGCACCTCGTGCCCGAGCTCGAGAACCAGGTGCCGAACAAGAGCAGAGCCGATGAAACCGGCACCACCAGTGACGATCACGCGCATGGGGGGGGCGCTCAGAAATAGGCCGGCAGGTCGCGCAGGCGCGGGTGCCGCTGATCCCTGTCCGAGAGCACAGGCCCTTGCGGCAGCCCGAGGGACGCGAAGTCGGGCCAGGGCAGGGCGAGATCGGGATCGTCCCAGGCCATCCCCCGGTCGCAGTCCGGAGCGTAGTAGTCGGTCACCTTGTAGGCGACTTCGGTATCGGGGCGGAGGGTGAGAAAGCCGTGGGCGAAGCCGGCGGGCACATAGAACTGCTCCCCGCTGTCGGCAGCGAGCTCCACCGCCACATGGTGCCCGAAGCTCGGCGAGCCACGGCGGATGTCCACCACCACGTCGAGAATAGCGCCCCGCAGGACCCGGACCAGCTTCGCCTGGGCATGCGGCAGGGCCTGGAAGTGCATGCCCCGGAGGGTCCCGAGAGTGGCGGAGAGAGACTGGTTGTCCTGGACGAACGCATCCGAGACGCCTACGGCCTCGAAGTCACGCCGGCTGTAGGTCTCCATGAAATAGCCTCGGTGGTCGCCAAAGCGGCGCGCCTTGATCAGGAGAGGGCCGTCGATGGTGAAACCCGAAGCGGAGACGTTGCCGCTGACCCGTTCCCTCTCGGTCGATCTGGCGCCGGTCGAAGCTTGCTGACGCATTCCCGAGGCTGTCGTCATTCAGGCCCTGCATTGGTCGTGTGTAAACACGGCATTGTCCGAACCGGCCTTGGCCGAGCAAGACGCAATCTGCACCGCAAAGTCGCAAACGCGGTATTGTGAATTTTTATCACGGTGAATGTGTCCCGGACAAGCCCTGCACCCCGTCCCGTCGGACGATCCGCCACGCCCCAAAACTGCGAACTCGCATTTCTCTCCGGCCCATTCCTCTGGCCGACAACCTCATGCTCCCGCATCGGGGTCGCGTAAGCCTTCCAGTCGCGCATCAGGCGCTCTTCACGTTCCCTGGCGTCACATCATCGCAGTTGTTATACGAGAACCCCTCCTGCGAGCCCTCGTGAATGCCTGACCTGACCCGGCCTGACGATTACCCGTTGCGAGACCTTATCACCGCGGTGTCGCCCGCCGACACGATGTTCGCGGGCAGTTCCGAGCATTACCTGCACGTCGGCCTGTCCGCTCTCTCCGTCATCGATGCTTCGCTGCTCGGTTCGCCTGCACCGCAAACTATCCTGGACCTTCCCTGCGGATTTGGGCGGGTCACTCGCGTCCTGCGCGCCCGGTACCCGCGTGCGATGATCACGGTCTGTGATCTGGATCGTGCCGGTGTCGACTTCGCTGCTGCAACCTTCGGCGCGCGCGGCGTCTATTCCGAGCCCAACTTCCGCGACCTGAACTTCGGGCAAACCTTCGATCTGATCTGGGTGGGCTCCCTCCTCACTCATCTTCCGGAGCATCAGACCCGTCAGTTCCTGGATTTCGCGCTGCGCCATATGGGGACGGAGTCGCGCCTGATCGTGACGAGCCATGGTGATTACGTGGCCACGCGGTTGCGGTCGTGGGACTATGGGCTGGGCGAACCTGCAGCGCGAGGCCTGCTCGGGCAATGGCTGGTTGATGGCTACGGCTACCGCGGTTACGGCGGCAACCCCGCCTACGGCATCTCGCTCGTGTCGCGCCAGTGGTATGAGAGGCTCCTTGCCGGCAGCCCCCTGTCCCTGCAGTCCTATCAGGATCGTGGCTGGGACGATCATCAGGACGCGCTGGTCATTCGCCGGACGCCGGGACACCAGCCGCATAATGCCCTGCCCTGGTTCGAGCAGCCCGGCCTGGCTCTGCCTCTTCCTGCCGAGGAGCAGCTCGCTGCGGACGAGGCCGGTGTCCCCGGCTTCTCCGAGGACTGGTACTGCGAGACCTTCGCCGACGTCGCTGCTGCCGTGAAGGACGGAGTATTCCCGTCCGGCCTGGCGCACTATCTCGAGTACGGGTGGAAGGAGGGGCGGCCGCCCTTCGATCCGCAACGGTCCTACGCCCGGCGTATCCCATCTTCGTCCTGAGAAGGGGCCTCAAAGAGCTGCTTGGCTTCTCGGTGTTTCGACCTCCTGATCGGGTTCGGCTGATCAGGAGGTGGACATGGCACGTCTGTTCTGGCCATCGGATGGCGCCTGGGCGGCCATCGATCCACATCGGCCACGTGGCAGGCCAAGTAGGCGGCGGATCGATGGTCGTCGTCCCGACCGGGATCCTCGGCGAGTACTTGGCGCGGGTCTAGAACGCTTCGAAGAGGCGCCCCCTGTCGGTCATTGCCCGGCGCCCCGGGGTACTGCGCGCTCGATGACGATCCTCTCTCCCTGTATCCGGGCCACGGCCTGCAAAACCTGCGGGTTCTGCTCGCCCGAGCCTGAGCAGCGCGGGATGAGAGGGTACTGGTTGGTGTAGCGGTAGAGGCGGTCCACGCCGGACGAGGTGCAGAGGCCAACGCGCACCTCGACCCCGCTCACGGCGACGGCGTCGGAGAGGATGCCCTCGAAGAAGGTGTACATCCCCCCCAGCAATCCCGTCTCGTCCCGCAGGGCGATCTCCCTGCTGCCGGTGGTTGCCGCGAGCTCCGCAACCTGCTTCGCAAGATCCTTCTGAAAGTTCCACCTGCCGCGGGCTTCCGAAGCGGAGACCAGGCCGGAGACGAGCAGCGCCCCGACGAAGACGATGTGGATGGGCCGCCCGTCGCTCCCCTCCACCGACAGGGCGAAGAGTCCGAACAGCACCACGACCGCACCACACGCGATCGGGAACATGATCCGCTCAGGATCCTGGATATGAACCGGGTTCAGATAGATGAGCGAGAGCAGGGGAAGGCAGAGGACGGCAAGAATACCCAGAACGGCGTGCGCGGCTCCTCCCCTGCGGTTCAACGCGTGGGCGGCGATGCAAAGGAGCATGATTAACAGGCCGAGGCTTTCGGGGGAGCGCTCGAAAGCCGCCTTGTAGATGAGGGGGATGTTTCTGAGCAGTGCCGTCAAGCCGGTCTGGGCACTGCCCGTGACCACCGACACCTCGTACGCGCCATCCATGACGACGTAGATCACCAGGACATAGGCCGCGTACAGGACGGCGCCCAATCCGACCATCACCGCCGTCCTCGCGCTTCGGCGGAGACGGGCCCGCATGTCCGCGGATTGCCCAGGGGGTACCCACAGGCAGGCAAGGATCGGAAGGGTCAGGACCAGGAGGGCCAGGGCCTGGTAGACCATGAGGAGGGCGCAGAAGCTCAGGGCGCCCAGGATGTAGGGCAGGAGCGCGCGACGGATGCTCAGCCGGATGGACAGGCCGAGCAGGACGAAGAGGAGCGTCGCGGTAAGCTGCGCAGGATGGAAGCGGGCGAGCCACAATGCCGGCCAGCCGATCAGGACGGTGCAGGCCGTCGCGAAGGCCCATCGCCGGGTGGGCGACAGTACCGGCGTGACGGCCCATCGCACGACGTAGTACCGGGCCACCAGCATGAGGGCAGCGACGATGCCGACCCCCCAGACCTGCCCGCCGCCGACGAGCCATTGCAGGGCCGAGGGTGTCAGGTGCAGCGGGCGCATCGAGAGGAGCGGGAAGATCTGTACCTGGTATCCCAGCCCGACAGCGTTGTAGGCCCGGAACAACCCCCACTCCTCCAGCAGGGGGCGAACGGCCCAGAGACTCGCCGCCGCGAGGACCAGGACAGTGAGAACTTCGGCGTAGGGAAGCCAGGAAGGCCGGTCCTGCTCCTGCCCTGCCGTCAGGGGAAGGGAAGCGCTTGGCGCGATCGGTGCGGCTTGCGACAAGGCTGGTCCTGCATCGTTGCTTGATGATGCTGCGTAGTAGCGGTCCCGCGAATCTCCGTCGAGCGGTCGCCCGATGCCCTACTGTCCTGCGGTTCCAGGGGGGGCACGCTCGATGACGACCTTGCCCCCCTGCATCCGCGCGACCGCGACCAGCGTGTCCTGCGCGGCAGGTGCTGCGCAGCGCGGGGTGGTGGCGATCGGGTACCGGAGGGCATCGGGGTGAATGCGGTCCACGCCATCCGGGGTGCAGAGGTTGACCCATGACCTGACGCCCAGGACGAGCAGGGCCTCCGACAGCGTGTTGCCGAGATAGGTGTAGACGTCGCCGAGCAGCCCTGTTTCATCGCGCAACAGGATGCGCCCGGCCCCGGAGGTCCGCGCGAGGTTCGCGACCTGCGCGCCGATGTCCTTCTGGAAATTCCACCTGGCACGGGCCTGATGAGCGGACGCCGCCCCGGAGGCCAGCAGGGCCGCGACGAGGAGGATGCACGGCGGGCTGGCGATCCGCCCGGGTCTCCCGACCATGAGGAGGGCGAGCAGGAGCACCGTGGCGCCGCAGGCGATCGGGAACATCGCGCGCTCGGGATCCTGGAGGTGAGCGGGAAGGATGTAAGTGAGGGACAGCAGCGGGAGCAGCAGCACGGCCAGCGAGCCCAGGAGGGCATGGAGCCTGCCGCGCCGCGGCTCCGGTCCGGATGCGGCAGCGCAGAGCAGGGCCATGAGCAAGCCGAGGATCTCCGGGGAGCGCCCGAAGGTTGCCCCGTAGACGGTGGCGATGTTGCCGAGCAGCAGCGCCACCGGATTGGACCTCACCACTCCCGCCGCCAGTGCCAGCTCATAGACGCCGTCCATGGTCGCATAGATCACTGCCACGTAGAGCGCGTAGAGGGCGAAGCCCGTCGCCACCATGATCGCGGATCTGGCGCCCCGACGCAGGCGGGCCGGCATGTCCCCGGCCTTCCCCGGAGGCACCCACAGGCCGGCGAGAAAGGGGATGGTGCACACCAGGAGAGCGACCGCCTGATAGGTCATGAGAAGCGCGCAGAGGCTCAGCGCGCCCATGACGTGGGGCAGGACGGTGTTCCGGATGCAGAGCCGGAGACCGCAGCCCAGCAGGACGAAGAACAGTGTCGCGGAGAACTGCGCAGGGTGGAACCGGCCGAGCCATAGTGCCGGCCAGCCGACCAGGACCGTGCAGGCCGTTGCGAAGGCCCATCGCTGGACGGGCGGCAGCACCGGCGCAACAGCCCATCGCGCCACGGCATACCGGGTCGCCAGCAGAAGGGCGGCCACCACGCCGACCCCCCATACCTGCCCGCCCCCCAGGATCCATTGCAGGGCAGAGGGCGTTAGGTGGAGAGGGCGTAGCGCAACGACGGAGAAGGTGCCCAACAGGTAGGACAGGCCCGAGCTGGCATAGATGGCGAACAGGCCCCATTCCTCCAGCAGAGGGCGGACGGCCCAGAGGCCCATCGCCATGAGGAGCAGGATCGTGAACGCCTCGGCGAAGGGAAGCCACCGGGGCCGCTCCTGCTCAAGCGCAGGGGAGGGCGAAGCGGGGCGTGTGGAGGGCGCAACCTGCGACACGAGCCCTACATGCCTGTTGAGTTCTGCCTAGTAGCTGTCCCCTCAACGCAAGTCGAGCGGCCGCCCGCAGCTTGTTGCGGCACCCGCGCCGGGGAAAGACACGGGCGGGGATCATGCCGACCGGGCCGAACGGCCGGGGGGCGGTCCGGGCGGGCGGTGCATGATCCCCGGGGTTCATCCCGGCAGATCCAAGACCCCTCGCGGCCGAGCTGTCCGGCGGGGGCAAGGGGATGAAAGGGCTTGCGCCCGCCACGATCGGTGCCGGTGCCTCGCACCCGAAGCCCCGGCACACTACATTCACGGGCTGGAACGCCCCGTCCCCTGGAAGCAACCCCCGCCGCATGACCGAAGAAACCTTCGCCGCCGCCACCGATCCCGCGCTGAACGGCGGCGCCGTGCGCCTCACCCGCCTGCCCAACGGCCTGACCGTCGTCTCCGACACCATGGCCCGGGTGGAGACCGCCTCCATCGGCGCCTACGCCCACACCGGCACGCGGGACGAGGAGGCGCAGGAGAACGGCGTCTCCCACTTCCTCGAGCACATGGCCTTCAAGGGCACCGAGCGGCGGGACGCGGCCGCCATCGCGCGGGAGATCGAGAACGTTGGCGGGCACCTGAACGCCTACACGGCGCGGGAGACAACCGCCTACTACGCCAAGGTGCTGAAGGAGGACCTGCCGCTGGCCGCCGACATCCTCGGCGACATCCTCACCCATTCCAGCTTCGCGCCGGAGGAGGTGGAGCGGGAGCGCGGCGTCATCCTGCAGGAGATCGGGCAGGCGAACGACACGCCCGACGACATTGTCTTCGACCATTTCCAGGAGACGGCCTTCGCCGGCCAGCCCATGGGCCGCCCGACGCTCGGCCCCGCCTCCATCATCGAGACGCTGCCGCGCGAGGCGCTGACGGGCTACATGCGCCGCCACTACGGCCCTTCCCGCATGGTGGTGGCCGCGGCCGGCGCGGTGGACCACGACAACCTCGTGGACCTCGTGAAGACCCACTTCGCCGACCTGCCTGATATCGACGGGCACAGCGCCGAGCCCGCCCGCTACACCGGCGGCGAGTTCCGGGAGGAGCGGGACCTCGACCAGGTCCACCTGCTGCTGGGCTTCCCCGGCCCGGCCTATGGCGACCCGATGCACTACCCGACGATGCTGCTCTCCACGATCCTCGGCGGCGGCATGTCGTCCCGCCTGTTCCAGGAGATCCGGGAGAAGCGGGGGCTGGTCTACTCCGTCTATTCCTTCCACTCCCCCTACCGGGATGCCGGCCTCTTCACCGTCTATGCCGGCACGGGCGAGGAGCAGGCGGCGGAGCTGATGCCCGCCACGCTGGAGGAGCTGCGCCGCGTGCAGAAGGACGTGACGGAGGAGGAGCTGGCCCGCGCCAAGGCGCAGCTCCGCGCCTCCGTCCTCATGTCCCTGGAATCCACGGGATCGCGCTGCGAGGGGCTGGCGCGCCAGCTGCAGGTCCACGGCCGCCTGATCCCGGTGGAGGAGACGAAGGCGAGGATCGCGGCGGTGACGGTGGAGCAGGTGCAGGCCGCCGCGGCGAAGACCTTCCGCGCCCCGCCGACGCTGGCCGCTCTCGGCCCCGCCGGGCGCGTGCCGCGCCTGCCTGAAGTGGCCGAGAGGCTGGCGGCGTGAGCGCGACGGTCGAGCTTCCCGCGGCAGACGCGCGGGAGGCGCTGGCCGGGCTCGTCGCCGCCGCCCGCGCCGCGGGGGCCGACGCGGCGGACGCGATGCTGGCCGCCGGCGCCTCCCTCTCCGTCGGGATGCGGCTGGGAGAGGTGGAGCAGGTCGAGCGCTCCGAGGGCTTCGATATCGGGCTCCGCGTCTTCGTCGGCCGCCGCCAGGCGATCGTCTCCACCACGGATTCCGACCCGCGCGGCTTCGAGGCCCTCGCCGAGCGCGCCGTCGCCATGGCGCGCGCCGTGCCGGAGGACCCCTTCGGCTTCCTGCCGGACCTCGTGCCCTCGGTGGCCGACCTGCCGCTCGACATGGATGACGGCGTGGAGCCGGACGTGGCCTCCCTCTCCGCGCGCGCCCGCCGCGCGGAGGAGGCCGCCCGCGCCATCCCCGGCGTGACGAACTCCGAGGGCGCGGATGCCGGCTGGCAGCGCACGGTGATCGCGCTGGCCGCCTCCAACGGCTTCTCCGGCACCTACACCCGCAGCGGCCACAGCCTCTCCGTCACGGCCCTGGCCGGGCAGGGCACGGGGATGGAGCGGGACTACGACTACGCCTCCGCCACCCACCTCTCGGACCTGGACGAGCCGGAGACCCTGGGTCGCAACGCGGGGGAGCGGGCGGTGCGCCGCCTGAACCCCATCCGCCCCGCCACCGCCCGCCTGCCCGTGCTATACGACCCGCGCGTGGCCGGCTCCATCCTCGGCCACCTGACAGGGGCGGCGAACGGCGCCTCCGTCGCGCGCGGCACGAGCTTCCTGCGCGACAGCATGGGCCAGCGCATCATGGCCCCGGGCCTGACCGTGCGGGACGATCCCACCCGCCCGCGCGGCCCCCGTTCCCGGCCCTTCGACGCCGAGGGCATGCCCACAGCCCCGCTGGCGATCGTGGAGGACGGGGTGCTGCAGCACTGGCTGCTGGACTGGCGCTCCGCCCGGCAGCTCGGCCTCGCCTCCAACGGCCGTGCCTCCCGCGCCGTGGGTGGCCCGCCCTCGCCCTCCACCACCAACCTGTGGCTGGAACCGGGCGCGCTAACGCCCGAGGCCCTGATGGCCGATATCGCCGAGGGTCTCCTGGTCACGGAGATGATCGGCAGCAGCATCAACGCCACGACCGGCGATTACAGCCGTGGCGCCTCCGGCTTCATGATCCGCAACGGGGAGCTCGCCGAGCCCTTCTCCGGCGTGACCCTGGCGGGAAACCTGCGAGAGATGTTCCTGCACATCACCCCCGCCAACGACCTGCGCTTCCGGCGGGGCACCGACAGCCCGACGCTGCGGATAGATGGGCTGACGATGGCAGGGGCCTGAGGACGCGCGCGCCAGCACCAGGGGGCTCCGCCCCCTGGACCCCCGCCAAGGGCCTGAGGCCCTTGGATCCCCATTTGGCTGCCGCCGTGCGGTCCTGACACGGGGCCTCCTCGTGATGGACCTGATCCTGCCCTTGCAGTCGCCTCGGGTCATGGACCCGAGGCGCACCGCCAGCCCGGTTGATTCCAAAGCCTGGAAAAAGATGATGGAGAGGGGTCCGGGGAGAGGAAGAATTCCTTCTTCCTCTCCCTGGCCACAGACCGCCCGCGCAGGACTACTCCGCGGCGCCCAGGGCAACGAAGTGCGGGTTGCGGTAGTCGGGTTTTCCGTAGGCGAGAGGCTTGCCGTCCAGCGTTTCCACCCGTCCTCCGGCGGCGCGCAGCACAGCGTCTCCCGCAGCGATGTCCCACTCCATGGTGGTGCCGAGCCGGGGGTAGAGGTCTGCCTCGCCGCGCGCCAGGAGGCATAGCTTCAGGGAGCTGCCGGCGGCGCGGAAGGCGGCCACCTTGCGGCCGAGAAGGAAGGCCTCCATTGCGGCCGCGTCGCCGTGGGAGCGGGAGCCGACCACGGTCAGCCCTTCCAGCGGCGCGGGGCGCGCGGCGATGGGGCGTTCGCCGGTGGCGTCGGCCAGCCTTGCCGTGCCGGGGCCGGCGCCGAGATAGGTCTCGCCCCGCGCGGGCACGACGACCACGCCCAGCACCGACGCGCCGCTCTCGATCAGGGCGATGTTCACGGTGAACTCGCCGTTGGCGCTGATGAACTCGCGCGTGCCGTCCAGCGGGTCCACCAGCCAGAAGCGCGGGCCAGCTACCGCCGGGGAGAGGTCGTCGCAGGCTTCCTCCTCCGACACCACGGGGATGTCGGGAGTCAGGGCGCGCAGCGCGGGCAGGATCACCCTCTCCGCCGCTTGGTCCGCCGCCGTCACGGGGCTGCCATCGGCCTTATAGGCGGCGGTGCAAGCGCCGTAGAAGCGCATCGCGGCGCGCCCCGCTTCCTCCGCCACCGGGCGGACGGCCGCGAGGAGCCCGGCGAGGTCGAGCGCGGCGTCAGGCATCGCCGCCCCGCAGCAGGCCACGGGCCTCCATCCCCGCCACGATCAGCTCGGCCGCGTCCTCCGGCCCTATCCGCGCGGTCTCGATGTGCAGCTCCGGGGAGAGCGGCGGCTCGTAGGGGCTGGAGACGCCGGTGAAGTTGCTGATCTCGCCCGCGCGGGCCTTGCGGTAGAGGCCCTTGGGATCGCGGCTCTCCGCCACCTCCAGCGGCACGTCCACGTGGACCTCCAGGAAGTCGCCCTCCGGCAGCAGGCGGCGCACCATGTCGCGCTCCGAGCGGAAGGGAGAGATGAAGGAGGCGAGGACGATGAGGCCGGCATCGGCCATCAGCTTCGCCACCTCGCCCACGCGGCGAATGTTCTCCACGCGGTCGGCGTCGGTGAAGCCGAGATCGCGGCAGAGGCCGTGGCGCAGGTTGTCGCCGTCCAGCAGGTAGGTGTGCTTGCCCAGGGCGAAAAGGCGGCGCTCCACCAGATTGGCGATCGTGGACTTTCCGGCGCCCGAGAGGCCGGTGAACCACAGCACGCAGGGGCGCTGCCGCTTCCTCTCCGCCCGCGCATTGCGGCCCACGTCCACGGACTGCCAGTGGATGTTCTGCGCGCGCCGCAGCGCGAAGTGGATCAGCCCGGCCGCCACCGTCTCGTTCGTCATTCGGTCGATAAGGATGAAGCCGCCGGTTCCGCGGTTCTCCGCATAGGGATCGAAGGCGATCGGTTGGTCGAGGCTGATGTTGCACACCCCGATCTCGTTCAGCTTCAGCTCGCGCGCCGCGCTCTGCTCCAGCGTGTTGACGTTGACCTTGTGCTTGAGGGTGGTGACGGAGGCGGCGACCGTCTTCGCCCCGATCTTCATCAGGTAGCCGCGCCCGCTGAGCATCGGGCTATCATTCATCCAGATGAGGGTGGTCTCGAACTGGTCGGAGACCTCGGCGGGGCTCTCGGCGGCGCAGATCACGTCACCCCGGCTGCAGTCCACCTCGTCCTCGAGCGTGATCGTGACGGACTGGCCGGCGGTGCCGTGGGGCATCTCCCCATCAAGGAGCACGGAGGCGACGCGGCTCTCCCGCGCGGAGGGCATGATCTTCACGGCATCGCCGGGCAGCACGGTTCCGGAGGCGATGAGGCCGGAGAAGCCGCGGAAGCTCGAGTTCGGGCGGTTCACCCATTGCACGGGCATGCGGAAGGGCGCGTTCCCCGGCTGCCGGGCGATGCCCACCGTTTCCAGGTGGGCCATGAGCGTGGGGCCGGCGTACCAGGCCATGTTGCCGCTGCGCTCCGTGACATTGTCGCCCATCAGCGCGGAGACGGGGATCGGGACGACCTTGTCGATCGCGAGCGAGGCGGCGAAGGCCATGTAGTCGCCGAGGATGCGGTCGAAGGCTTCCCGCCCGTAGCCCACGGTGTCCATCTTGTTCACCGCCAGCACCACGTTGCGGATGCCGAGCAGCGAGACGAGGTAGGAGTGGCGGCGCGTCTGGGTCAGCACGCCCTTGCGCGCATCGACCAGGATCACGGCCAGGTCGGCGGTGGAGGCGCCGGTGACCATGTTGCGCGTGTACTGCTCATGGCCCGGCGTGTCCGCCACGATGAACTTGCGCTTGTCGGTCGAGAAGAAGCGGTAGGCGACGTCGATGGTGATGCCCTGCTCGCGCTCCGCCGCCAGCCCGTCCACCAGGAGGGCGAAGTCGATGTTCTCGCCCTGGGTGCCCATCTTCCGGGAATCGGACTCCAGCGCGGCGAGCTGGTCCTCGAAGATCATCTTGCTGTCGTAGAGCAGGCGCCCGATCAGGGTGGACTTGCCGTCGTCCACCGATCCGCAGGTGATGAAGCGCAGCAGGCCCTTCGTCTCGTGCTGCTTCAGGTAGGCCCCGATGTCGGTCGCGATCAGGTCGCTGACATGAGCCATCAGAAGTACCCCTCCTGCTTCTTCCTCTCCATCGAGGCGGCGGCGTCGTGGTCGATCGCGCGGCCCTGGCGCTCGCTGGTGCGGGTGAGCAGCATCTCCTGGATGATCTCGGGCAGGGTCGCCGCCTCGCTCTCCACCGCGCCCGTCAGCGGGTAGCAGCCGAGGGTGCGGAACCGGATGCGCTTTATCGCCGGGGTCTGGCCGGCAGGAACGCGCATCCGCTCGTCATCCACCATGATCGTCAGGCCGTTATAGGTCACGACCGGGCGCTCCGCCGCGAAGTAGAGCGGGACGATGGGGATGCCCTCCCGGTGGATGTACTGCCAGATGTCCAGCTCGGTCCAATTGGAGATCGGGAAGACGCGGATGCTCTCCCCGGGGTTGATCCGCGCGTTGTAGAGGTTCCACAGCTCCGGGCGCTGGCGCTTAGGATCCCAGCGATGCGCCTCGGAGCGGAAGGAGAAGATGCGCTCCTTCGCGCGGCTCTTCTCCTCGTCGCGCCGCGCGCCCCCGAAGGCCGCGTCGAAGCCGTGGTGATCCAGCGCGGCCTTTAGCGCCACGGTCTTCATGATGTCCGTGTAGGCGCCGCCATGGTCGAAGGGGTTGATGCCCTGCGCCACGCCGTCCCGGTTGATCCACTCGATCAGTTCCATGCCGGCCGCGCGCACCCGCTCGTCGCGGAAGGCGATCATGTCCCGGAACTTCCAGGTCGTGTTCACGTGCAGCAGCGGGAAGGGCGGCACCCCCGGGGCGAAGGCCTTCTTCGCCAGGTGAAGCATCACCGCGCTGTCCTTGCCGACGGAGTAGAGCATCACCGGCTTGCGCGCCTCGGCCGCCACCTCGCGGAAGATGTGGATGCTCTCCGCCTCCAGCCGCTGCAGATGAGTCAGGTCCGGCGGCGTCGGCCGCGAGCTGCTCGTCACGCTCGTCTCCCAGAGGTCGGGCCGGAGGCGGTGGCGCGGGATGCCCGTGAACTCCTCAATCCGGAGCACGATATCGGCGGGAATCTCCCGCTCCCCGCTTACCCACTGGCTGACGGCACCCTCGCTGCGGCCAACCGCGGCGGCGATGTCGCTCTGGCGCTTGCCGCTCTCTCGGAACAGACGTTTCAGATCGGGCATGAGCCGACTTTAGGCAAACTAAAGATACGCGCAAGGGTTGTAGAAGGGCCCGATGAATGCAGGCATATACGAGAGGAATGGCCCTGCTTGGTCGTGGCTTGGCGCTGCGAGCCGGAATCCGGAGCGGTAGGCGCACAGGCCTGCTATTGCGCCTACGTGGAGGCACTTCTCGGCATGCCGACCCCGGAGATCCCAGGGGGAGAGAAAGAATTCTCTCCCCCTGGACCCCCTCTCATCTTTTTCTGAGAGGCTGCCGCGGAATGCTCGTCCGACGGTGCGCCCGAGGTCCATGACCTCAGGCGACGAACAGGGCCGCCTAGGTCGACGCGGCGTTCATAGCCGCTCGGCACCGCCCTTTGATCATCGCATCCGCGGCAGCCCAATCGCGGGGTCCGGGGTGGCCGTTGCCACCCCGGCGGGGTTCCAGGGGCAGCGCCCCTGGAGGCCACAGGCGCCGAAAGGACGCCTACTCCGCCGCCACGGCCGGCGTGGCGGCGCTGCCGGTCCAGAGGGCCGGGTTCAGCTCCTCCGGCCGGTCCGGAAAGAGCAGGGCGCAGGCAAGGGTGATGCAGGCAAAGGCGGAGAGCACCATGAGCGTGAGGCCGAGATTGCCGAAGGCGTCGTGGAGGTAGCCGATGGCCGGCGACGCCGCAGCAGCGCCCAGGAAGCCGACGAAGAAGCGCAGGGAGTAGAGCTTCGCGCGCAGGGCAGGGGCGACGTAACGGGCGGTCATCGTCTCGTTCACCGTCACCTGCCCGAAGACCGCGGCGGCGGCAATGGCGGCCACGGGGAGCACGGCCCAGCCCCGCAGGAAGGAGAGGGCGAGGAGGGCCGGCACCAGCGCGAGGGCGAGGGGCAGGAAGACGCGCTTGAGTGTGGTGCGGTCGATCATCCGGCCGACGGTGAACTGAGTGAGGCCGCCGAAGAGCGTGGCGGTGAAGGCCAGCGCCCCGACGAGGGGCAGGAGGGACGGGCTGTCCGCCATCCGCTCCTGCATCAGCTTCGGGATCAACAGGGTGAAGGCGTTGAAGACGAAGCCGGAGGCGACGGCCATGAGCATGAGGGAAATCACGGCCTGCCGCACGACCGCGGGCGGGATCTGCGGGAAGGGGCGGGCGTTCTTGATATGCTGGCGGGCGTCGTAGGGCGGCTCGCGCAGCCACATTAGGCCGAGGACGAGGGCGGCGGTGGCGGGGACGAGGAAGGCCCAGCGCCAGCCGGCCTGGGTGACCAGCAGCGCGGTGACCACGGGGGCGGAGGCGACGCCGAGGTTGCCGAACACGCCGTTGTTGCCCATGGCGCGGCCCACGCGGTCGCCCGCCGCCTCCACCAGCATGGCCGTGCCGATCGGGTGGTAGATGGCGTTGAACAGCCCGGCCAGCCCGAGCGCGGCGGCGAGACCCCAGGGGCCAGAGACGAAACCAGCCAGCAGCAGCGATCCGCCGACGCCGAGGAAGAAGGCCGCCATCAGCGCGTGGCGCCCGACCTTCTCGGCCAGCCAGCCCATGGGCAGGGCGCCGATGCCGTAGAGGACGAACATGCCCGTGCCCAGCGCCAGCACCGGCCCGTACTCCGTGCCGAAGACCGCGCCGTTGGCGGCCACCATGCCCAGCACGGCCGTGGCGAGGATGAGCAGCATGTAGTGGCAGACGAAGTGCGCGGCGTTGATGAACCAGATCTGCCGAGTGGCGGGGTCGGTTGGCATTGGCGTTCTCCTCACCCCTAACCTATCCTGGCCGGGCCAAGACGTTGGGCCATAAGATGTCGCGAGCCGGCCAAACTGTCATTCCGAACCTGGATCTGCCGCAGGACGCGGTGGACCGGCCCATGGCGGCCTTCCTGCGGGACTACGAGGACGGCCAGGTCACCGGGCGGCACCGGCACGCGCGGGTGCAGCTCCTCTACGCCCTGCGCGGGGTGATGCGGATCACCACGGACGCGGCGAGCTTCGTGGTGCCGGCCGGCCGCGCCCTCTGGGTGCCGGCGGGGGAGCCGCACTCCGTCGCCATCGTCGGCGCGGTCGCCATGCGGGCCCTGTTCCTGCGCGCGGACGCCGCGCGGGCGGGGCCGGAGGGCGTGGCCGTCCTCGCCGCCTCACCCCTGCTGCGGGAACTGATCCTGGCGGCCTGCGATGAGCCGCTGGAATGGGACGAGCGCGGTCGCGGCGGCCACCTCGCCGCCCTGATCCTGGATGAGATCCGCCGCGCCCCCAGCCTGCCCTTCGGCGTGCCGGAGCCGCGCGAGCCGCGCCTGGCCCGGATGGCGGCGGCCCTGCGGGAGGATCCCGCCATTCCCTGGTCCCTGGAGGAGTGGGCGGCGCATGTCGGCGCCTCCCCGCGCAGCCTCTCCCGCCTGTTCCGGGCGGAGACGGGACTGTCCTTCGGTGCGTGGCGGCAGGCGTTGCGCCTGGCGGAGGCGGCGGCCCTGCTGGCGCAGGGCGTGCCGCCGGCCAGGGCGGGCGCGGCCGTGGGCTACGCCTCCGCCCCTGCCTTCGGGGCGGCCTTTCGCGCGGCCTTCGGGATGACGCCGGCCGGGGTGCAGGGGATGCGGGGCGGGTGAGGTGGTTCCGGCGGGCCCCCGGGTGTGTGCGCCATGGCCCGCGCCGATGGGCACCGCCCCGGGCGCGACCCCTGCCTCCTGATCCGCAGCAGCCCGGGCGATGTTGACCGGGGAGGGCCCCGTGCCCGGGGATGCGCCGCTAGTCGCGCAGGAAGTAGCGGTAGCCGTAGACCTCCGCGAAGCCGGACGCCGCATAGACCCGGCGCGCGGCGGCGTTGCCGGGGGCGACCTGCAGCCAGCACAGGCCGGCGCCCTGCCGCGCGCCCCAGCCGGCAAGGGCGCCGAGCAGGCGGCGCCCCAGCCCCTGGCGCTGGAACTCCGGCCGCACCGCCAGATCGAACAGGCCGCAGAGCCGGCCATCCGCCACGGCGTGGCCACAGGCCGCCGCCATCCCGTCCACCCGCAGCACAAGCCAGGCGGCGGGGCGGGCCATCAGCGCCACCGCCTCCCTCTTCTCCGCCCGGCGGGTTTCGTCCTGGTACTCGGCGGTGGCGAGGACGGAGAGCCACTCGGCGTCCGGCCCCTCGCACAGATGCGCCGCCGGGTCGTCCGCTGGCGGCACGCGCCCGGTCATGACGAGCGCGCCCTCGGCCTCGCGATAGCCGCGGTCGAGGAGCAGGGTGGCCAACCCGGGCGGGTCCAGCGGCGTGGAGCGGAAGCGGCAGGGCAGGCCGAGGCGGGCGTAGTGCGCCTCGGCCCGGGCGATGCGGGCCGGCAGCTCCGGATCATCGGCGAGGTCCAGGGAGGAGGCGGCGTTCGCCCGCCCGGTGCCGCCGTGGAAGGCGCGCAGCACGAAGGAGCCGTCCCAGGCCACGCGCGGCGCCGGCACGGCGTTCAGCGCCGCCCGTTCCAGCAGCGGGGCATCCGCCCCGTCCAGCCCTGCCGCGCGATCCATCATGCCCCCGACCCCTGTCCAGGCCACCAGGATGAACCCGCGGCGGCGGCGTGCCAAATGCACCGGGGACAAATGACCGGAGCGGAACAACGGGGATCATACATCCGGAGCCGGATGACAGGGGCGGCAGGTCCGCCGGACGAAACCGACTCATGAAGGGCGCGTTGGTCCACGGCAGACCATACAGACCAGGAGAGACAGTGATGAAGACCACCGCTTTCGCGCTCGCCATCGCCGCCGGCCTGATCGCCGCGCCGGCCTTCGCGCAGGTGTCCACGGCCCCCACCCCGAACGCCCCGGGCGGCGTGACCCGCGACCAGGGCGCGGGCGTGCCCGGCATGTCCGCCTCCCCCGCCGCCCCGCTCGGCTCCGCCGGCGGCCCGCCGAACCCGCAGGCCGGCAACCAGGGCACGCAGCCCCCGTCCCAGCAGGGCGGCGGCAGCAACTGATCCGCGGCCCCGTGCCTCGATCCCCGGGTTGATACCTGGGGTCTGAAAAAGGAAGGGCCTGCCCCGGGAGACCGGGGCAGGCCCTTCGCCATTTCCGGGGCCAGCCCCTGGGCAGGTCAGGTGTTCATCGCGTCGAAGAAGTCCTGGTTCGTCTTGCTGTACTTCAGCTTGTCCAGCAGGAACTCCATCGCGTCCTGCGTGCCCATCGGGTTCAGGATTCGGCGCAGGACCCACATCTTCGACAGCTCGGCGCGGTCCACCAGGACCTCCTCCTTGCGGGTGCCGGACTTGGTGATGTCGATCGCGGGGAAGACGCGCTTGTCGGAGAGCTTGCGGTCCAGCACGATCTCCGAGTTGCCGGTGCCCTTGAACTCCTCGAAGATCACCTCGTCCATGCGGCTGCCCGTGTCGATCAGGGCCGTCGCGATGATCGTGAGGGACCCGCCCTCCTCGATGTTGCGCGCGGCGCCGAAGAAGCGCTTCGGGCGCTGCAGCGCGTTCGCGTCCACACCGCCCGTCAGCACCTTGCCCGAGGAGGGCACGACGGAGTTGTAGGCGCGGCCGAGGCGGGTGATGGAGTCCAGCAGCACCACCACGTCGCGCTTGTGCTCCACCAGGCGCTTGGCCTTCTCCAGCACCATCTCCGTCACCTGCACGTGGCGCGTCGCCGGCTCGTCGAAGGTGGAGGCCACCACCTCGCCGCGGACCGTGCGCGCCATGTCCGTCACCTCCTCCGGCCGCTCGTCGATGAGCAGCACCATGAGGAAGACGTCGGGGTTGTTGGCGGAGATGGACTTGGCGATGTTCTGCAGCATCACCGTCTTGCCCGTGCGCGGGGGCGCCACGATCAGCGCGCGCTGCCCCATGCCGATGGGGGAGACGAGGTCGATCACCCGGTGGGTGTTGTCCTTCAGCGGCCCCTTCTTATCGGCGGGCTGCGCCTCCACCTCGGGGTTCTCCATCCGCAGGCGGCGAGTGGGGTAGAGGGGCGTGAGGTTGTCGAAGTTCACGCGGTGCCGCACGGCCTCGGGCGGCTCGAAATTGACGGAGTTGACCTTCAACAGGGCGAAGTAGCGCTCACCGTCCTTCGGCGCGCGGATCTGGCCTTCCACCGTATCGCCCGTGCGCAACGCGAAGCGGCGCACCTGGGCGGGGGAGACGTAGATGTCGTCCGGGCCGGGAAGGAAGTTGGACTGCGGGTTCCGCAGGTAGCCGAAACCGTCGGAGAGGATCTCCAGCGTGCCGTCCCCGTAGATCGCCTGGTCGTTGTCGGCGAGCTGCTTGAGGATGGCGAAGAGCATGTCCTGCTTGCGGAGCGAGGAGGCGTTCTCGACGCCGGTCTCCTCCGCGAAGGCGAGGAGGTCGCCGGGGCTCTTGGCCTTCAGTTCGGATAGGTGCATTCGGGTGATCTCGATCGCCCGACCGGGTTCGGCGGGCCGATGGGGGAGGGGTGCGCGGAACCTGGATCGACGCGGGACGCGCCTCCGCCGGGCGGCGGGGTTCCGGGGACGGTGCCCTGATCCTGGCCCCTGGTCTTGGCAGGGGCGCTGCCGGGCAGGGGCAGGGTGATGGCCGAGGGGCGCCACGAGGGCGACCTGCGGCTCTGCACCGGCCGGAAGCCTAAGCACCCTGCCGATGCGGCGTCAATCCCGTAGATGGCGCAAAACCTCGCAAAATCAAGAACCAGCGCCGTTTCCCGGCGTGCCGCTGCGCCTTGCCCGCGATCCGTTCACACCTTCAGTACCGGTTACCAGAATACCACGTCCCGACATGGAGCCTTCATCGGGGTGTCACAGACCGCCCCTAAGCACCCCCAGCCCCGGCCTTGCCCGGGCGAATGGCGGCCCGGCACGGCGGGCTACGGGGAGCGATCATGAGCACCAATTACTGGTCCCTGCGCAATCAGGGCAGCCTTACCCAGAACTGGTCCGCCGCCGGGCTGATCTCCGCCGCCGATGACTGGTCCGGCGTGCCCTCCATCGTCGGCTACCGTGGCGACGATCTGACGGGTGCCACCGGCGCGGATCCGCGGACGCTCACGGCCGGCACCGCGAGCCCGGCGAACGTGATCGCCAACCAGACGAACACGAGCATCAACAACGGCGGCATCGCCGAGTTCGAGATCGCGAACCCGACCGTCGCCCTGCAGGGCTCCGGCACCGCCGACGCCCCGAACCTCGTGATCTACCTCGACACCACGGGCGTGCAGGACGTGCGGCTCGCCTTCACAGCGCGCGACATCGACGGCACCATCGACAACGCCGTGCAGCAGCTGGCCGTGCAGTACCGCGTGGGCGGGACCGGCGCCTGGACGAACCTGCCGAACGGCTACGTCGCCGACGCGACCTCCGGCCCGAGCCTGGCAACCCAGACCACGGACGTCTCCGTCACCCTGCCGCCCGACGCGGCGAACCAGGGCCAGGTCGAGGTGCGGATCATCACCACCAACGCCGGCGGCAGTGACGAGTGGGTCGGCATCGACGACATCGCCGTCACCTCCTCCCCGCTCGAGGCCGGCACCACCACCCTCACCGTCTCCGACGCGACGGTGGTCGAGGGGAACGACGGCACGCAGAACCTCGTCTTCACCGTCACCCGCAGCAACGCGGACAGCGCCTTCACGGTGAACTACGCGACGGCGGCCGGCACTGCGACCGCGGACGCGGACTTCACCGCCGCCGCCGGCACCCTCTCCTTCGGCGTGGGCGACGGGCTGACCCGCACGGTCACCGTCGCCGTCGCGGGCGACACGGCGGTGGAGGGTGACGAGACCCTCACCCTCAACCTCTCCGGCGCCACCGGCGGGGTGCAGGTCACCGACGCCGCGGGCACCGGCACCATCACGAACGACGACGTCGCGGTCACCCGGATTTTCGACATCCAGGGCGCCGGCCACACCTCCGACTTCGCCGGGCAGACCGTCACCACCACGGGCGTGGTGACCGGCATCTACCGCAAGGCGACCGGCGAGCGCGGCTTCTTCATCCAGGACCCCGAGGGCGACGGCAACGACGCCACCTCCGACGGCGTCCTCGTCTTCACCGGCGGCAGCTACGCGGACGTGGCGGTGGGTGACCTGGTGCAGGTGACGGCCCGCGTGACGGAGTTCACCCGCGCCGGCCAGGCCGGGAACCTCTCCCTCACCGAGCTGACGGGCGCGACCGTGCTCAAGACCGGCGCCGTGGCGGTGAACCCCGAGACCGGCCTGCCCGTGAACATCACCCCGGTGGTGATCGGCAACGGCAACGCCCCCGGCGAGCGCGTGGCGCCCACGGGCAGCTTCGGCGACGACCCGGAGACCGGCACCTTCGACGTCGTCCGCGACTCGATCGACTTCTACGAGAGCCTGGAGGGCATGGCGGTCACGCTGGAGGATTTCCAGGCCACCGCCCCCTCCTCCTCCTTCACCGAGAGCTGGGGCGTGACCAACGGCGCCTCCAACCCCGACCGGACGCCGAATGGCGGCGTGATCGCGAAGGAGGAGACGCCCTTCGTCAGCCATGAGCCGGGCCAGACCGGCAGCTACGACTTCAACCCGGAGCGCGTCCAGCTCGAGAACGACCTGGATAACAACAAGGACGGCGCCTACGACTTCAACTGGACGAACAACACCGGGGCCGGATTCGGTGACGCCACGGGCATCGTGAGCTACGACCGCGGCGCCTTCGAGGTGCACGTGACCGAGGCGCAGTCCCCCGTGGACACGCTGACGGAGAAGGAGGTCACCACGATCGAGGCCCATGCGGACCGCATCCGCATCGCGAGCTTCAACGTGGAGAACCTGGCCCCCAGCGACGGCACGCCGGTGCTGGACGCCACCCCGGACAAGCTGGACCGCCTCGTCACCGCGATCCGCGACAACCTGAAGCTGCCCGAGATCATCTCCCTCCAGGAGGTGCAGGACAGCACCGGCGCCACCGACAACGGCGTGGTGGACGCCACCGCGACGCTGCGCGAGCTGATCCAGGCCATCTACAACCAGACCGGCAAGCTCTACGCCGCGATCGACGCGCCGCCCGAGAACAACCAGGACGGCGGGGCGCCGGGCGGCAACATCCGGACCGCCTACCTCTTCGACGCCACCGCGGTGCGCGCCGGCGGCACGGCGGAGCTGGACGGGATCAACAACCTTACCCTCGTCTCCGGCTCCGACGATCCCACCACCGCCTACCAGGAGCTGATCTACAGCTACCCGACGGAGAACCGCATCGGCGTGGACGCGCCGGAGTTCGAGCCCTACGTGGACGCCAACGGCGCCACCCAGGGCGGCACCCGCAAGTCCGTGCCCGTGGTGTTCGAGAGCGTGCTGAGCGGCGAGAACTTCCTCGTCGTCAACAACCACTTCAACTCCAAGGGCGGCTCCAACGCCCTCTTCGGCACGGACCAGGACACGCCGCTGCCGAACGAGGACAAGAACCAGTCCGCCTACCGCCGCGAGGCGCAGGCCGAGGCGGTGCGCGACTACATCGAGAGCATGCTCGGCACCGTGCCGAAGGTCGTCGTCACCGGCGACATCAACGAGTACCAGTTCTTCCCCGCCACCAAGATCCTGACGGGCGAGCTGGAGATGACGGGCACCTGGCAGGGCGGCGCGGCGGAGAACACGCCCCCCACCCTCATCCCCGGCACGCAGATCCTCTACTCCACGATTGAGAGCCTGCCGGAGAACGAGCGCTACACCTACGTGTTCGAGGGCAACTCCCAGGTCCTCGACCAGATCCTGCTCTCCGCCGCCGCCAATGCGGGGATGGAGTACGACGCGGTGCACATGAACGCCGAGTTCGCCGACCAGATCTCGGACCACGACCCCTCCGTCGTCTCCTTCGTCGTGGCCCGCTCCGCCGCCATCGCGACGGGGGGCGACGACGTCATCGACGCCCGCGCCTTCCGGGAGTTCTACGGCCGCGCCACGAACCTCAACGGCGACGACATCATCCAGGGCCTGGGCGGCAACGACCGGATCGTGGCCGGGACGGGGAACGACCGCCTGGAGGGCGGCTCGGGCGACGACGTCCTCCTCGGCGGCGAGGGCGACGACCGGCTTCTCGGCGGCGAGGGCAACGACCGCCTGATCGGCGATGCCGGCAACGACACCATGGCCGGCGGCAACGGGAACGACATCTACACCGTGACCGAGGCCGGCGACGTGGTGATCGAGCTGGCGGGCAACGGCACCGACCGTGTCCTGGCCTATGCGGACTACGCGCTGACGGCCGAGGTGGAAGCCCTCACCCTCATGGGCACGGCCGTCTCCGGCCTCGGCAACGCGCTGAACAACCGCATCATCGGCAACGAGCTGGGCAACGTGCTGAACGGCGGCGCGGGGAGCGACGCGCTGCTCGGCGGCGCGGGCGACGACCTGCTCATCGGCGGGACGGGCCGCAACACGCTGACGGGCGAGGAAGGCGCGGACCGCTTCCGCTTCAACGCCCCCGCGGATGGCGGCGCCACGCGCAACACGATCACCGACTTCGAGGCGGGCGTGGACCGGATCGAGCTGAGCCGCTCGGTCTTCACCGCCTTCACCGTGGACGGCGAGATCGCGGCCGAGCAGTTCGGCATCGGGCGCGTCGCGGCCACGGCAGAGCAGCGGGTGGTCTACGACCCGGGCACCGGCCGGATCGTCTACGACGCCGACGGCGCCGGCGGCGAGATCGGGATCGTCGTCGGCTTCGCCCAGGCCAATGCGGGGATCAGCTCGGCCGACATCTGGGCGGTCTGACCGTGGCCAGGGGAGGCGCCGCCTCCCCTGGACCCCTCCGCCGGGGGGGGGCCAACGGGCCCCCCGGACCCCGCGATCGGGCTGCCGCGGATACGACGGCCGAGCGTGCTTCTGGAGTCCCTAGCTGCCGGGACTGCGCTGGCAGTCGCCTGAGGCCATTGGCCTCAGGCGCACCGCCTCACGAACACTCCGCGGCAGCTTCTTAGAAGAAGATGTGAGGGGGTTGGAGGCACTGCCTCCAACGGGGGAGAGAACTCTCTCTCCCCCTGGGGCCGCCCGCACCGCCAACCAAGCCCTCCCCCGCGGCCCTCCCCCGTGGCACGGTCCGGCCCGATGCACCCGCTTCGCGAACGCCGCTTCCTCGTCCTCCTCGCCCTCGGCTTCTCCGCCGGCGTCCCGCTGCCGCTGGTGGCCGGCCAGGTGCTGCGCCAGTGGTTCACGGAGAGCGGGCTCTCCCTGACCGATATTGGCCTCACCGCGCTCATCGGGCTGGCCTACTCGCTGAAGTTCCTCTGGGCCCCGGCGCTGGACGCGGTGGCGCCGCCGCTCCTGGCGCGGCTCGGCCGGCGGCGCGGCTGGCTGCTGCTGATCCAGCCGCTCCTGATCCTCGCGATCCTCGCCACCGGTTTCAGCAACCCGGCGGCCGCGCCGCTGACCACGGCCGCCCTCGCCGCATTCGTCGCCTTCCTCTCCGCCAGCCAGGACATCGTGGTGGACGCCCACCGCATCGAGATCCTGGAGGAGAAGGAGCAGGGCTACGGCCTGGCCTGCTACGTCTGGGGCTACCGGCTGGCGCTGCTGGCCAGCGGCGGCGGCACGCTCTGGCTCGTGGGCGCGCTCGGCTGGGGCGGGGCCTACGCCTACGCCGCGGCGCTGATGCTGGTGGGCGTGGCCGCCACCCTCGCCTCGCGTGAGGGGCCGGCGCGCCCCGCCCCCGTCCTCTCCTGGGGCGGGCGCCTCAGCACCTCCGTCGTGCAGCCCTTCGCGGACTTCATGCGGCGTCCCTACTGGCTGGCCATCCTGCTCTTCATCGCCCTCTTCAAGCTCGGGGAGGCGCTGGCGGGGGTCATGACCACGCCCTTCTACCGCTCCCTCGGCTTCAGCCGGGAGGAGGTGGCGGCGGTGGGCACCGTCTTCGGCCTCTTCGCCACCCTGGGCGGCGCGCTCGCCGGCGGCTGGGTGGTGGCCCGCCTCGGCACCGCCCGCGCGCTGATCCTCACCGGCCTCGGCCAGATGCTCTCCAACCTCATGTACGTCGCGCTCGCCGGTGCCGGGCACAGCCTGCCGATGCTCTGGCTCCAGGTGGGGATCGAGAACTTCACGGACGGCCTCGCCGACGCCGCCTTCGTCACCTACCTCTCCGGCCTCACCAGCCGCGCCTTCACCGCCACGCAGTACGCGCTGCTCTCCTCGCTCGCCGCCGTGCCGCTGCGCACGCTCGGCGCCTTTTCCGGCACGCTGGCGCAGTCCCTGGGCTGGCCGGGCTTCTTCCTCATGACCACCGCCGCCGCCCTGCCCGCCATGGCGATCATGCTCTTCCTCCTCTGGCGCCTGCCGCCCGCGGAACCGGCGCGCCGCGTGGAATCCCCTGCGGAGCCCCTTGCATGACACCCGCCGCAATCTGGACGCCCCTCCTCCTCATTGGCTCGAACGTGCTGATGACCTTCGCCTGGTACGGGCACCTCAAGCGCCCCGCCTGGCCCCTCTGGCTCGCCATCCTCGCCTCCTGGGGCATCGCCTTTTTCGAGTACTGCCTCGCCGTGCCCGCCAACCGCATCGGCTACGGCACCTTCACCGGCCAGCAGCTGAAGGTGATGCAGGAGGTGATCACGCTGGGCGTCTTCGCGGTCTTCTCGGTGGCCGGGCTGGGGGAACCGCTGCGCTGGAACTACCTCGCCGCCATGGGCTGCCTGATCGCGGCGGTCGGGTTCCTGTTCCTGAAGGTGGACTAAGGACCGCCCGAGCACGCCGCCGCCTTACCAGACAGGATGTGCCGGCCCGGGAAAGGCCGCCCGATCGAACCGGTTCCGCGCGGCCGATCGGGGGAGCGGTTGGCCTGCCCTCGGCATCGGGCGCCGCCTCAGCCTTTTTGGTTCCGACTGCGCACTGATCTGCTGTTATCATCGCGGGGCCTGTCGGCCGGCGAGAGATGCCCGTCCGGTCGAGGCCAGGGGGACCGATGACGATGGCAGAGCGCAACCCGGTCGTACTCATCCACGGCTACTCGGACCAGGCAGCCTCCTTCAAGCCCTGGAAGCAGGCCCTCATCCGCGAGGGCTACAAGGAGGAGGAGGTGCATGTCTGCGAGTACAAGTCGCTCACCAACGAGGTGACGATCAAGGACGTCGCCGAGGGCTTCGACCGGGCGCTGCGCACCCGCCACGGGATTCACCCTGATAAGCCCTTCGACGCGATCGTCCACTCGACCGGCATGCTCGTGCTGCGCTCCTGGCTCAGCACCTACCCGGGCCGCCGTGGGCGCCTGAAGCGTCTCATCGCCCTGGCCCCGGCCACATTCGGGTCGCCGCTCGCCCACAAGGGGCGCGGCTTCCTCGGCGCCATGTTCAAGGGCAACAGGATACCGGGGCCCGACTTCATGGAGGCGGGTGACCTGATCCTCGACGGTCTTGAGCTCGGCAGCCGCTTCACCTGGGACCTGACCCATATCGACGTGCTGGGCCAGAACCCCGACCGCAAACCCTATTTCGGCAAGGGCCCGGACTCGCCCTGGGTGTTCATTCTCTGCGGCACCGAGAGCTATGGAGGTCTGCGCGGCCTCGTCAACGAGCCCGGCACGGACGGCACCGTCCGCTGGGCCGGCTGCGCCCTGAACACCCAGAAGATCACCATCGACCTGGCGCGCGACGGCGCGGCCCGCCGGCCGGATGACGCGAAGCGGTTCGACAGCTCGGAGATCGTTGCCGACAGCACGCTGCCCATGCCGGTCTGGCTGATCGCGGGGCGGGACCACACGACCATCCTCAGCACGCCGGAGGGAGCGGCCCTGAACCTCGTCCTCTCCGCCCTGCGCGTGAAGGACGAGGACGGCTTTACGGGATGGCAGCAGGAAGCGGAGGCGGCGACGAAGGATACGATGGGGTCCGCCCCGCAATGGCAGCAGTTCGTGGTGCGCGCGGTGGACGAGCGCCGCGATCCCATATCGGACTGGTACATGGAGCTGTTCGAGACCGCGCCGGACGGAACGAGCACGCGGGTTGATTTCGACCTGAACGTGCACGCCTACCGCGCAGATCCCAGCCTGCGCTGCTTCCATGTGAATCTGACGGACCTCGGGGGCCTGTGGCCCGACGGGAATATCCCGCCGCTGAAGGTGCGGGTCATCGCCTCGTCCGGCTCCGATCTGGTGGGCTATCACGGGCTGGGAAGCGAGAGGATCACCCCCGATGGAGTGAAGATGACGCGGGACGGGGTCTGGGATGCGGAAGTGAGCCTTCCCGAGACGTTCGGCGACGCGAGGGCGCGCCTGTTCTGGCCCTTCACGACCACCTTCCTCGAGCTGCGCCTGAACCGCGATCCGATGCCGTTCGGCGAGGATAAGAACCGCGTCTGCTACTTCGTGTGATACCGGCGTGTCCCTGTCCCGACCTGCTGGGGCGGGCAGCCCCAGGGGAAGGTTTTGCCTCCCCCTTGGAACCCCCTCCACCGGGGTGGCAACGGCCACCCCGGACCCCGCGAGAGGGCTGCCGCGGATGCGACGATCGAAAGGGTCTCTGACCCAGGGCAGTCAGTTCTGCCCTTGCAGTCGTTTCGGGTCATCGACCCGAAACGCACCGTCAGCGAAGCGAGACCAGTTCGAAGAAGAAGATGATGGCGGGAGGTCCGGAGGGAGGAAGAATTCCTTCTTCCTCCCTCCGGCCACGGAGGCCCAGCGAAAGACCAGGGCGGAGGCCTGACGGCGTGAGGCGGCCGGGGTTGCGGTCCGGCCGCTGGCCCGAGGATTTGTCGAGCGGCCGCGGCGATCGGTGCCCGGACCTCCGGCCGTTCAGAACCTGGCGACGAGCACCACCCCCGCCACCATCAGCGCCCCCCCGAGGAGGCGCAGGGCGGAGGCCGGGTGCACCTCGAAGCCCAGCAGGCCGAAATGGTCCAGCACGAGGCTGGTGACGATGGCCGCGGTCAGCGTCACGGCCGTGAAGGGGCCGGCGCCCATGGCCTTTGCCTGGGTGAGGGTGACGACGACGTAGAAGGCGCCGAGCAGCCCGCCGATCCAGCCCCACCAGGGCACGGTGCCGGCGTGGCGGAGCAGGCCGTCCGCGGGCCTGCCGATGAAGGGGGCGGCGGCGAGGACGCCGAGGATGCCGACGAGGTAGACGACGAGGGCGGGCACGACCGAGCCGGCCCCGAGCCTCTCGTTCAGCGTGGCGTTGCTGCCGGACTGCAGCATGTTGAGGACGCCCGCGATCGCCGCGAGGATGTAGGCCATGCCAGCGCTCCGGTATGCCGCCCCGGCTTAACGCGCGGGCGGTGTCCCCGCTCCGTCCGGCCGCGTCCTAATCCTCCTCGTCCCGCATCTCCTGCGGACCCTGCTCCAGGCGGCTGCGAACGGCGGTCAGCTCCTCCAGCCAGCGGTCCAGCATGGCGCGCAGGCCCTCGGGGGTGACGCCCTCCACGCCGTCGAGGCGGGAGACGACCACGCGCTTTTCCTCCGGCAGCTCCACCCGCGCCCAGCGGGTCAGGGCGTGCAGGGCCAGTGCCAGGGCCAGGGCGTCCCCTTCCTCCACGTTGATGGCGAGGGAGAAGACGATGGTGCCGTAGTGCCAGGCCAGCGCCGGCGGGTCCTCCTCCTCCACCGGGTCGGTCAGCTCCACCTGGAAGGGCAGGGGGGCGCCGTGCTGCACCAGGAAGGCGGGGGCGGAATCCTCGTCCTCCGGCTCGCCCTCCACGATCTCCAGCCCGGCCTCGCGCAGCAGGCCCTCCACGTGGATGGGCCGCAGCCCCTCCATGAAGGCCTCCGTCTCGCCCAGCGCCGTCTCGTGGATCACGGAGGCCTGGAGGGGAATTTCCGGGGTCCAGCCGAAGGCGCCCGTCAGCGCTTCCAGCACAGTGCGGGCGAGGGAGGCGCAGCCGGCCTCGTCCAGCGGGGGCAGGTCGCGCGACCAGTCCTCCCGGCCATGGGGCGGCAAGGTGAGGCCGAGATCCTTCAGCACCGCGGCGCGCTTGCGGGCCGAGACGGGGAGCTTGGAGAAGGCGCCGCGCGCGGCAAAGCGGCCGGAGGCCACCTCCACCGCGCTGCTGGCGAAGGGGGCGGAGAAGACCTGGGCGTAGGCCGCTTCCGCCATGCCCGGCAGCATCGCCGAGACGGTGAGGAAGCGCATGTCGCCCAGCGCCCAGGAGATGCCCTCCTCCTCCGGGTCCCAGAGGCAGACGCCCATGATTGCGCGCGTCAGCTTGCGCAGCACCTCCGCCGGCGTGCCGCGCCCGCCGCGGTGCAGGGTCCAGCCCCGGGTCCGTCGTTCCATCGTCATCCCACCATTGTTTGCGCGGGCGCCCGGATCGCCAAGGGGCGGGGGAGAGCCCATTTCCGCCCCGGGCCCGGCCCGCCCCTCGCTGCGGTTCCGAGCGGGCGCGCGGAGAGGCGGATGCGGGCTTCGACCAGCCTGTCACCAGGGGCCGACCCTGGCCCGGGCGGCCGCCGAGGCGCCGCGTGCAGGCCCCGGTGCCGCAAGAGGTCCTCAGCGCTTGGTGGGCGGCCGGGACGAGGGCAGGTCCGAGTCGCCCGCCATCACCACCATCCCCGGCGGGGGAACGGGCGGTGCCGCGAGCGCATAGCCCGCCGCCGTCGCCGCCAGGCAGAGCAGCACGGAGCCCGCGACGTTCCCCAGCGCCGCCAGGACCCGCCCCTCCCTCAGCAGCTCCAGCGTCTGCAGGCTGAAGGAGGAAAAGGTGGTGAAGCCGCCGCAGAGCCCCACCATGACGAAGGCGCGCAGGTCGGCGTTTCCCCCGTAGCGCCCGCCCGGCGCGGTGAGGGCCGCGAGGAGGCCGATCAGGAACGACCCGCCGACGTTGATGGCCACCGTGCCCCAGGGGAACCCCGCCCCCCACCAGCGCGCCGCGGCGGTGCTGAACCAGCCCCGCGCCACGCTGCCGATGGCACCGCCAAGGGCGATCCAGAGATAGCCGGGCATGCCAGTCCTCCCTTTCCGGAACGTCCCGGGCACTGGAAGAGCCCTCTCTTCCTCGCCCTTCGCCGGCCCGCCGTGGCCAGAGGGAGGAAGAAGGAATTCTTCCTCCCTCCGGACCTCCCACCATCATCTTCTTCTAGCGGTTTGGCCCCGGCTTCACTGACCCACGCCTCGGGGCCTGGCCCCGAGGCGACCGACAGCGCAGGACCGTCGCGGTGGGATCGGGGTGCCCTTTGGGCATCGCGCCCGCGGCAGCCCGGACGCGGGGTCCGGGGAGCCCGCCGGCTCCCCGGCGGGGATCCAAGGGGCGGCGCCCCTTGGGGCCGCCCGCGCACCGGCTCAGGACCGCGCCGCGCCGTTCTCCCGCACGCCCGCCAGCAGCACCGCGCCGATCGCCATGAAAGCGGCCGTCGTCGCGATCCCCGCGCGCTGGCTGCCGCTGGCCTGCGTCACGGCGGCCAGCACGGCGGGGCCGAGGAAGCCGGTGATGCGGCCGGAGAGGGCGAAGAGGCCGAAATGGGCCGCCATCTCCTCCGGCGGGGCGAGGCGGGCCATGAGGGTGCGGGAGGCGGCCTGGGCCGGGCCGAAGAAAAGGCCGAGGAGGAGGGAGAGGCCCCAGAACAGGGTCACGCCCTCCGCCAGCACGATCGCCGTGCCGAGGATGACGAGGCAGCACAGGGAGGCGAGCACCATGCGCTTGGAGCCGACGCGATCCTCCACCAGCCCGGACAGGGCGGCGCCGAGCCCGGCGGAGACGTTCATGGCGATCCCGAAGAGCAGCACGTCCTGGAAGGACATGCCGTGGACGCCGGCGGCGAAGATGGCACCGAAGGCGAAGAGGGTGTTCAGCCCGTCCGTGTAGAACAGCCGGGCGAGGAGGAAGCGCAGCATGTTCGGGCGGGCGGGCAGGGCGCGCAGCACGGCCGCGATCTCCCGCAGGCCGGCGCGGGCGGCGGCGCCCAGGCCCGGGCGGGGGCCGCGCGGGTCGGGCATGGCCACCAGGACGGGCCAGCCGAAGGCGAGGATCCAGGCGCCGACGAGGAGGGCGGTGGCGCGGATCGGCTCGCCGGCCGCGCGGTCCAGGCCGAAGGGGGCGGGGTCCGGGCGGATGAGGCCGAAGAGGCAGACGAGAAGGCAGGCCAGCCCGCCCGCGTAGCCCATCCCCCAGGCGAGGCCGGAGAGGCGGCCCATGCGGGACGGCGCGGCCACGTCGGGGAGCATGGAGTTGTAGAACACCGTGCCGACCTCGAAGGTCACCGTCGCCAGCCCGACGCAGAGCAGCACGTAGCCCGCCCAGGCGGGGGCGGGGTGGGCGAACCAGAGGGCGGCGGTCAGCGCCGCGGTGGCGAGGGTGCAGATCGCCAGCATCAGCCGCCGCCGCCCGCCCGCATCGGCCACGGCGCCGAGCACGGGGGAGAGGAGGGCGATGGCGATGCCGGCGCCGGTCTGCATCCACCCCCACTGCGCCTGCCCCGCCACCGGGTCCCCCGCCACCGCTTGCGCGAACCAGGTGGCGATGACGAAGGTGGTGACCACGGTGGGGAAGGCGCTGTTCGCCCAGTCGTAGAGGGCCCAGGCGAATTCGCGGCGGTTCAAGCGGCCTCCGTTGTCCCGGTACGGGCTGCCCCGGCATGAGTGGCGGTGGACAGGGTGCGCAGCGCGACCGAGACGGCCGCCAGCTCGCCCGAACCCGCCGCCTCCCGCACCATGCGCAGGACCGCCTCCGGCGGCTTCGGCGCTGCGCCGGAGAGGGTGGCGCGGGCCAGGCGCATCTGCAAGGCGCCCAGGTCCTCCAGCAGCGCCGCGCGGGCGCGCGGGCCGAAGGCGCCGGGGGCCGGGGCCGCGCGGGCGGCGGCGCGCAGGGCCTCCAGCCCGAAGTCGCGCCCCGCGGCGTCCCACGCGCCGGCCGCGTCGGAGGGGGCGACGCCCGCCGCCTCGGCCAGCCGCACGACGCCGATGGCGGCCGAGAGCGAGCCCGCCCCCGCCACCAGCCGCGCCGCCGCCTCCGGAAGGCCGCTCCCCTCCGGCACGGGCACGGCCTCGATCAGCGCGGCGATGCCCGGCCGCAGCCGCGCCTCGGCCTCGGCCAGCGGGGCGGTGTCGTCCAGCAGGGCGCGCGCGGCCTCCTCGTGCAGGCGGCGGAGCGCCGGCAGGGCCGTGCGCCGCGCCTCGGGGGCGACGAGGTCCAGCGCATCCGCCGCCGCGCCGATCCCGAAGAGGCGGTCCGCCAGCCAGGCCGCCCGCGCCACCGCCGCCGGGTCGCCCTCCGCCAGGCGGGAGAGGCCGGCCGGGCCCAGGCGGTTCGCCGCCGCGTTCGCCAGCAAGGTGGCGACGAGATTCCGCCTGAGCTGGTGCCCTTCGATCAGCTCCGGGAAGCGCTCCTGCAGGGCCTGCGGGAAGTAGCTCCGCAGCAGGGGCAGGAAGGCCGGGTCGTCGGCGAGCGTCCCGTCCTCGACCGCGTCCGTCAGCCAGAGTTTCGCCACCGGCAGCAGCGCCGCGATCTCCGGCCGCGTCAGCGCGTCGCCGGAGCCGATCCGCTCCGCCATCTGCGCTGCCGTCGGCAGGCCGAGCACGGCGCGGTCCAGCAGCCCTTCCGCCTCCAGCCGGGTCATCAGCGCCGCCTGCGCCGGCAGCGCCTCCGTCCCCGCCGCCCCTTCCAGGGTCAGGGCGGCGAACTGCGCGGCGTTGTCCGCCAGCACCAGCGCGGCCACCTCGTCCGTCATGGATTCCAGCAGCGCGTCCCGCTGCGGCCGGGTCAGCGCGCCGTTGCGCTCGGCGGCGGCCAGCAGGATCTTGATGTTCACCTCATGGTCGGAGGTGGAAACGCCCGCGGAGTTGTCCAGCGCGTCCGTGTCGATCGCCACGCCCGCCCCGTTGTTGCCAAGGCGCGCCGCCTCGATCCGCCCGGCCTGGGTCACGGCGAGGTTCGCGCCCTCCCCGATCACCTTCGCCCGGATCTCCCGCCCGTCCACGCGCAGCGCGTCGTTGGCGCGGTCGCCCGCCTCCGCCTGGCTCTCGGTGGCCGCCTTCACGTAGGTGCCGATGCCGCCGAAGTAGAGCAGGTCCACCTCCGCCTTCAGGATGGCGCGCATCACGGCCGCAGGCTCCGCGCGCTCCGCCTCGATCCCCAGCAGCGCCCGCGCCTGGTGCGAGAGCGGGATGGTCTTCGCGTTGCGCGGGAAGACCCCGCCGCCCGCGCTGATCAGGGCCTTGTCGTAGTCCTCCCAGGAGGAGCGCGGCAGCCCGAACAGCCGCTCCCGCTCGTTGAAGGAGGCCTCCATGTCCGGATCGGGGTCGAGGAAGATGTGGCGGTGGTCGAAGGCCGCCAGCAACCGCGTCTTCCGCGAGATCAGCAGCCCGTTCCCGAACACGTCGCCGGACATGTCGCCCACGCCGACGCAGGTGAAGGGTTCCGCCTGGATGTCGCGCCCCATCTCCGCGAAGTGGCGGGCCACCATTACCCAGGCGCCGCGGGCGGTGATGCCCATCTCCTTGTGGTCGTAGCCCGCCGAGCCGCCGGAGGCGTAGGCGTCGCCGAGCCAGAAGCCGTACTCGATGGAGAGCGCGTTCGCGATGTCGGAGAAGGTGGCCGTGCCCTTATCCGCCGCCGCCACGATGTAGGGATCGTCCCCGTCCAGCCGCACCACGCGGTCCGGCGGGATGATGCCGCCATCGGCGCCGAGGTTGTCCGTCACGTCGAGCATGGCGCGGATCAGGGTTTTGTAGGCGGCGACGCCCGCGGCCATGAAGGCCTCGCGCTCGCTCGGCGGCGGCACCGTGCCCTTCAGGATGAAGCCGCCCTTCGCGCCGGTGGGCACGATGATCACGTTCTTCAGCCGCTGCGCCTTCATCAGGCCGAGGATCTCCGTGCGGAAATCCTCCCGCCGGTCGGACCAGCGGATACCGCCGCGCGCCACCGGCCCGGCGCGCAGATGGCAGCCCTCCATGTGCATGGCGGAGACGAAGATCTCCCGCCAGGGCCGGGGATCGGGCATCTCGCCCGCCCGCGCGCTCTCGATCTTGAGGGAGAGGTAGTCCTTGCCCTGGAAGTAGTTGGTGCGGACCACCGCATCCAGCGCGGTGCGGAGACGCGAGAGAATGCGGTCCGCATCCGGGTCCGCCACCCCCTCCATCAGCGCCGTCCACCCGGCCCGGGCCTGGGACTCCGCCTCCTGGCTCGCCCCGTCCGGGTCGAAGCGGGCCTGGAACAGCGAGATCAGCAGCCGCGCCGCCCCCGGGTTCGCGGCCAGCGCCGCCTCCACCGCCGGCTGAGGGAAGGCGAAGCCCACCTGCTTGCACCAGCGGAACAGGGCGCGGATGAGCCAGGCCTCCCGCCACTCCAGCCCGGCGCGCAGCACCAGCCGGTTGAACCCGTCCGCCTCCGCCCGGTGCTCCAGCAGGGCGGAGAGGGCGCCCAGAAGCTCGTCGAATCGGTCCTCCGGCGCCTCGGTCCCCGCCTCCAGCGCGAAAAGGTGCAGCACCACCGGCGCGCCGCCCGCGGGAGAGAGCCGCCAGGGCTGCTCCTCGATCGCGCGCAGGTCCAGGCTCTCGAACAGCGGCAGGGCATCGGCCAGCGGCAGCGGCCCGCCCGGATTCGCCAGCCGCAGCATCAGCCGGCGCGGCCCCTCGCCTGGGATGTGGGAAACGTCCGCCACCGGCCGTCCTGCCGCCAGCGCCGCCTCGGCCAGCCGCAAATCCGCCACCGCCTGCGCGGGCGTCATCGCCTCCGTGTAGGCGGCGGGGAAGGCCTCCGCCCAGCGCGCCGCCAGCCGCGCGCCCTCTGCCTCGCCGGAGGCCTCGGTCAGCGCGCCCGCCAGCGCCTCCGGGAAGCCGCGCGAGGCCTGCGCCACCGCCGCTTCCAGCGCGGCCACGTCCACCTCCACCGGCGCGCCGGGATCGGTGCCGATCACGTAGTGCACCCGCGCCAGCGGCGTGTCGGAGATGGCGATGTAGAAGGCGGAGAGCCGCCCGCCGAAAGCCGCTGCCAGCAGCCGCGCCACCCTCTCCCGCAGCCGCGTGTCGAAGACCTCGCGCGGGAACCAGGCGATGGCGGAGACGTAGCGGCCGAAGCTGTCCCGCCGCACCACCAGCGCCGGCCGCGGGCGGATGGTCAGGTCCAGCGCCCGCCGCGCGCCCGCCAGGATCTCCGCCTCGCTCGCCTGGAACAGCTCGTCGCGCGGCCAGGTGTCGAGGATGGACTGGAAGGCCCGCGCGTCGTGGCTCTCCGGCGCCGCGCCCGATGCCGCGAGGATGCGCGCCACCTTCGACTTCAGCCAGGGAATGCCGCGCGGGTTGCGGTTGTAGGCCGTGGCCGCGAAGAGCCCCATGAAGAGCCGGATCCCCGCCACGCTTCCGTCCGGCGCCAGGATCCGCGTGGCCACCACGTCCGCGTGGCTGGGCCGGTGCACGCGCATGCGCAGGTTGCCCTTGGCCACCGTCAGCGCCGCCGCCTCGGTGAGGGAGTGGCGCACCGCCACCGGCACCGCGGACAGGTTCCGGAGCGCGTCGAAGGGAACCACGGTCGGATCGCGCAGCAGCCCCAGCCCTTCCTCGGGCGAGATGGCGCCGCCATCGGCCGAGATCCGCAGCAGCCGGTGCCCGAGCAGGACGAAGTTGTCCTCCGCCAGCCAGCGCAGGAAGGCGGCCGCCTCCTCCCCCTCCGGCGCCCCGGCCACTTCCCCTTCCGCGGCCCGCAGCCGCTCCAGCATCGGGCCGAAATCGCCCACGGCCTGCCGCACCTCGGCCAGGGCCCCGCGCAGCGCCGCCTCCACCGCCGGCCAGTCCGCCGGCGCGCCGCGCCCGCTGCCGTGCGGCGCGATCTCGATCCGCATCACGCTCTCGTTCGGCTCTCCCGGCACCGCCGGCCCGATCGAGACCACCCCGCCATCCGCCCCGCGCCGCACCGACAGGATGGGGTGCAGCAGCCGCCGCACACTGCGGCCCGACAGGGTGATCGCCGCCAGCGCGCTGTCCACGAGGAAGGGCATGTCCTCGGTCGCGATCTCCGCCACCGCCCCCGCGCCCATGCCGCCCGCCGGCGGGGTCAGCCGCAGCGACACCTCCCCCGGCCGCCGCGCCGCCGCCACGCCGAAGAGCGAGGCCGCCCAGCCCGCCAGCGCCTCCGGCGCCATCCCCGCCAGCTCCTCCAGTGGCAGGGCGGCGCCCAGGCCGCGCAGCAGCGCCCCGGCGGAGGGCGGAAGCGCCGGCGCCAGCCGCGCCAGCGCCGCCTCGCCCTCGGCCAGCAGCGCGCTCCGCATCCCCTCCGCCCCGGCAGGGGCAGGCGTCAGGTCGTCCGGCATGGCGTTCTCCTCGCGGCGGGGGGAAGATCAGGGGCGGCGAGACCGGGCGCAAGCGTGAGGGGATGACAAGAGGCGCGGAGCGGAACGCGGGCCGGCTTAGGAAGCGCCGGTGGCCCCAGGGGGAGAGAAAGAATTCTCTCCCCCTGGACCCCCTCTCATCTTTTTCTGAAAGGCTGCCGCGGGACGTTTTGCTGGGGGCGCGCCTGAGGTCGATGACCTCAGGCGACTGACACGGCGGCCGGGCCGACACGGTGCTGAAAAGCCTCTGGTGCCGCCCTTCGATCATCGTATCCGCGACAGCCCGATGCAGGTCCAGGAGGCTCAGCCTCCTGGCGGAGGGTCCAGGGAGGCAGAGCCTCCCTGGGGCGACAGGCACGCCCTCAGGGCAGCTTCGTCGTCTCCCCGGCCCTCACGACGCCGGCCGAGGAGAGATTCTGGCGCGCCGCCTTCTCGGCGATGCCGCTGATGCCCTCGCGCCGGACCAGTTCCGCCCAGACGTCCTCCGGCCGGATGCCGGCATCCACCCAGGTGACGATGAGGTGGTAGAGCAGATCCGCGCTCTCGCCGATCAGGGCGCGGCGGTTGCCGGCCATGGCCTCGATCACGGTCTCCACCGCCTCCTCGCCGAGCTTCTGGGCCACTTTCGCTGTGCCGCGGGCCAGCAGACGGGCGGAGTGGGAGGTGGTGGTGTCGCCGGAGAGGCGGCGTTCCTCCACCGTTTCCCACAGCCGGTCCAGCACCGCCGCCTCGGCCACACCCTCGCCGGGGTCCAGCGGCGCCAGGTGGCGCGATTCGGCGCGGCGCACCCGCTTGGGCGCGCGCGCATCGGCCGCGATGGGGGAATCGGCCAGGTCCTGCGGAACGGGCAGGGGCTGCGCCGCGCGCGGGTGGTCCTTCCACTTCGCGGGCTTCAGCTTCGGTCCCTTCCTGGCCGGAGCGGCGGCTGCCTGCTTCGCCGGAGGGGAGGCCGGGCGGGCCGCCTTGCCCGGCGATGCGTTCCCGCCCGCGGCCTTACCTGCTCTCTTCGCCATCAGGCCGCCTCCCTCGCCTCGGGCACAGGGCGGATGGGCCAGCCGGCTTCCGCCAGCGCCGCCTTCGCCTCCGCGATCCGGAACTGCCCGTAGTGGAACACGCTGGCGGCGAGCAGCCCCGTCGCACCGGCCGCCGCGCCCGCCACGAAATGGTCCAGCCGGCCGACACCGCCCGAGGCGACGAGGGGCAGGCGCACGGCGGCGCGCACGGCCCGCAGCAGCTCCAGGTCGAAGCCCTCGCCCGTGCCGTCCCGATCCATGGAGGTCAGCAGGATCTCTCCGGCGCCGAGGCTTTCCACCCGCCGAGCCCAGTCCACCGCGTCCACCCCCGTCTCCCGGCGCCCGCCATGGGTGAAGATCTCCCACCGGCCCGGCGCCACGCGGCGGGCGTCCACCGCCACCACGATCGCCTGGCTGCCGAAGGCCTCCGCCCCGCGCCGGACGAGGTCCGGATCGGCCAGGGCGGCGGAGTTGACGGAGACCTTGTCGGCACCGGCCAGAAGAAGCGCGCGCATGTCCTCCACGCTGCGGACCCCGCCGCCGACGGTCAGGGGAATGAACACCTCCGCCGCCGTGCGCGAAACAACATCCAGCATGGTCCCGCGATTCTCGTGGGTGGCGCCGATGTCGAGGAAGGTGACCTCGTCCGCCCCTTCCCGGTCGTAGGCGCGGGCCTGCTCCACCGGATCGCCGGCGTCGCGCAGGGAGACGAAGTTCACGCCCTTCACGACGCGCCCGTCCTTCACGTCCAGGCAGGGAATGACGCGGAGCGCTAGCATGTCGAAACGTCCCGGCGGTGACAGGGCCGAATGCCCTGGTCATCCGAACGGGTCAAGCGCGGAAAACGCGCAGAGGTTGTGGCCTCCGGGAGGGGGTAAAGGAATTCTTCCTCCCCCTGCCCGGGAAGCCCCTCCTCTTTTCCGGGCGACGGGTGCCGCGCCCGTCAGGCCAGGGAGGCGGCCTCGTCGAAGCCCAGGCGCGGCAGGCGGCCGAAGGTCTTGGAGTGGTCGCCGTAGCCGAGGTTGATGAGCATGGTGGACTTCCACCCGCTCTCGCCGAGGAAGAGCTCGTCCACCTTCTTGGAGTCGAACCCGGCCATCGGCCCGGTATCCAGCCCCAGCGCGCGAGCGGCGAGGATGAGGTAGGCGGCCTGCATGGTGGAGTTCATGAAGGCGCTGCGCTCGGCGAAGGCCGCGTTCCCCGTGAACCAGGACCGCGCGTCGGCGTGCGGGAACAGGCGCGGCAGGTGCTCGTAGAACTGCGGGTCGAAGGCGACGATCACCGTTACCGGGGCGGTCCGCGTCTTATCCTGGTTCCCCGCGGAGATGGTGGGGAGAAGCTTCTCCTTCCCCTCCGGGCTACGGACGAAGACGAAGCGGCCGGGGGACTGGTTGGCGCTGGTGGGGCCGAGGGCGACGAGGCCGTAGAGCTCGCGCAGCGTCTCGTCCGTCACCGGCCGGTCCTGCCAGGCATTGGCGGTGCGCGCCGTGCGGAACAGGCGGTCCAGCGCCGCGTCGTCCAGGGGGGTGCCGGGGGCGGACATGTGGGTGTCGGGCATGTGGGTGTCGGGCATGGAAGGGTCTCCTTGCCCGGCATGATGGGCCGGCCCGGGCAGGGCGGCCAATCCCCGCCGGGGATCGCCGTCATCCCGGTTGTGAATTAAGCCGGCCGTGATCTGGACCGGGCTCAGGCCTCGACCTGCTCCACGGCAACCACTTCCGGCACGTAGTGGCGCAGCATGTTCTCCACCCCGTGCTTCAGCGTGGCGCGGGAGGAGGGGCAGCCGGAGCAGGCGCCCTGCATGTGCAGCCGCACGATGCCGTCCCGGAAGCCGCGGAACACGATGTCGCCGCCGTCGCCGGCCACGGCCGGGCGCACGCGGGTGTCCAGCAGCTCCTTGATCTGGGCCACCACCTCGGCATCGGCGGGGTCGGTGTCCTCCGCCATCTCCTCGGCCTCGTCGCCCGCCATCACCGGGCGGCCGGCCATGAAATGCTCCATCACGGCGCCGAGCACCTGCGGGCGCAGGTCCGCCCAGTCCGCCTCGTTGGTCTTGGTGACGGTGACGAAATCCGCGCCGAGGAAGATCCGCGCGACCCCGTCCAGCTCGAAGAGCCGGGCGGCGAGGGGGGAGCGGGCGGCGGCCTCGGGGCCGGTGAAGTCGGCGGTGCCGCGCGGCCCCATCACGTCCTGGCCGGGGAGGAACTTCAGGGTGGCGGGGTTCGGGGTCGCCTCGGTCTCGATGAACATGCGGGAATTCCTCTGCGGCGGTTCCTCCGCCGTCCGGCGGGGCATGTGGGGCAGGGCGGGGCGGGCTGCAACGGCGATCGGCGCAGCGGTGGGGTGCAGTGGCGGCGGCCCTCACCGGCGCCGCCCGCTCCCGTCATCCTGTTAGGTGACCCGGTCCAGCTCCGCATCGGCCAGCCCGCCCGGCACGATCGTCATCGGGCAGCGCAGCTGGCCGGCCTGCCGGCCCGCAAGCGCCGTCACCAGCGGCCCCGGCCCGCCCTCCGTCGCGGTGGCCAGCACGAGGATGGAGATGCGGGGGTCCTCCGCCAGCACGGCCAGCACCTCCTCCACCGCGTCGCCCTCGCGGATCAGCAGCAGGGGCAGCCCGCCCGTGATCTCCTGCACCTGGGCGGCGAGCGCGGAGAGGAGCTGCTCGGCCTCCTGCCGCCGCTCCTCCTGCATCAGCGCGCCCACCCCCGCCCATTCCTGCAGCTCCGGCGGCTCCGTCACGCGCAGCAGCGCCACGCGCCCGCCGGACTTGCGCACGCGCAGGCAGGCGTAGCGCAGCGCCACCGCCCGCTCCGGGCTGTCGTCCACCACGACGAGGAAGACGCGGTCCTGCGGCATGGAAAACCCCTCGGGACTGTTGTTCGAGGCGCGAATTCGCGCTTCCGGGCGATGCCGCCCGGCGCGGTCCGCCCTAGCCCCGGCGGAATACCACACTCCCCAGCCACCCGGCCAAGGCGGCCAGGACGACGCAGGCCAGGCCGTAGAGCAGGGGCTGCCCGCGGGAGAAGTCGGCGATCCGCGCCGTGGCCCCCACCCGGTCCACCCGGAAGGAGAGCTCCTGCCGCGCGATGATCCGGTTGGCCCGGACCAGCATCACCTGCACCACATAATCCCCCGTGGCGATGGTGGAGGGCAGGGGGAGGCGCGCGTGGAAGAGCCGGCCGCCGGAGACCTCCACCGGGCTCGCCTCCTCGTTCCACGCGCCGGAGGCGTGCTTGAGATCGATCAGCGCCTGTCGGAAGGCCGGGTCCCGCGGGCCGGGCAGGCGGGCGGTCATCACCTCCAGCCCCAGCCGCCGCTCCCGCCGCGCCGGCTCGTCCAGCAGCCCGGCCACCGGGGCGCTGGCGGCCAGGGCGTAGTAGCTCGGCACCTCGCGGAAACGGGCGGAGGGGCCGTTGACCCAGATTCCCACGCGCCGGACCCGCCGCCGCACCACCACGTCCCGCGGGGCGCCGAGGCCGAGCACCACCACGTTGTCCCCCGCCGGCCCCAGCAGCCGGTCCGTAGCGCCGAAGACCAGCAGGTCGGCGCCCGTGAAGGCGGTGTCCACAGCGATGCGGGGCTGGGCGATCTCGGCCGCCAGCGCCGGGCCCGCTAGCTCTGGCCTCGCCTGGGGCGGCGGGGCGGGCTGGCCCTCGCGCTGGGCGCGCGCCGGCGCGGTTAGGAGGAGAAGGGCCAGCAGCGCCGCCGACGCCGCTCCTCTCACCCCGCCCCTTCTCAAGTCGCGGGGCCGAGGAGGTAGAGGCTGCCCGGCGTGCGGACCAGCGCCACCAGCAGGCTGAGGGCCACCGACAGCACCAGCAACCCGAGCAGCGCCCGCGTCTCCTCGCCGCGCAGCTTCGTGCCCATGGCCGCGCCGAACTGGGCGCCCGCCACGCCGCCCGCCAGCAGCAGCAGCGTCAGCACCACGTCCACCGAGCCGGTCTGGAGGGCCTGGAGCAGGGTGACATTGGCGGAGACGAAGGTCACCTGGAACAGGCTGGTCCCGATCGTCGTGCCGGTCGGCATGCCCAGCACGTAGATCATCGCCGGCACCAGCATGAAGCCGCCGCCCACGCCCATGATGGCGGAGAGGATGCCGATCCCGAACCCTACCAGCATCGGCGGGATGACGGAGATGTAGAGGCGGGACTGGCGGAACCGCATCTTGAAGGGCAGCCCGTGCAGCCAGGAGTGCTGGTGCGTGCGCGCCGGCGCCGCGCGGCGCCGGCGGAAGATGGCGCGCACGCTCTCCCGCACCATGAGCGCGCCCACGGTTCCCAGCACGACGACGTAGAAGAGCGAGACGGCGAGATCGACCTGCCCCAGCCGCCGCAGCAGCACGAAGAGCTGCGTGCCGGCGAAGGAGCCCGCGAGCCCGGCCACCAGCAGCACCATCCCCATCCGCGCATCCACGTTGCCGCGCCGCCACTGGGCGATGAGGCCGGAGACGGAGGCGCCGAGCGTCTGGTTCGCCCCCGACGCCACGGCGACCGGGGCGGGGATGCCGATGAGGATGAGCAGCGGGGTAAGCAGGAAGCCGCCGCCCACCCCGAACAGGCCGGAGAGCCAGCCCACGCCGAGGCCGATGCCGAGCAGCAGCCCGGCATCGACCGACATTTCGGCGATCGGCAGGTAAACCGGCATAGGTTTCCCGCTCCGCCCCCGGCGAGAGGGGCAAGACAGCATCCGCGCGGGCCGCGCGCGGGCGGGGCCGCGCGTGATGCGCGGCGCGATCGCCGGCCTTCCCGCGACAGGGTGGTCCCGGCGGGCGGGCGGCCGTTGCGGGCCGTTTGAACCCGCGAACGGTCCTGTGCAAGGCCCATTCCGCACCGCGGCGCGACGGCGCTAGAACCCCGGCATCCCAGAAGGAGGGCCGGACGGGAGTACCGGCCGAAAAGGGCGATCATGCGGCACGATCCCACCCCATTCCTGCCCCGCCGCGCGCTGCTGCGCGCCGCGGCCACCCTGCCGCTGTCGGCCGCCCTGGCCGCCCCGGCCATCCGCCGCGCTCCCGCTGCGGAGGGGGCGCGGATCGCGCTGGTGCATCTCAACGACTTCCACTCCCGGCACGAGGGCGTGGCCGAGGGCGGCGCGGCCTGCCGCGAGGGGCGCCCCTGCAACGGCACCTCCGCCCGCCTGGCCGGCGCCATCCGCGAAGCCCGCGCCGCCGCGCTGGCGGAGGGGCGCGCGCCCTTCCTGCTGGACGCGGGCGATCAGTTCATGGGCAGCCTGTTCTACACCCACCACCGCGGCCTGGCGGAGGCGGCGGTGCAGCGCGCGGTCGGCACCGCCGCCATGGCGCTGGGGAACCACGAGTTCGACAACGGGCCGGAGGCCCTGGCCCGCTACGCCGCCGCCGTGCCCTTCCCCCTGCTCTCGGCGAACCTGGACGCGCGCGCGGAGCCGCTGCTGCGGGACCGCGTCACCGCCACCGCGGTCCTCGAATCGGGCGGCGCACGGATCGGCGTGGTCGGCCTCACCACTACCGAGACGGCCACCTCCTCCTCCCCCGGCCCCAACCTCGTCTTCACTGACCCGCTGGCGGCCGCCGAGCGCGCCGTCCACGACCTGCGCCGCCGGGAGATCGGCACCGTGGTCGTCCTCTCCCATCTCGGCCTGGCGCTGGACCGGCGGCTGGCGGCGGAGGTGGCGGGGATCGACGCGATCGTCGGCGGCCACTCCCACCTCCTCCTCGCCGACGGGCTGCCCGGCGCGGTCGGGCCGCATCCCACCCTCGTGCAGGGGCGGGACCGCGACGTGCGAATTACCCAGGTGGCCTGCCACGGCCGCTACCTCGGCCGACTGGACCTGGACCTCGCCCCGGACGGGCGCGTGGCGGCGCATGCCGGCGCCGTCCGCCCCATCGACCCGGAGGTGGCGGCGGACCCGGAGGTCTCGGCAATCGTCGCGGAGTACGCGAGGCCGCTGGGCGAGCTGCGGCGCCGCCCCACTGGCCGGGCGGAGGCCCCTTTCCCCAACGAGCCCTGCCGGAACGGCGAGTGCGCCCTCGGCAGCCTTGTGGCGGAGGCCGTTCTCGCCCGCACCCCCGGCGCGGAGATCGCGATCGTCAACGGCGGGGGCCTGCGGGCCGGCCTTCCCGCCGGCACCCTGACCTATGGCGACGTGCTGGCCGTGCTGCCCTTCGGCAACACCCTGGCCACCCTCACGATCCGTGGCGGCGCCCTGCGCGCGGTGCTGGAGAACGGCCTCTCCCGCCTGCCAGCGCCCGCCGGCCGCTTCCCCCAGATCGCCGGGCTGCGCCTGACCTTCGACCCCGCCGCCCCGCCCGGCCAGCGCCTGCGCGAGGTGCGGACGGCCGAGGGCCCGCTGGACCCGGACCGGGCCTACCGCGTGGTGACGAACAACTTCCTGCGCGCCGGCGGCGACGGCTACGGCGTGCTGCGGAACGAGGCGCTGGAGGCCTATGACGACGGGCCGCTGCTGGAGGAGGTGGTGGCGGACCACCTGCGGGCGCGCGGGCCCGTGACGCCGGTGCTGGACGGGCGCATCGGCCGGGGCTGAAGGACCGGGGTGGAAAAGGCGCCTCTCCCCGGCCCTGTTCCCACCTCTCCGGGCCTCCCCTGCCGCCATTTCGCGGGGCGGACGGCCATGTCCCGGACCGGGCGACGCGGCCGCCCGATCAACATTCCGCGGTTGCCTGACATAGGAAGGTGAGGGGCCGGACCGGGAAGGGGAGAATCCCTCCTCCCCTCCCGGGCGCGCGCGGACCACCCCTTGCGCGATCCCCGGCATGGCCGCAGGAAAGACCAAGTATTGCGCCAGGATATACCTATGCCCCCGACCGGCCTGCCGCCGTATGACGACACGAACATCTTCGCCCGCATCCTACGCGGCGAGATCCCCAGCCGCCGCGTGCACGAGGACGAGTTCGCCGTCGCTTTCCACGACATCAACCCGCAGGCCCCCGTGCACGTGCTGGTGATCCCGCGCGGCGCCTACGTCTCCCTCGCCGATTTCAGCGCCTCCGCCTCCGAGGCCGAGATCGCCGGCTTCTGGCGCGCCGTGGGCCGCGTGGCGAAGGAGCTCGGGCTTGAGGCGCGGGGCTACCGCGCCCTGACGAACATGGGGCCGGAAGGCGGGCAGGAGGTTCCGCACTTCCACGTCCACCTCTTCGGCGGCCGGCCGCTGGGGCGCATGGTCCCGGCCAGCGGGGCCTGATGCCGGATCCCGTCGCCGAGGCGCGCGCCGCGATCGAGGCGGCCGGCCGGCTGCCGGACGACGAGCTGGACCTGGCCGCCGTGGCGCTGCAATTCGCCCGCATCGACGCGCCGGAGGCTGACTGGCACGCCGCCGCCGACCGCATCTCCGACCTCGTCCGCGCCGTGCTCTCCGGCCCGGCCCCGGAGGAGGCGGAGGCGCGCCGCGCCCTGCTCGCCCGCGTGATCCACGAGGAGGGCGGCTACGCCGGCGACAGTGACACCTACGACGACCCGCGCAACGCCAACCTGATCCGGGTGACGGAGCGCCGGCGCGGACTGCCCGTGACCATCGGCGTGCTCTGGCTGCACGCGGCGGAGGCGGCGGGCTGGGCGGCACGCGGGCTCGACTTCCCCGGCCACTTCCTCATCGCCATCGACGGCACCACCCGCCGCGGCTCCGTGGTGGTGGACCCCTTCGGCGGCGGCGTGGCCCTGCCCGCGCCCGCACTCCGCGCCCTCATCAAGCGCGTCGAAGGCCCGGAGGCCGAACTGCGCCCGGGCATGCTGGCCCCGATGAGCCGCCGCGCCGTGCTGCTGCGCCTGCAGACGAACATCCGCCTTCGCCGCCTCCAGGCCAACGATCTGGACGGCGCCCTGGCCTGCACCAGCGACATGCTGCGTCTGGCGCCCGATGCCGCCCCGCTCTGGCGGGAAGCCGCCGTGATGAACGCCCGCCTGGGCCAGCTGGGCGCGGCGATCGAGGCGATGGACCGCTTCCTGGAACTCGTCCCTGTCGGCGATGCCGCGGCACGCGGGCGGGAGATGATCGAGGAATGGCGGGCACAGCTGAACTAAAACGCCGCCCCCGCCTCTCATTCCCATCGGTCTGGAACCAGGGGGCGCTGCCCCCTGGAACCCCCGCCAAGGGCCTGAGGCCCCTGGACCCCCACCTGGCTGCCGCAGCGCCGTCCTGAAGCGGTGTCTCTGCCTGACGGCCTCCTCCTGCCCTTGCAGTCGCCTCGGGTCATCGACCCGAGGCGCACCGTCAGCAGGGTAAAACCACCTACTAGGAAAAGATGATGGTGAGGGGTCCGGGGAGAGGAAGAATTCCTCCTTCCTCTCCCTGGCCACCGACCGCGCCAACAGGACGGCCCCCGCCCCTGCCTTGAATCCTTCATCAATTCATCCTCCTCAAGTCATCCGAATGAATCTAGGGTGTGTCCAGGAACCGAGATGACAGCACCCGACAACATCACCTCCTGGCGCGACGTCGAGGCGACCCTGGCGGCGGAGATCCGTGCGGGGAGTCCTGGCCCGGGCGAGCGGCTGCCGACCGAGCCGGCGCTGATGATCCGTTTCGCGGTGGGCCGGCACAGCGTGCGGCGCGCGGTGGCGGGGCTGGAGGCGCAGGGGCTGGTGCAGACGCGCCAGGGCAGCGGCACCTACGTGCGGCCGGCGCCGGTGTTGGACTACCGTCTCTCCGAGCGGACGCGCTTCTCCGAGAATCTGCTGGGTCAGGGGCGGGAGCCGTCCGGGCGGTCGCTCGGGGCGGCGCTGCTGCCGGCCTCGCCGGAGGTGGCGCGGGCGCTGCGCCTGCCGCCGGAGGAGCCGGTGCACAACCTCCGCCGGCTGGGCTTGGCGGACGGGGTGCCGATCAACGTCTCCGATTCCTACTACCCCGCGCGCCGCTTTCCCGGCCTGGGTGAGGAGCGGGGGAGGGTGGAGAGCGTGACCGCCCTGCTCGCGGCCTACGGGGTGTCGGACTACCGGCGGCTGAGCAGCACGGTGCTGACGCGCCTTCCGGACGCCGAGGAGGCGCGGCTGCTGGACCAGCCCGCGGGCTGGCCAGTGCTGGTGGTGCGGAAGGTGGACGCCGATCTGGCCGGGGTACCGGTCGCCTACTCGGAAACGGTCTGGGCCGGGGAGCGGGTGCAGCTCTCGGTAGACCACGCGCATGCCGCTGATCTTGGAGAGATGCCCGATGTGGTTGGATGAAATCCGCCTGGTCCTGCCGGACCGCGTGGTGGCGCGCGGCGCCGTGCGGATCGAGGGCGGGGCGATCGCCGAGGTGGTGGAGCGCGCGGGCCCGGCGGCGGCCCTGACGCTGATGCCGGGGATCGTGGACCTGCACGGGGACATGATTGAGAAGGAGGTGGAGCCGCGGCCGGACTGCGCCTTCCCGCTGGATGTCGCGGTGGCGAACCTGGATTCCCGCCTGGCGGCCTCCGGCGTCACCACCGCTTATGCCGGCGTCTCCTTCGCCGAGGGCAAGAAGGGGCTGCGGAGCGAGGAGCGGGCGGGGGAACTGGTGGAGGCGGTGGCGCGGCTGCGCGGCCACGCCCGCACCGACCTGCGCGTTCACGCCCGCTTCGAGGTGACGAACGCGCGCGCGGAGCCCGTGATGCGGGACCTGATCGCGCGGGGGATGGTGGACATGGTCTCCCTGACCGATCACACGCCGGGGCAGGGGCAGTACCGCAACGTCGAGCAGTACGTCGCCTATTACAGCCGCACGCAGAACCGGACGGAGGAGGAGGCGCGGGCGCGCGCCGAGGCCCGCATGGCCGCCCCGCCGGCCTGGGAGATTGCGCGGGCGGTGACGGAGCTGGCCCGTGGGCAGGGCCTGCCCATCGCCTCGCACGACGACGACACGCCGGAGAAGGTGGCGCTGATGCACTCGCTCGGCGCCACGATCTCCGAGTTCCCCGTGACGATCGAGGCCGCGCGCGCGGCGCGGGAGATGGGGATGGCCACGCTGATGGGCGCGCCGAACGCGCTGCGCGGCCGGAGCATGACGGGGAACATCACCGCGCTCCTCGTGATGGAGGCGGGGCTGCTGGACGCGCTGGCGGCGGATTACCACCAGGGCGCCATGCTGCCGGCGGTGGCCACCTGGGTTCGCGAAGGGCGGCTGCCCCTGCACGAGGCGATCGCGCTGCTGACGGTGAACCCGGCCCGCGCGGCGGGGCTGACGGACCGTGGCGCCATCGCGCCGGGCCTGCGCGCCGACCTGGTGCTGCTGGAGACCTCCGAGGCCGCCGGCGCCCCGCCGCCGCGGGTGCGCGCCGTGTGGCGCGAGGGGCGGATGATCCATTCCGACGGCTGGTCCCCCGCCGTAATGGCCGTGGCGGAGGCGGCGTGATGGCCGACAACACCGAGCGCCAGCGCTGGATGGGCGTTCTCGCCAAGTCCAACGCGGTAGCGATCGAGGCGCGGTTGGCGGATGCCCCCGCGCTTCCGCCCCACACCCGCCTTCGCGGCCCGGAAACGGGCCTGGTGATGGTGCGCGGCCGGGCGGGCGGCGACGGCGCGCCTTTCAACCTCGGCGAGATGACCGTGACCCGCTGCGCCGTGCGTCTGGCGGACGGCACGGTGGGCCACGCCTACCTCGCGGGTCGTGACGCCCGCGCGGCGGAACTGGCGGCGGCTTTGGACGCCGCGCTTCAGGACCCGGCGCGCCGCCCGGCGCTGATGGCGGCCGTGGTGGAGCCGCTGGCCGCCGCGCAGTCCGAAGCCCGCGAGCGGGAGGCCCGCCGCGCCGCCGCCACCCGCGTGCGCTTCCTGGCGATGGAGACCACCCGATGACCGGCCTGCTGCCCGGCTTCGCCGACCCGGTCGCCGACGCCCAGTCCACCTTCCGCGCCGTTCTGGAAGCGATGGCCCGCCCGGGCCGGGTGCAACGCCTCTCCGCGCCACCCGCCCCGCCCGCACCGCTCTCCCCGGCGGCCGGTGCCGTGCTGCTGGCGCTGGCGGATGGCGAGACGCCGCTGTGGCTGGATGCCGGGGCGGACGCTTCGGAGTGGGCGCGCTTCCACGCGGGCTGCCCGGTGGTGAACGACGCGGGCGAGGCCGAATTCGTCCTCGCCGTCGGCGCGCCGCCTGCGCTCTCCGCCCTGCAAGTGGGCACGGATGAGGACCCGCACCGCTCCGCCACGCTGATCGTGCAGGTGTCCGCGCTGGAGGAAGGCACCGGCTGGCGCCTGACCGGCCCGGGGATTGAGCACGAGCACCGCCTGCACGTCACCGGCGCGCCGGATGGCTTCCTGGCGGGGTGGGCGACCAACCGCGCGCTCTCCCCGCGCGGGGTGGACGTCATCCTCTGCGCGGGGGACCGCGTCGCGTCCCTGCCGCGCGGCACAGCGATCGAGGAGGGCTGAGGCCATGTACGTCGCGGTGAAGGGCGGAGAGACCGCCATCGCCAACGCCCATGCCTGGCTGGACGAGGAGCGGCGCGGCGATCCTTCCGTGCCGGAGCTCACCACCGATCAGGTGGCGGAGCAGCTGACGCTGGCGGTGGACCGCGCCATGTCGGAGGGCTCGCTCTACGATCCCGGCCTTGGCGCGCTGGCGGTGAAGCAGGCGCGGGGCGACGGAATCGAGGCGGCTTTTCTGCTGCGCGCCTATCGCACCACCCTGCCGCGCTTCGCGGCGAGCCTGCCGGTGGACACGGGCGCAATGGCCGTGCGGCGGCGCGTCTCCGCCACCTACAAGGACCTGCCGGGCGGGCAGGTGCTGGGCCCGACCTTCGACTACACGCACCGCCTGCTGGACTTCGCCCTGGCCGCCGAGGGCTATGCCCCGGCGCGGTCCGAGGAGGCCGAGCCCGGCGAGGACGCGGCCTTCCCGCGCGTGACCGGGCTGCTGGCGGGCGAGGGACTGATGGCCCCCGAGGTCGCGAGCGAGGAGGAGCCGGCGGACGTGACGCGCACGCCGACCACCTACCCCGCCACCCGCGCGCTGCGGCTGCAGCGGCTGGCGCGCGGCGACGAGGGTTTCCTGCTGGGCATGGCCTATTCCACCCAGCGCGGCTACGGCAACAGCCACCCCTTCGTGGGCGAGTTGCGGCAGGGATCCGTCGCCGTCTCCATCGTGCCGGAGGAGCTGGGGTTCGAGATCGAGATCGGCGAGATCGAGGTCACCGAGTGCGAGATGGTGAACCAGTTCAAGGGATCGCGCAGCGAGCCGCCGCAGTTCACGCGCGGCTACGGCCTGACCTTTGGGCGGCTGGAGCGGCGGGCCATGTCCATGGCGCTTGTGGATCGCGCCCTGCGGGCGGAGGAGCTGGGAGAGGACGCCACGGCGCCGGCGCAGGACGAGGAGTTCGTCCTCAACCACTCCGACAACATCGAGGCCACGGGCTTCCTCGAGCACCTGAAGCTGCCGCACTACGTGGACTTCCAGAGCGAACTGGAATCCGTCCGCGCCATGCGCGCCCAGGTGGAGGCGGAACGCGCCGCACCGCAGGCCTTCAAGGAGGCTGCGGAATGAGCGGCTACAACTTCGCCTACCTGGACGAGGGCACGAAGCGGATGATCCGCCGCGCCCTGCTGAAGGCCGTGGCCGTGCCTGGCTTCCAGGTGCCCTTCGGATCGCGCGAGATGCCGCTGCCCTATGGCTGGGGCACCGGCGGCATCCAGGTGACGGCCGCGGTGATCGGGCCGGAGGACACGCTGAAGGTCATCGACCAGGGCGCGGACGACACCACCAACGCCGTCTCCATCCGCCGCTTCTTCGCCCGCGTGGCGCCGGGGCTGCGCACCACGGAGAGCACGACGGAGGCGACGGTGATCCAGACCCGCCACCGCATCCCCGAGACGCCGCTGCGGGAAGGCCAGGTGATGGTCTACCAGGTGCCGCAGCCCGAGCCGCTGTTCCGGCTGGAGCCGCGCCGCGCGGAGACGCGCCGGCTGCACGCGCTGGCGGATTATGGGCTGATGCAGGTGAAGCTGTACGAGGATATCGCGCGGCACGGCCGCGTCGCCTCCTCCTACGACCACCCGGTCATGGTGGGCGAGCGCTACCTCATGTCGCCCTCGCCCATCCCCTCCTTCGACAACCCGAAAATGCACATGTCCCCCGCGCTCCAGCTCTTCGGCGCCGGGCGCGAGCGGCGGCTCTACGCCGTGCCACCCTACACGGCGGTGCGAAGCCTGGACTTCGAGGACCATCCCTTCGTGCCTCTGCGCGCGAATGGCCGTTGCACCCTCTGCGGCTCGGGCGAGAGCTACCTGGATGAGGTGGTGACGGACGACCGGGGCGGGCGGATGTTCGTCTGCTCCGACACGGATTACTGCGGCACCCGCCAAGCCGCGATGAAGGAGGCGGCGGAATGAGTGACGAACCCATCCTTTCCGCGAGCGGCCTGCGCCTTTCCTTCGGGCCGGTGCGGGCGCTGGACGACGTCTCGATCGACATCTGGCCCGGCGAGGTCCTGGCGATCGTCGGTGAATCCGGCTCCGGCAAGTCCACCCTGCTGCGCGTGCTGGCGGGAGAGACGCGGCCGGATGCGGGGATCGTGACCTACCGCGATCCCCAGGGCGCAACGCGCGACGTGCACGGGATGACTGAGGCCGCGCGCCGCCGTCTCGCGCGCACGGAGTGGGGCTTCGTCCACCAGGACCCGCGCGACGGGTTGCGCATGGCCGTCTCCGCCGGCGGCAATGTCGGCGAGCGGCTGATGGCGGTGGGCGACCGCCACTACGGCAACATCCGCGAGGAGGCGGCGCGCTGGCTGGAGCGGGTGGAGATCCCCCGCAGCCGCATCGACGACGCGCCGCGCCTCTTCTCCGGCGGCATGCGCCAACGCCTGCAGATCGCGCGCACCCTCGTCACCCGCCCGCGCCTGGTCTTCATGGACGAGCCGACGGGCGGCCTCGACGTCTCCGTGCAGGCGCGGCTGCTGGACCTGATCCGTGCTCTGGTGGCCGATCTCGGCATCGCCGTGATCCTCGTCACCCATGACATTGCGGCCGCGCGGCTGCTGGCCCACCGGATGGTGGTGATGCGGCAGGGCCGCGTGGTGGAGGAAGGCTTGACCGACCGCGTGCTGGACGACCCGCGCCACCCCTACACGCAACTCCTCGTCTCCTCGGTGCTCGCGGCATGACCCCGGATCAGACAACCTGGGCACTGAAGGCGGAAGGGGTCGCCAAGGGCTTCACCCTGCACCTGCGCGGCGGGGTGCAGATCCCCGTGCTGCGCGACGCGGCGCTGGAGGTGGCGCCGGGCGAGTGCGTGGCCCTCGCCGGTCCCTCCGGCGCCGGCAAGTCCACGCTGATGCGCCTGCTGCAAGGGAATTACGGCGCGGATGCCGGCAGCATCCTCATCCGCGGGCGCGACGGCACGACCACGGACCTCGCCACCGCCCCTCCGCGCGCGGTGATCGCGCTGCGCCGGGACACGCTGGGCTACGTCTCGCAGTTCCTGCGCGTCATCCCCCGCGTGCCGACGATCGACGTGGTGGCGGAGCCCCTGACCGCGCGCGGCGTGGCCCCCGATGAGGCGCGCACCCGCGCCGCCGCCCTGTTGCGCCGCCTGAACCTGCCGGAGCGCCTGCACGGCCTGCCCCCCGCCACCTTCTCCGGCGGCGAGCAGCAGCGCGTGAACCTCGCGCGCGGCTTCGCGGCGGACTTCCCGGTGATGCTGCTGGACGAGCCGACGGCGAGCCTGGACGCCGCCAACCGCGAGGTGGTGATCGCCCTGATCGGCGAGGCCAAGGCGCGCGGCGCCGCCCTGGTGGGCATCTTCCACGACATCGAGGTGCGCGACCGCGTGGCCGACCGCATCCTGGAGGTCGCGCCGCTGCGGGAAGCGGCTTGAGGGGCACCCTGGTCGCCGTCGTCGGCCCCTCCGGCGCCGGCAAGGACACGCTGATGGAGGCAGCCCGCGCCGCGCTGGTGCGGGACCCGCGCGTGGCCTTTCTGCGCCGCGCCATCACCCGCCCGGCCGAGGCCGGCGGGGAGGACCACCTCCCCCTCTCGCGCGAGGCCTTTCTCGTCGGGCGGGACACCGGCCACTTCGCCCTGTGGTGGGAGGCGCACGGCCTGCTCTACGGCATCCCGGCCGGCCCGCTGGAGACGGCGCTGGCGAAAGGCCGCGCGGCGGTGGCCAACCTCTCCCGCCGCGCCCTGGCGGACGCCGCCGCCCGCTTCCCGCTGCGGGTGGTGGAGATCACCGCCTCTCCGGAGGTCCTCTCCGCCCGCCTCGCTGCCCGCGGGCGCGAGGGTGCGGAGGACATCGCCCGCCGCCTCGCGCGCGAGGCCCCGCTGCCCGCCGGCCTGACCGTCGAGACCGTGCGCAACGACGGCACGGTGGAGGCCGGCGCCGAGGCCCTGCTGCGCGCGCTGCGGAATGCTCTCCCCGCCGCGGCCGTCGCGGGATAGAACACCTCCCGATGAACCTTCTCCTCCTGGCGGCCGCGGCGGTCACGGCCGTCAACCTCGTGGGCCTCGCGCTGGCCGCCACGCGGCTGCGGCGGCGACGACACCGCCCCGCGGCGCGGGCGGAGGGGGTGACGATCGTGCGCCCGGTCTGCGGCCTGGAGCCGCATATCGAGGCGACGCTGGCCAGCGGCTTCGCGCTGGAGCACGGAAATTTCGAGCTGATCTTCTGCCTGGACCGCGCCGACGACCCCGTGCGCCCCCTGGTGGAGCGCCTGATCGAGGCCCACCCGCAGGTCCAGGCCCGGCTGCTGATCGGGGAGAACCGCCACAGCGGCAATCCCAAGCTGAACAACTGCATCAAGGGCTGGGACGCCGCGCGGCACGACTGGATCATCCTGGCGGATTCCAACGTGCTGATGCCGCCCGACTACGTGGAGCAGCTCTTCGCGGCCTGGCGCCCGGACACGGGCCTCGTCTGCTCCACCCCCCTCGGCAGCCGGCCCGACAACTTCTGGGCCGAGGTGGAGTGCGCCTTCCTCAACACCCTCCAGGCCCGCTGGCAGTACACGGGGGAGGCGCTCGGCCTCGGCTTCGCCCAGGGCAAGAGCATGCTCTGGCAGCGCGACTTCCTGGACGCCCATGGCGGCATCCGCGCGCTGGCCGCCGAGATCGCGGAGGACGCGGCCGCGACGAAGCTGGTGCGCCGCGCCGGCCGCCACGTCCACCTCGTGGACTCCCCCTTCGAGCAGCCGCTGGGAAGCCGCACCGCGCGCCAGGTCTGGCTTCGCCAGCTCCGCTGGGCCCGCCTGCGCCGCGTCACCTTCCCCCTCTTCTTCGCGCCGGAACTCCTGATCGGCGCGGCGGTGCCGACGGGGCTGGCCGCCCTCGCCGCCGGGCCCGCCGCCCTCCTCGTCCCCGCCCTCTGGTACGGGGCGGAGGTGGCGCTGGCCTGGCGCAAGGGATGGCCCCTCTCCTGGAAGCTCCTCGCGGCCATGCCGGTGCGGGACGCGATGGTCCTCGGCGTCTGGGCGATGGGATGGACGACCGGGACGACGGTGTGGCGCGGGAACGCGCTGCCGCTCCGGGAGAAGCGGGCGGTGTGAGGGCGGCCCCAGGTGAGGGGAGAAGGCGTTCTCCCCTCACCTGGAACCCCACCCCTCAGCTTTTCCAGCTGGCTGCCGCGGAATGCGGGGCAGCGATCTCGCCGAGGGTCCATGACCCTCGGCCTGGGGTATGGCGGCGCGGGCTGGCCGGAGGTCGCAGAGCCCTCGGCGGCGCCCTTCGATCACCTCATCCGCGGCAGCCCAATCGCGGGGTCCGGGGGGCACGTTTGCCCCCCGGCGGGGGTTTCAGGGGGCAGCGCCCCCTGGAGGCCGCCCGTGCGCCCTCAGCCCTTGGCCGCCCCGGGATTCGCCACATCCACGGGCGCCCCAGCCGCGAAGGCGAGAAGGCGGTCCACCGCCACCTCATAGAGCGCGTCGAACACCCCACGCGTGGCGTAGCCGAGATGCGGGGTGCAGAGGATGTTGGGCAGGCCGATGAGCGGGTCTGAGGCGCCGAGCACGGGCTCGTCGTCGAACACGTCCACGGCGGCCCTGCCGGGGCGCCCGGCCTCCAGGGCGGCGAGAAGGGCGCCGGGGGCGATGATCGGCGCGCGGGAGGTGTTCACCAGCAGGGCGCCGGGCTTCATGCGCGCCAGGTCCGCGGCGGTGACGATGCCGCGCGTGGCGTCGTTCAGCACGATGTGCAGGCTCAGCACGTCGGATTCCGCGAAAAGGGCCTCGCGGTTCGCGGCCACCTCGTACCCGTCGTCGCGGGCGCGCTGGAGGCTTCCCTCGCGGCCCCAGCAGAGGACGCGCATGCCGAAGGCCGCGCCGACGCGGGCGACCATCGCGCCGATGCGGCCATAGGCGTAGATGCCGAGGGTCCGGCCCTTCAGGCCGGTGCCGGCGATGGCCTGCCACTGCCCTTCGCGCAGGCGCCGCGCCTCCTCGGGGATGTGGCGGAGGGCGGCGAGGATGAGGCCCCATGTCAGCTCCGCCGTCGCGTCCGGGCCGCCGGCGCCGCCGGTGGAGACGACCACGCCCTGGCGGGTGCAGGCGTCGATCGCGATGTGGCCGGTGTGCCGGCCGGTCTCCATGATGAAGCGCAGGCGGGGCAGGCGCTCGATCACGGCGGCGGGCAGGGGGCTGCGCTGCTGAGTGAGGACGAGCGCCTCCATCCCGGCCAGGCGGGCGATGAGGGCCTCCGGTTCCTTCTCCGTGTCGCGGAACACCGTGACCTCGTGCTCCGACAGGCGCGCGAAGGCGGGGGCGGTGCGGAAGGCGTCCGCGTAGTCGTCCAGGACGGCGATCTTCATGGGCGTCAGCTCCTGCGGGTCTGCAGGCCGTGGTAGCCGTGGCGGCGGCGCGCCTCGGCAAGGTCCACGCCCGCGCGGATATCGGCCAGGATCGCGTCCTCCTTCGTCTCGATCGCGCGCGCCTCCTCCAGCACCGCCTCCGCCCTCTCGAAGGGCACGGCGACGACGCAGCTGTCGTCGGCGCAGAGGAGGTCGCCGGGATCCACGCGGACGGTGCCGAGCACGATCGGCACCATCACCGCCTCCAGCGCCACGCGGTCCTTGCCGGTGCGGGCATGCGCGGCGCGGGACCAGATCGGGTAGCCGAACGCCCGGCTCTCGCCGACGTCGCGGTTCACGCCATCGATCACCGTGGCGGCCAGGCCCTTCGCCTTCGCCGCCTCCGTCAGGATGTTGCCCCAGACCGTGCAGTCCAGCCGGCCGCGGTTATCGATGGCGATGACGTCCCCGGCCTCGGCGAGATGCAGGAAGTCGCCCACCGTGCCGCCGCCGGTGCCCACGGGCAGGTAGCGCAGCGTCACCGCCTGCCCGGCCACGCGCGGGCCAGGGGACATGGGACGTAGCCCATCCACGGCGCCGGGCAGGCCCAGCCGGTCCAGCGCGTCGGAGATGGAGGAGGTGGGCAGGGCGGCGAAGGCGGCCAGGGTGGCGGCCGGCAGGCGCTGGAAGCTGGGGGTGGTCATCCGTTCAGTCTGCCTTGATCTCGTTCTCGCGCACCACCCGGCCCCAGGTCTCGATCTGGGCATCGAGGAAGCGACCCAGCTCCTGCGGGCCGCCGAGCACCAGCCGGGCCTGCTGGCCCTCGGTGATCTGCCTCGACACCACCTCCTCGCGGAAGGCGGCCGACAGGGCCTCGTGGAAGCGCGCCACGACTGGCGCGGGCACCCTGGCGGGGGCGAAGACGCCCCACCACGCCTCGGCCTGCAGGCCGGGGAAGCCGGACTCCCCGGCCGTGGGCACCTGCGCCAGCGCGGGCAGGCGCTGCGGGCCGAACTGCACGACAGGCCGCAGCGTGCCGCCCGCGACCTGCGGCGCGACAAGGGCCGCGCTGCCCACCACCATGTCCACATGCCCGGCCACCGCGTCGTTCACGGCCGGGCCGCCGCCGCGATAGGGCAGGTGCTGGAGCTGCACCCCGGCGCGGCTGCCGAGCAGGGCCATGACGAGGTGGCCGATGGTGCCGTTCCCCGGCGTGGCGAAGGTCACGCCGCCCGGGCTGGCCTTCGCGGCGGCGACGATCCCCGCCAGGTCCCGGAAGGGCTTGTCCGGCCTGCAGGCGACGACGTAGGGCGCACCGCCGATCAGCGTCACCGGCTCCAGGTCGCCCTTCAGGTCGAACGGCAGGCGGGGGACGAGGGCGGGCAGGACCGCGTGGCTGTCGAAGGTGAGGAGGAAGGTCTGCCCATCCGGCCGGGCCTTGGCGACGATATCCGTGCCGGTGCTGCCGGCCGCGCCGCCGCGGTTCTCCACGACGACGCCCACGCCGAGGGCGCGCTGCAGGCCGGGCACCGCCAGCCGCGCCACGGCGTCGGTGGAGCCGCCGGGGGCGAAGGGGACGACGATGCGGATGGGGCCCGAGGGCCAGGCGCCCTCTGCGCCCCCGGCCGCAGCCTGGGCGCGCGCCCGGAGTGGGGCGGCCCCTGCAAGGGGCGCCGCGAGCGCCGTGCGCCGTGACAGGGGTGCCATGCGCGTCTCCTCCGGATCGTTTTGCCGGGGACTAGACCGCAGGCGGGGCACCCCGGCAAGCGGTGCCGGGGCAGGGGGTTCAGCGCGGCTGCACTCCCGCGAGGGCGGCGCGCAGCCGGCCGGAGATCGTGTCGATGATCGCGACGGTGATGAGGATCAGCAGCACGATAAAGGCCACCACGCCCCATTCCAGCGTGCGGATCATCTCCGACAGCATCAGCCCGATGCCGCCCGCGCCGACGATGCCGATGATGGAGGAGGAGCGCGTGTTGCTCTCGAACATGTAGAGCACGTGGCCGGCCATCACGGGCAGCACGGCCGGCAGCACGCCGAAGCGGATGCCCGCCAGCTTGCCGCCGCCGGCGGAGGTCACGCCCTCCACCGCCTTTCGGTCCGCGGCCTCGATCGCCTCGGAGAAGAGCTTGCCGAAGGTGCCGATGTCGCCGGTCATGATCGCCAGCACGCCGGCGAACGGCCCGAGGCCGACGACGCTGACCCAGATCAGCGCCCAGATCAGCGCGTCCACCCCGCGGATGCTGTCCAGCACGCGGCGGGAGAGGAACTGCACGGCGCGGTTGACCGAGGTGTTGCGCGCCGCGAGGAAGCCGAGCGGGAAGGCGATGGCGGCCGAGAGCAGGGTGCCGAGGAAGGCGATGGCCAGCGTTTCCGCCAGGCCCCGCAGGATCAGCACGGTGCGGGACCAGGTGCCGGGATCCGGCGGGATCATCAGGCCGAGGAAGTGAAGAAGCTGCCCGAACCCGCCGGCGATGCGGCCGGGCGAGAACTCCAGGCGCCAGAGCCCGAAGCCGAGCAGCGCGACGGCAGCGAGGACGACGGCGGCGGTGCGCACCCGCGCGGCGGTGAGGCGGCGGAAGGTGCCGGGGTGGCGCGCCGCGAGGCCGGCCATGTCGGCCCGCGCGGCCTCGCGCAGCGTCATGGGCCTCGTCGTCGTAGGGTTGGTCGCGCTCATGCCCCACGCTCCATCGCGCCGATGAGGCTGTGGCGCAGCTTCTCCGTGCCGAAGTCGATGATCATGACGGTGACGATGATGAGCAGCAGGATGGCCGAGACGTCGTTGTAGTAGAACTTGCGGATCGCCTCGATCAGGTCCTGCCCGATGCCGCCCGCGCCGACGAAGCCGAGGACGGAGGCCTGGCGCACGTTGATCTCGAAGCGCAGCAGTGCGTAGCTGACGAAGTTCGCCAGCACCTGGGGAAGCGCGGCGAAGCGGATGGTCGCCACCCAGGAGGCGCCGGCGGCCATCGCGCCCTCCACCGGCTTGCGGTCGATGTTCTCCACCACCTCGGAGAAGAGCTTGCCGAGCGCGCCCATGGTGTGGATGGCGATGGCCAGCACGCCCGGCACCGGCCCGAGCCCGAAGGCGATCACGAAGATCAGGGCGAAGACGATGTCCGGCACGGTGCGGCAGAACTCGAGGAAGCGGCGGGCGGTGCCGCGGATCCAGGGGTTCGGCACGAGGTTCGCGGCCGCGACGAAGGAGAGGAGGAAGCCGCCGACCGCGCCGAGCGCGGTGCCGACATAGGCGATGAGGAGCGTGTCCGCGAGGAGCAGGGTCCACTTCTTCAGGCCCCAGAACCACTCCGCCGGATCGGTCCAGACGCGCCCGCCGCCGGATTCCAGCGCGGTGATGCGGTCGAAGTAGCCGACGAAGCCGCCGATGTGCTCCCACAGCCGGGGCAGGTCCACCTCCGCCACGCGGCCGGCCAGAAGCGTGAGGGCGGCGACGACGAGGGCAAGGATGAGGGCGCGGCGGCGCGGGCCGCGCGCGGCCTGGCGGTAACCGTCCAGCAGCTCGTGCAGGCGCGCATCGGGCAGGGGGGCGATGGTGGTGGCCAGGGGAAGGCTCCCGGGAAAGGAACACGCCGCCCCGCGCGGGCGGGGCGGCGGGAAGTCTGGGGTGCGGGCCGGGCCGCCGGGCGTCTCCGCCCGGGGCCGGTCCGCGCCGGCATCAGCCTCGGCGGCGCAGGTTGTCCACGAAGCGGTTCAGCTCGATGATCGGGTCGTAGGCGGCGTTGTCCACGGCCTGCAGCGGGCCCTGCTTGCCCTCGTAGATGGCGTCGAAGGCGCGCTTGTCGGCGGTGGCCAGCTCCAGCACCGCGGTGCGGATCGCGGCCTTCAGGTCGTCCGGCAGCGCGTTCAGGTAGGCCAGCGGCGAGTTCACGATCTGGTCGGACTTGAAGATGATGCGGAAGTCCTCCGCCTTCACCATGCCCTTGCGCGCCATGCGCAGCAGGTTGCTCTCCTGCTCGTCGTTCCACCAGTTGGCGCACATGTCGACCGTGCCCTGGTTGAGCGCGATCACGGCGTTCTCGTGGCTGCCGGTGTACACCACGCGCCCGAAGAACTGCTCGGGGTTGATGTTCATCTTGTTCAGGGCGAAGCGCGGCACGTTGTTGCCGGAGGTGGAGTTCGGGTCCACCAGGCCGAGGTTCTTGCCGCGCAGGTCCTCAACGCGCTGATAGGGGCTGTCCTTCTTCACGTAGAAGACGGAGTAGTAGCCCTTCGTGCCGTCCAGGTTCGTCTCGATCGCGAAGGCGGTGATCTGGGATCCCGTCATCAGCGCGCGCGCGAAGGAGGAGGGGCCGTAGGAAGCGATGTGGATGTTGCCGGCGCGCTGGCCCTCGATCACCGCCGCGTAGTCATTGGCGATGCGCAGCGTGACCTTCGTGCCGAGGCGGCGGGACAGGTAGGAGATGAAGGGGCCGTAGCGCTCCGTCACGCCGGAGGCGTTCTCGGCCGGGATGATGGCGAAGACGAGCTCGGGGAAGCGGCTGGCCCAAGGGGTCGCACCCTGGGCGCGCAGGACGGAGGGGGCGGCCAGCATGGCGGCCGTGGCGCCCAGCAGGGCGCGGCGTTGCAGGATCATCGGTGGTTCTCCGGATGGCGGAAGGGGTGTCGTCCGGCGCCGCGGCGCCGGGCGTCAGGCGTGAAGGGTAAAGGGGGTGGCCTGCGGGGCGGTCGTGGCCGGCGCGGGAGTGCCGGGGCCCACCGCCTCCTCCGCCTCGAGCCCGTAGAGCTCCCGCGCCGCCGCCTCGTCCAGCGCGTCGGGCGGGCCGTCGAAGACGAGGCGGCCGGCCGAGAGGCCGACCAGCCGGTCGCAGTAGCTGCGCGCGATGTCGAGGGAGTGCAGGTTGCAGAGCACGGTAATGCCGTAGTCGCGGCTGATGCGCGCCAGCGCATCCATCACCACACGCGTGTTGCGCGGATCCAGGGAGGCGATGGGCTCGTCCGCCAGGATTATGTCGGGCTCCTGCACCAGGGTGCGGGCGATCGCCACGCGCTGCTGCTGCCCGCCCGAGAGGTGCTCCGCCCGCTGGGAGGCGAGGGTCGCGATGTCCAGCCGCTCCAGCGCCGAGAGGGCCATGGCCCGGTCCTCGTCCGACCAGAGGCGCAGGAGGGAGCGGTGGGCCGGCACGTGGTTCAGCCGCCCGACGAGCACGTTCGTCAGCACGTCCAGCCGGCCGGAGAGGTTGAACTGCTGGAACACCATGGCGCAGCGCGCCCGCCAGTCCCGCAGCTCGCGGCCGCGGAGCGCGGTGACGTCCCGGCCCTCCCACAGGATGCGCCCGGCCGTGGGATCGGCCAGGCGGTTGATCATGCGCAGCAGGGTGGACTTGCCCGCCCCGGAACGGCCGATCACGCCCACGAAGCTGCCGCGCGGCACCTCCAGGCAGATGTCGTCCACGGCGAGCCGGTCGCCGAAGCGGCGGCTCAGTCCTTCGATAATCAGCATGGCGGCTAACTAGCGGCGCCGCTTGAACCGTCTGTGGCGGATCGGTGAAGGATTTGTGTCCTCGTTCCGCCCGGGCGGGTGCTGCCCGGCTCGTGCCTCGAACGGGCCGGCCGGATCGGCCGGCCCAGTCCTGACCCGGCGTGTCCTATCCCATCCGGGCGTCACCGGAGCCGGGCGCCCGGTTCGGACCCTCGGGAACGGACCGGCAGAGCAGCACGGCCACGTCCCGCGCCAGCGGGCCGGCCCGCTGCACCGCGACGGCGAGGTCCAGCTCGGTAATCCTGAAGCTCCTCGCCCAGTGCTGGACGCAGTACGGATCGCTCAGGTCGATGTGATCGCGATCGGCAGGTGTCGTGCGGCGACCGTCTGTCATGGTCGTTCTCCTTCCTGCCGGAAGAGTTAGGACCGCGAGTGGTGGTGCCGCCCTGTCGGGGGTTACTTGCGGAATCCCAAATGCGCGAGGCGACACTCACATCATTGTGCAGGCAGGAGAAATATTGGGATGGCGATGAGATGATCACGAACGCGTCTCGCCGCAGGCGCGGCAGTCTTCGCTGATGGGAGAAATGATCCGATACTCGGCCCGGAGAATCGGATTTGGTGGCGGCAGCCCTCCTCGCCGGGTGCGGAAGCGGTCCATCGGGGCCTCTTCCTGCTGGCGTGCCGCGCCGCCGCCCACGCGAGCGCCGGACCGGGACGCAGCAGGACTAGATACAGGTTAGCCGGGCGTCCGGCCAAACGGTGCGAGAATGCGCCAAACGGTCGCTTACGACATTCTGGGAGCGAGACCCCTTGGCCCTTTCACAACCCACGCGGCCCCTCTCCCACGGCGACCTTCTCGCCCGTCGCCTGGGCCCGCCGGTGCCCTTCGGCCCCTTCGAGGCCCTCCTGCTGGAAGGTCTGGCCCGCCCCGCCCGGTCCTGCCCGGCCGGCGACGAGATCGGCGAGCACGGCGCCCCTCTCCGGCCCCGGCTGATCCGCAGCGGCTGGGCCGGCGCGGTGCGGACGCTGCAGGACGGCCGGCGGCAGATCTTCCGCTTGCTGCTGCCGGGCGACTGCATCGGCATCAGCGCCACGCCCGCGGCCCTGGCCGTCTCCACGACCCTGGCCCTCACGCCGCTCGAGACGGTGGAGCTGGAGCCGGTGACGGCCGCCCTGCGGGACGATCCGGAGCGCCACGCCGCCCTGGCCACCGCCTTCGCGCTCGAGGCGGCCCGGGCGGAGGCGGGGCTGCTGGACCACCTCATGCGGCTGGGGCGCCAGACGGCGCTGGAGCGGACCGCCCATCTCCTCCTCGAGCTGCGGGACCGCCTGGCGGCCGTCGGGCTGGGTGGCGTGACGCACTTCCCCCTGCCGCTGACCCAGGAGGTCCTGGCCGATACGCTGGGCCTCAGCACCGTCCACATGAACCGCACCCTGCAGGAGCTGCGGCGCCTGCGCCTCCTCCGGCTGGACAAGGGGCAGGCGGAGCTGCTGGACCCGGCGCGGCTGGCCGGCATTGCGGACTACGCCCCGCCCCGCGTCTCCACCCTCGGCCCGGCCTCCTCCGCGGCGCTGCGGGAGGGATGACCTCTCTCCGGGACGTGGTCGCCATCGGCGGGTCCTACGGAAGCAGCGCGGTCCTGCGGCGCCTCCTCGGCGGGCTGCCGGCCGATTTCCCCGCCGCGGTCCTCATCGCCACCCACGTGCCGGGCAACAGCCCGGGCTACCTGGCGGAGGCGCTGACGGGTCACAGCAGGCTTCCGGTGAGGCAGGCCGTGGACGGGCAGCCCATCCAGCCCGGGCAGGTGATCGTCGCGGCGCCGGACCGGCACCTGCTGGCGGTGGACGGCGCCGTCCTGCTGGGCACCGGCCCGCGGGAGAATATGGCCCGCCCGGCGATCGACCCGCTCTTCCGCTCCGTCGCCCTGGCCTACGGGCCGCGCGCCATCGGGCTGGTGCTCACGGGACTGCTGAACGACGGGGCGTCGGGGCTGCACGCCATCAAGGCGCTGGGCGGCACGGCCCTGGTGCAGCACCCGCTGGACGCGGAGGCCGACGAGATGCCCCGCGCCGCGCTGGAGGCGGTGGAGGCGGACGCGGTGGGCCGTGCCGAGGACCTGGCCGGCATGCTGGTGGCCGTCGCCGGCACGCCCGTCCTGCCGCCCGGTTTGGCCCCCGGCCCGACGTCCGGCCCGACGTCCGGCTCCACGTCCGGCCCCACGTCCGGCCTGGAGCCCGACCTCGAGCTGGAGGTGGCGATCGCGGCGGGGCGGAGGCTGGGGTCGGACCAGTTGCGGCGCCTGGCCAACCCCGCCCCGCTGAGCTGCCCGCACTGCCACGGCGTCCTCTCTGAGATGAAGGGCGGCGGGCCGCTGCGCTACCGCTGCCAGATCGGCCACGCCTTCACCGCCGAGGCCGTCATCGCCTCCCAGGAGGCGGGGGTGAGCGACGCGCTGCGGATCGCCATGCGGATGATGGAGGAGCGGGTGGAGCTCGTCACCCGCATGGCGAAGGAGGCGCGGGAGAGCGGGCGGAGCGCCGTGGCCGAACTGTATGAGGCGCGCGCGGTCGAGTACGCGGGCTACGCCGCCACCCTCCGCCGCGCCGCGACGACGGACCTGCGGTCATCCCGGCCCACCGGGCCGCCGGAGGCGTAGAGCCGGGCCGATGAGGCCGGTATAGGAAGAGGCGGGCAGCCAGGGCCCGGAAGGGCAGGGTGGAACTTTGAACGAGCAGGAGGAGACCAGGATCGGGGCATCCGACGAGGCCGCGCCGGTGGCGGTGGTCGGGCTCGGGGTCGCCGCGGCCAGCTTCCGGTCCCTGCTGCGCCTGTTCTCCCTCATGCCGCGGGAGAGCGGCGTGGCCTTCGTCGTCGTCTCGGAATCGAGGGAGGCGATCGACGCGGCCGCCCTGGTCCGGGCGCTGAACGAGGGCGGCGGGCCGCGCGCCCGGCCGGCGGCGGATGGCGACCGCCTGATGGCGGACCAGGTCCACGTGGCGCCCAACGGGACGATGACGACGTTCGAGGACGGCCACCTGCGGATCCTCCCTCCCGAGGAGCGGGCGGGGCACCGCGGCACGGTGGACACCTTCCTCATCTCCCTCGCCGAGGCGCAGCGGGAGGCGGCGGTGACGGTGCTGCTGGAGAGCATGCCGGATGCGGGGAGCATCGGCGTGGCCCGGCTGAAGGCCTGCGGCGGGCTGATCCTGGCGGAGGGGGACGAGGCCGAGCCCGGGACCGAGGCCTTGGAGGCGCAGGGCGCGGCGGCGATGGCCGACCTGCACCTCCCGCTGGAGGAGATCCCGCGGCGCCTCCTCTCCCTCGTCGCGCACCTGCGGGAGGTGGACGCGCCGCGGGAGGCGCGCGGCCTGCTGCAGGACGGGGAGAGCCGGCTGCCCGCCATCGCCACCATCCTGCGCAACCGCACCGGCCACGACTTCCACGGCTACAAGGCCAACACCTTCCTGCGCCGGATCCAGCGCCGGATGCACGTGCTGCGGATCGACGCGCTGGACGACTACGTGGCGCGGTTGCGCGCCGACGCCGACGAGGCGCAGAGCCTCTTCGAGGACCTGCTGATCGGCGTGACGCAGTTCTTCCGCGACCCGCACGAGTTCACAGTGCTGCAGGAGCGGGTCGTCCCCGCCCTGCTGGAGGGCAAGGGATCGGCGGACACGGTCCGCGTCTGGGTGCTGGGCTGCGCGACGGGGGAGGAGGCCTACTCCCTCGCGATGCTGCTGCGCGAGGCGACCGGGCGGATGGACGCGCCGCCGCAGGTGCAGATCTTCGCGACCGACATCGACGCGCGGGCGCTGACGGTGGCGCGCACCGGGCGCTACCCGCAGGCCATCGAGAAGGACGTGCCGCCGGAGCGCTTGGCGCGCTGGTTCGTGAAAGAGGGCGGGACCTACGCCATCCACAAGGACCTGCGGGAGATGTGCATCTTCTCCGCGCACAACGTCATCAAGGACGCGCCCTTCTCCCGCACCGACCTCATCTCCTGCCGCAACCTGCTGATCTACCTGAACGGGGACCTGCAGGAGCGGGTTATCCCCCTATTCCACTTCTCGCTGCGGCCGGGCGGCTACCTCTTCCTCGGCCCGTCGGAGAACGTCACGCGGCACGCCAAGCTCTTCCAGCCGGTGGATCGCCGGCACCGCATCTTCCGGCGGCAGGAGACGGTCACGCGGGTGCTGCCGGAGTTCCCCCTCACCGCGCGGGCGGAGGTCCGGCGCCCGGAGGCGGGGCAGGCCGCCCGGACGGCGGCGGGCACCGGCCTCGGCCGCCGGGCGGAGCGGCTGGTGGAGCGCCACGCGCCGGCCTACGTCGTCGTCGATCCCGAGTACCAGGTGCTGAACTTCTCCGGCCGCACGGGACCCTTCCTGGACCCGAGCAGCGGCGCGGCGAACCTGAACCTGCTGAACCTCGTCCACCGCGACCTGCGCCTGGACCTGCGGGCGGCGCTGATGCGCGCGGGCGCCGAGCGCCGGGCGGTCCGCGTCCCCCCGCTCCGCATGCGGGCGGAGGAGGAGGAGGCGCGCCGGGTGGGCATGACGGTGGAGCCGCTGACGGAGGGCGCGCAGGACCCGCCGCACTTCGTCGTTCTCTTCCACGACCACGGGCCGGACGGGGGCGAGGCCGAGGACGAGGCGCGGGACCCCGCGATCCTGCGCGACGAGCACGTGATGCGGCTGGAGGGCGAGCTGCGCGTCACGAAGGACCGGCTGCAGGCCACGATCGAGGAGCTGGAGAGCACGAACGAGGAGCTGAAGTCCTCGAACGAGGAGTACCAGTCGATCAACGAGGAGCTGCAATCCGCCAACGAGGAGCTGGAGACCTCGAAGGAGGAGCTGCAATCCGTCAACGAGGAGCTGCAGACCGTCAACGGGGAGCTGGCGCACCGGGTGGGCGAGCTGGCCCGTACCAACAGCGACCTGAAGAACCTGCTGGAATCGACGCAGATCGCGACCCTCTTCCTCGACAACGACCTGCGGGTGAAGAGCTTCACGCCGAGCATGTCGGAGGTGTTCCACCTCATGGAGGGCGATGTGGGGCGGCCGATCGCGCACCTCGCCTCCCGCGTGCCCTACCCGGACATGGCGGAGGACCTGCGGCGCGTGCTGCGGACCCTCTCCACCGTCGAGCGGCAGATCGGGATGCCGGGGGGGCGGCGGTTCCTCGTCCGGGTGCTGCCCTATCGCAGCGTGGACAACTTCATCGCCGGCGCCGTCCTCACCTTCCTCGACGTGACGGAGGCGGTGCGGGCGCAGGAGGCGCTGCGCGCGGCCGAGGAGCGCACGCGGCTGGCGACGACCGCCGCCCGCATGGTCACCTGGGACCTGGACGTCGAGACCGGGCGCTTCCGCCACGCGGAAGGCTTCGAGCAGATCTTCCAGGCGCCGCCGCCCACGACCCTCTCCTCCCTGCTCGGCACCGCCCATCCGGAGGACAGGGGCCGCCTGGCCCTGGCCTTCGACCAGACCCTGGCGCGGGGGGAGCCGCTGGACGCGGAAGGGCGGCTGCTGGCGGGGCGGCGCGAGCTGTGGATCCGCTTCAGCGGCGGCCGCACCGGCGGGCGCGTGCTCGGCGTGCTCCAGGACGTGGATGCCCGCCGCCGCGCGGAGGCGCAGCAATCCCTCCTCATGGCCGAGCTGCAGCACCGGGTGAAGAACACCATGGCCGTGGTGCGCTCCGTCACCCGCCGCTCCCTCGAGAGCGCGGAGAGCCTGGAGGAGCTGCGCCTGCACCTGGGCGGCCGCATCGACAGCCTGGCGCGCACCCAGGGCCTGCTGGCCAACCGCGGCTCCGACGGGATCAGCCTGGACACGCTGGTGCGCGACGAGCTGGCCGCGGTGCTCGGCCATGAGGGCGGGCAGGTGGAAGTCGAGGGGCCGCCGATGCTGCTGAAGGAGAAGGCGGCCGAGACCTTCGGGCTGGCGTTGCACGAGATGGCGACGAACGCGGTGAAGTACGGCGCCCTCTCCGGCCCCGAGGGCCGGCTGGGCGTGCGCTGGCATGTCCGGCACACGGCCGCCGGGGACCGGCTGGCGCTGGAGTGGCGGGAGGCGGGGGTGCCGGCGCTGGACGTGCGCCCCTCCCGCATGGGGTTCGGCCGCCGGCTGATCGAGCGCGGCCTTCCCTACGACCTCGGCGCCACCACCTCGCTGGAGTTCCTGCCGGGCGGGGTGCGCTGCACGGTGGAGCTGCCCATGGGGCCGCGGGTGATCGCCATGGACGAGTTGGACGAACCGGATCCCGAGGGGGGCGGGGAGAGCGATGGACGTTGAGGAGCGGGCCGTGCCGCTGGCCGGGCAGACGGTGCTGGTCGTGGAGGACCAGTACCTCATCGCCGAGGATCTCTGCGCGCTGGTGGAGCGGCTGGGCGGCACCGTCATGGGGCCGGTCCCCGGCGTGGAGGCGGCGCTGGACCTGCTGCGGGCCGGCCGGCCGGACCTGGCCATGCTGGACGTGAACCTGGAGGGGGAGCGCGTGTACGATGTCTGCACGGCCCTGCGGGAGGCGGAGATCCCCTTCCTCTTCATCACGGGCTACGACGCCGCCGTCATCCACCCGCACTTCCGCGCCGTGCCCTGCCTGGAGAAGCCGGTGGAGGAGGCCGCCCTGCGCGGGGCGATCGCCCGGCTCTGAGGCCGGCCGCCCGCCGCGCCGCTCCAGGGATGGGGATGGGGATGGGGATGGAATAAGTCCCGCCGGTCCCTCGTTCTCCCTCCCGACCGGCCGCAGGGGCCGAGGGACAGAGAGGACCGCATGCAGCCGCTCCGGATACTGGTGGCCCCGTCCGGCTACAAGGAATGCCTCTACGCGGCCGAGGTCGCGGAGGCGATCCGGTCCGGGCTGGCGCGGGCGCTGCCGGGCGCGCAGATCGTCACCCGGCCGGTGGTGGATGGCGGGGAGGGCTTCGCGCGCGGCCTGGCCCTCGCCAGCGGCGGCAGGGTGGAGCCCGTGACGGTGACCGGCCCGGTCGGGGAGGCGGTCACGGCCGGGCTCGGCTGGCTCGGCGACCGGGGTGAGCCGACCGCCGTCATCGAGATGGCCTCCGCCGCGGGGCTGCGCCTCGTTCCCCGGGACCGGCGGGACCCGCTGGCCACCACCTCGCGCGGGGTGGGCGAGCTGATCCGCGCCGCCCTGGACCGCGGGGCGCGGCGCATCCTGCTGGGCTGCGGCGACAGCGGCACCTGCGATGCCGGCCTCGGCATGGCGGCTGCCCTGGGCTTCCGCTTCCTCGACAGGCGGGGAGGGGAGCTTCCGGCCGGCGGCGGCGCCCTCGCCCGGCTCGCGCGGATCGAGGTGGCCGGCCGCGATCCCCGCCTCGCGGAGGTCCCGATCGAGGTCGCCTGCAACATGAGCGTGCCCCTGACCGGCCCCGCCGGCGCGGCCCGCGGCTTCGGGCCGCAGAAGGGCGCGACCCCCGCGCAGGTGGATCAGCTGGAGGCCGGGATCGCCCGCTTCATCGAGGTGGCCGGCCGGGACCTCGGCGCGACGGGCCTGGCGGAGATGGCGGGCGCCGGTGCCTCGGGCGGGCTGGGCGCGGGGCTGCACGCCCTTCTCGGCGCCCGCCTCCGCCCCTGGCAGGAGGTGGTGCTCTCCGGCATGTCGCTCGACCGCGAGATCGCCCGGGCCGACCTCGTCGTCACGGCGGAGGGCGGCATCGACGGCGGGACCCCGCGCGGCAAGATTCCGGCGATCATCGCCGGCCGGGCGAGGGCGCAGGGCGTTCCCGTGATCGCGCTGGCCGGCTGCGTCGGCCCCGGGGTGGAGGCGGTGCACGGGGCGGGGATCGACGCCCTCTTCTCCACCCTCGGGGCGGCGGTGCCGCTGCCGGAGGCGGTGCGGCGCGCGCCCGCCGACATCGAGCGGGCGGCCGAGCAGGCGCTGCGCGGCATCCTCGTGGGCATGGCCCTCTCGGAGCGGCGGGGCCGCCCCGCCCGCGAGCCCAAGCGGGCCGCCCCTGGCGCATCGGCGGACGGCCGGGCGCGGCGGCCGCTGGGGCCCCTGCGCCTCACAGCGCGGAGCAGTCCAGCGCCCGCAGGATGCCCCAGCCATAGACCGGATCACGCCCCGGCGCGCCGCGATCCTCTGCCCCGCCGGTGAGCCGCGCGACGAGGTCGCCGATCCGCCGCTCGGGCGCGGCGGCGCGCAGCGCGGCGAGGCTGGCGGCGACGAAGGGGGCGGCGAAGGAGGTTCCTGAGCGGAGCGTTCCGGCCCCCTCGCCCGGTGCCGCCGTCCAGAGCCGCACCCCCGGCGCGGCGAGGGCGATGTGCGGCCCCGCGCTGGCGCGCGGGTAGACCTGCCCCTCGTGGTCCACGGCCGTCACGGCCACCACGCCGGGATAGGCCGCGGGGTAGAGCGGCGCGGCGCGGGGCCCGGCATTCCCGGCGGCGGCGACGAGGGCGATGTCGCGGGCGCGGACGGCGGCGACGGCGCGTTCCAGCAGCGCGTTGGCCGGGCCGGAGAAGCTCATGTTGATCACCGGGACGTCGCGGCCGGCCAGGGCGTCCAGGGCGCGCGCGAGGTCGAAGGCGTCGGCCGTGTCGTCCCCCGCCGGGCCCCGGTGGAAGGACCCGGCGACGACGAGGCGCGCCCCGGGCAGCAGCCCGGGTGTCCCGCTCTCCGGCCGGCCGACGAGGAGCGCGGCCACGGCGGTGCCGTGCGTGGGGGAGGCGGGCCGGCGGTCCGGCCCCAGGACGCTCAGCTGCTCCACCGCGCTGCCCTTCAGCGCCGCGTGGTCCGCCGAGACGCCGGAATCGATCAGCCCGATCCGCGGGGCGGCCGGGCAGGTGCCGGCGGAGGGCTGCCAGCGCACCATCCGGAAGGCGTCGCACCCCGCCGCGCCGCAGGCGAAGGCGTTCTGGCGGTAGAGGTGGTTGTCGTCGAGCACCGCGCCGGGCAGCAGGTCGCGGAGCCGGCCGCGCGCCGCCGCCGGCGTCTCGCCCCCGCGCCCGCGCAGCCGGGCGACGACGCCGCCGAGGAGCGGGAAATCGGCCCGCGCCACCACCTCGAAGCCGCGGCCCGACAGCCGGTCGAGCTCGGCGCCGGCGGGGACCGAGACGACGAGCTCCGGTGCCGGCCGCGCGGGGGCCTGCCGGGCGGGAGCCCGCCTCGGGGCGGCCCGGCGCGGCCGGCGGTCATCGTCGTCGTCATCCGCCAGGGCCGCGGCGCCCATCGGCCCGAACCCGAATCCGGAACGGTCCGGCGCCGGGGCGAGGATGGCGAGGGCGAGCGCCAGGGCCACCGGGCGGAACCACCCCAGCCCTCGGCCGGGACGCGCCATTCCATGCTGCTCGCGCATCGGGGCTCCTCGCTCGTCGAGCCCCGCGGAACGTCGCGATGGCGGATTGATGCCGCGGCGCGGGAATAAACATGTGTCCGCGCCGTTAGGGTGACATGGGACAGGACAGCCGGGCAGGGAAGTGGTGGAGAGCAGCGCCGGGGGACTCCACCATGAGGAACTCCATCGGGGGGAACTCAGCCGGGGAATGGTGGCCATGCTGCCCCGGCTGCGGGCCTTCGCGCGCTCGCTCGCCGGCACCCGCGACGCCGCCGACGAGCTCGTGCAGGCCACCTGCGAGCGCGCCCTGCGCGCCGCCTCCCGGTTCGAGCCGGGGACGCGGCTGGACAGCTGGCTGTTCCGCATCATGCGGAACCGCTGGATCGACGAGCACCGGGCCCGGCGCCCCCACGCTTCGCTCGACGACCCCTGCCTTGCCCCGGCGCTCGAGCTGGAGAGCGCGCGGCACGAGGAGCCGGACGAGCGGCTCCGCCTCGGGGAGGTGCGCGCAGCGCTGGGGCGCCTGCCGGAGGCGCAGCGCTCCGTCCTCGTCCTCGTCTGCGTGCAGGGGCTCAGCTACCGGGAGGCCGCGGCCGTGCTGGACGTGCCGGTCGGCACCGTCATGAGCCGCCTGGCGCGCGCCCGCGCTGCGGTGTCCGCGGCCCTGGGTGAAAACAAGGGCGGGGGTGAGGATCGTGGCCGGGAGGGAGGAGATGGCTGAGCCGGCCTTCTCGGACGAGGAGCTGATGGCCTTCGCCGATGGCGAGCTCGACGGCGCCCGCACGGCCGCGATCGGGGCCGCCGCCGGCGCCGATCCCGCCCTGGCCGCCCGCATCGAGGCCCACCGCACATCCCGCGAGGCCGTCCGGAGAGCCTTTGCCGGCGTGCTGGAGGCGACGCCCCCACCGGGGCTGGTGCGCGCCCTGGAGGTACCCCCCTCCGCGGCCGTCCTGCCCTTCCCCGCGCGGGGGCGGTCGGGCAGGTTCGCGGTCACCGCGCTCGCCGCCTCGGTGGCCGGGCTGGCCCTGGTCGGCGGCTACCTCTCCGGCCAGCGAGCCACGCCCTCGGCCGGCCTGCTGGCGGCCGGGCCGGCCCTCGTCGCGGCGCTGCGGGAGCTGCCCTCGGGCGAGGCCGCCGGCGATGTGCGGGTGACGGCGAGCTACGCCGTGCCGGACGGCGCCTGCCGCAGTTTCGAGCTCTCCCCCGAGCCCTCCTCGGGAATCGGCACGCGCGGCCTGGCCTGCAACCGGGGGGCCGGCTGGAGGGTCGAGCTCGCCGTCGCGCATTCCGGCGGGATCTCGCTGGCGAATGACCGGGCCGGCGCGGCGGTGGACGCCGTGCTGGACGCCCTCGGCGCCGGGCCCGCCATGTCGGCGGAGCAGGAGGCCGCGCTGCGGGCGCGGGGATGGGCCACCTCTCCCTGACCGGCGCGCTCCGCCCCCAGCCCGGGCGGGAAGCGCCTCAGGCTCCCGTGTCGCCCTTACGGCGCGTCCAGCGGTGCCGCGTGCGCCACAGGTGCCACGCGTAGACCAGGATGCAGGCGGCGATCACGGCCAGGCCCAGCGGCTCCATCCAGTGCCCGATCGCCTCCCACTGGCCCTGCAGCCACCACCCGGCGGCCATGAGGAAGCCCGTCCACAGGGCGGTGCCGAGGACCGTCGCGGGGTAGAAGATCCACCGGCGCATCCGGGCGATCCCGGCGGGCACGGAGATGAGGGTGCGCGGCCCCGGCAGGAACCGGCAGATGAAGACGGCCGGCGCGCCCCAGCGCAGCAGCGCGCCGCTGGCCGCGCGGATGTCCTCTCCCACAATGCCGACATAGCGGCCGTAGCGGTCGGCCAGGCGCTCGATCCGTTCCTGCCCGACGGCGCGCGCCGCCTCGTACCAGAAGGCGTTGCCGAGGACCGCGCCGGTGGTGCCGGCCAGGAAGACCGCCAGCGGGTCCAACTGCCCCTGCGCCGCGGCGAAGCCCGCCACGGGCATGATCGCCTCCGACGGGATGGGCGGGAAGATGTTCTCCGCCAGCATCAGCAGGAAGATGCCGAAGGTTCCGGTGGCCGCCATGATGTCGGCAATGGTCTGGAGCATGTTCAGCTCGCCCTGAAGAGTGTGATGGCGACGCGGCGGCCGCGCACGTAGTTGAAGCCCTCGACCCGGCCCACGGCGCGGGGGCGCAGGCCGATGGCGGCGGCCCCGGCCTCGAAGCGCGGCGCCTCCCGGCCCTCCACGGCCACCACCCGGTCCGGGGCGGCGGCGAGGAAGCGGGCGGCGGCCGCACCGTCGCCCAGCAGGTGGGTGGCGGTGCCGGCGGAGAAGACGAGGGAGGGCTCGTGATAGCCGGCGATGCCGAAGCGGTCGGCCGGCACGCCCTCGGCCGCCACCAGCGCGGCGACGCGGGGCGAGACCCAGGGAGCGGTGAGGTGCGGCAGCACCCCGCCGAGCAGGGCCCAGTAGAGCGGCACGGCGAGGACCGCGCCGGAGAGCCCGGCCCGCGCCCATTCCCCGGCGCGCGCGGCGCGGGTGACGGCCAGGAGCAGCCCTGCCGCCAGGGGCACGGCGAGCAGGCCGGGAAGGGAGACGCGCCCATCCGCCAGGACCGGCAGCGCCACCGCGCCGATCGCCAGCCCGGCCGCCGTGCCGTAGAGCGCCGCCCAGCCCAGCCAGGCCAGCGGGCGGGGCGCCGGCCGCCGCAGCGGGTCGCAGGCCCAGGCGGCGCCGAGCAGGAGCAGGGCGGGGAAGGCGGGCAGGACGTAGTGCGGCAGCTTCGTCGCCACCGCCTCGAACAGCAGCCAGGTCGGCGCCGCCCAGGCCAGGAGGAAGCGCGTGCCCGGCCGCATCCGCGCGGCCCAGGCCGCCGGCATGGCCCGCAGCACCAGGAACGCGCCGGGAAAGGCCGCGATCCCGAAGGTGAGGAGGTAGTAGCCCGGCGGCCCCCAGTGCGCCTCCTCGCCGGAGCCCACCTTGTTCAGCATGTCGTCGCCGAGCGCCTGCTGGAAGAAGCGGCCCTCCGTCGCGATGCCGATGGCCACCAGCCAGGGCAGGGCGCAGGCGATCATCAGCGGGATGCCCCAATGCGCCCGCAGCGCGCGCAGCCAGGGCGCGCCGGTCCGCCAGCCGCGATCGGCGGCGAAGAGGGTCAGCCCCGCGAAAAGGGGCACCATGGGCGCGATCGGCCCCTTCAGCAGCACCCCCGCCCCCAGCGCCAGCCAGAAGCCCAGCGCGGCCCGCGCCGTGAAGGTGTTGGGGGAGAGGTAGGCCCGCCCCATCAGCCCCATGGCCGCGACGATGCTTGCCAGCAGCGCCGCGTCCGTCTTCGCGATGTGGGTCTCCACCACCAGCAGCAGGGTGGCCGAGAGCAGCGACGCGGCCAGGAAGGCCGGCCGCCGCCCCACCAGCGCCCGCCCGAGCGAGAAGGTGCCGAGCACCGCGAGCCATGCCCCGATGGCGGAAGCCAGCCGGTAGCTGCCGATCCAGCCCCGAGCCGGCAGCCCGGCTGCCTCCATCGCGTGCACGATGCCGGCCTGCGCCCAGTGAATGCCGACGGGCTTCTTGTTCCGCTCCACCTCGCCGTTGCGGATGCGCACGTAGTCGCCGCTCTCGACCATCTGTCGGCTGGCCTGGGCGAATCGGGCCTCGTCCCGGTCCCCCGGCGGCAGGGAGAAGAGCCCCGGCGCCCACATCAGCAGGCAGAGTAGCGAGAGCAGCAGCCGCGGCCGACGCACCTCCGGCAGTCGGTCCAGCGCGCCGGTCAGCGAGGGGGCAGGGGCCATGGCCCGGCGCCTTAAAGGGGGTGCCCCCCGGAGTCGAGGCTCATTCCCCGGGATGCCCCGTCCTTCGGGAAGCTTGGCCCCGAACGACCGGACCCCTGGCGCGTTCACCCCTTCCAAGGAGAGGGAGCGCCCATGTCCGACACCCCCGAGATCACGCCGCCCAACCCGTCCCCCGCCCCCGGCCCTGCGCCAGGGCCGGAGAACCCGGTGCCGGGCCCCATCTCCCCGCCCCCGCCGCCCACGCCGGAAATCCCGGGCAGCGACCCCATTGGCCCCGACAACGACCCGATCGGGCCGGACATCCCGCCCATCGGGCCCGGGCCGGGCGGCATGCCGCCGGCGGTGATGTAGGGGCGGGCACGGAGCGGCCGCCCTCCGGGCCGGGCGCCGCGCGCCCGGCCGTGCGGCCTAGCGGGTAAAGTTGAAGTCCGTGATGCCGCAGGTGTTCACCTGCCGCCGCTCCTGCGCCGCGCCGTTGGCATAGACCACCCGGATGTCGTTCATGCACTGCCCCGCGGGCAGGACGACGCTGAAGCTCTGCCCGGACGGCAAGGTGTTGTTGCCCAGCAGGTCCCGGCCCCAGTCCGCCCGCGCGGAGGAGGAGACGTAGACCTCGTTGATCGTCTGCCCCGTCCGGTTGTTGAGCCGAAAGTCTGGGTTATTGCTCTGGGCAAAAGCACCGCCGACGACGAGAGGCGAGAGGGCGCCGGACAGGGCGGCCGCCATCAGGGTGCGACGGATCATGGTTCCTCCTTGTGCCCCGACGACTCGGAACGGTCCGCGACATTGCTTCCGTATCGGTTGGGCAAAAATCTCGCACCGTCAATCAGGCTGCCCCTGAGGGCCGGGTGCATGACGCCTGTCCGAGCCGGGATGGGCCGTCCGTGGCCAGGGAGAGGAAGAAGGAATTCTTCCTCTCCCCGGACCCCTCACCATCATCTTCTTCTAGTAGGTGGTTTTACCCTGCTGACGGTGCGCCTCGGGTCGATGACCCGAGGCGACTGCCAGGGCAGTAGGAGGCCCGTCAGGCAGAGACCCCGTGTCAGGACGGCGCGGCGGTAGCCAGAAGGGGGTCTAGGGGCCTCAGGCCCTTGGCGGGGGTTCCAGGGGGCGGCGCCCCCTGGCCGGCATCAGGAAGCGCCCAACGCCTCGTCGGCCGTCAGCCGTCCGTCGTAGAGGGCCCGCCCGATGATGACCCCGGCGATCCGCCCGGTGGCGCGCAGTGCGTCCAGGTCGGCGCGCCCGGCGACGCCGCCGCTGGCGATGACGGGGGTGGAGAGGCGTTCCGCCAGGGCGGCGGTGGCGGCCACGTTCACGCCGCCGAGCATGCCGTCGCGGTCGATGTCGGTGTGGATGATGGCGGCGGCACCCGCGTCCTCCAGCTTCAGGGCGAGGTCGAGGGCGGTGAGGTGGCCGGTCTCCGCCCAGCCCTCGGTCGCCACGCGGCCGTCGCGGGCGTCGATGCCGATGGCGACGCGTCCCGGGAAGTCGCGGCAGGCCCTGCGCGCGAAGTCCGGGTTTTTGGCGGCGGCGGAGCCGAGGATGACGCGGCTGATGCCGGCGGAAAGCCAGGACTCGATGGTGGCGCTGTCGCGGATGCCGCCGCCGAGCTGCACGGGGCGCGTCGTCGCGGCCAGGATGGCGCGCACGGCCTTCGCGTTGGCGGGGCGGCCGGCGAAGGCGCCGTCCAGGTCCACCACGTGCAGCCAGGGGAAACCCGCCGCGTCGAAGGCGGCGGCCTGGGTGGCGGGGTCGCCGTAGATCGTGGCCTGGTCCATGTCGCCGCGCTTCAGGCGCACGACCTGCCCGCCCTTCAGGTCGATGGCGGGGTAGGGGATGAAGTCCATCACGGGTCCTGGGGGAAGAGCGTCTCGGTCGGGCGGCCCCGGGCCGGGTCCAGCAGCTTGTAGTAGTGGTGGCCGGCGACCGTGCGCCCGTCGATGCGGGCGTAGGCGGGGTGGGTGCCCCAGCGGATGTAGCCGTGCCGCTCGAAGAGGCCGATCGCGACCGCCTGCGTCTCCCGCACGTCGAGGTTCAGCACGCGGTGGCCGAGGGCTGCGGCCCGTTCCTCCACGCGCCGCACCAGCATGCCGGCCAGGCCGTGGCCGCGGGCGTAGGGGGCGATGTAGGCGTGGGTGAGCTGCGCGGCCCAGGCCTGGGCCTCGTTGTTGCGGGCGGGGCGGACGAGCTGGGCGGAGCCGACGGGGTGGCCGTCCAGACGCGCCACGAACAGCTCCCGTTCGGGCACCAGCAGCACGCCGCGGAAGTGGCGGGCCAGGGCCTCCCGCCCCTGGGGCGCGGTCCAGCCGAAGCCGCCGCCCTCGATGATGGCGGCGTCCGTCGCCTCGCAGAGGTCGGCGGTGTCGGCCTCGTCCAGCGCGGTCACGCGCTCGACGGAGAGGAGGTTCGTGTCCTGGCTCATGGCGCCCAGCGCAGGAAGTTCCGGAGGATGTGCAGGCCGACGGGGCCGGACTTCTCCACGTGGAACTGGGTGCCCGCCAGGTTGTCTCGGCCCACCACGGCCGCGACGTCGCCGCCATAGGCGGCGCTGGCGAGCAGCTCCTCCCGCCGGCCGCCGCTGAGGGCGTAGGAGTGGACGAAGTAGGCGTGCGCGCCCTCCGGCAGCCCGGCCAGGAGCGGGTGCGGGAGATGGGGCTCCAGCGCGTTCCAGCCCATCTGCGGCAGCGGCAGGGGCGCGCCGTCCGCCCCGCGCGGGTCCATGGGCGCGATCTCGCCCCGGATCCAGCCGAGGCCGGGGGTGACCCCGTGCTCCAGCCCGCGCTCCGCCATCAGCTGCATGCCCACGCAGATGCCGAGGAAGGGGCGGCCGCGCTCGATCGCGCTCTCCCGCAGCGCTTCCTCCATGCCGGGCAGGGCGGCGAGGCCGCGGGCGCAGGCGGCGAAGGCGCCCTGTCCCGGCAGCACCACGCGGTCGGCCGCCAGCACGTCCTCCGCCCGGGTGGTCACCTGCAGGTCCAGCGATACGCCCGCCTCCTGCCCCGCCCGCTCGAAGGCGCGGCGGACAGAGGCGAGATTGCCGGAGCCGGGATCGACGATGGCGAGCTTCATGGCGCGGGCCTCACGCCATCATCCCCCGGGCGAGCGCCGGCCGGGCGCGGAGGGCGCGCAGCGTCGCCTCCTCCTCGTCCGCCCCGGAGACGACGCCGCCCATGGCGTAGCCGCGGCGCCGCAGCGTCCAGCGCTCCAGGTCGTAGGCGTGGAAGCCGAGGAGGAGCTGCAGCGCGATCCCGGCCGGACCCTCCCAAGGGCCCGGCAGGAAGGCGATGGCCACGGCCAGGGCGAGGTAGCCGAGCAGCACCAGCCACAGCCCGCGCCAGAGCAGCCAGAGCGCCCCGAAGAGGAGGGCCAGGACGGAGAACCCTTCCGGCACCAGCCGGGCGCGGGGCTTCTGCCCATCCCGGGCGTGAATGGTGAAGACCCGCATCAGGCCTCTAGCATGCCCTTGGTGGACGGAACGGTGCCGGCGGCGCGCGGATCGGCCTCGACGGCCATCCGGAGCGCGCGGGCGAAGGCCTTGAACAGCCCTTCGGCGATATGGTGCGCGTTGGTGCCGGCACGCTGCGTCAGGTGGACCGTCATGGCGGCGTTCATCGCCAGCGCGCGGAAGAACTCCTCGAACAGCTCCGTGTCCATCTCCCCCACCTTGTCGCGCGGGAAGGCGGCGGACCAGGCGAGGAAGGGGCGGCCGGAGATGTCGATGGCGCATTCCGCCAGCGCCTCGTCCATCGGCACCAGGGCCCCGCCGTAGCGGCGGATGCCGCGCTTGTCGGCCAGCGCGCGGCGGATCGCCTGGCCAAGCACGATGCCCACATCCTCGGTCGTGTGGTGGAAGTCGATGTGCAGGTCGCCCTCCGCCTTCACCGAGAGGTCGCACAGGGAATGGCGGGCCAGGGCGGTCAGCATGTGGTCGAGGAAGCCGATCCCCGTCGCGACCTCGGCGCGGCCGGTGCCGTCCAGGTCCAGCGCCAGGTGGATCCGGGTCTCGCTCGTCTCGCGGCTGATCTCGGCGCGGCGGGGGGGGGCGTCCATGGCGGTCCTTTAGACCCGGGCGGGGGCGGCGTCACCGTCACCGGTTGAGTGCGGGGGAGGATCGTCAGCGGCGCCGCAGGATGTAGTTGATCGTCAGGTCGATCTCCGCGCTGCCTTCCACCGTGCCGGGCGGGAAGGGCGGCACCACCCGGTCCCGCAGCAGCGCCTGCGCCCCGGCGTCCAGCCAGATGGAGCCGGAGCGGCCGATGAGCTGCAGCCCGCTGACGCGCCCGTCCCGCGCCACGGTGAAGCGGACAACGGCGGTCCCGTCCTCCCCCGCCTCGGCGGCCTGGCGCGGGTAGTAACCGTGCGCGCGCAGCCAGGCCATGAAGGCCGACCGCCAGTCGGCGCCGAGATTGGCGCCGCGGATCCGCATCTGCGCGTTCGGCGCGTCCGCGTTGGCGGCGCCGGCGGCGCCCGCGTCCCGGTTCGGGCGGGAAACGGTGCCGGGCGGCGGCGCCGGGCGGCCCACGGTGATGCCGCTGCCGAGGTCCATCGCCCCGGCGAAGGGGTTGGCCGGCTGGGCCGGGCGCGGCCGGGGCTGTGGTTGGGGCTGCGGCTGGGGGCGCTGCGGCGCGGGCGGGCGGGCCGCCGTCTCCGGCGGTGCGGCGGGCGGCTCCGGGGCCGGGGGCGGCGGCAGGGGCAGCGCGGCCACGTCGGATTCGCGCGCGCCCTCCGTCGGTGGCGGGGGCGGCGGCAGGGCGAAATCGGAGGGCGCCTGCGGCGCGGGCAGGGGCGGGAGCGGCACCGGGCGCGCCACGGGCGGCAGGGGCGCGGGCGGTGCGGCGGCGGGCGGCGCGGGCAGCGGCGGCGCGGGCGCCTGAGCGAGTGGGGGCGCGAGAGGGGGCGCCGGCGGCGGCAGGGCAGGCGCCGGCGGGGCCGGCAGCGGGGGAGGCACGGGCGGCGCGGGGGTCGGCGGCGCCGCGGCCTGCGGCGGCAGGGGGGCGGGCGGCAGCGGCACGGGGGAGGGCGGGGGAGGCGGCGCGGCCTCGCCCGGCGGCTCCGGCGGGGCCGGGGCGCCGCCGGGCGGGGCGGGCACCGCCACCGAATCGCCGCCGTCGAACACCACGTCCACGGCGGAGGGGGCGGCGGCCTCCTCCATCGGCTTCTTCGGCAGGCCGAACAGCAGCCACCATCCCGCTGCCAGGTGCAGCAGCAGGGAGAGGGCGAGCGCGAGGGACCGCCAGCCGCCGCGGCGCTGCGGCCCGCGCCGCCACGCCCGCGGCAGGCGCGGCGCCGGAAGGGTCGGCCCAGGCAGAAGCGGCCCGGGAAGGCCGGCCCCCCGGATCGACGGTCCGCGGACGGATAGGCCCGCTGCGCTCATCCCTGCCCCGAAGTCATGGCCCCGAACTCACGATCCCGAACTCATACGCCCGCAGATGGGGGTGCCGCACGCCGCGCGGAACCGCCCCGGACCCGTCCGATTGCAACGCCGGCAACGCGTCGCCACATGGGCTGCCTCACATGGCATCCATCATGAATACCACCACCGATCCACACGATTTCCTGGGCTGGCACGGCACCACCATCCTCTGCGTCCGCAAGAATGGCCAGGTGGCCATGGCCGGCGACGGCCAGGTCTCCATGGGCCAGACCATCGTCAAGAACAATGCCCGCAAGGTCCGCAAGATCGCCGGCGGCAAGGTCGTCACCGGCTTCGCGGGCGCGACAGCCGACGCCTTCACCCTGCTGGAGCGGCTGGAGGCGAAGCTGGAGCGCTTCCCCGACCAGCTGGAGCGCGCCGCCGTGGAGCTGGCGAAGGACTGGCGCATGGACCGCTACCTGCGCCGGCTGGAGGCCCTGCTCGCCGTGGCGGACGCGAACCGCTCCCTCCTCATCACCGGCCAGGGCGACGTGATGGAGCCGGAGGACGGCATCATCGGCATCGGCTCCGGCGGCAACTACGCCCTGGCGGCGGCCCGCGCCCTGATGACGGTGGACGGCCTCTCCGCGGAGGAGATCGCCCGCCGCTCCATGACCATCGCGGGCGACATCTGCGTCTACACGAACGGCCGCTTCATCCTCGAGACGCTCTGAGGGCGGGTGAGCCGGGTGGTCCAGGGGGTGGAAGGAACTTCCTCCCGCTGAACCCCTTCGCACCCTCTTCCATGAGGCTGCCGCGGCAGGCTGGCCGGGGGACCAAGGTCAGACGGATTGCAGCATCCTCGTGACCTCGCCCGTGTCCCGCGCCTGCCATCCGGCCCGGCGCTGGGTCGTCCAGACCGGGACGGCCAGGAGGGCGCGGGAGGCGCGGATGCACCGAAGCGAGCGGAGATAAGCCTCCGCGGCCGAGTCCACGGACAGCTGCGCTCGGGCAAGGGCGGCAAGAGCCCGCTCTTCGTGCATCTCGGGCCTTCCGGGAACCAACATAAGCTGGTTCCCAGCTGAGCCCACTTCTTCGGATTACAGGGAGGCGCCGCAAGGCTATCGCGAGGTTGTGAGAGCGGGGACGGAGCCTCAGCTCGGCTCCGTGACGGGCTTCGGTGCGCCGCAGAGGCGCCGTACATCGGCCACCAGCCTCGGCCCGTCCCAGGCCGCCCCGCCCTCCAGCCGCGCGCGCTCCCGGCCCTGCGGGTCGATCAGGATCGTCGTGGGCAGGCCCCGCGCGCCGAGCGCCCGCATGCCGGCGGAGCGCGGGTCCAGCCAGGGGCCGAGGTGGCGGATGCCGGTCCGGGCGAAGAAGGGGTCCACCTGCGCCCGCCCGCCCCGGTCCGAGGAGGCGGGGATGACGAGGATGCTCTCCTTCGCCAGCAGCGCGGAGAGGCGGTCCAGCGCCGGCATCTCCTCCACGCAGGGCGCGCACCAGGTGGCCCAGAGGTTCAGCACGACCCCCTTGCCCGCGAAGTGGGAGAGGTCCCGCTCCTTCCCCTCCGGGTCGGTCAGGACGATCGCGGGCAGGGGCTTCGGCTCCCCCTCCATCAGCCGGCCGGTGGCGGCCTGCGCCCGCGCTGGACGCGGGGAGACCCCCCCGACTAGGGTGCCGCCCGCCAGAAGCCCGAGCGCCGCGCGGCGACCGTGTACCAACACCGAAAGACCTCCTCACCCGTGCCCGACAGCCACGCCAAGCCCGATTCCACCGCCAATGCCGCCTGGGGCGGGCGCTACGCGGCCGGCCCCTCCGCCATCATGCAGGCGATCAACGCCTCCATCGGCTTCGACCGCAAGATGTGGCGCCAGGACATCCGCGGCAGCCTCGCCCATGCGGCGATGCTCGCGCATGTGGGGATCATCTCCGCCGAGGACGAGGCCGCGATCCGGGACGGGCTGGAGGCTATCGGGCGGGAGATCGAGGCGGGCGACTTCCCCTTCAGCGAGGCGCTGGAGGACATTCACATGAACATCGAGGCCCGCCTGACCGAGCGGATCGGGGAGGCGGGCAAGCGCCTGCACACCGCCCGCAGCCGCAACGACCAGGTCGCGCTCGACGTCCGCCTCTGGACGCGGGACGCGATCGACGGGCTGGACGCGCAGATGGCCGATGTCATGCGCGCGCTCGCGGAGAAGGCGGCGGAGCATGCCGGCACCGTCATGCCCGGCTTCACCCACCTGCAGCCCGCCCAGCCCACCACCTTCGGCCACCACCTGCTGGCCTATGTGGAGATGCTGTCGCGCGACCGCGGCCGGCTGGCCGATGCCCGGAAGCGGCTGAATGAGAGCCCGCTCGGCGCCGCCGCCCTCTGCGGCACCGGCTTCCCGATCGACCGGCACATGACCGCCCGGGCGTTGGGCTTCGACGGCCCGACCCGCAACAGCCTGGACAGCGTCGCCTCCCGCGACTTCGCCCTCGAATTCCTCTCGGCGGCCGCGATCTGCGCCACCCACCTCTCCCGCTTCGCGGAGGAGGTGGTGATCTGGACCAACCCCTACTTCAATTTCGTGAAGCTGTCGGACGCCTTCACCACCGGCTCCTCCATCATGCCGCAGAAGCGGAACCCCGACGCCGCGGAACTGGTGCGCGCCAAGCCCGGCCGCATCACCGGCGCCCTGGTCGGGCTGCTGACCGTGATGAAGGGCCTGCCGCTCACCTATGGAAAGGACATGCAGGAGGACAAGGAGGGCATCTTCGACGCCGCCGAGAACCTTGCCCTCGCCCTGGCCGCCACCGCCGGCATGGTGCGGGACATGCAGCCCGTGGTGGGCCGCCTGGCGGAGGCCGCCGGCGCCGGCTTCTCCACCGCCACCGACCTCGCGGACTGGCTGGTGCGCGAGCTGAGGCTGCCCTTCCGCGACGCCCACCACGTCACCGGCCGCCTCGTCGCCAAGGCCGAGAGCATGAACGTGGACCTCTCGGGCCTCACCATCACGGAGATGCAGGCCGTGGAGCCCCGGATCACCGAGGGGGTGTTCGGCGTCCTCTCCGTCGCCGCCTCCGTCCGCTCCCGCACCTCCCACGGCGGCACGGCGCCCGCCAACGTGGCGGCCATGGCGAAGGACTGGGTGGAGAAGCTGGCATGAGGACTCTCAGCCTTCTCGTCGCCCTGCTGGCCCTGGCCGCCTGCGGGCGGGTGGGGCCGGTCCGCGCGCCGGGCCCGCCCGGCAGCATCGTCTACCCCCGGGCCTATCCCTACATCCCCCCCGCCGCCCCTTCCGGCGCCGCCGCCCCGGCCATGGGGGCTGGCGGCACGACCGGCTCCGCCGGCTCCGCCTCTCCCGGCCAGGGCGAGGGCAGCCCCGTGCCCGCCGACAACACGGCCCGGGAGAGCGGCACCGGCGGGGTCACCCGCCCGGCCAGCCCGCGCTAGGCCGGGGCATGCGCGCCCTCTCCCCCCTGCTGCTGGCCGCGGGCGCCCTCGGGGCGGCCGCCACCCTCGTCCTGGCCGCCACGGGGGAGACGGACACTGCCCTCCGGGCCGCCTCGGCGTCCTGCGCGGCTCTGGTGTTGGGAATGCTGGTCCGCCGCTGAGGGCACCACAGGCGCGCTGACGAGCGGAGGTGGGGAGTCCTCTACCCCGCGGCCGGGGCCGGCCAGCCCCGGTCGATCAGGCCCGACACCACCTGGGCCTTCATTTCGACCTCCTCCTGGAGGTCGAGCCACCGGGCCTGCAGGCCGGGCTCCTCCGCCCGGGTGGCCGCATCGGCGAACTGGGCGCAGAGAAGGGCCCGCTCGTCCAGGACGCGCAGGGCCCCGCTCAGCGCCCGGTCCACCATGGCAGTCATCCGCTCGTCCATGTCGCCCGCCGAGAACTCGTGCCCGGTGTGGCACTGGAACCATGGCCCGCGCTCGTCCTCGCCGTTCTGCATCGCCCCGCCGCAGATGGGGCAGGTGTAGGCGAAGGGGCGGGCTGGCTTCGCTCCGTCCGACATGGGTGACCTCCTCTGCGCCGATGGGCAGCCCCTGGTGCGGCGACACAGCCGGCCGGAGTCCGGCCGCGTGCTCCTTCGGGCTCTGCCGGGCTCTGCGGCGGATCCGCCGATCCCCGTCCGGCCTCGGCGCCGCGTGACCAGCCCAGGCGGCCGCGGAAGAGGCATAACGGGATCGTAAGGACCGACATTGGGCCGGCCTCTCGTCCGGACAGGTGCCGGACACCGCCGGGCACCAGCGGATGTTTCGTCTTCCGGAATGAAACCGGCCGCAGCCGGCCTCCCCCCTCGCCCGGGGACCCCGCCTAGCACCTCCCGCCTGGCACCTGCGGCGGCAGCCCCGGCGGCCTAGCGCCGCGCCAGGATCGCCGACTGCCGTGCCAGGGCCAGGAAGGCGGCTCGCGCCACCGCCGCGTCCGGCACCGGCCGCCCCGTGCCGCCGGACTTGCTCTGGCGCTCGGCCTCCAGCAGCCCGGCCAGCACGGTCTCCAGCGCCTCGGTCCGCCAGATCCGCAGCGCCCTCTCGAAGCCGGGCTTGCTGCGGAAGAAGACGGGCGGCTGCAGGGCCTGCATCCCGGCCACGGAGGCGAGGTGCAGGCGCTGCACGTGGCGCAGCAGGGCGCGGATGACCTGCACGGGGTTGGCCCCCTCCGCCATGGCGGATTCCAGGGCGCGGTCGGCGGTGGGCAGGTCGCCGGCGGTGGCGGCGACCAGGGCCTCGTCCAGCTCCAGGGCGGAGCCGTCGCCCATGCAGGCCAGCACGTCCTCCTCCGCCAGGCGGCCGCCGGGGCCGGCGTAGAGGGCGAGCTTCTCCAGTTCCCGGCGCAGCATCCCCCGGTCCTCGCCGAGGCGGCCGGCCAGCCAATCGATCGCGGCGGGCTCGGCGGAGACGCCCTCGGCCTTCAGCAGGGCAGCGATGGTGGCGGCCAGCTCCGCCCCGCGCTCGCGGTAGCAGGGGATGGCGGCGGCGCCGGGGCTGGCCTCGGCGAGCTGGCGCAGCTTGGAGCGCGCGGGCAGCTCCCCGGCCTCGATCACGATCAGGGCCTCGCCCGGGCCGTCCAGCGCCTCGCGCAGGCCGGGGGCCAGGGCGTCGGTGGCGTCGCGCACCCGCACCACCCGGCGGCCGCCGGTGAGGGCCAGGGCGGCGGCCTCCCCGGCCAGGGCGCCGGGCTTCGCGGCGACGTCGCGCGGCAGCTCGGCCACGCGGAAGGGGTCGTTGCCCGGCGCCACCGCCTCCTGCAGGGCGTCGGCGCGCTCCCGCACCAGCCCGGCATCCTCGCCGAAGAGCAGCGCCGCCCGCGTGGCGCCCGGATCCTTCAGAAAGCCGGGCAGGCGCCGCGCGTCGAGCTTCGCCATGCCGGCGCTAGGCCGCCGGGTTCCCACGCAGCGCGAGGGTGAGGCGCAGCACGATGTCCTCCGCCACCTGCTCCGCCATCCGGCGCTGCGCCTCCTCGCTGCTGACGATGGAGGCGAAGTACTCGTTGTCGATGGTGTTGTAGGAATCGATGGCCCGCGCCGAGCCCGCCGCGACCGGCTGGACGGGAACGGAGAGGGTGCTGAGCGTGTAGTCGACGCTCATCACCATGCGGAACCGCGTGGGCGAGCCGTCGCGCCGGTAGCCCTGCGTCTCGATCGCCAGCTGCGGCGCCACCGCCAGCTCGTAGCGGGCCGCCGGCCCGCTGCGGTCCCGCGCGGCCAGGCGCCGCTCCAGCGCCTGGTGCAGGATCTGCCCGGTGCGCCCGTAGGTGCGGCCCAGGCGGACGGCGGCGAGTTCCGGCGCCACGTCCGTCTCGCCCGGCGCGGGCGGCGCGTGGAGCGGGCGGAAGCCGCAGCCGGCCAGCCCCATCGGGGCGGCGAGGGCCGCGAGGAACGCCCGGCGGAACACCCCGCGGCGCCCCTCAGACGACGAAGTTGACGACGCGGCCTGGGACATGGATGCGCTTCCGGATGGGCTTGCCCGCGATGGCACGCTGCACGTTCTCCTCCGCCTCGGCCAGGGCCATCAGCTCCGTCTCCGCGATGCCCACGGGCACCGAGAGGGTGGCGCGGAGCTTGCCCAGCACCTGCACGGCGATCGTCATGCTCTCCGCCACCAGCAGGGCGGGGTCGGCTTCCGGCCAGGCCATGCCGGCGACGAGCGTGCCCTCGCCGGGATGGGGGCCGGGGTGGAGAATGGACCAGATCTCTTCGGCCAGGTGCGGCATCATCGGCGCGACGAGGCGGGCCATGATGCCCACCGCCTCGCGCCGGGCCTCCAGCGGGGCGGAGGAGGCTTCGAGGGTGTTGGCCAGCTCGTGCAGGCGCGCGACGGCGACGTTGAAGGCGAAGCTCTCCAGCGCCCCCGTCACCGCCGCGATCGTGCGGTGGACGGCCTGCATCAGCGGCCGCGCCTCGGCATCGCCGGAGCGGGCGTCGAGCGTCGCGGCCAGCCGCCAGAGGCGCTGGACGAAGCGGTGCGCGCCGGAGACGCCGGCCTCGCTCCACTCCATGTCCCGGTCCGGCGGGTTGTCGGCCAGGATGAACCAGCGCGCCGTGTCCGCCCCGTAGCGGGAGATGATGGCGCCCGGGTCGATCGTGTTGCGCCTGGACTTCGACATCTTGTCGTTGCGCGAGACCGTCAGCGCGATGCCGGTCGCGCGCTCCACCGCGCCGCCATCCGGCGTCGTCTCCACCTCGTCCGGCGCCAGCCAGCGGCCGTCGGGCGCCTTGTAGGAGGCGTGCTGCACCATGCCCTGGGTGAAGAGACCGGCGAAGGGCTCCGGCGTGTCCAGCTGGCCCATGCCCGCGAGCGCCCGGGTGAAGAAGCGGGAGTAGAGCAGGTGCAGGATCGCGTGCTCGATCCCGCCGATGTACTGGTCCACCGGCAGCCACCCGTTCGCCGCATCCGCCACCAACGGCGTCTCCGCCTTCGGCGCGGTGAAGCGGGCGAAGTACCAGGAGCTGTCCACGAAGGTGTCGAAGGTGTCGGTCTCGCGCCGGCCGGGCTTGCCGCAGCGCGGGCAGTCCACGTGCTTCCAGGTGGGGTGGTGGTCCAGCGGGTTGCCGGGCCTCGCGAAATCCACGTCCTCCGGCAGCCGCACCGGCAACTGATCCTTCGGCACCGGCACGATGCCGCAATCGTCGCAGTGGATGACGGGGATGGGGCAGCCCCAGTAGCGCTGGCGGGAGACGCCCCAGTCGCGCAGGCGCCAGTTCACCACGCCCTGGCCGATGCCCTTGGCCTCCAGCGCCTCGATGGCGGCGCGCTTCCCGGCCTCGGTGCCCAGCCCGTCGAGGAAGTCGGAGTGGAACAGGGTGCCGTCGCCCGTGTAGGCGGTCTTGCCCACGTCGAAGCCCGCGGGGTCCTCGCCCGGCGGCAGCACCACGGGGGGCACCGGCAGCCCGTACTTCCGCGCGAAGTCCAGGTCGCGCTGGTCGTGCGCGGGGCAGCCGAACAGGGCGCCCGTGCCGTACTCCATCAGCACGAAGTTCGCGATCCAGACGGGGAAGGTCGCCCCCTCGATGAAGGGGTGCTTCACGCGGAAGCCGGTGTCGAAGCCCTTCTTCTCGGCCTGCTCGATGGCGGCCTCGCTCGTGCCCTGGCTGCGCGCCTCCGCGATGAAGGCGGCCGCCGCGGGGTCCCGCGCACCGGCCGCGGCCGCCAGCGGGTGCTCCGCCGCGACGGCCAGGAAGGACATGCCGTAGAGCGTGTCGGGACGGGTGGTGAAGACCTCCACCTCGGCCGTGCCCTCCACCGGCTCGGCGAGCTGGAAGCGCACGCGCGCGCCCTCGCTGCGGCCGATCCAGTTGGCCTGCATGGTCCGCACGCGCTCCGGCCAGCGCTCCAGCGTGTCCAGCGCCTCCAGCAGCTGCGGGGCGTACTTCGTGATCGCGAGGAACCACTGGGAGAGCTCGCGCTTCTCCACCGGCGCGCCGGAGCGCCAGCCGCGGCCGTCGATCACCTGCTCGTTCGCCAGCACGGTGCCGTCCACCGGGTCCCAGTTCACCCAGGACTTGCGGCGCTCCACCAGCCCGGCCGCCAGGAAGTCCAGGAACAGCGCCTGCTGCTGGCCGTAGTACTCGGGGTCGCAGGTGGCGAACTCGCGCGACCAGTCGAGCGAGAGGCCCATGCTCTTCAGTTCGGCCCGCATGTTCGCGATGTTGGCGTAGGTCCAGGTCGCCGGGTGCGTGCCCCGCTCCCGCGCCGCGTTCTCCGCCGGCAGGCCGAAGGCGTCCCAGCCCATGGGATGCATCACCTGCATCCCGCGCGCCCGCTTGTAGCGCGCCACCACGTCGCCGAGCGTGTAGTTCCGCACGTGCCCCATGTGGATCTTGCCCGAGGGATACGGGAACATCTCCAGCACGTAGTACTTGGGCCGCGTGCCGTCCGGCACGTCCGGCGCGGCAAAAAGGGATGCCTCGCCCCAGGCCTGCTGCCAGCGGGGCTCGGCGGCGGCGAAGTCGTAGCGCGCGGGGCTGTCGGAAGGGCCGTCAGTCATAGCGGGGCCAGGTCGGGCCTTTGAGGTGTGGTCCGTCCTAGTATTCTCCGGCGGCCGGGGTGGGAAGGGGCAACCCAGGGCCGGCTCCCCGGTTCTTGGTGCCGATCAAGATGAAGGGACTGTAATATGCGCGCTCTACCGATCGCCGCGGTGCTCGCCGGCCTCCTCGCCGCGCCCGCCCTCGCCGCGCCCGCTCTCGCCCAGCCCGCCCTCGCCCAGCCCGCCCTCGCCCAGCCCGCCCCCGCCCAACCTGCCCCCACCCAGCCTGCCGGCAGCGCGGCCGGCATGACCGAGATCCCGGCCGGCCATATCCGCGCCGAGAACCTGATCGACCGCGACGTCTACGCCACCGACAACGTGGAGATCGGCGAGGTCGAGGACCTGATCATCGACCCGCAGGGGCGTGTCACCATGGTGGTGATTGAGGTGGAGAACCGCCTGGGCATGACGCAGAAATACGTCTCCGTCCCCATGCAGCGGCTGCGCGCCGTTCCCGGCGAGCGCCGCGTGACAATCGACATGCCCTCCGCCGAGATCCGTTCGCTTCCCGGCGTGAACTACCGCTGACATGAGATCCCGGGGAGGGAGAGGGGATCCCCTCTCTCTTCGGGGCCCGTTCTCCGTCCTTTTTCGGCGGGCTGCCGCACGATCCCGCTTAACGCGGCGGTTCGGCGGCGCGGTTCGGCGAACGGGGCGCGGCCGCCCCGGCCGGTCAGAGCGCCGCGGACTGGCTCCGCAGCTCGCGGGCGCGGGCGAGAACCTTGTCCTCCAGCTCCGTGCCCGTGCCGGCGGAGACGGGGGCGTCCACCCACTGCCCGTTCCGCAGCTCCTGGCGGAAGATCGAGACGCGCACGCCGTCCGAGCGGAGCTGGCGGCCGAGGATGTAGGCGGTGGCTCGGAAGCGCTCGCCCTGCGCCGCGGGCGGGGAGTACCAGTCCGTGATGATGACACCGCCGAAGGGATCGGCCGAGGCGAGCGGCATGAAGGAGAGGGTGTCGAGGCTGGCCCGCCAGAGATAGGCGTTCACGCCGAGCGCGCTGCCCTCGCCCGGGGCGCCGGCGGCGCCGCCGCCCTCGCGGTTCCGGCTGCGGTCCGTGCCGAGGATGAGGAGACCGTCCTGGTTGCCGGAGAGCCGCCCCCTGACGCGCGCGCGCGCGCTGTCGTCGTAGTACTCGTCGTTCTGGACCTCGCGGCTCTGCCCGCAGGCGGCGACGAGGACGGGCAGGACGAGGACGGCGAGGCGGAGGTGGCGCATGGGGCCGCACCTATGGCAGAGGCGCGGCGCCGTGCAAGTGAGAAATCGTAAAGACCCGGCCATTGCGGAGCCGGAGGGAGGTCAGGAACGGAAAAGGGGCGGCGGGAGATCCCGCCGCCCCCTTCCAGGGCGATCCGGAAGAGTGGATCAGAAGGCGACGCGGAAGCCCGCCATGACGATGTCGGTGTTCGCACGGCCACCGGGGGCGCGCGGAGCGACGTCGGCGTTCTCGAACCGCACGCCGACCTCCTTGCGGTTGGTGTTCAGGTACTCGGCGAAGAGGTCGAGGCCCGGGGCGATGCGGTAGTTGCCGCCCACGGCCCAGCCGCGGTCACGACGGCCGGCGGCCACGGTCTGCGAACCGGCGGACCAGGTCGTGGTGAAGTGGCCGCCGACGGTGATCGCGTCGATCGTGTAGGTGGCGCCGACCATGAAGGCGTCCATGTCGCGGTCGTCGATCGTCGCGGCGGTGGAGCCGCGGCGCAGGATCGGGTTGTAGCCCGGCAGCGCCGTGCCGCCCGTGTACCAGCCGCCGACCACGAAGCCGTAGGCGGTGGCCGTCGCGCCGGCCCAGATCATGTCCACGCGGCGGGGGGAAACGCCGGTGGTGTTGCCCACGGAGTCGGCGGTGATGTAGCCGACCGTGGCGGCCGCGCCGACCGGGCCGAAGGACCCGCGCCAGCGCAGGGCGGCCTGGATCTCGTTGCGGCGGCGGGACTGGCCGCCCGCGACGGCGGAGACGCGGTCGCAGATGCCGGCCGTGTCGATGGTGTCGCAGCCCGAGAGCGGGCCCTCGCCAGTGTTGAAGGCGAAGGTGGCGCCGGCGTCGAAGCCGAAGAACTGCGGCGACAGGTAGGTGAGCTTGGTGTTGTCGCCCAGGTCGTTCACGAAGCTGAAGTTCGGGCGGTAGTTGCCGCCGACCACCTGCTGGTTCGTGTCGCCGGAGTCGAGGCCGCCGATGCCGAAGCCGGTGATGTGGCCGGACTGCAGCTGCTGGATCGCGCCGTCTTCCTCACCGTAGCGGATCTGGCCCCAGGGACCGGCCAGGAAGCCCCACGCCTCGTCGAAGCCGATGGTGTTCTTGCCGGAGCCCGAGGCGCCGCTCGCGACGTTGGCCGGGGTGCGGTAGATGTCGTTCTCGATCTCGAGCGCCACGCCGTAGCGCAGGCCGTTCGCCGCCTTGCCGGTGGCGAGGATGTGGATCTCGATCTCCTGGGAGAAGTCGGACTTGCCGAGGCGGTTCGTCGCGTTGTTCACGCCGGACTGGTCGACGTACTCGTACATGCCGCGGAAGTAGCCGCCCACGCGGACCTCGAGGCCGCGGAGCGACGCGGCGGCCGCGCCCATGCCCCGCCCGAAGGGGTCATTGCCCTGGGCCATCGCGCCGTTCGGCGCAAAGAGGGCAGCGGCGGCGACGGCCGTGCTGCCGAGAAGAAGCTTGCGCATCCCAAATCCTCCTGACGTGCCGGGGAACCGCCCCGGCGCTTCATGCGACCCGCCCGCCCCCCTCGGCGGGTTTGCCGCGAGGATTGCACCCCTTTGGATGCGCCCCGTGGCCGAGCCCGCCCGGACTATGGTTCAGCCGCTTCTGGGGCGTCCATGCGCAATCGAACGGATCGCGACATCCGCGAAACACTGTGGCCAGCCCGCAACATGCCGTGTCACGCCAGCCCGCCAATGGCCGCCCAGCCCGCCGCGGGCCGCGGCAGGCGCCGGCTGTTCTTCCCGTTCACCCCGCCCAGCGCCACCACTGGCCGCCCGGCCCGCCGCGCCAGCGCCGCCCAGCGCAGCGGGCCGAGCGCCGGCGCGCCGGGATGGCTCGCCGTCGGGAAGACCGGGGAGAGGATGACGAGGTCCGCGCGCAGCCGCCGCGCCCGCGCGATCCCCGCCCGCCCGTGCGCGGCGACGGAGAGAGGGCCTGCCGCCCCCGCCCGCCGCGCCGCCAGGAAGGGCAACAGCCCCCGCACCGCGCGGCGGTCCGGCAGGTGCAGCCCCGCGCGCAGCGCCAGCGCCGCGCGGCCATCCCCCGCCACCACCAGCATCAGTCCCCTTCGCCGCGCGAGCGCCGCGAGCGGCCGCAGCAGCCCCGGCGCCAGGTCCCGCGCCAGCACCGCGGCCCCGCGCGGCAGCCGCGCCGCCGCCGCGCGGGGATCGGGCAGGCGCCGCGCGTCGCTCAGCAGCCAGAGGGATGGGACCGTCCGCCCGTTCCGGGGCCGCCCGTTCTGCCCTAGCCTGCCCCGACGCATGACCGAATCCCCCACGCCCACCCCGCCGCCTGATCCCGGGGCCATCGCCGCCGGCCTCCTCCGCATCAAGGCCCGAATCGCCGCCGCCTGCGAGCGCGCGGGGCGCGACCCCGCCGCCGTCACCCTCGTCGCCGTCTCCAAGACCCATCCGGCGGAGGCGGTGCGGGCCGCGCTGGAGGCCGGGCAGGCCGTGTTCGGCGAGAACCGCGTGCAGGAGGCCGCCGCCAAGTTCCCGGCGCTGCGCCCGGGCCATCCCGCCCTGCGCCTGCACATCATCGGCGGCCTGCAGACGAACAAGGCGCGCGACGCCGTGCGGGTGGCCGACACCATCGAGAGCCTGGACCGCCCGAAGCTCGCCGCCGCCCTGGCGGAGGCCATCGCGAGGGAGGGCCGCGCGCCCGGCCTGCTGGTCCAGGTCAACACCGGCGCCGAGCCACAGAAATCCGGCATCGCGCGCAACGAGGCCACCGCCTTCCTTCGCGCCTGCCGGGAGGAGCACGGGCTGACCGTCTCCGGCGCCATGTGCATCCCGCCCGAGGGCGAGGACCCCACCCCCCATTTCCGCTGGCTGGCGGATTTCGCCCGGGACCAGGGGCTGGGCATCCTCTCCATGGGCATGAGCGGGGACTTCGAGGCCGCCATCGCCCACGGCGCCACCCAGGTTCGCGTCGGCAGCGCCATCTTCGGCGCGCGCCCCTCCCCGGCGTGAGCGACGCCGCCGCCTGGGACGCGCGCTACGCCGGCGGCGGCTTCGCCTTCGGCGAGGCCCCGAACCGCTACCTCGCCGCCCAGGCCGCGGGCCTGCCCCCGCGCGGCCGGGCCCTTGCCATCGGCGACGGGGAGGGCCGCAACGGCGTGTGGCTGGCGGAACGCGGGCTGGCGGTGACAAGCCTCGACTGGTCCGCGACCGGGCTGGCCAAGGCCTCGGCGCTGGCCCGGAAGCGCGGGGTGATGCTGGAGACGGTGGTGGCGGACCTGACCGCCTGGGACTGGTCCGAGGCCGCCTTCGACGTCATTGCCTGGATCTTCGTCCACCTGCCCCCGGCCGACCGCGCCCTCGTCGCCGCCCGCGCCGCCGCCGCGCTGGCCCCCGGCGGGCTGCTGGTGCTGGAAGGCTTCACCCCCGCCCAGGAAGGCCGCCGCTCCGGCGGGCCGCGCGACCCCGACCTGCTCTGGTCGGCCGCGCTGGTGCGGGAGCACTTCCCGGACCTCGAGATCCTGGAATGCCTGGAAGGAACCGTCCTCCTTAATGAAGGCCCGAAGCACCAGGGCCACGCGGAGGTGGCGCGAGCCATCCTGCGGCGCCGCGGTGCTTAGGAGGTTCCGAGCTGGCGGTGGCGGTCTGTCCCGGGGAGAGGAAGAAGGAATTCTTCCTCTCCCCGGACCCCTCTCCATCATCTTCTTCTAGGCTTTGGGAATACCCTGCTGACGGTGCGCCTCGGGTCCATGACCCGAGGCGACTGCAAGGGCAGGAAGAGGCCCGTCACGCGGAAACCCCATCTCAGGACGGCGCGGCGGCAGCCAGATGGGGGTCCAGGGGCCTCAGGCCCTTGGCGGGGGTTCCAGGGGGCGGCGCCCCCTGGTTCCGGCCCCATCAGGATCGCGGCTGCATCACCCAGACCCGTCCGGTTTCCCGCATACGCCCCGCGGCCTCGCCGGCGGCGTCGCCCCAGCCCCAGAACAGGTCGGCGCGGGCCGGGCCGCGGATAGCGCCGCCGGTGTCCAGGGCGATGACGAGGCGTTCCAGGCGGCGGCCGGACAGCGGGTCGCGCGTGGCGATCCAGACGGGACTGCCCAGCGGGATGTGGGTCCGGTCCACGGCCACGGCGCGGCCGGGGGGCAGGGGGGCGCCCAGGGTGCCGGCCGGGCCGCCCTCGAGGGGGAGGTCGTCGCGCCAGCGGAAGAAGACCCAGGAGGGATTGGCGTCCATCAGCGCCCGGGCCTCCTCCGGCGGGGCGGCGCGCAGCCAGGCGCGGATGGACTGCATGGACACCCCCTCCCGCGTCATGGCCCCGCGCTCGATGAGGAGGCGGCCGATGGGGACGTAGGGGTGGCCGTTCTTGCCGGCGTAGCCCAGGCGCCGCGCGGTGCCGTCGGGGAAGAGGACGCGGCCGGAGCCCTGGATCTGCAGGAAGAAGGCGTCCACCGGATCGGCCCAGGCCAGGACGGCGCCGGGCCACTCGCCCGCCGCCACGGCCGCCTCGAGGGAGGCGCGGTTCAGGTCGGGCGCGCCGGGCGAGAGGGCGAGGAGCGGGGCGGTGAAGCCGGGCGCGGGCACGGGGGAGACGCGCAGGACCGGCTCGTAGTAGCCGGTGATCAGGCCTTCGCCGGCCGGCACGGGCTCGAAGTGACGGGCGAGGAAGGCGCGGGCGGCGGCCTCGTCGCCGGGGGGCAGGCGGGCGGCCTCCGCGCAGGCGGCGGCGAGGGGGCCGGGGTCGGGGGTTGCGGCGCAGCCGGCCGTGAAGCCGGGGATCGCCTCCGCCACGCGGTCCGTCTCCCAGCCCGGCAGGCCGCCGCAGGCCGCGAGGAGAAGGGAGAGGAGGAGCGGGAAGGGGGCGCGCAAGGCCTCAGGCCGAGCGCGTGCCCACCAGCTTCCAGGTCGGGTCCGAGCTGCGGGTGTCGCGCTGGAAGGTCCAGATGTCCGTCAGCTCCGTCACGGCATCGGCGCCCGCCACGGGCTTGCCGGCGGAATCGGTGGTCAGGTTCACCTGGTCGGAAACGAAGCGGACCGTGACGTCGGCGATCGTGCCGCGCAGGTCGGCGCCCTCGATAGTGGCCTCGCGGATGTCGCGGATCTCCGTGCGCTGCACCTCGCCGCGGGACTCGCGGTCGGCGATCGCGCCCTCGAAGCCGGCATAGGTGTCGTCGGAGAGCAGGCCGCGCAGCAGCGGGCGGTTCCCCGCCGCGAAGCCCTCCACGATCATGCGGAAGGCGCCCTCCGCACCGCCGAGGAAGGCGGCCGGATCGAAGCCCGGGTCGGCGGCGCGGATGCGGGCCAGGGCCTGGCCCACCGGGCCGCGGGCGTCGGGCACGCCGCGCGCCGCCACGGGCGCGGCCGCCGCGGGCCCGCCGGCCGGCACGGCCACGGGGCCGCGCTGCTCGGCGGGCGGCCGCTCGAACCCCGTGCGCCGCCCCAGCACGCTGCGCAGGCGCAGCACCAGGAAGGCCGCCACCATCCCGAACAGGATCAGATCAATCGGGAAGCCGCCGCCCTGCATCGCAATCTCCTTGTGGGGTGACAGTTAGGGCTGGCAGGCCCCTACCGCAACCACATTGCAATCCGTTCATCGGCCCGGGATCATCAGTCCGGGTCATCAACCCGGGTCCATCAACCGGGGTCCATCAACCGGGGGCGGCGACGCCCACCGCGCGATTGTGCCCGCGCGCCCCAGCCGCTATCGCCAGCCCTGTCACCGGGAGGCCCGCATGATCCTGCTGCGCCATGGGCAGAGCGAGTTCAACCTGCGCTTCAGCGAGACCCGCAAGGACCCGGGCATCGAGGACCCGCGGCTGACGGAGCTGGGCCACGCCCAGGCCGAGGAGGCCGCCGAGGCCCTGGCGGGGGAGGGGATCACCCGCATCGTCGCCAGCCCCTACACCCGCGCCCTGCAGACCGCCGCCCCGCTGGCCCGCCGCCTGGGCCTGCCCGTCCACGTCCACTCCCTGGTGCGGGAGCGCTATGCCTTCGCCTGCGACGTGGGCACCCACCGCGACACGCTGGCGACAGACTGGCCGGAGCACGACTTCGCCCACCTGGACACGGTGTGGTGGCCGCAGGAGACGGAGAGCACGGATTCCATCCTCTCCCGCGCCCGGAGCTTCCGGGAGGAGATGCGGGAGCGGCCGGACTGGGCGCACACGGTGGTGGTCTGCCACTGGGGCTTCATCCTGGCGATGACCGGGCAATCCGTGATGAATGGGGCGTGGCTGCGGGTGGACCCCTGCCAGCCCGGCCCCGAGCAGGTGAACTGGCACCATGGCTGAGAACACCCTCTTCCGCGGCCTCTCGGCCTTTCCCATCACCCCGGCGGACGAGGTGGGGCGCGTGGACACCGATGCCCTGGCCCGCCTGCTGGGGCGGCTGGCGGAAGCGGGGGTGGACTCGGTCGGGCTGCTCGGCAGCACCGGTACCTACGCCTACCTGACCCGGGCGGAGCGCCGCCGCGCCGTGGAGGCGGCGGTGGAGGCCCTGGGCGGCCGCGTGCCCGTCATCGTCGGCGCCGGCGCCCTCCGCACGGACGAGGCGGTGGCCCTGGCAGGGGATGCGGAGGCGGCCGGGGCGGACGGGCTGCTCCTTGCCCCCGTCTCCTACACGCCCCTAACGGATGAGGAGGTGTACGGGCACTTCGCGGCCGTGGCGGGCGCCACCGGCCTGCCAGTCTGCATCTACAACAACCCTTCCACCACGCACTTCACCTTCTCCGACGACCTCGTGGCGCGGCTCTCCGCCGTGCCCGGCATTGCCGCCGTGAAGAACCCCGCCCCGGCCCCGGCGGAGGCCCGTGCGACGGTCGTCGCCCTGCGCGCCCGCGTCCCCGCCGGCTTCTCCATCGGCTACAGCGCCGATTGGCACTCGCCGGACGCCGTGCTGGCCGGGGCCGACGCCTGGTACAGCGTGCTCGGCGGCACCCTGCCCCGCACCTGCCTCGCCCTCACCCGCGCCGCCCAGGCGGGGGATGAGGCGGAGATGCGCCGGATCGACGCCACCCTCCACCCGCTCTGGGAGCTGTTCCGCCGTTACGGCAGCATCCGCGTGGTCTTCGCCGCCGCGAACCTCCTCGGCCTCACCGATGCCCAGCCGCCCCGCCCGATCCTGCCGCTGGACGGGGCCGGGCGCGCGGCGGTGGCGCAGGCCCTGTCCGGGCTGGAGGGCTGATCCGCCGCGCGGTGGCAGGACCGGTCCCGGCCCGAGCCGCGAGAGCCTGACACCCGACCCGGCGCGTGCTACCCCGCCGGGCCACCATCCCTTAGCGCCCAGGGGCCCGATCCCATGTCCGACCTGCCGCCGCCCGCCAACATGCCGCCCGAGGGCGCCCCGAACGGCGGAGCCCAGGCCCCGCTGGTGGTGAACTTCCAGTACGTGAAGGACCTCTCCTTCGAGGTGCCCGGCGCGCCGGAGATCTACACCGCGCTGCGCGAGCAGCCCCGCATCGACGTGGCGCTGGACGTGCAGGCCCGCGCCCTGCAGGACGGCGGCAACGTCTTCGAGGTGACGCTGCAGATCCGCGCCGACGCCAAGACCGCCGACAACACCACCGCCTTCATCGCGGAGCTGGCCTATAGCGGCATCTTCACCGTGAACGTTCAGCCGGACGTGCTAGAGCCGGTGCTGCTGGTGGAGTGCCCGCGCCTCCTCTTCCCCTTCGCGCGCAACATCCTCTCCGACGTGACGCGCGACGGCGGCTTCATGCCGGTGGCCCTCACCCCGATCGACTTCGTGGCCCTGTGGCAGTCCCGCCGCGGGCAGGGCGCCGGGGCGCCGGAAGGGACGATGCTTTCCTGATCGGGCGGATCTGATGGCCCCAGGGGGAAGAAGGAATTCTTCTCCCTGGACCCCATCCTCTTTTTCTGCGGGGCTGCCGCGGAATGCGGCGATCGCGGTCGTGGCGGCCTAGCGGCGCGCTTCCCGGTCTGAGGGCGGACCTCGCCCGCTGGTGAGGGGCGGGCGCCTATCGCCACCCCGGGGCCGGGCCTACATCCGGCCGATGCCCTTCCGCGCCTTCGAATCCTTCCTCGACCCCGTCGCGCCGCCCGGGGCGAAGGCGGCGCGGATTGGCGGGGTGCCGGTGCCGGAGGGGCCGCCGCCCGCCACCCTTCTCGGCTTCTACTGGCACTTTGCCCGGCAGGCGCGGGTGCTGGTGGCCGCCCTTTTCGCTGCCGGCTTCCTCGTGGCGGTGCTGGACAGCCTTATCCCCGTCTTCATCGGCCAACTGATCGCGCTGCTCGGCGCCCATGCGCCGGACCGGCTGATCCCGGAGACCGGGTGGGCCCTCGTGGGCATGGCGGTGGTGATGCTGGTGCTGCGCCCGGCCTCCATCCTCCTGCAGAACCTCGTCGCCAACCAGGCGATCAACCCCGCCTTCACCAGCCTCATCCGCTGGCAGTCCCACCGCCTCGTCTCCCGCCAGGGCTGGCCCTTCTTCCAGGAGGACTTCGCCGGGCGCATCGCCAACCGGGTGATGCAGGCCGGGCCGGCGCTGCGGGAATCCGTCACGCAATCCGTCACGGCGGTCTGGTACATCCTCGTCTACGGCTCCTCCGCCGTGATCTGGCTGGCGGGGGCGGATTGGCGCCTGGCGCTGCCCATCCTCCTCTGGTTCCTCCTCTACGCCGCCTTCCTGCGCGCCGTGGTGCCCCGGCTGCGGGACCGGTCTCGCGCCGCGTCCGAGCAGCGGAGCCTGCTGACGGGCCGGATCGTGGACGCCTACACCAACATCCTCTCCATCAAGCTCTTCGCGCGGGCGGCGCGGGAGGACGCCTTCGTGGCGGAGGGGGTGACGGGCCTGACCGCGGCCTTCCAGGCGCAGATGCGGCAGATCACCTTCAACTCCGCGGTCCTCTCCGCCCTCAACGCCCTTCTGCTGGTCGGCATGGCGGCGCTGTCCATCCGGCTCTGGATGGCGGGGGAGATCGGGGCGGCCACGGTGGCCACGGCCCTGCCCATGGCTTGGCAGATGGCCAACATCTCGGGCTGGGTGGCCTTCAACGTCGGCGCGATCTTCGAGAGCATCGGGGTGGTGCAGGAATCCATCCGCAGTATCGCCGCCCCGCCCACCGAGCCGGACCCGCCCGGCGCCGGGCCGCTCGCCGTGACGCGCGGCGCCATCCGCTTCGAGGGGGTGCGCTTCGGCTACGGCCGCGCCGATCGCGCCGTGCTAGACGGCTTCGACCTGGAGATCCGCCCTGGCGAGCGGGTGGGGCTGGTGGGCCGGTCCGGCGCCGGCAAGACCACGGCGGTGAACCTGCTGCTGCGCTTCTTCCACCCGGAATCCGGCCGCATCACGATCGACGGCCAGGATATCGCCGGGGTAACGGCCGAAAGCCTGCGCGGCGCCATCGGCATGGTCACCCAGGACACGGCGCTGCTGCACCGCTCCATCGGGGACAACATCCGCTTCGGCCGCCCCGAGGCCACCGACGCGGAGGTGATCGCCGCCGCCCGGCGCGCCGAGGCGGACGGCTTCATCCGCGGCCTGTCGGACTGGCGGGACCGGAAGGGCTACGAGGCCCATGCCGGGGAGCGGGGGGTGAAGCTCTCCGGCGGGCAGCGCCAGCGTGTGGCCATCGCCCGCGTGCTGCTGAAGGACGCCCCGATCCTCGTGCTGGACGAGGCGACGAGCGCCCTCGATTCGGAGGTGGAGGCGGCGATCCAGGAAGGGCTGACCAGCCTGATGGAGGGCAAGACGGTGATCGCAATCGCCCACCGCCTCTCCACCCTGGCGCAGCTGGACCGGCTGGTGGTGCTGGAGGAGGGGCGGATCGTGGAGAGCGGCCCGCACGAGGCGCTGCTGGCCCGGGGCGGCCCCTATGCCCGCCTCTGGGCGCGGCAGTCCGGCGGGTTTATCGGGGCGTAGGGCCGGAGGCGCTGCAACAGCGCACGGGAAGCGGCTGTTAAGGCTCTGTTGCGGGGCCGCGCCGGCTTGACTTCACATGGACGCCAATTTAGGGACCCCCTGCCTTCCGGGGGACAACCGCTGGAGGAGCAGAGTGGAAAACCGGGACGGCTTCGACGACCGGCTGCGGCAGGCCAGGACCCGCCAGGGCCTGGATCCAAAGCCCCGAACAGGGGGGGAGGGCGGCCTGCCGACGGGCCCGTGGGGAATTGGCTTCCGCGCGGGGGTCGAGGTGGTATCGGCGCTGGTCGTGGGCGCGGCGCTGGGCTTCGGCCTCGACCGCTGGCTCGGGACCTTTCCCTGGCTCTTCCTCGTCTTCTTCTTCGTGGGCGGCGCCGCAGGGGTGCTGAACATCTACCGGCTGTTCAAGCCCCATCCCGGCGCCCGCTAGCGCCCGCCAGTGGTCGTCAGACCGTGAGATCAAGGACCGAGACGTGGCCGCCGAAGGCAAGACGATCGACGCGCTGAGCCAGTTCGAGCTGATCCCGGTCCTCGGCCCGGTCGGCCGGGCCGTTGGCTTCTCCCAGTCCAACGCCCACATGCTGCTGGCGGTGGGGCTGATCTCGATCCTGATGCTGGTCGGCATCCGCCGCCGCGCGCTGGTGCCCGGCCGGTTCCAGGCGGCCGCCGAGATGTTCTACGAGTTCATCGAGAACCTCGTGACCGGGCAGGTGGGCCATGAGGGGCGGAAGTACTTCCCCTTCGTCTTCGCCCTCTTCATGTTCGTGCTGTTCGGGAACCTCATCGGCCTGTTCCCCTACGCCTTCACCTACACCAGCCACATCGCCGTCACGCTCGGCCTCGCCGCCACCGTGTTCTTCGTGACCACGATCGTGGCCCTGGCGCTGCACGGCAGGAAGTTCTTCGGCTACTTCTTCCCGGAGGGAGCGCCGCTCTGGCTCGCGCCCATCATCGTGCCGGTGGAGCTGGTCTCCTACCTCTCCCGGCCGGTCAGCCTTTCGGTCCGCCTGTTTGCCAACATGGTGGCGGGCCACGTGCTGCTGAAGGTGTTCGCCACCTTCGTCGTCCTCCTCGGTGGGCTGGGAGCGATCGGGCCGGTGGCCGCGCTCCTCCCGCTCTCCGTCAACGTGCTGCTCGTCGGGTTCGAGATCCTGGTGGCCTTCCTCCAGGCCTATGTCTTCGCGATCCTGACCTGCATCTACCTGCACGACGCGGTGCACCTGCACTAGAACCGCGCCGGCAACCTTCTCCAACCGCTCAACAAGGAAGAGCTCTCCGATGAACGATCCTGCCGCCTACCTCGGCGCCTTCAAGGCGCTCGGCGCCGGCATCGCCGTCTTCGCGCTGTTCGGCGTGGGTCTCGCGCTCGGCAATATCTTCTCCACGCTGATCTCCTCGGTCGCGCGGAACCCGTCGGCCCGCGACACCGTCTTCCCGATCGGCATTCTCGGCTTCGCCCTCACGGAAGCCGTCGCGCTCTTCGCGCTGCTGATCGCCTTCCTGATCCTCTTCGCCTGATCGGGTCCGCGGCGCGGCCGGGAGGTCCTCCCGGCCGTCCGCCGCGGGACGGAGACCGCATGATCCGCCTCTCGCACCGTAATGCCTGGCGCAGCCTGGCCCTCGCTGCCCTTCTCTCCGGGGCATCGGTCCTGGCCGCGCCGGGCGCGCTCGCCCAGCAGGTCACGGCACCGCACGCGACCGGCCCGGTGCAGCCCTCCGGCCCACTTCCGGGCCAGCAGGGCGAGAGCCGCGCCGTGCAGGCGGACAGCGACCGCGCCAACGCGGTGCGCGAGGCGAACATCACCGCCAACGAGTACCGCGCCGCCGCCCATGACGCGGCGGACGCCGGCGGCATGCCGCAGCTGGACTTCGGCAACCCCCTGATGATCTCCCAGGTGGTGTGGCTCCTCGTCATCTTCGGGCTGCTCGTCTTCCTCTGCTATCAGTTCCTGCTGCCGCCCGTGGCGGCGGTGCTGGAGGACCGGCGCCAGCGCATCGCGGCCGACCTGGACGCGGCGCGCGACGCCCGCGCCGAGGCCGAGGCCGCCGAGGCCGGCCGGCGCGACAGCACGGCCCGCGCCCGCGCGGAGGCCCAGGCCTCCATCGCGGCCGCGCTCCAGGCCGCCCAGGCCGAATCCGCCGCCCGCGCCGAGGCGCTGGCCGAGCGGCTGAACCGCCAGATCACCGAGGCCGAGGCCCGCATCGGCACCGCCCGCGACGCCGCCATGGGCGCGCTGCGCGAGGTGGCCACCGACGCGACCACGGCCCTCGTCCAGCGCCTCTCCGGCCTGACGGATGGGGCGGCCGTCTCCGCCGCGGTGGACCGCGAGCTCGCCGCCCGCAACCCGCGCACGGGAGCCGCCTGATGCACCAGTACGAGCACTTCTGGCTGGACCCGAAGTTCTGGGTCGCCGTCTCCTTCATCCTCTTCGTCGTGCTGCTGGGCGGCATGATCTGGAAGCGCCTCGGCGCCCTGCTCGACGCCCGCGGTGCCCAGGTGCGCGCCCAGCTCGCCGAGGCGACGAAGCTGCGCGAGGAGGCCGAGGCCATGCGGAAGAGGGCCGAGGCCGACCGCGCCGCCGCCCTGCGCGAGGCCGAGGAGACCGTCACCCGCGCCCGTGCCGAGGCCGACCGCGTGGCCACCGCCGCCGCCGCCGAGGCCGAGGCGAACGCCGCCCGGCGCGAGCGCATGGCGATGGACCGCATCGCCGCGGCCGAGGCCAGCGCCCTGGCCGAGGTCCGCACCGCCGCGGCCGAGATTGCCGCCGCCGCCGCCCGCTCCGTCATCGCGGAGAAGCTGACGGCCGAGGGCGACGCCGCGATGATCGACAAGGCCGTGGCCGACCTGCCGCGGGCCCTGCGCGCGGCCTGATCCCGGGCTGGTATCTGATGCTTCACGGGGGCCGCGAGGCCCCCGTTTGCGTTTCGGGGCGGCCCCAGGGGGAGGGAGAAGGAATTCTCCCTCCCCCTGGACCCCCACCCTCATCTTTTTCTGAGGGGCTGCCGCGGGATGCCCGGCTTGCGGTTCGCCGAGGGTCCATGACCCTCGGCGCGTGACAGGTCCCCCTGGAACCAGCTCGAAGAAGAAGATGATGGGGGTCGAGGGGGGGAAATTCCTTCTTCCCCCTCGCGGGGGTTCCGGGGGCGGAGCCCCCGACGACTCGGCCGTTCCCATTTCCGCGCCGCCCGCCTAGCCTCCGTGTCGAATCCAAGACGGGGAGAGAATGGGATGCGGCGACTTCTGCTGGCCGGGGCCGCGGCGCTGGCGCTCGGGATGGGCCTGGGCTTCGGGGCCGAGGCGTCGACCTTCCGCTGGGCGAATGACGGCGACGTCAATTCTATGGATCCCTACGCGCGGAACGAGACCTTCCTTCTCACCTTCACGCACAACATCTACGAGCCGCTGGTGCGGCGGAACCGGGAGCTGAAGGTGGAGCCGGCGCTGGCGACCTCCTGGTCCCAGCCTTCCCCGACGGTATGGCGGCTGAACCTGCGCCAGGGGGTGAAGTTCCACGACGGCTCGCCCTTCACGGCGGACGACGTGGTCTTCTCTGCCCAGCGCGTGCGCGCGGGCGGGTCCAATCTCACCTCCGTGCTGTCCTCCGTGAAGGAGGTCCGCAAGATCGACGACCATACCGTCGAGTTCGAGACCCACGCCCCGGACCCGATCTTCCTTGAGGAGATCACGACCTGGGCGATCATGTCCAAGCGGTGGGCGGAGGCGAACAACGCCACCCAGGCGGTGGACCTGACCACGGGGCAGGAGAACTTCGCCACCCGCAACGCCAACGGCACCGGTCCCTTCGTGCTGGCGAGCCGCGAGCCGGACCGCCGCACGGTGCTGCGCCCGAACCCGAACTGGTGGGACAGGCCCGAGCACAACCTGACCGAGGTGCAGTTCAACGTCATCGGCAACGACGCCACCCGGGTCGCCGCCCTGCTCTCGGGCGAGGTGGACATGATCTACACCGTGCCCCCGCAGGACACGGAGCGGTTGAGCCGCGAGCGGGCCGTGCGGGTCCACCAGCAGGCGGAGCTCCGCACCGTCTTCCTCGGGTTCGACCAGAGCCGCGAGGAGCTGCTGAAGAGCGACGTGCGCGGCCGGAATCCGTTCCGCGACCTGCGCGTGCGCCAGGCCTTCCAGCTCGCCATCGACCTGGAGGCGATCAAGACGCGCATCATGCGCAACCAGTCCCGCCCCACCAGCCTGATGATCGGCCCGGGCGTCAACGGCTTCACGGAGGCCGCAGACCGCGTGGTGCGGCCGGACGTGAACCGCGCGAGGCAGCTGCTGACGGAGGCCGGCTACCCCAACGGCTTCGGCGTGACGCTGGACTGCCCGAACGACCGCTACGTGAACGACGAGGCGATCTGCACGGCGGTGGTCTCCATGCTGGCGCGGATCGGCGTGCGCGTGAACCTCGCGGCCCAGACCCGCGCCCGCTACTTCGCCGAGATCCTGGCGCCCCGCTACAACACCAGCTTCTACATGCTGGGCTGGACGCCGACGACCTACGACGCCCACAACACGCTCTACAACATCATGGCCAGCCGGGGCGGGCAGCGCGGCGTGTTCAACTCCGGCGGCTGGAGCAACCCCCGCTTCGACGAGCTGACGAACGGGATCGCGGTGGAGACCGACCTCGCGAAGCGGCAGCAGATGATCGACGAGGCGATGAGGATCCACACCGAGCAGGTCGGCCACATCCCCCTGCACCAGCAGGTCGTGGTCTGGGCGGCGCGGACCAACATCACGCTGCAGCAGATGGCGGACAACTACTTCCCGCTGCGCTACGTGCGGGTGGGGCAGTAGCCGGGCCCGGCGCCGGGGGTTCCCCCGGCGCCGATCCGGGGCGCCGCCTTGCCGTTCCGCGGCGGCACTCCTAATCCTCCCGGTATGAGCGAGGCTCCAGCTACCCTGCCGGCCGTGGACCACCAGCGGGTCGTCTTCCCCGAGGGGCTGGCGCTCGACAGCGGGGTCATGCTCGCGCCCATGGCGGTGGCCTACCGCACCTACGGGGCGCTGAACGCGGCCCGCAGCAACGCGATCCTCGTCTGCCACGCCCTGACCGGGGACCAGTACCTGGCCGAGACCCAGCCGGTCACGGGCAAGCCGGGCTGGTGGTCCTCCATCGTCGGGCCGGGCAAGCCGATCGACACGGACCGCTACTTCGTCATCTGCGCCAACGTCCTCGGCGGCTGCATGGGCAGCACCGGCCCGCGGGAGGAGATGACGGATGCCAATGGCCGCGGCCTCGGCCGCCCCTGGGGCATCGACTTCCCGGCCATCACCATCGCGGACATGGTCCGCGCCCAGAAGAAGCTGGTGGAGTACCTGGGCATCGAGCGGCTGCTCGCGGTCATCGGCGGGTCCATGGGGGGGATGCAGGCGCTGCAGTGGGCGGCCCTCTATCCCCGCAGCGTCTTCGCCTGCGCGCCCATCGCCACGGCGGCCCACCACTCCGCCCAGAACATCGCCTTCCACGAGGTCGGCCGCGCCGCCGTCCACGCGGACCCGGATTTCTGCCAAGGCGCCTACTGGAAAGAGGGGCGCATCCCCGCCCAGGGCCTCTCCGTCGCGCGGATGGTCGCCCACATCACCTACCTGTCGGAGAGCGCGCTGACCCGGAAGTTCGGCCGCCGCCTGCAGGGCGCCAAGGCGCTGACCTTCCTGGAGGATGTCTTCGCGGTGGAGAGCTACCTGCGCCACCAGGGTAGCACCTTCATCCGGCGCTTCGACGCCAACTCCTACCTCACCATCACCCGCGCCATGGATTACTTCGACCTGGCGGCCGACCACGGGGGCGACCTGTCCAGCGCCTTCCGGGGCACGCCGACGCGCTTCCTCGTCGCCTCCTTCTCCTCGGACTGGCTCTTCCCCACCGCGGAGAGCCGTGCCGTGACCCGCGCGCTGAACCGCGCCGCCGCCCGCGTCTCCTTCATCGAGCTGGAATCCGACAAGGGCCACGACGCCTTCCTGCTGGACGAGCCGGAGTTCCACGCCGCGCTCGGCGGCTTCCTCTCCGGCTCGGCCGACGCGGTGGGGGTCTGAGGATGGACCGACGGAGGGCGCAGCCCGGCGGCGTGAATCCATTCTCGGCGAGCGCCAGCGAGCCAAGGAGGTTCCCATGGGAATGAAGCCGCGGGAGCCCATCCAGTACGTCGCCAAGAACATGCGCCTGGACCTCCGCCTGATCGCGGAGATGATCCCGGACGGCGCCCGCGTGCTGGACATCGGCTGCGGCGACGGCGCCCTGATCGGGCACCTGACGCAGGAGAAGCGCGCCGATGCCCGCGGCATCGAGATCGACATGAAGCAGGCGACCCAGGCCGTGGCCGCCGGCCTCGCCGTCATCCACGGCGACGCGGACGCGGACCTCGAGCACTACCCGGACAACGCCTTCGACTACGTCGTCCTCTCCCGCACCCTCCAGGCCGTGGAGCGCCCGCGCGAGGTGCTGCGCCAGATGCTGCGCATCGGCACCCACGCCATCGTCTCCTTCCCGAATTTCGGCCACTGGCAGATGCGCTGGCGCCTGCTCTGGACCGGCCGCATGCCGGACACGGAGACCTGGGACCGCGCCTGGTACGAGACGCCCAACATTCACCCCTGCACCATCCTGGACTTCGTCGCCCTCTGCGAGGCCGATGGCTACCAGGTGAACGGCTGGCTGGCGGTGGACGAGCACGGCTCCCGCGCGCCATGGCGCGAGAGCCTGCGCCTGGCCAACCTCTTCGGGGAACAGGCCCTCTTCCTCCTCAGCCGCAAGGGCTAGGTGCGCTACCCCGTGACCCCGGACGGGCGCTACTTCGTCGTCCGCGGCCGCCTGTGGCGCATGTCGGACCCCACCCTGCCCGCGGAGCGCCGCGCGGAGCTCACGAAGCGGCTGATGGCCGCCCGCCGCGCCGTGGGCACCGCCCTGCGCGCCGGCGACGAGGCCGCCCTGCGATCGGCCCGGGCGGGGGTGGACGAGGCCAAGGTGGCCCTGGGCGAGCGCGGGCCCGTCTGGTGGACCGACGGCACGCCCGACCTGAACCGGCGCATGGCAGCGAAGACGGCTTATGCGGAGTGGTTCGCGGGGCTCTGATCTACCGGGCCATCGAGACTGGCCGCTGGAGGCCGGGAGCCCACACATGCCTCGCGGCGTCAAGCACCGAACAGGCGCCGGATGCCGCCGCGCAGATGGTCCGCCATGGCCCGGTGCGCCTCCGCCTCGTCCGCCCCGGCGATGGCCTCGGCGATGCGCGCGTGCTCACGGGCGATCTCCGGACGACGCTCACCCTCCGGGCGGCCGGCCAGCTCGCGAGTCAGCCGGATGCCCGAGATCATCTGCTCGTGGAAGGCTTCCAGCGTCGTTACGAAGAAGCGGTTCCCCGAGGCCCGCGCGATGGCGTGGTGAAAGGCGACGTCGGCCTCCAGCCCCACGGTGTCCTGCTCCAACTGCTGCAGCCTTTGGCGGATGATCGTGATCGCGGCCTGGTCGGCGCGGCGCGCGGCGTGCGCGGCCACCTCGCTCTCCACGCTGCAGCGGAACTCGAGGAAGGCCCGCATGTCGGGGATGCTGTGCAGCGGGCCGAAGCTCGGCGAGGCCGGGCGCGTCGGCTCGCGCACGTAGCTGCCCGATCCCGGGCGGGAGACGACATGCCCTTCCGCCCGCAGCCGCGCGAGAGCCTGGCGGAGCACCGGCCGCGAGACACTGAAGCGGCGGGCAAGCTCCACCTCTCCCGGCAATCGTGAATCGCGCGGGAAGCTCTCCGACGCGAGCAGGTCGCGCAGGCGCTCATACACCTCCTCGCTCAGTGGGCGGCGCGGGGCCTGATCCATGGCTGCTCCATCCTCCGCCGCCAGCTTACCCGCAGCTTGTCAAAGCTGTAAGAAAGTATGCGCGATTACCGGAAAAGAATTGACAGCTTTGCTGGATCGGTAACCCTGGCGGCAAGAAGCAAGGCTCGGGAGGAGTTGGCATGGCACGGCGTTCACGGCTGGGCATCGCCCTGGCCGGGCTGCTCTCGGCCTGCGCGCTCTGGACCGCGCCGGCCGCCGCGCAGATCCCCAACCGCCCCGTGCGGATCGTCGTGCCCTTCGTGCCCGGCGGCACCAGCGACATCGTGGCGCGCATCCTCGCCGCGGGCGCGGCACCCCACCTGCCGGCGGGCGCGGTGGTGGACAACAGAGCCGGGGCAGCCGGGAATATCGGCACGGCCGAGGTGGCGCGCGCGCAGCCGGACGGGACGGTGCTGATCCAGTGCACCATCGGCACCTGCGCGGCCAACCCCTTCCTCTACGCCAACCCCGGCTACGACCTGCAGCGCAGCTTCGCGCCGGTGATCCTCACCGGGGCGGTGCGGAACGTGATGTCCGTCAGCAACGCGCTGCCGGCGAAGAGCCTGGCGGAGGTGATCGCCCTCGTCCGCGCCAGGCCCGGCACGATCACCTTCGGCTCCTCCGGCGTCGGCGCCTCGAACCAGCTGGCGCCGGAGCTGCTGCGCGGCATGCTCGGCATCAACTGGATCCATGTCCCCTATCGCGGCAGCGGCCCGGCGATCACCGACCTCATCGGCGGGCGGATCGACGTGTTCTTCGACAACCTTCCCTCCATCCTGCCGCAGATCCGCGCCGGCACGGTGCGGCCGATCGCCGCCGTGTCCAACGAGCGCATCCCCGAGCTGCCGGACGTGCCGACCTTCCGCGAGTCCGGCCTGCCGGAGCTGGCCCAGGGGCTGGAGATCGACAGCTGGTTCGGCTTCCTCGCCCCCGCCGGCACGCCGGACGCGACGGTGGAGGCCCTCAACGCCGCCTTCAACAGGGCCCTGCAGGACCCGGCCGTGCGCCAGCGCCTGAGAGAGGCCGCGGTGGTGCCCCTGGGCGGCCCGCCCGCCCGCATGGCCGGGCAGCTGCGGAGCGAGGCGGCCCGCTGGGGCGAGGTGATCCGCGCCAACAACATCAGTGCCGAGTAGGAGACCGCTTCCTTGTCCAAGGTCACGCGCCTTCGCACCATCCGCATCGCCGAGCGACCCAACCTGATCTGGGTGGAGATCGAGACGGAGGAGGGGCTGACCGGCCTCGGCGAGTCCTTCCGCGGCGCCCAGGCGGTGGAGGCGGTGCTGCACGAGGCGGTGGCGCCCTGGCTGATCGGCAAGGATTCCCGCCGGATCGAGCAGGTCTCCCGCCACCTGATGACCCCTTATCTCGGCTTCCACAGCGCGAGCGCGGAGGTGCGCGCCGCCAGCGCTGTGGACATTGCGCTGTGGGACCTAGCAGGCCAGCGCCACGGCATCCCCGTGCACGAGGCGCTGGGCGGCGCGGTGCGGACGGAGGTGCGCGCCTACAACACCTGCGCGGGCTACGCCTACAACACCAGCGGCGGCCGCCGCGCCACCTCCGGGCAGGAGGAGGCGGCAGGTCCCTATGATGATCAGGTCGCCTTCATGAAGGATGCGGGCCGCCTGGCGGAGAGCCTGCTCTCCGAGGGCTACACGGCCATGAAGATCTGGCCGTTGGACGAGTACGCGACGGCGAGCGGCGGGCACCTGATCACGCTGGAGGAGCTGAAGGCGGGGCTGGAGCCCTTCCGCAAGATCCGCCGCGCGGTCGGCGACCGGATCGAGGTAATGGCGGAGCTGCACAGCCTGTGGTCGGGCCACGCCGCCATCCGCATCTGCCGCGCGCTGGAGGACGTGGGCGTCTTCTGGGCGGAGGACCCGATCGCCAAGATGGACGACGCGCGGGCGCTGGCGGACCTGCGGCGCCAGACGCGAACGCCGATCTGCGGCAGCGAGACGCTGGGCGGCGCCGTGCCCTTCCGCGACCTTCTGGCGGCGGACGCGCTGGACATGGTGATGATCGACCTCGCCTGGTGCGGCGGGCTGACGGAGGGCCGCAAGATCGCGGCCCTGGCCGAGGTCTATGCCAAGCCGCTGGCGCCGCATGACTGCACCGGGCCGATCACGCTGATGGCCGGCCTGCACCTCGCGCTCCACGCGCCGACCGCGATCTTCCAGGAGGTGGTGCGCGCGACCCTGGCCACCTGGTACCGCGACCTGGTGACGGAGTTGCCGGTGCTGCGGAACGGCATGGTGCAGGCCCCCACCGCGCCGGGGCTGGGGACGAAGCTGCAGGATTCCGTGCGGACGCGACCGGATGCCGTGATCCGCGAGAGCGCGCTGTCGTGAGCGGCGCCGGAGCAGGGGCAATCCGACGCCGCGGCCTTCTCGCGGCCGGGGCGCTGGCCCTGCCCTGGGCCGCGCGGGCCCAGGGGGGCGGGGAGGCCTGGCCATCCCGCGCCGTCACGATCATCGTGCCATTCGCGCCGGGCAGCTCCTCCGACATCATCGCGCGCGCCATGGCGCAGCAGATGCAGCAGGCGCTCGGCCGGCCCTTCGCGGTGGAGAACCGCCCCGGCGCCACGGGCGAGGTGGGCGCGCGGCAGGTGATCCGCTCGGCGCCCGATGGCACCACGCTGATGCACGCGCCGATCAGCACCTGGGCCATCAACGTCGCACTGCGGCCGAACCTCGGATACGACCCCGTCACGCAGCTCACCCGCATCACGCAGACCGTGCGGACGCCGAACGTGCTGGTGGTAAACCCGAGGCTGCCGGTGAACGACCTGCCGGGCCTGCTGGCCTGGATGAGGGCGAATGTGGCCACCGCCTCCTATCCTTCCTCTGGCGTCGGCGCCTCGGACCACCTGACGGGGGAGATGTTCAAGATCGAGACGGGGACACAGATGACGCACGTCCCCTATTCCGGCGGCGGCCCGGCGATGACGAGCGTGATCGCGGGCGACACGCAGATCTCCTTCCAGAACCTCGGCGCCGTGATCCCGCACATCCAGGACGGGCGGCTGCGCCCGATCCTCATCACCTCGGCGGAGCGCAGCCCCGTGCTGCCGGCGGTGCCGACAGCGCTGGAAGCGGGGCTGCGCGATTTCGTCGTCTATTCCTGGCAGGGCTTCGGCGGGCCGGCGGGAATGCCGCCGGCGCTGCTGGCGCAGGTCCATGCCGCGGCCGTCGCGGCGCTGCGAAGCCCCGGCGTCGCCCCGCGCCTGACAGAGCAGGGCTTCGACGTGGTGGCCAACAGCCCGGAGGAGTTCGCCGCCTTCCAGGCCTCCGAGATCGAGCGCTGGCGGCAGGTGGTGAAGGCCGGCCGGATCACGGCGGATTAGGGGTGGTCCGATGCTGATCCAACTCATCGGCGCACACGCCGCCCAGGCCCCGCGGCTCCGCGCCCTGCTCGGGGCCGGGCATGAGGTTCACCCCCTGGAGCGCCTTCCGGCGGAGGGCCCGATCCGCGCGGACGTGCTCGTCACCACCCGGCTGACGGAGGAGGAGGCCGGGCGGCTCGACAGCCGGCTGCTCCAGGTTCCCGGCGCGGGGCTGGACGGGGTGGCGCTGGACGCGCTGCCGCCGGGCTGCACGGCCTGCAACGTGTTCGAGCACGAGATTCCGATCGCGGAATACGTGCTCTTCACCGTGCTGGAGCACGTGCTGGAGCTCGGCGCGCTGCCGGACCGGCTGGATGCCTGGACATGGCCGGCGATCCACCGCGATCGGCCGTTCCATGGCGAGGCCTGCGGCCGGACCATGACCCTCGTGGGCTTCGGCCATATCGGGAAGGAGATCGCCCTCCGCGCACGGGCGCTGGGGATGCGGATCGTCGCCGTGACCCGCCGCGGGCAGCCGGATGCGGCGGCGGATCGCAGCCTGCCCGTTGCGCAATTGCGGGAGGTGCTGCCGGAAACCGACGTGCTGGTGCTGTGCTGCCCACTGGACGAGGGCACGCGCGGGCTGATCGGCGCGGCGGAGCTGGCGGCGATGAAGCCCTCCGCCCTGCTGGTGAACGTGGCGCGCGCGGAGGTGGCGGAGGAAGAGGCGCTGTTCGAGGCGCTGCGGGACCGCCGCATCGCGCGGGCGGCCGTGGATGTCTGGTACCGCTACCCGAAACCGGGCGAGGCGGAGTGCCCTCCCTCTCGCTTCCCGTTCCACGACCTGCCGAACCTGCGCGCCACGCCTCACATTTCCGGCTGGACGGAAGGGCTGATGGAGCGGCGATACGCCCTCATCGCGGAGAATATCCGGCGGCTCGCCGAGGGGAGGCCGCTGGAGAACGTGGTGCGCGCCGGGCAAGGGAGGGAAAAGGGTTGATGCTGATCCAGGCGGAGCGCCTGCGGGCCGAGGTGGATCGCGTGCTGCGCGGGGCGGGAAGCAGCGCGGAGGAGGCGGCGATCGTCGCCGACCACCTGATCGAGTCCAACCTCCGCGGCCATGACAGCCACGGCGTGGGCGTGCTGCCCGCCTATATCCGCAACATCGGCGCGGGGCGCCTTCACCCGAACCGGCACGCGGAGTTCATCCGGCGCGATCCCACCATCGCGGTGGTGGATGGCGGCATGGGCTTCGGGCAGGTGGTCGCGCGGGAGGCGACGGACTGGGCCATCGACGCGGCGAAGGCGAACGGCCTGGCCCTGCTGGCGCTGCGCAACGTCCATCACATCGGCCGCGTCGGCACCTATGGCGAGAGGGCGGTGGCGGCCGGGCTGATCATGCTCGCCTTCGTCAACGGCATCTCCGGCGCGCCGCGCGTGGCGCCCCATGGCGGGCGGGAGCCGCGCACGGGCACGAACCCCATCTGCATCGCCGTGCCGCACGGCGATGCGCCTGTCGTGCTGGACTTCGCCACCAGCCGGATCGCGCTGAACAAGGTGCGGGTGGCCCGCAACGAGGGCCGGCACGTCGCGCCCGGCTCCATCATCACGCATGGGGGCGAGCCCTCCACCGACCCCGACGTGCTGTACGGCGATGGGCCGCGCGGCGCGTTGCTGGCCTTCGGCGAGCACAAGGGCTCCGGCCTCTCCCTGATCTGCGAGCTGCTGGGCGGTGCCCTGGCCGGTGGCGGCGCCGCGCAGCGCGCCGATGCCGCGGACCCCGCCATCATCAACGGTATGACGGCCATCGTGATCGATCCCGGCCATGTGGTGGACCTGCCCTGGTTCGCAGGGGAGGTCGAGGCGGTGGTGGCGCACATGAAGACCGCGGCCGCGATCGACCCGGGCAAGCCGGTGATGGTCGCGGGCGACCCCGAGCGGGCCAGCCGCCGCAAGCGCCTGGCGGAGGGCATCCCCGTGGACGCCACCACCTGGCGCGAGATCGGGAAGGCCGCGGCGAGCGTGGGGGTCGTGCTGGAGACTGCCTAGAGAGCGTCGAACGAGACCGGGACAAGCCGGCGGAACAGCCGGAAGGGGAGGATGGAATGGACGAGAGGAACCCGCATGGGCTGAGGGTCACGCGGCGCGGCCTGGGGGCAGGTGCGCTCGGCGCCGCGCTCGCCTCGCCGGCCCCCTCGCCTGCTTTGGCCCAGCGCGCCTGGCCCACGGAGCGGCCGATCGAGGTGGTGGTGCCCTTCACCCCGGGCGGCGGCAGCGACATCATCGCGCGCGTCACCCTGCCCTATGTGCAGCGGCTGCTGCCCGGCTCCAACTTCATCATCTCCAACCGCCCCGGCGCCTCCGGCCAGACCGGGAACGAGTTTGTCTTCAACGCGCGGCCGGACGGGTACCTGCTGACCGTGGTCACCTCCCCCACGCTGGTGACCATCCCGATCGAGCGGCCCACTCGGTACAGGGCCGGCGAGTTCAGCTTCATCGCGAACGTGGTGGACGATCCGGGCGGGCTCTGGGTCCGGCCCGCCTCGCCCTACAACAGCCTCGCCGACCTGCTCGAGGCCGCGCGCACGAAGCCGGAGGGACTTTCCTACGGAACCACGGGCGTCGGGTCGGACGACCATCTCCTCGTCCTCGACATCGCGCAGAAGCTGCCGGGCACGCGCTTCGTCCATATCCCCTTCAACAGCTCCGCACCGCTGCAGGCCGCCATGCTGGGCGGCCACATCGACTTCGGTTCCTTCAACATGAGCGAGGGCTACGAGGGGCTGAGCGACGGCCGCTCCCGCTGCCTCGCCCAGGCCGGGGCCGCCCGCTGGCACAAGGCATCGGGCGTGCCCACCTTGCAGGAGGCGGGCGTGGCCCTCTCCGGCGGCGGCGCCCAGCGCGGCATCTGCGGCCCGCCCGGCCTGCCCGCCGAGATCCACGCCCGGCTGGTGGAGGCCTACCGCACGGTCCTCGCCGACCCGGCCTTCCTGGCGGAGGCGGACCGGCTCGGCATGCCTGTTCGGTCCATCCTGGGCGACGAGTACCGCACCTTCACCTTGGGGCGGGAGGCGGAGTTCCGAAAGCTCTGGTCCGAGAAGCCCTGGCGCGAGGGGTGATCCGGCGCTTCCTCTCGACGGCGCGCGGGACCGGCCTGTAATCTCGCGGCGTGGCAAGACGACGCGCGGCAGATTCCGATGGCGGTGACACGCCGCCTAGGCATCGGGCGCCCGCGCCGCAGCCCGCCCTCTCCGCGGCGCCGAAGCTGACGGACCGCGTGGCCGAGGCCATTCAGGCCTATATCGTCGAGAACGGCCTGACGCCGGGGGCGCAGCTCCCGACGATCGTGGCCCTTTCCGGCACCTACGGCGTCAGCCCGACCGTGGTGCGGGAAGCGCTGGCCCGGCTGCGCTCCGAAGGCCTCGTTGAGGTGCGGCAGGGGTCGGGCGCCTATGTCTCCGGCAGCCTGCGCCCCTTCCGCATCGCGACGGGATCGGCGAGCGACGCCTCCGTCCTGCGCGTGCTGGAGCTACGGCTGGGCCTAGAGGCCGAGGCGGCCGCCCTGGCCGCGGCGCGGGCCGGGCGGGGGGACCTGCAGCGGATCCGGGAGGCCTTCCAGGCTTTCGTTCAGAGGATCGAGCGCGGCGAGCCCGCCATGGAGGCGGACCTGCGCTTCCACCGGGCCGTCGCGGAGGCCGCCGGCAATCCGCTCTTCGTCGAGTTCCAGGTCTTCCTGCAGCAGTACCTGACCGACAGCATCGGCGTCTCGCACGGGCACACGCGCCAGGGCGGACGGATGGCGGTGGTGCTGGAGGAGCACCGCCGGATCCTCGACGCCATCGCGGCCCGCGACGCCGAGGCGGCGCGGGTCGCGATGCGGGATCACCTGAAGGCCGGCATGGCGCGGATCACCTCCGCGGCGGAGGCCGGGGTCTAGCGCAGGACGCGCCAGATGCCCTCGCCGCCAACATCCTTCGCGCCGTAGCGGGCGATCGCCTCCGGGTCGAAGTCGAAGCCGAGGCCCGGGCCTTTCGGAAGCAGCAGGTCGCCCTTCTCCAGCACAAGCTGCGTGTCGATCAGCCGGCGGAAGTTCACCACATGGTCGTCCGGCATGAACTCGACGTAGCTGACGCTCGGCGCGCTGGCGGCGAGGTGGACGTGCACGTCGTGCCAGGCATGGGGTGAGGTGGCGACGCCGAAGCAGGAGGCCATGGCGGTGATGCGCCGCCATTCCGTGATGCCGCCGCAGACGGTCGCGTCCGTCTGCAGGATGGCGGCGGCGCGCTTCTCCAGCAACTCCTTGAAGCGCCAGCGGCCGGCCTCGATCTCGCCAGTGGCCACGGGGATCGGCGTCGCGCGGGCCAGGGCGGCGTGGTTGTCGATGTCGTCGGGAAGGAAGGGCTCCTCGATCCAGTAGGGGTCCATCGGCTCGAAGCGGCGGATGTACTGCAGGGCGGTGGGCAGGTCCGGCCAGGCGTTGTTGGCGTCCAGCATCAGCTCGATGTCCGGGCCGATCGCCTCGCGGGCCGCGCGCAGCCGCGCCGCCTCCTGCGCCGGGGTCCGGCCGCGCGCGCCGACCTTGATCTTCACCGCACGGTGCCCGGCATCGACGAAGGCGCGCAGCTCGTCGCCCAGTTCCTTGTCGCCCTTGCCCGGCCAGTAGTAGCCGCCGCTGCCATAGGAGGGCACGCGGTCCAGCACGGCGGCGCCGAGATAGCGGTAGAGCGGCAGGCCGGCCAGGCGCGCGTTCAGGTCCCAGATGGCGATGTCGATGGCGCTGAGCGCGCGCATCACGCCGCCGACGCGGCCGAGCAGCAGCGTCTCCTGGTACATGTCCTGCCAGATACCCTCCACGCGGTGGGAGTCCTGGCCGATCACCTTGTGCGAGAGGCCGTCCACGACCGCATCGAAGAGCAGCCGCCCGGCCTTGTTCACGGCGTAGCAGTAGCCGAGGCCGGCCGTGCCGTCCTCCGCGCGCACGCGGACCAGGCAGTACTCCCGTGCCGTGACCTGCCGCGTGGAGAAGTTGATCGGCTTGTCGAGCGGGACGCGGGCGACGCAGACCTCGACGGAGGCAATCTTCGGCATGGGGTTCCCTTACTCGGCGCGGATGTTGGCGGCGCGGATCAGCTCGGACCATTTCCGGTCCTCGTCGCGCATGAGCTGCGCGAACTCCTCCGGTGGCCTGTTGAGGACGACGGCGTCCTGCGAGGTGAAGCGCTCCCGCACCGCCGGGTTGGACAGCGCGCGGGAGATGTCGGCCGCCATGCGCCCGACCATGGGCGCGGGCATGCCCGCCGGGCCGATCACGCCGAACCAGACATCGGCCTCGTAGCCCCGCAGGCCCTGCTCCGCCATGGTGGGGACATCAGGCAGCATGGTGGAGCGCTGCGCGGTGGTGACGCCAATCGGGCGCAGCGTCCCCTCCCTCACCTGCTGGAGCACCTGGGTGGTGGTGAGGAGCGAGAGCGGGACGACGCCCGCCATCAGGTCCGTCATCGCCGGGGCGCCGCCGCGATAGGCCACGTGGTTCAGCCGGATGCCGGCCGTGCTCGTCAGCAACTCCATGGCGAGCTGCTGGGCGGAGCCTGGGCCGGGCGAGGCGTAGTCGATCCCGCCGGGCTTCTCCTTCGCCAGCCGGACCAGGTCCGCCAGGTTCCGCGCGGGGAAGCGCGGGTTGCCGACGACGATGAAGGGCGAGCGCGCGACGAGGGCGATGGGGGTCACGTCGCGCAGCGGGTTGTAGGGCAGGTTGGGGTAGAGCGCGCGGTTGGTGACGTGGGAGGAGATGGTGAACATCAGCGTCTCGCCGTTCGGCTCGCTCTTCACCAGCGCCTCGGTCGCAATGATGCCATTGGCGCCGCCGCGGTTCTCCACCACCACCGGGGTGGACCACATCCTCGTCAGCTCGTCCGAGAGGGCGCGGGCGAAGATGTCGGTGGAGCCGCCGGGCGGGAAGCCGACGAGCATGCGCACCGGCCGGTTCGCCGGGGCGGGCTGGGTTTGCGGCTGGGCCAGGGCCAGCCCTGGAGCCAGGGCGAGCAGCGGCGCGGCCAGCGCCAGAAGGGCGCGGCGCGCCCGGCTCGTGCCTGCTTGGGCCATTCCTGTCTTCCTCCTGCCCAGGGCTCTTTCCCGGCCGGGCTCCGCCAAGCTAAAGACCCATTCCCTTTCAAGTCAAATGGTCATCATATGAATTGAGTGGCGGCGCGTGCCCGTCGCACGGCCGCGAGGAGGACTCCATGAGCGCACCGGCCGAGGACGGCCCCGTCAAGGATCCCATGCTCCTCGCGGGCACGGCGCGTCGGCTGCTGGCGGCCGCCGGGATGCCGGAGGAGTGGGCGGAGGCGGTGGCCGACGTGCTGCTGGAAGCCGATCTCCTGGGCCATCGCACCCACGGCCTGTCCATGCTGCCCAACTACCTGGAGCGGATCGAGCGCGGTGCGACGGCCCTGCGAGGAGAGGTGCAGGTGCTGATGGATGGCGGGGCGAGCTTCGCTTGGCGCGCGAACCGGCTGCCCGGCGCCTGGGTGATGCGCCTTGCGATCCGCGAGGTGCTCGCCCGCGCGGCCGGGCACCCGGTGGTGACCGCCACCATTGCCGACTGCGCGCATATCGGCTGCCTACAGGCCTATCTGAAGCCGATCACGGATCACGTGCTATTCGTCACGTTGGCGACGACCGATCCCGGCATCGCCTCGGTCGCGCCATTCGGCGGCGCCGATCCTGTGCTGACCTCCAATCCCGTCGCCTACGGCATCCCGACCCATGGCGACCCGATCCTGATCGACCACAGCACCTCGGTGGTCTCGAACGGCAGCATCGCCGCCTATGCCGCGCGCGGGGAACGGACGCCGGGGCCCTGGTTGCTGGACGGGCAGGGCCATCCCAGCGACGACCCGGCCACGCTGGCCGCAGATCCGCCGGGCACCATCGCGCTGCTGGGCGGGCCGGAGTTCGGCTACAAGGGCTTCGGCTTCTCGTTGATGGTGGAGGCGCTGAGCCTCGGCCTGTCCGGCCATGGCCGCAGCACCGTGCCGGCGCGGGGTGGGCAGGGCGTGTTCCTGCAGGTGATCGATCCCGCCGCCTTCGCCGGGCGTGATGCCTTCCTGCGCGAGACCACCGCACTGGCCGAGCGGTGCCGGGGCAGCAGGCCGCGCGAGGGCAGCCCGCCCGTGCGCCTGCCCGGCGAGCGCGCCCTGGCCAACCGCGCCCGCCACCTGGCGGAGGGATTGCCCTACCCGGCCAGGGTGCTGGCCTCCATCGAGGACTGGGCCCACCGCCTGGGGGTGGACCCGGCCCCGGCATTGGGCAAGCCAGCGCCCTGAAGCGCCGCCCAATCCATCCCTACGAATCTTTCGGGAGGCTGCCAGCCCATGAAGATCACCGGCATCCAGTCCATCGTCGTGAACGCCCAGATGCGCAACTGGGTCTTCGTGAAGGTCCTCACCGACCAGGACGGCCTCTATGGCTGGGGCGAGGCCACGCTGAACTGGAAGACCCGCGCCGTGACGGGCGCCGTGGAGGACCTCGCCCCGCTGCTGATCGGGCGCGACCCGCGCGACATCGCGCAGGCCTGCCGCATCATGCAGAAGCACAGCTACTACCGCCTGGGCATCATCGGCATGACGGCGATCAGCGGGATCGAGCACGCGCTGTGGGACATCGCGGGCAAGGCGCTGGGCGTCCCGGTCTGGCGGCTGCTCGGCGGGCGCGTGCGGGACAAGGTGCGGCTCTACACCCATCTCGGCCTCGGTGACATGAGCGCCGTGTACGAGACATTCGACGCCGGCCGGCTGACCGAGCGCGCGCAGGCCGTGCTGGAGGCCGGCTACGACGCCCTGAAGGTCGTGTTCATCCCCTATGCCGGCGCGAACGCCTCGCCCGCCGCGCTGCGGCACGTGGAGCGGCTGGGGCGCGCCCTGCGGGACGCGGTGGGCGAGGACACGGAGGTGATGGTGGACTTCCACGGCCGTCCCGCGACCGTCTCCGCCTCGCTCGGCTTCATCCGCGCGCTGGAGCCGCTGGCCCCGATGTTCTGCGAGGAGCCCATCCAGCCCGGCGACACGGAGGGGCTGGTGCAGATCGTCGCCGCGTCCCCCAGCCCCATAGCCACGGGCGAGCGGCTGGTGGGGGTGCGCGAATTCGCCGAGCTGCTGCAGCGCCGGGCGACGCACATCCTGCAGCCCGATCTCAACCACTGCGGCGGGCTGCTGGAGGCGCAGAAGATCGCCGCTTTCGCCGAGGTGGCGCAGGTCGGCATCGCGCCGCACAACCCGAACGGCCCGCTCGCCGGGATCGCCGCGCTGCACTACGCCGTGGCCACCCCGAACTTCCTGATTCAGGAGGCAATGCCAGGGTCCGTGCCCTGGTACCACGACGTGGTGCGCCAGCCCGTGCAGCGCGACGGCGGCTTCTGGCCCGTGCCGGAGCTGCCGGGCTTCGGCGTGGAGGTGGACGAGAGGGAGGCGGCGAAGCACCCATTCCAGCAGGAGGTGCTGCACACGCAGAACGCGATGCTGGAGGACGGCACGGTGGTGGATTGGTGAGGGGCGGGACCATGGAAGAGACATCCGTCACCCTGAATCTCGACGCGCATGGCATTGCGACGCTGACGCTGAACCGGCCGGAGGTCGGCAATGCCTACGACGAGGTGTTGCTGCGGCGCTTCCGCGACCTGCTGGAGGAGGCAGCTGGCCGGCCGGAGCTCCGCGCCCTGGTGGTCCGGGGCGCGGGCCGCCACTTCCAGTGCGGGGCGGACCTGCGCTGGATGGCGGAGGTGGCGGGACAGTCCCCCGAGAGAGGCCGGATGGCCTCGGAGGCGAGCGTCGATGCCTTCCGGCGGCTGAACGAGTTCCCGGCGCCGACCCTCGCCCTTGTGCAGGGCGCCTGCTTCGGGGGCGGCTGCGGCCTGCTCTGCTGCGTTGACATCGCCCTCGCCGTCCCGGAGGCGGTGTTCGGGCTGACCGAGGTGCGCGTCGGTGTCGCGCCCACCCCCATCTCGACGCATCTGGTGCACGCGCTGGGCCTGCGCCAGGCACGGCGCTACGCCCTGACCGGCGAGCGCTTCGACGCGGCAACGGCGCTCCGGATCGGCCTGGTCCACGAGATCGTGCCGGCCCCGGAGATCGAGGACCGCCTCGGAGCCCTGTTATCGGAGGTCCTGGCCGCGGCGCCGCGAGCGGTGGCCGTCACGAAGCACTCCCTTCTCCGCGCCAATCGCCTTCTGCTGACGGATAAGGACGCGTCCGCGCTGGCCGATGAGTCCCGGCTTCAGCGCGCCAGCGAGGAAGGAAGGGAGGGGTTGCTGGCCTTTCGCGAGAAGCGGCGGCCATCCTGGCAGCCCGGGAACTCAGGTGAAGGTTGAATGGGGTCTCCGCCACACGGGCCAGCCTCTGCCCCTCATTGCGCACCACAGCTCCGCTAGCGGTCCGAAAGCCACCGTGTTGGCTTCGCCGCTTTCAGGATCTAGTAGGATTTCGGCATCCCCAGCACGTTCTGCCCGATGAAGGCGAGGATCAGGTTGGTGGAGATGGGCGCGATGCGCTGCAGCCGACAGTCCCGCCACTTCCGCTCGATGTCGAACTCGGTGGCGGCCGCGAAGCCGCCATGAGTTTGCATGCAGGCCTCCGCCGCATCCCAGGCCGCCTCCGCCGAGAGCAGCTTGGCGACGTTCGCCTCCTCGCCGCAGGGCTTGCCTGCCTCATAGAGCGCCGCCGCCGCCCGCGTCAGCATCTCCGCCGCCCGATACTCGGCGTAGGCGCGTGCGATAGGAAACTGCACGCCCTGGTTCTGGCCGATCGGGCGCCCGAACACCACGCGCTCCTTCGCGTAGTCCACGGAGCGGCGCGCGAAGTAGCGGCAGTCGCCGATGGACTCGGAGGCGGTGAGGATGCGCTCCGCGTTCATGCCGTCCAGGATGTAGCGGAAGCCCTGCCCCTCCTCGCCGATCAGCGCGTCGGCGGGCACGCGCAGGTTGTCGAAGAAGACCTCGTTCGTCTGGTGGTTCACCATCGTCTCGATGCGTCGCGTGGTCAGGCCGTTTCCCGCGGCCTCCCGCATGTCCACCAGCAGCACGGAGAGGCCTTCCGTCCGCTTTTTCACCTCCTCCAGCGGCGTGGTGCGGACCAGCAGCATCATCAGGTCCGACTTGTGCGCGCGGGAGGTCCAGATTTTCTGGCCGTTGATGACGTAGCCCTCGTTGTCGCGCACGGCGCGCGTCCGCAGCTTCAGCGTCTCGGACCCCGTGGTCGGCTCCGTCACGCCGAAGGCCTGGAAGCGGATCTCGCCCGTGGCGATGCCCGGCAGGTACTTCCGCTTCTGCTCCTCGGTGCCGTGCCGCAGCAGCGCCTTCATCATGTACATCTGCGCGTGGCAGGCGGCCGCCGAGCAGCCGGCCGCGTGCACCTCCTCCAGGATGACGCAGCCCGCGCGCAGCGGCAGGCCGGCGCCGCCGTACTCCTCCGGGATCAGGGCGCCGAGGTAGCCGGCGTCGCTCATGGCGCGCACGAACTCCTCAGCGTAGCCGTCCGTCCGCTCCAGCTCCCGCCAGTAGGTACCGGGGAAGCCCTTGCACACCGCGCGCACGCCCTCGCGGATGTCGGCGAAGTCATCGCCCAGCTCGACGCTGGCGCCCGCCAGGGTGGGATCGATGTGGTTCATGCCGCGTCTCCTCTTCAGCGGCCCTGGAAGACGGGCCGCCGGCGTTCATTGAAGGCGCGCACGCCCTCGCGCCGGTCTTCGGTCGGGATGGTGCGCTCATAGGCCTGCACCTCGAGTAGCAGGCCCGTCGTGAGGTCGGTCTGCAGCCCCTGGTGCACGGCCTTGCGGATCTGGCGGACGGAGACGGGGGCGTTGGCGCAGATGGTGCGCGCGACCTCCATCACTCGCGGCATCAGCTCATCCGGTTCGAGGACCGCGTTGACCATGCCCCAGCGCTCCGCCTCCGCGGCGCCGAAGGCGCGGCCGGTGATCAGCAGCTCCTTCGCGCGCCGCTCCCCCACCGCGCGCGGCAGGTTCTGCGTGCCGCCCGCGCCCGGCATGATGCCCCGCGTCACCTCCGGCAGGGCGAAGCTGGCGGTGCTGGCCGCGTAGATGAAGTCGCAGCAGAGCGCGAGCTCGCAGCCACCCCCGAAGGCGGCGCCGTTCACGGCCGCGATCACCGGCACGGCGGAGTTGAGGACGGCGTAGGCGCTCTCCTCCGCGATGGCGTGCTGCAGCCGCCACTCGTCGTCGGTCATGCCCTGGCGTTCCTTCAGGTCGCCGCCGGCACAGAACGCCTTGTCGCCTGTGCCCGTCAGCACGATGCAGCGCAGGTCGCCGGGGGTGAAGGCGAGCGGGCCGAACAGCTCCCGCAGGTCCTCCATCGTCGCCGTGTCGATCGCGTTCCGCACCTCCGGCCGGTTGAAGCGCACGACGAGGAGGCCGGGCTCGACCTCCTCCACCGCCAGGCGGCGCCACTCCCGCTTCATGCTCATTCCGCCGCCCTCGCGGGGGCCGTGCCCAGCACGCGCGCCGTCGCCTCACCGAGCGCGGGCGGGGAAGATCGCAGCGCCGGGCGCTCCCCGTCGAAGCGCAGGGGCAGGCCGAGCAGGGACAGGTCGCTGTCCGGCGCGTGCTGCATCATCCCCACCGCCTCGAACTGCGGCTCCGCGCAGACCTCGTGCAGGCCGAGCACCGGGGCGCAGGGCACGCCCGCCCCCATCAGCGCCTCCAGCCACTCCGCGCGGCTCCGCGTGGCCACCACGGCCTCCACCAGCGCGTTCAGCTCCTCCCGCGCGCGCACGCGGTCGGGGTTGGTGCGGAAGCGCGGATCATCGGCCCATTCCGGGTGCCCCAGCGCGGCGGCGCAGCGGCGGAACAGGTTGTCGTTCCCCGCCGCGATCACCAGCCAGCCGTCGCGCGCCTCGAAGGCGCGGTAGGGGGCGATGCCCGCGTTCTCCGTGCCCAGCTTGCGCGGCGCGCGGCCGGAGACGCCGTAGGTGGAGACCTGCGCCGAGACCCAGGCCAGCGCCGTCTCGTAGAGGGAGGTGCCGACCTCGCACCCCTCTCCCGTGGCGTCGCGCCGGCGCAGCGCGGCCAGCACGCCGATCATGCCCCACAGGCCCGAGCCCTGGTCCACCAGGGAGGGCCCGACGCGCACGGGCGGCCGCCCCTCCTCCCCCGTGATGCCCATGATGCCGCCATAGGCCTGCATCAGCGGGTCGTAGCCCGGCCGGTCCTTCAGCGGGCCCGCCGGGCCGAAGGCGCCGAGGTGGCAGTAGATGAGGGAGGGCTTGTCCCCGCGCAGCGTCGCCGCGTCCAGGCCGAGCCTCTCCACCAGCCCGGGCCGCAGGTTCTGCACCACGATGTCCGCCTCCGCCGCGATGAAGCGGCGCAGCGCCGCCACCTGCGCGGGGTCCTTCAGGTCGATCGCGGCGGACCGCTTGTTGCGGTTGAAGGCGTTGAACACGGTGGAGGCGCCGTTCGCGAAGGGCGGGCCCCAGTTGCGGGCGTCGTCGCCGCCCACCGGGGGCTCCACCTTGATCACCTCCGCCCCCAGCTCCGCCAGGACCATCGCGGCGGAGGGGCCGGCGATGCTCGTGCCCAGCTCCACCGCCACCAGTCCCGCCAGCGGCGCCGCCGCGCTCATGCCGCACCCCGCAGCGCGGGGGCGTCGGCCGGGAAAAGCGCCGCCACGCCGGGCAGGCTGTCGATCCCCTGCGCCCGCTCGAAGAGCTGTGCGGCCTCCGCCTCGCCCAGCACGGGCCCCGCGCATCCCATGAACTTCTCCCTCAGCTCCTCCGGCCCCGCCGGCGCGCAGAAATGCCCGCGCGGGAAGGCCACCGGACCGGAATCCAGCACCCGGCCATCGGCCATTACGATCCGCGCGCGGTCGCTCGGTGCCAGGCTGGGCTCGTCCGGGTTGGATCCCTCGACCGTGCGCACCGACACGCGCGGGAAGAGCGCGCGCAGCTCCGGGCGGGCCAGGAAGGCCTCGCTCAGCTCCGCCGGGCCGCAGCGCCGCGCGACGGCCATGCTGGCGGCGGCGAACTCGGCGCTGAACTTCGCCTCCAGCACCGTGCGCGGCGCGTGCTGGCGCAGCATCCGTGCCTGGCCCACGCCGATCTCCAGCTCCACCGCCTCGATCGCGGCGGGATCCACGTCGTGCGTGCGGCACAGCCCGCCCACCGCGTCCAGCACCCGGTGCGCCGCGTAGCATACGGGGTAGAGCTTCACGTTCAGCCCGCGCTCCAGCAGGTGCCAGCGCGCGCCGAATGCGGCGGGGGAGGCGGTATCCACCCGGCCGCGCGGCGAGAGGGCGCGCAGCAGGCCCAGCCCGTGCTCCAGCGCGTCGGGGGAGGCGGTCAGCCCCGCTTCCGCCATCCGCACCGCCTCCAGGCCGGACCGCACGGCGTGGCCGAGCTGGAAGGATTTCGTCATGGAACCGAAGTTGGAGACCACCCCGCCGGCGAGGGATGCGGCGATGCCGATGGCGTGGGTCGCCGCGTCCTCGTCCAGCCGGCGCAGCACCGCGGCGGCGGCAGCGGCGGCGAGGGTCCCGAAGACGGCGCTGGGGTGCCAGCCCTTCTCATGGTGGGGGTCGCTCTCGCGCCCGATCAGCTCGGCCCAGGTCTCGTAGCCCGCCGCGTAGGCCGCCGCCATCGCCGCGCCGTCCGCGCCTGTCGCCGCGGCCTCCGCCAGCACCGCGGGGACCAGCACGGCGCTGGGATGGCCGCTCAGCCCGGTGTCGTCGAAATCCAGCACGTGGGCGGCGGTGCCGAGGAGCAGCCCGGCCTCCGGCGCCGGGACCGTGCCGCGCAGCAGCCCCGTCCACCCATGGCCGGCGTCGCCGGTCACCGCCCGCCGCACGACCCGGCAGGCCGGCTCGTCCCAGCCGGCGAGCATGACGCCCAGGAGGTCCGTGAAGCCCGTGCGGATCACCGGGCGCGCCGCCTCGGGCAGCCCCTCTCCCGACATGCCAACCACGAAGCGGCCGATCTCCCGCGTCAGGCCCAAGCGCGCCTCCCCAAGGGGGCTCTTGCCAGCCCCGTAGCGGCCAGAGAGAACCAGAAATGTTGGCCTGTCAACAAACGTGTTGAGAATCCTGACCTGTGCTGGAGCAATAGCCGGGGCGGCGGTATCCTGCGGAACCGGCGGGCTCCGGCCCGGCGAGCAGGGAGAGGCGTCTGAATGGCGGATGACGGCTTCGCGCGCCCCGAGGGCGCGGAGGGTGGCGAGGAGGCCGATCCGCGCTACATCGTGCCCGGCCTCTCGCGCGGGCTCGCGCTATTACAGCTCTTCAGCCGCCAGCGCCCGGCGCAGACGCTGCAGGAGCTCGCCGCCGGGCTCGGCATCACCCGCTCCGCCGCCTACCGCCTCGCCTACACGCTGGAGAAGGACGGATTCATCCTTCGGGACGCGGCGACGCGACGCTACCGGCTGACCGCGCACGTGCTGACGCTGGGCTTCGACTACCTCAACTCCCAGCCCCTGACAGGCCTCGCCGCCCCGGCCCTGCAGCAGCTCAGCAGCCTCACCTCCGCCGCCACGCACCTCGTCGTGCTGGACGGCTGGCAGGTGGTCTACCTCGCCCGCGTGGCGCCGCCCGTCGCGCTGGTGAGCAACCTGCAGATCGGCACGCGGCTGCCCTGCCACATCACCGCCAGCGGCCGGGCGCTGCTGGCCACCCTGGACGAGGCGGAGCTCCGCCGCATCTACGCGGTGCTGCGGCGGGAGAGCCGCGACGTGCCGCCCCCCTCCTCCTTCGAGGCGCTGGCGGAGCAGGCGGCGGAGGACCGGGCCCGCGGCTACGTCTTCCGCGGATCGATCCTCGATCCCGGGCTGATGACCTTCGCCTGCGTGGTGCGGGACGGCACGGGCAAGGCGGTGGGCGGGGTCAACGTGGTCGGCCCGGCGGCCCTGCTGGAGCGCTTCGGCGGCGAGGAGGCGCTGCGCGCCGCTGTGCTGGACGCGGCATCCTCCGTCTCCCGGCAACTCGGCTTCCAGGGCGGCTGACCCATCCCATTCAGCGTTGTTTGACAAACATCTATGTTGATAGGTCAACTTCCAGCCGATCGGCCCACAGGATGGGTCGGCGCGGGAGGAATAATGCTGACGAATGCCGATTTCAGCCTGGAAGGGCGCGTCGCCCTCGTCACCGGCTCGGGCCGCAACATCGGCCGCGCGGTGGCGGAGGCCTACGCGGCCGCCGGCGCCCGGGTGGTGGTGAACGGCCACAAGGACCGCGACGCGATCGAGGCCGTGGCGGCCGGCATCCGGGAGCGCGGCGGGGAGGCGATCGCGGTCCTCGCCGACGTCTCCGATCCCGCCGCCGTCTCGGCGATGGTGGCGGAGACGGTGGAGCGGTTCGGCGGGCTGGACATCACCGTCGCCAACGTCTCGGTCCGGCCCTACCAGCCCTTCCTCGAGATCAGCCTGGAGGACTGGGACCGGGTGATCCGCACCAACCTCTCCTCCACCTTCTACCTCGCCCGCGCGGCGCTGCCGCACATGGTCGCGCGCGGCCGGGGGCGGCTGATCCACGTCTCCGGGATGGACGGGTTCTTCGGCAACGTCACCCACCGCGCCCACAACGTGACCGCCAAGGCCGGCATGCACGGGCTGGCCAAGGCCATCGCGCGGGAGTTCGGGCCGCAGGGGATCACCGCCAACACCGTGGCGCCCGGCCCGATCGACACGGAGCGGGACTGGACCCAGTACGTCCACCAGGAGCGGGAGCAGGTGCGGGCGGGCGTGCCGCTCGGGCGGTATGGCGGGGTGGACGAGGTGGCCGGGGCCTGCCTGTTCCTTGCCAGCGACGCGGGCGGCTACGTCTCCGGCCAGGTGATCCACGTCAATGGCGGCTACCTGATGATCTGATGGCGACGGGGACAGCTGTTGATGGGTCAACAAGCGGTTTGACATCCTAATTTCACCCCCTAGGCTTCCCATTGGGACGCGCCAGAGAGCGCGCCGGAAGCGGGCCAGGAGTCGGGTATGCCGTTCAGCACGTCGCGCCGTTCGCTGATGATGGCCGGGGCGGCGCTCGCTGCCGGTCCGGCCCTGGCAGCGGGCGCCGCCCAGGCCCAGGAACGCTACCCGGCCAAGCCGATCACCCTCGTCATCCCTTTCCCGCCCGGCGCCTCCACCGACCTCGTCGGCCGCCCGCTCGCGCAGCGCATGTCGGAGGCGCTGGGCGTGCCGGTGGTGGTGGAGAACCGCGCCGGCGCGGGCGGCATGCTCGGCTCCGAGTACGTGGCCCGGCAGAGGCCGGACGGCTACACGCTGGAGATCGTGCTGAACGCGACGCACGGCCTCATCTCGCTGTTCAACCGCAACGTCTCCTACGACCCGTTCCGCGACTTCAGCTACGTCGTGCTCGCGGCCAGCGCGCCCACCGCCTTCATGGCGCACCCCTCCGTGCCCGCTTCCACCGTGGCGGAGCTGCTGGACCACGCGAGGCGCAGCCCGGACAACCTGCAGGTCGGCAGCTCGGGCGTCGGCTCCCATCATCACCTCGGCGTCGCGCTGCTGCGCCAGCGCACCGGCCTTCCCTTCGTCCACGTTCCCTTCCGCGGCGGCGGGGAAGCGATGACGGCGCTGATCGGCGGCCACGTCCCGCTCGCCTTCGGCACCCTCTCCACCGCGCTGGAGGCGGCGCGGAGCAAGCAGGTGAAGATCCTCGGCCTGATGGACGCGGAGCGGGCGGCGGTCGCCCCGGGGGTGCCGACGATCGGGGAGACGCTGGAGGGCTACAGCGCGCCCTCCGTCCTGATCGGCGTCCTCGGGCCCGCGCGGATGCCGGAGCCGGTCGTCGCGCGCCTGAACGCCGTCATCAACGAGGCCCTGGCGAACGAGGCCGTCCGCATGCGGCTGATGGAGTTGGGCGTGCAGCCCATGGGCGGCACGCCCGATGCCTTCCGGGACCGCTTCCGCGCGGACATGGACCGCTTCCGCGCCATTATGGAAACGGCGGGTATCCAGCCGGAATGACGGCGCCGGAAAGGGTGACGATCAGCGAGGTCTCGCTGCGGGACGGCCTTCAGATCGAGGCGGCGATCCTGCCGACCGGGGCGAAGGTGGCGCTGGCCGGCGCGCTGGCCGATGCCGGGCTGACCTGCATCGAGGCGACGGGCTTCGTCCACCCGAAGGTCATCCCGCAATTCGCCGATGCGGAGGCGGTGATGGCCGCCCTGCCACGCCGTCCCGGCCTTCGCTACGCCGCCTTCGTGCCGAATGAACGCGGCGCCGAGCGGGCGGTGGCGGCAGGAGTGGACCTGAAGTGCGGCGTGGCCGCGAGCGACCGCTTCAATGCCCTGAACGTGCGGATGACAACGGAGCAGGGCATGCAGTCCATCGGCGGCATCGCGCGCGTCGCCGCCGGCACCGGATCGCGCATCGTGGGCGTTGTCGCGACCGCGTTCGGCTGCCCTTACGAGGGCGCCGTGGACCCGAACCGCGTCGATCGCCTCTTCGCGCAGATGCAGGAGCTGGGATCGCCCGTCACCTACCTGGCGGACACGACCGGCATGGCCGATCCCGGCGCCATCCGCCGGACCGTGGAGCGGCTGCGCCGCCGCTGGCCCGAGGCCCGGATCGGGCTGCACCTGCACAACACGCGCGGGCTCGGCCTGGCGAACGCCCTGGCAGGGCTGGACGTCGGGATCCGGGATTTCGAGTCCTCCATCGGCGGCCTTGGCGGCTGCCCCTTCGCGCCGCTCGCCGTAGGCAACGTCTGCACGGAGGACTTCGTCCATATGCTCGGGGCCATGAACTTCGAGACGAGGATCAACCTCGACCGGTTGCTGGACGCGGCCCGGCTGGCGCAGAACCTCGTCGGGCGGACGCTGCCCGGCATGGTGCTCAAGGCCGGTAAGGCGTCGGAGCGGCACGAGGCAGCGGAGAGGGAAAGCAAGCTGGGATAGAGGCGCTTGCCAGAGACCGTTCGGCGCCGATCTCGCTCATCCGTGTCCTCCGCTCAGCATCGCGCAGGCGGACGCTGGCCGTTTCTGAGCGAGCCAAGGTAGCCGGTTATGTTCAACCGGCTTGCCCGGACTTTGGCCGATGGAAGTCCTGCGCCAAGTCCGAACGGTCGACCCAGCGGGGAACGAGAGGTCGCCGCCGGGCTGGATCAGGATCAGGGCGGGGTTGCTCACCGGTCTGTGGGCGCCCTGCCCACCTCGTGTGGTCCGAGAAGAATGTCACGCTTCGGTTCTGAACCGCGGCGCAGCCAGGACCGGCTGCGGCCGAATCACCCCCGGCGGCGGAAGGTCTGGCGCTCTGCGTTGCCCCTCGGCGTGGGCGGCCTCGCCTGATCCTGAAGTTCCGCAAGGGTCAATGGCGTGGCTGCCCGAAGCCGCTCACCGGGGAGGTCAGACCAAAGCCGTACAGCGCTGCCGGGTTGTCCACCAGGATCCCTCTCATCGCCGGTCCATCCCCGACCCACTCGGCGATCCGTTCCAGGGCAAGAGCATCGTCGATCCGGTCGAAGGGCTGCACGGTTCTCTCCGACCCTGGCATGCGGCTGCTCGGCGAGTGCGGCCAGTCACTGCCCCAGAGCAGTCGCTCCGGCGCTGCGCGCACGAGGCGGCGGACGAGGCCCGCCAGCTCCGGCGCCGCCTCCGGATCCGCCACGGCGCGCTGCGGGGCGGAGAGCTTGACGTACAGCCCGAGCCCCGCCACCAGGCGCTCCACCGCCTGGGTGGCCTCGGCAAAGGGGGTATCGCGCCGCCCGACGAGGCCGAAATGGTCCACCACAACAGGCAGCCCGGCCCGGGCCAGCACCGGCCCCACCGCCGCCAGCACCCCGTGGGCGGCGTAGACCTGGAGGTGCCAGCCGCTCCCGCGCAGCCGGCCGGCGAACGCCTCCACCAGCGCTTCCGTCGCGCGCAGGTCTTCCTGGCCGCCGGTCTGGAGATTCAGCCTCACGCCGCGGGCATCGGCGGCGTGCAGGGCGGCGAGCTCCGCGTCGTCGATGCCTGCATCGACCACCACCACCGCCCGCGCGCGGCCACCGAGCCGCGCGACGGCATCCATCGTGCAGCGGTTGTCCGTGCCGTAGGTGCTGGGCTGGACGACGACGACGCGGTCCAGGCCGTGGCCGTCCAGGAAGGCCCGCAGATCGTCCGCATCGGCGAGGTCGGGCGTGTAGTGGCGCCCTGCCACGAAGGGAAAGGCGGCCGGATCGCCGAAGGCGTGGACGTGGCAGTCCGTGCCGCCCGGGGGGAGGGCGAAGGCCATCAGTCGAGCGTCGCGCCCGAGGCCTTCACCACCGGGCCCCAGTAGGCGAGCTGCCGGTCCCAGAAGGCGGCGAACTCCGCGGGGCGGGATCCGACGGGTGTCAGGCCCAGCTCCGTCATCCGCTGCCGGCAGGCGGGATCGTTCACGGCCCTCACCGCCGCGTCCGCCAGGCGCTCCACCACAGGGGCAGGCGTGCCGGCCGGGGCGAAGATGCCGTGCCAGATGTAGGTCTCGTACTCCGGCAGGCCGGATTCCGCGACGGTCGGCACCCCCGGCAGGACCGCCGCGCGCTCCCGCGTCGTGACGCCGAGGGCGCGGAAGCGGCCGTCCCGCACATAGGGCAGCAGGGCCGGGACGACGTTGACCATGAAGTCCACCTGCCCCGCCATCATGTCGTTGATCGCCGGTCCCTCGCCCCGGTAGGGCACGTGCGTCGCCTCTACCCCGGCCATGCGGGTGAAGAGCGCCGCCGAGAGGTGGAGGATCGTGCCGGGGCCGGAGGTGCCGTAGCTGTAGCCGCCCGGCCTCGCCCTCATCAGCGCGATGAACTCCTGGACGTTGCGCGCCGGGATGTCGGCGCGGATCGCCAGCACATTGGGGCTCTGCGCCACCTGGCTCACCGCCACGAAGTCGCGCCGCACGTCGTAGGGCAGCCGGGCGTAGAGGAAGCTGTTGAGCACCGCCGAGGACACCGTGTGCAGCGCCACCGTGTACCCGTCCGGCGCCGCCTTCGCGACGGCGTCCGTGCCGATCGTGCCGCCGGCGCCGCCGCGGTTCTCCACCACCACCGGCTGGCCCAGGAAGGGCGACATGCAGCCCGCGACCAGCCGGGTGACGATGTCGGCGGTGCCGGCCGCGGCGAAGGGCACGATCATGCGGACGGGCCGGTTCGGGAAGGCCGCGGCGTCCTGCGCGCCGTCCGGGGCGGCGGCGAGGGCCGCGAGGGCGGCGCAGCCCGCGGCGGCGCGCGCGATCCACTGGGGCATGGCGTGTCCTCTCCCGTTCCCGTCAGTCCACGGTGATCCTGGCGTCGCGCACCACCTCGGCCCATTTCCTGCGCTCGGCGGCGGCGAAGTCCCGGAACTCGTCGGGCGTGTTGCCGGAGGGCTCGGCCCCCTCCGCCACGATGCGCGCGCGCACCTCCGGCAGGTGGATCGCGGCGGCGATCTCCCGTTGCAGCCGGTCCACGATCGGGCGGGGCGTGCCGGCGGGGGCCATGATCCCGTACCAGGCGCTCATCTCGTAGCCGGGCACCCCGGCCTCCGCCAGGGTGGGCAGGTCCGGCAGGGCGGGCACGCGCGCGGCGGTGGTGACGGCCAGCGCACGCACCAGCCCATCCTTCACCATGCCGATGGAGGAGGGAAGGGTGGCGGGCATCATCTGCAGCGTGCCGGCGACGAGGTCGTTCAGCGCCGGCCCCGCGCCGCGATAGGGAACGTGCTGGACGTCGATCCCCGCCTTCAGCGCGAAATAGGCGCCGGCGAGGTGGTTGGCCGATCCGTTCCCGGCCGAGCCGTAGTTGATCTCCCCCGGCTTCTCCTTCGCCAGGGCGACGAGGCCGCGCAGGTCGTTCACCGGCAGGCGCGGATTCACCAGGATCAGCATCGGCGCGGCGGCCAGCAGGGTGACGGGCGCGAGCGCCGTCGCGGGGTCGGGGCGCAGGTTCCGGAACAGGCTGGGGTTCACCGCGATGGGGCCGATGTTGCCGACCAGCAGCGTGTAGCCGTCCGGCGCGGCCTCCGCCGCCATGGCGGTGGCAAGGTTGCCCGCGCCGCCCGGCCGGTTGTCCACCACGATGGTGGCGCCCAGGCGCTGCCCCGCCTTGTCGGCCACCGCGCGGGCCAGCACGTCCGTCCCTCCCCCGGGGGCATAGGGGACGATGAGGCGGATGGGCCGGCTGGGCCAGCCATCCGGCAGGTTCTGGCCGCCCGCCCGACCGGCCGTGATCAGGGCGGGCAGCGCCAGCCCGGCCCGGAGGATGTGACGACGTTGCATTCCCGTTTCCCCAGTTGTTTCCGCGTCGGCCGTTCGGCGGCTCTGTCCGCGATAGGCCCCCCGTTCCGCCGGCGGGCGGGCGATCAGGCCGGCACGGCGGCCTCGCGCACCCGCTTCACGATCGCCTCGCCCGTCGCCTTCGTGCCGAGGCGGCCGCCCACGTCGGCCGTTGCCTCGCCCGCGGCCACGGCGCTCTCCACGGCGGCCTCGATCGCGCGGCTGGCCTGCGCGTAGGCCGTGCTGCCGAGACGGTCCGCGTGCCAGTCCAGGAGCTGAGCGACGGAGAGGATAAGGGAGAAGGGGTTCGCCCTGTCCTGCCCCGCGATGTCGGGCGCCGAGCCGTGCGCCGCCTGCGCCATGGCGTAGCGGACGCCCGCGTTGACCGAGCCGCCGAGGCCGAGGCTGCCCGAGAGCTCCGCCGTGAGATCGGAGAGGATGTCGCCGAACATGTTGGTGGTGACGATCACGTCGAACTTGCCGGGGGCGCGGACGACATGGGCGCACATGGCGTCGATGATGTAGTCGTCCACCGTCACCTCGGGGAACTCGGCGGCCACCTTGCGGCACTCCTCGATGAAGATGCCGTCGCCGATCTTCAGCACGTTGGCCTTGTGAACGATGGAGACGTGCTTCTTCCGCGTCGTCGCCAGGCGGAAGGCGCTCCGCGCCACGCGCTCGCAGCACGCGCGGGTGATGCGGCGCATGGAGACGCAGACGTCGGGGGTGACGAGGATCTCGCTGCCGCCCGAGGCCATGTTCCGGTCCGCGTAGAAGCCTTCCGTGTTCTCGCGGACCACGACCAGGTCGAACTCCTCGGCCGCGTGGTGCCGCACGCCGGGATAGGTGCGCGCGGGGCGGACGTTGGCGAAGAGGTCGAGGTTCTTGCGGAAGTACATGGACGGGTTGATCCCGCCCTTCGTCTCGTCCGTGTAGTCGAAGGTGGACATGGGGCCGAGGATCAGCCCGTCCGCCTCCTGCACCCTCTCCAGCAGTTCCGGCCGCACGGTGATGCCGTGGCGGCGCAGGCTCTCATGCCCGGCGATGTCGTCCTCCAGTTGCAGACCCAGCCCGAACCGATCGGAAACCGCCTCCAGCACCGCGACCGTCGCGCCGGTGATCTCGGGGCCGATCCCATCCCCGGGCAGGACGATCAATCGCATGGCGTTGCTGGCGGACATCAGCGTCTCCCGTTTTCGGATACGCTCGTATCCCTTTGCACACAGTCCTGTCCAGCCTTCTGGCGATCCAGCGGCGGCCCCGCTATCCAGCGGCCATGACCCTGCCACCCCGTTCCGCCACGCCCGACCTCGGGCGCGACGCCTATGAGCGCGTGAAAGCCGCCATCCGCGACGGCAGCCTGCCGCCTGGCCTGCGGCTGACCGAGGCGGACCTTGTCGCGCGGCTCGGCATCTCCCGGACGCCGGTGCGGCAGGCCCTGACCCGGTTGGAGACAGAGGGGCTGGTGAGCCACGAGCCGCGCCGGGGCATCGTCGTGAGCCGCCCCGACCACCAGCAGGTGATCGAGCTCTACGCCCTGCGCGAGGTCCTGGAAGGCACGGCCGCCCGCTTCGCGGCGCAGCACGCGAGCGAGGCGGAGATGGAGGCTCTCGCACGGCTGGTAGCGGAGGAGGCCGCGGCGCTGGACCGGCCCGGCGAGCTCTCCGCCATCAACCTGCGCCTGCACGGGCTGCTGCATCGTGCCGCGCACAACCGCTACCTGCTGCGTGCCTTGGCCCAGCTCACCGACACCATGGCCTTGCTGCCGACCATGCTGGGCGACCCTGGCCGCGCCCAGCAATCCCATGAGGAGCACCGGGCGCTGCTGGAGACCTTGGAGCGACGGGACGGCGCGGCGGCGGAGGCGGCGATGCAAGGGCATCTTCGCTCAGCCCAGCAGCATCGGATCGCCTGGCTGCTCAAGCAGCTGGACCAGGAGCCGGCACCCTCCGGCGGGTAGGCGCCGGAGCGGCGTCACGCGCGGCCAAAGGTTGTCGAGCCCAGCTTCTTGGGGGCTGTCACCGGAGAGCGGCCGTACCGCTCAGGGCGAGGCACCAGCACGGGGGGGCATCTGGCGCATCACGGGCTGGACTGTGCCCTTGATTGCGTTGCTGCATGAACCCTGCAGGTGGGCCTGCATGAGCAAGGCCTGGCACGGGGTTGGCGGCCCCAGACCCGCTACCGGATCCGGAACTGGCGGGAGTACGACCGGAGGTTGATCTGCTCCGGGGCCGTGACGGTGTGGATCTCGCCCGACCTGCGTGGCACGCCGCCGAGGTTCAGCGATGTGGCGATCCAGGCTGTGCTGACGCTGGAGGTGCTGTACCAGCGGCCAATACGGGGCGCCCAGGGCATGGCAGGCAGCCTGATCCGGCAGGCTGAAGCCGCTGATCAGTGGCCCTGAACCAAGCGACGGTGATGGGCACGGACGAGGGGAGCCGCCGTTCGGCCCAAGACCTCACGGCGTTCACCTCGGCCCTCTCAGCCGGCCCTGATCAGAAGGCCATCGCGCGCGGCGCGGCCAAGGCGCGCGTCGTCCTCCGCCGTGCGGCGCGCGAACTCGGCGGGCCCCTCGATCACGCCGAAATTTCCCATCTCCACCAGGCGCTGGTGCAGCGCCGGCCTGGAGACCGCCTCGGACAGGGCGGCATGGATTCGGTCGCAGATCGCCGCCGGCATCCCGGCCGGGCCGTAGAGGCCGACCCAGCCCAGCATCTCGAAGCCCGGGAACCCCATTTCCGCCACCGTCGGCACGGCGGAGAGAGCCTCGGCGCGCCGGGCGCCGGTCTGGGCGATGACGCGGGTCTTGCCGCTCTGGATCTGCGCGAAGGCGCTCTCCGGGCTGGACCAGCCGGCCTGGAGCGCGCCGGACATCATGTCCGTCATCATCGGGGCGGAGCCCTTGTAGGGCACCTCCGTCATCTGCACGCCGGCGAGCCGGGCGAGCTCCGCCGCCGCGTAGCTGCTGGTGGAGGTCGTGGTGCCGTAGCTCACCTCCCGCGGGTGGGTCCGGGCGTACTCCACCATGCCCCGGAAATCCGTGAAGGGCGCCAGCATGCCCGCGGTGACCACCAGAGGATAGTTCGCGATCAGCGAGACCGCCGTGAAGTCCTTCACCGCGTCGTGCGGGATGTTGGGGATGGTGTACTTGTTCCCCACATGCCCCGCCGTCACGGACACCAGCGTGTAGCCGTCCGGCTGGGCGCGGGCGACGAGGTCCGTCCCGATCACGCCGTTCGCGCCCGGCCGGTTCTCGATCACCACGGGCTGGCCCAGCGTCGCCCGGATCGCCTCGCCGAAGAGCCGCGTGACGATGTCCGTCCCGCCGCCCGGCGTATAGGGGATGATGATGCGGATGGGCCGGCGCGGCCAAGCGTCCTGCGCCCGGAGGACAGAGGGCGCGAAAAGGGCCGCGAGGCCGCCTGCCATGACGGCGCGGCGCCCCGCGAACGGGCCTGGTGATGTTGCCATTCCTTCCTTCTCCTCCTCGTCGGTAGGCCCTGTGCCGGGCCCTTCCCGTTGACGTCAGGCCACGGGCTCGGCCCGGAACCGTGTGCGCAGCGCTCCCCATTCATCCGCGCCGAAGCGCGCGAAGCGGGCCGAGACGGGCGCCTGCCCGGCGCTGCTCGTCGGCCGGTCCGTCTCCCGCACGGTTTTCAGCACTGCGTCGCAGGCGTTCATCACCGTGCTCAGCAGCAGGCTCGGCATGATGGCGATGCGGTAGCCCATGGCCTCCGCCTCGCCGAGGCCGATATCGGGCGTTTTGCCGGCCACCACGATGTTCAGCAGGCAGGGGCCGCGCACCCGGCGGGGGATGGCCTCCACCTCCTCCATCGTGGCCGCCGCCTCCACGAAGGCCACGTCCGCCCCGGCCTCCAGTGCCGCGTTGGCGCGAGCCACCGCATCGTCCAGGCCGGTCACGCCGCGCGCATCCGTGCGGGCGATGATTACGAAGTCCGGGTCGCGCCGCGCGGCGACGGCCGCGCGGATCTTGGCCACGAACTCCTCGCGGGGCACCAGCTCCTTGCCGTCCAGGTGGCCGCAGCGCTTCGGCGCCACCTGGTCCTCGATATGCAGCCCGGCCACGCCGCCGCGCTCGTACTCCTGCACCGTGCGCGTGACGTTCAGCTCGTTGCCGTAGCCCGTGTCGGCATCGGCGATCAGGGGCAGGTTCGTGGCGCGCGCGATCATGCCCGCGTTCCCCGCCATCTCCGTCAGCGTCAGCAACCCGAAATCCGGGAAGCCTCGGGCCATGGAGGTGCCGGCCCCCGTCATGTAGAGGGCGGGGAAGCCGGCCTGCTCGGCCAGCTTCGCCGTGATCCCGTCGTAGACGCCGGGCGCGCGGACCATGCCGCCCGTCCTCAGCATCCCTCTCAGCTTTCCCGCGGCCGTCATGGCACCCCTCCCTCAGGACGCGAAGGCCGCGCGCTGCGGCCGCTCGGCGGTGGCGAGCATGCGGCGCGCCTTCACATGGTCCGCCGGCCGGTTCACGGACTCCGCCCCGATCAGCACGCCGTTGCGGAAGCAGTAGACCGAGAAGGCCTCGGGCCCGCCCCTCGTCACCGTCTCCTCCGCGTCCGCCGTCAGCCCCGCGATCTGCAGCCGCTCCCCCTGGTCCGACCAGAACCAGGGCACGGCCTCGTAGGGCTGCGGCTTGCCGAGGATGTCGGCGGCGGCGCAGCGGGCCTGGTCCACCGCGTTCTGCACGGATTCCAGCCGCGTCAGCCCGCCGCCATGGGCGCTGGGGAAGCGCGCGCAGTCCCCGATCGCGTGGATGCGCGGGTCCGAGGTGCGGAGCGCGTGGTCCACGATGATGCCGCGGTCCACGGCCAGCCCCGCCGCCTCCGCGATCTCCGTGTTCGGAACCACGCCGACCGCCATCACGACGAGATCGGCCGGGATGTCGCGGCCCTCCGTGGTGGTCACGCCCTCGGCCCGCCCCTCCCCAAGGATGGCGGAGATGGTCTGGCCGAGTTCCACGGTCACGCCGCGGGAGCGGTGGTACTCCAGGAAGTGGCGGGACACGGCGGGGCTGACGGCGCGGCCCATCAGCCGCTCCCCCGCCTCGATCACCGTCACCTCCGCCCCCATGGCACGGGCGGAGGAGGCGACCTCCAGCCCCAGGAAGCCGCCGCCGATGATGACCACGCGGCGCGACCGGGCCAGCGCCGCGCGCAGGGCCAGCCCATCCTCCGCGCCGCGCAGGGAGACGACGCTCTCCAGCGCCGCGCCCGGCAGCGCCAGCGGCCGGTTCCGCGCGCCGGTGGCGAGGACGAGGCGGTCATAGCCCAGCCAGCCGCCCGGCTCCGTCAGGACCCGCGCCGCCTCGCGGTCGATCCGCAGCGCGCGGGTGTTCAGGCGCAGGCCGATGCCGTGCCTCTCGAAGAAGGAGGGCGGGCGGAAGCTCAGGCTCTCCGGCCCGTCCCCGCCCTTGAGGAAGACCTTGGAGAGCGGCGGGCGCTGATAGGGCGGCTCCGCTTCCTCGCCCACCAGGGTGATGGGGTCAGCGTACCCGCCCTCGCGCAGCGAGACGGCGAGCTGGAACCCGGCCTGGCCGGCGCCGAGGACGACGACGCCCGCGCTCACAGCCCCCGTGCTCATAGCTGCGTCTCCGGCAGGCGCACCTCGAGCCCGTCCAGCTCCCGCGAGACGAAGACCTGACAGCCCAGCCGGCTGCAGGGCTCGCGCGGCACCGCCGTGGCCTCCAGCATCTCGTCCTCGATCGGCGTCGCCGGCGGCACGCGCGGGTCGTCCACGAAGACGTGGCAGGTGGCGCAGGCCGCGGCGCCGCCGCACTCGGCCACGATGCCGTCCACGTCGTTCGACAGCGCCGCGCGCATCACGCTCTCGCCGTCCTGCGCCACCACCGGCCGGCGCGTCCCGTCGGCCCCGATGAAGATGATCTCCGGCACGCTCGCCTCCGCTTCAGACCGTGACGTAGACCTGGCCGTCCTCGACCGTGACGGGATAGAGGCGCAGCCGCGTCGTGCCCGTCTCATACATCTCGCGGCCGCTCTTCAGGTCGTACTCGAAGCCGTGCCAGGGGCAGACCAGGACCTCCTGCGTGCCGTCGTAGTCCAGCTTGCCGGGCTCGCTCGGTGGCCAGGTGCCGCCGATGAGGCCGCGGCAGATCGGGGCGCCCTTGTGCGGGCACCAGTTCCGCATCGCCCGCAGCTCCCCGTCGCGGAGACGGACCACGCCGATCTCCTGCTCGCCCGCGCGCACCATCACCATCTTCCCCGCCGGGAAGTCCGCCGGCGTCCCCACCGCGTGGCGCGGCTTCTGCCGGGCCTGCACACCTGTCTCCACGGCTCCCTCCTATCGCGGCAGGCGCAGCACGTTGCGCGCGTTGATCCGCATGATCCGGTCCCGGTCCTCCTGCGGCAGGAGGCGGAAGGCCTGCATGGGCATGTCGTTGTCCCAGTGCGGGTAGTCCGTGCTGAAGCAGAGGTTGTCCACGCCGACCATTCGCACCAGACGTTCCAGGTCGCGCGGGTCGCGCGGCTCCTCGATCGGCTGGGTGGTGAACCAGACGTGCTCGGCCACGTAGTCGGTGGGGGACTTCTTCACCCAGGGCACCTCGTGCCGCAGGCCGCGCCACAGCCGGTCCATCCGCAGCATCAGCGGCACGGGCCAGACGAAGCCGTACTCCACGAAGAGGATGCGGAGCCGCGGGAAGCGCTCGAAGGTGCCGCTCATCACCAGGCTGTTGAGGTTGCTCTCCGCCCCCTGACCGAGCGTGACGTAGCGCTCGATGTAGGTGTCGGGCATGCCGCCCGCGGGCATGGGCGCGCCGTTGTAGACGCCCTCGGACCCGCTGACGTGCAGCAGCAGCGGCAGGTCCATCTCCTGCGCCGCCTCGAAGATCGGCCACCAGTAGCGGTTGCCCATCAGGATCGCCAGCGGCGGCACGGCCACGGCCACCACCTGCCTGTGCGCCCCGATGCGCCGGATCTCCGCCGCCGCCGCCGCCGGGTCCTGGGAGGGCACGACGGGCGCGTAGGTCAGGCGCTCGTCCACCGTCAGCCAGTTCTCGATGTAGTAGTCGTTGGAGGCGGAGGCGATGACGATGCTCTCGTCCACCGAGGCGTGGACGGAGCAGAAGCGCGCGGATTGCAGGCTGTTCAGGACGGCCACGGAGATGCCGTTCGCGTCCAGCAGGTCCTTCACCAGGAAATGGGGATCGCTGCCGCCGGGCATGCTCGCCTCGGGCTTCGCGTCGTCGCGCACCACCGTGCCGTTGGGCTGGGCGTAGCGCAGGGTCAGCCCGCTCTCGGTCGTGTGGGCCCGCTTGCGGATGAAGCGCTCCCGCCAGGCCTCGGTCATGTAGGGATAGAGGCTGCGGATCCCGTTCGGCAGAAGCGGGTGCACGTCGCAGTCGATGACCCCGTCCGTGCTGCGCGCCGGCACGGGGTGCGCGGCCACTGGCATGTCCATGGCGTTCCTCCTGCCGCGAGGTCGCGGCCCTGTTGGAGGCATCTAGCCATTCTGCACCGTTGAACGACAAGATGGATCATTCTATCGATTGATCCATGTCACGGATCAATCTATCGCCCGCCGACCTGGATGCCTTCCTGCAGGTCGCGGAGGCCGGCAGCTTTCGCGGCGCGGCGGAGAGGATGCGGCTCTCCCAACCGGCCGTCTCGGCCCGGATCCGGCACCTGGAGGACGGGTTGGGCCTGCGCCTCTTCGACCGCACGACGCGTCGCGTCACGCTCACCTCCGCCGGGGAGAGGCTGCGAGGCCGGGTGGAGCTGATGTTCGGGGAGCTGCGGCTGCTTCTGAACGAGCTCGACGACGAGGCGCATCTCCGTCGCGGCCGCGTCACCGTCGGCGCCACGCTCTCCGTGACGACGAGCTTCCTGCCGAGAGCCATCGCCCGCTTCCGCCGGCAGTGGCCGGGCATCGAGGTGGTGCTGCACGACGACCTCTACGGGCGCGACCTCGACCGCCTTTCCCGCGGCGAGCTAGACATGGCCGTGACGCCCTTCGCAGGGGGTGACGACCGCTTCGCCTTCGAGCCGCTGCTGACGGACCACTACCTCGTCGCCGTGCCGGCCCGGCACCCGCTGGCGCGCCGCAAGGCCGTGCCGCTGGCGGCGCTGGCGGCGGAGCCGCTGATCACCATGCCCCCGCAATCCGCCGCCTGGTCCAACTTCCAGGACGCCTTCGCGGCGATCGGGGTTGAGTTCCGCCCGGCCTTCCGGACCCGCAGCGCCCTCACCACGCTGGCCATGGTGCGGGAGGGGGTGGGGATCGGCTTCGTGACCCGTCTCATGGCCGCATCCGTCCGCATGACGGACATCACCCTGCTGCCGCTGCGGGATGCCGTGCTGGGCAGGGAGGTCGGCATCGTCACCCTCCGCGGGCGCGCGCTCCTGCCGAGCGGGCAAGCCTTCGCCGAGGTGCTGCGCCAGACCTGTGCGGGTTGACGCCTGCAATCGACACGATGGGACTGGCCTAGGAAGGCGGATCAGCCTGGATCGGCGTGGGGGATGTTACCCCATTGGCCTGGGGAAAGCACCGGCCCCGTAGGCCTTGTGCGTGGACTCCACCTGCTCCTCCGGCGTGGCGGGAACAGCCGGGTTGTCCTTCCTGCGCGGGACCGACCCGGTCATGGCAACGGCGCCGGCGACGGGATCCATCCTGACAGTTCCTTCTCGGCTTCGGGACGCGGCAGCGCGTCAGAAGCCGTAGAGGCGGGCGGGATTGGTCACCAGCAGTCGGTGCAGTCCGGCCTCGTCGGCCATCAGAGGGAGCAGGTCCAGGAGGGTGGTGTCGTCCTGCACAGCATGACGTGGGTTAACGTGCGGAAAATCAGTGCCCCAGACGACGCGGTCCGGCGCGGCCGCGATCAGGGCGCGGGCGAAGGGCAGGGCATCATGGAAAGGCGCTCCGACCGCCGAGACCCGATCGCTGCCCGAGACCTTCACCCAGCAATTCTCCCGCCGCGCCTGTTCCAGCAGCGCGCGAAAGACGGGTTGATCCACCCCGCCCGCGGCGTCCACTCGGCCCATGTGATCGATGACGAAGGGGATGCGGAGGGCGTCCAACTCGCCCCGCAGCTCAATCAGGTCGGCGGCGTCCAGGTGGATCTGGGCGTGCCAGCCGAGAGGGGCGATACGGTCCACGGTGCGGCGGAAGAAGCCGAGGTCGGGGCGGGCGCGCAGGTGGCGCACGAAGCCGAAGCGCACGCCGCGCACGCCGCCCTCGTGCAGGGCCTGGAGGGCGTTGTCGTCGAAGCTGTCCCCGATGAGCGCGATGCCGCGGTAGCGCCCGCCGCTGGAAGCGATGGCGTCCAGCATGGCACTGTTGTCCGTGCCGTGCGCCGCGCCCTGCACGATGACGGAGCGGGTGAGCCCGAGGCGGGCGTAGAGGGCGGCCAGATCCTCCTTCCCGCGGTCGAGCGGCGTGTAGGTGCGGCCCTCCGCGAACGGAAAGCGGGCCGCCGGGCCGAATATGTGGCAGTGCGCGTCGCAGGCGTTCGGCGGGGGCGTGTAGCGGGCCATCAGTCCGCCTTCACGCCGGCAGTCCGCACCACCTCACCCCAGCGGCCCACCTCTTCCCGGATGAAGGACAGGGCCTCCTCGGGTCGGCTGACGATGATGCGGGCGCCCTGGGAGGCGAACTGGTTTGCAGTGGCGGGCCGGGCCATGGCGGCGGCGGTGGCGGCGTGCAGCCGGGCCACGCGCTCGGGCGGCGTGCCGGCGGGGGCAAGGAGGGCGTACCAGTTCTCGATCTCCATGCCCTGAACGCCCGCTTCCGCGAAGGTCGGTACGTCCGGCAGGGCGGGAGAGCGCTGGGGGCTGGTCACGGCGAGGGCGCGCAGCCGGCCTTCCTGCACGTGGGGCAGCAGCACGGGCAGGTCGAGGAAGGCGATCTCCACTTCGCCCGCCAGGAGGGCCGTGATGGCGGGCGCGGCACCGCGATAAGGGACGTGGGCGATGTTGGCGCCCGTGGCGATCCTGAAGCGCTCCCCCGAGAGGTGGGGCGTGCCGCCTGGGCCAGAGGAGCCGAAGTTCAGGCGCCCGGGCCGCGCCTTGGCCAGCGCGACCAGCTCCGCCACGCTGCGTGCCGGGAGCTTCGGGTTCACGCAGAGCAGGGTGGGCACGCCGGCCACGATGGAGACGGGTGCGAAGTCCTTGCGGGAGTCGTAAGGGTTGTTCGGGATGAGGGTGACGCTCACCGCCACCGCGCCGGTGCTGCTGAAGCCGAGTGTGTAGCCGTCCGGCTGGGCCTTCGCGACGGCGTCCGTGCCCACCACCCCGCCGGCGCCGGAGCGGTTCTCCACGACCACCGACACCTTCAGCTCCTCCGACAGCGCCTGGGCGACGATGCGGGCGGCGAGGTCCACCGGCCCGCCTGGCGGGAAGGGCACGAGGAGGCGGATCGGCCTGTCGGGGAAGGACTGCGCCGCGGCCCCGGAAAAGGCCGGGGCCGCCAGGGCCGCGCCGAGGAGGGCGCGGCGGGCGAGGGGCGGAGACATCGGATGCTTCCTCTCTATCCTGTGGTCTAGTCGCAGCGGACGGACATGCCGCCATCCACGACGATCTCCGTGCCCGTGACGAAGCGCGCCTCGTCCGAGGCGAGGAAGAGCGCGGCGGCGGCCGTGTCCCGCCCGTCGCCCGCGAAGCCCATGGGGATGCGCTTCAGGCGGGAGTCCAGCAGCGCCTGCACGTCGCCGCCCGTGCGCTGGCCGGCGAGCCGCGTCTCGACCATCGGCGTGTGCATCTGCCCCGGCACCACCGTGTTCACGCGCACGTTGCGGGAGGCGTACTCCACCGCGACGACGCGGGAGAGCTGGATGACACCGGCCTTGGAGGCGGCGTAGGCCACCTGCGCCGAGCCGGTCCAGCGGATGCCGGAGGTGGAGGCGGTGTTGACGATGGAGCCGCCGCCCTGCGCCACCATGATCGGCAGGACGTGCTTGCAGGTGAGGAAGACGCTCTTGAGGTTGAAATCGATCTGGGTATCCCAGACCTCCTCGCTCATCGCCTCCGGCCCGCCCTTGGCGGATCCGCCGACATTGTTCACGAGGATGTCGATGCGCCCGAACTCGGCATGGGCCGCCTTCACCATGGCGGCGATGGACTCGCCGCTCATCACGTCGCAGGTGCCGGGGACGAAGGTGCCGCCCACCTCGCGCACGCGCGCGGCGGTCTCCTCCATCGCGGCGGGGTCGCGGTCCACGCCGTAGACCTTCGCGCCCTCCCGCGCGAAGAGCACTGCGGCGGCGCGGCCGTTGCCCCAGCCCGTGCCGACGGAACCGGCGCCGGTGATGACGGCGACCTTGCCCTCGAGACGTCCTGCCATGGTGTGCTCCTGATCGGATCGATTGCTTCTGAGAGGTTGAGCGACGGAAGAGGCGGGCGGCCCGGCTCACTCCATGCGGATGCCGGCGCGGCGGCCGACTTCGCCCCAGCGCGCGCTCTCCGCCACGATGAAGTGGCGGAATTCGGCCTGGGTACCGCCCACGGGGCGGGCGCCCTGCTCGCCATAGGCGCGCACCAGCTCCGGGTCGCGCAGAGCGCGCACGGCGGCCTCCTGCAGCAGCGCCTGGACCGGCGCGGGCACCTTCGACGAGGTGACGAGTCCGTACCAGTTGTCCGCCGTCACCGGCACGCCGGTCTCCGCCATGGTGGGCGTCCCCGGCAGCAGGGGAGGTCGCTCGCCGCTCGCCAGCGCAACTGGGCGCAGCGCGCCTCCCTGCGCCTGGGACATCATGACCGGCATGTCCGCGACCATCATCTGCGCCTGGCCGGCGATGAGGTCGCGGGGTTGGGGTGGCGCAGGCCCGGTCCCCAGCCCGTCACGGCACGGGATCCCCTGGCTCCGCGCCGAGTTCCGGCGCGAAGGCGTCGGGCAGGCCGATCTCGAAGACGTTCAGCGTCATCGCAACGAGGGTGTAGTAGCCGAGCAGCGCCACCAGCTCGACTATGCCGCGCTCGCCCAGCACCTCCACGCCGCGGCGGTAGAGGTCGTCCGGCACGCGGCGCGTGGCCATCAAGGCGGTGGAGACGTCGTAGATCGCCCGCTCCCGCTCGTCCCGCAGCACGGGCACGCGGCGCTCCGCGATGGCGGCCACCACCTCCGGGTCCATCCCGGCCTTCAGCCCCTCGCGCTTGTGGACGGTCCACTCGTAATGGGCGGTCCAGTGGCGCCCGACGATGAGGATGGCGAGCTCGGACAGGCGCGGCTCCAGCGTGGTCTGGTATCGCAGCAGCTCGCCCAGGCGCTGGCCGCGGCGCGCCAGCTCCGGGTTCCTCAGCCAGGCGATCATGGGGGCCGGCACGCGGCCGCGGATACCGGAGACGGCCTCCTGGCAGACCTCCCTCTCCTCGGGCGTGCGCTCCGCCTCGGGTGTCAGCTCGATGCGTGCCATTCTTCCTCTCCCTTCCGTCAGCGCGCGGTGCGCTCGATCGGCCCCGGGTCGCCCCCGAGGTCGCGCGTCATGGCGATGGCTTCCCGCAGCACCAGTGGCACGCAGAGCGCCTCGCTCTCCGCGGTGAAGCGGTAGAGCGGCACTGAGATGCCGACCGAGCCGGCGACGCGGCCGTCGGCATCCAGGACGGGGCACGCGATGGCGGCGATCTGGGGCAGACGCTCGCCGCGTGTGACCACGGGCAGGCTCTCGCCGCCTTCCAAAGCGATCAGGGAGCGGCCGTGAGCGCCGCGGCCAAGCGGCTGGGCCTCGCCGACATGGGCGACGTCGCGCACGAGCTGCGGGGAGTCCAGGCGGAAGACGCAGCGGCGCTGGTCGCCTTCCCGCACGAAGAAGGCCGCGCTCTCCCTGCTCTCGGCCCGCAGCCGCTCCAGCGCGGGCATGACGTGGTGCTCCAGCCGCAGGGATCGGCGGAACAGGTCCCCCAGCAGCAGCAGGGTGGATCCGAGGAGGTAGCCGCCGGAGGGCAGGCGCTTGACGAAGCCGTGCCCCTCCAGCGTCCCGAGCAGGCGCAGCGCGGTCGTGATGTTCAGTCCGGCCCGACGGGAGAGCTCCGTCAGGCCCAGCGGCCCGTCCTCCTCCCGGAAGGCGCGGAGCAGCACCAGGGCGCGGTCCACGGCCCGCACCCCGTCTCCGTTCAGGGCACTGACCGGACTGGCCGGGGGTACGGCCTGAAGGGAAGCGGGCGGTTCGGATTTCTGGGGGCGAGGGATCGCCGGGCGGGACTGTCGAGCCATGAGGGCATCCTAGACGCCCTTTTCACCCAACGGAAGATGATTGCATGTGATGGAAGTGCTGATCTAAAGCTGCGCGGACAAAGGCCAAGTGGAGGAGACTGCTGTGCGACGGCATGGAGCAAACCCGGCAGGCGGCATCGCCCTGTCACGGCGGGGACTGGGACTCGCTCTGGCCAACCTCGCCGCGGTTGGCATGGGGACTCGCTCCGCCGGAGCGCAGCAGCCGTACCCGAGCCGGCCGATCCGCGTCGTCGTGCCCTTCGTGGCCGGCGGCGGGACCGACGTCGTGGGGCGCGAGCTGGCGCAGCGCATGAGTGAGGAGCTCGGCCAGCCGCTCGTGGTGGACAACCGCGGCGGCGGGGGCACGGTCATCGGCTCCGACGCCGTCGCCAAGGCGCCACCGGACGGCTACACCCTGCTCCTCACCACCTCGGCGCTGGCGATCAACGCCTCTCTCGTGCGCGATCTCCCGTACAACACCGAGAGGGCCATCACCGAGGTCGGGCTGATCTGCCGCGGGCCCAACGTGATCGTGGTGAAGCCCGACAGCCCGTTGCGGACCGTGGCCGACATCGTGCGCGCCGCGAAGGCAAGTCCGGGCGGCCTGACCTACGGTTCCTCAGGCAACGGCTCGGCCGTGCACCTGGCGGCGGAGCTGTTCAAGCTGACGGCCGGGGTGGACATCACCCACGTGCCCTACCGCGGCGCCGGGCCGGCCTATACCGACCTGCTGGGCGGGCGGCTGGACATGGTTTTCGCGACGGCGGGCGGGGTGGCCAGCCTCGTCAAGCAGGGGCAGCTGCGGGCCGTCGCCGTCACCTCGGCCGGACGCACCCCCGCCTATGACGGCGTGCCGGCGGTGGCCGAGACCCTGCCGGGCTACGAGGCGGATGTCTGGTACGCCGTCTTCGCGCCCGCGGGCACGCCGGCGCCGGTGGTGGCGCGGCTGAACGCGGCGATGCGCAAAGCGACCGAGGTGCCCGCCTACCGCGACCGGCTGGCGGGCGAGGGGCTGACCGTGGCGGTGAACAGCCCGGAGGAGATGACACGCTTCATGCGCGCCGAGGAGGCGCGCTGGCGGCGGGTGGTGACAGACGGGAAGCTGACGCCGGATTGAGGCGCGGTCCGAGGGGGAGAATGAGCATGGCCGGAAGGCTCGAAAGCAAGGTCGCGATCGTCGTCGGCGCAGGGCAGCAGCCCGGCGAGACGATCGGCAACGGGCGCGCGGTGGCGGAGCGCTTCGCGGAAGAGGGCGCGACGCTGCTGCTGGTGGACATTAACGAGGAATGGGCGGAGGCCACGCGCGCGGCGGTGGAGCGTCACGGCCGCCCTGCCTCCATTCTGCGGGCCGACATCACCCAGGAGGAGGACTGCGCCGCAATCGCCCGGACCTGCGTGGAGCGCTACGGCCGCATCGACGTGCTGCACAACAATGTCGGCCGTTCCAAGGGCGACCGGAAGACGGCCGAGATGGATGCCGGCATGTGGGACGCCATCATGGCCATGAACCTCAAGGGCATGTTCATGACCTGCAAGCACGTCCTGCCGCAGATGGTCGCGCAGAAGTCGGGCTGCATCGTCAACATCTCCTCCACCTCCTCCCTCTCCGCGCGGCCGACGGTGACCTACAAGACCAGCAAGGCCGGGGTGAACGCGCTGACCCAGCACATCGCGACGGAGAATGCCCGCCACGGCATCCGCGCCAACGTGATCCTGCCCGGGTTGATCGACACGCCCATGGCGATCGAGCGCCGCGCGCAGGAGCGGGGCGTATCGCGCGAGGTCGTCCGGGCCGAGCGTGAGGCGCTGGTGCCGATGGGCCGCATGGGCACGGCCTGGGACGTGGCCAACGCCGCGGTGTTCCTGGCCTCCGACGAGGCTGGTTACATCACCGGCGTGATCCTGCCCGTTGATGGCGGATTGCTCGAGAAGCGAGGCTGAACAGGGGCGGTGGGACGACGAGTGCGCTCCCGCCGCCCCACTCAGTGGGCATCGGCATGATCGGTCAGACGCAGCCTGCCTCTGAGAGCCGTGGAGAGGTTGTTCAGCGTCTCGTCGCGGATCCCCACCTTTTTCGGAATGCCTTCCCTAGCTCCCTTCCCCCGCAGGTTATCCTCAACGGATTGGATGGTGGACGTGGTGATTTGCCCTTCGGCCTCTATCGCCGCGATCATGCGGCTCAGGAGGGCGACCTCCATCCGCCCGCCTGCCGCAGGCGCCCGGGGGGGCACCTACGTAAGCGTGTGAAGAAGCGCTGAATCGAGACCCTGCCCAAAGCCGATCTGTGCATTTGGTCGGAAGCACGAAAACGACGTGAGGGTGAGGTGCCGATCGGCGCTGATCGGGACCTCACCTGGTGATCAACCTTCGTGACGGGATCAGTGATCTACAGTGGGTTGTCCCTTCCAGCGGCCACAGTGGCCGGCAGGCGTTGATGGCCGCCGGCCCGCCATGAGAGGGCCGCTCCCCAGGATGGTGGCCGTGCACTGGAGGAGTGAACGGGTCCTTCTTCCCTCCCCTGGGCCGGCAAGGGCCGAAATCAGGGACGGCGGCGCTGGGTGGCGGCGTAGCGGGCCATGAAGGTGCCGCCGCGCTCCGGGGCGGGCAGGTCGCGGCTGGCAGTCCAGGCGCCGGCCAGCGGCAGGCGGCGGAAGCGGCCGGTGCCGCGACCCAGCAGGGCGAGCGTGCCCATGGCGAGGCGGGTGGCCGCGCGGTACAGGGCGGGGCGCCGGGCGAACCAGGCCCAGACCCCGAGGCCGCGCCTGGCGGTGGAGGGGGTGAGGTGGCGCTCGAACTCCCTCTCCCGCCAGTTCCGCAGCATCTTCGGCAGGGGGATTTTCACGGGGCAGACGCTCTCGCACCGGCCGCAGAGGGAGGAGGCGTTGGGAAGGTTCGCCGACTTCTCGAGGCCGACGAGGGCGGGGGTGAGGACGCTGCCCATGGGGCCGGGATAGACCCAGCCATAGGCGTGACCGCCGGCGGCGTTGTAGACCGGGCAATGATTGATACAGGCGGCGCAGCGGATGCAGCGGAGCATCTCGTGGAAGTCCGTGCCGAGCATGTTGGACCGGCCGTTGTCGATCAGCACCACATGGTACGCCTCCGGCCCGTCGAGATCGGGCGCGCGCCGGGGACCAGTGGAGAAGGTGGTGTAAACCGAGAGGTCCTGGCCCGTGGCGGAGCGGGCGAGGAGGCGCAGCAGGGTGCTGCAATCCTCCAGCGTCGGCACCACCTTCTCGATGCTGGCGAGGGCGATGTGCACGCGCGGCAGGGTCTGCGTCAGGTCGCCATTGCCCTCGTTCGTGACGATGACGCTGGTGCCGGTCTCCGCGATCAGGAAGTTGGCGCCGGTGATGCCGACATCCGCCTGCACGAAGCGCTCGCGCAGGGTCTGCCGGGCCTCGGCCATGATGTCGCGCCGGTCGTGGAACACGCGATCCGCCGGCAGGTCCTTGTGGGCGGCCCGGAAGCGGGACTCCCAGTCCTCCCGGTTCAGGTGGAAGGCGGGGGCGATGATGTGGCTGGGCGGCTCGTTCACCAGCTGCAGGATGTACTCGCCAAGATCGGTCTCGACGGGGGTGATCCCGTTCGCTTCCAGATGCTCGTTCAGCCCGATCTCCTCCGAGATCATGGACTTGCCCTTGGTCACGGTGCGCGCATCCGCATCCCGGCAGATTCCCAGCACCGTCGCGCGCGCCTCCGCGGCGTCTCGGCACCAGTGAACCTTGCCGCCATTGGCCACGACCTTCGCCTCGAAGGCCTCCAGGTAGTGGTCCAAGTTGGCGAGGGTATGATTCTTGATGTCGCGCCCGATGTCGCGCAGCGCCTCGAACTCCGGCAGCGCGGCCGTGGCCTGGGCGCGCTTGGAATGGAAGCCGCTGCCGCCGCGGCGCAGCGCCTTCTGCAGGTTCGCATCCGCTAGGGCACGGGCGGCGCGGCGCTTGAAGTCGGGGGAGGTGAGCGCGACCATGTCAGCACCATAGGGCAGAATGGGGCCGGGCAGGAACGGGTGAAGCATTCCCGGGGTGTTTCTGGGGCTGCGGTCCGTGGCCAGGGAGAGGAAGAAGGAATTCTTCCTCTCCCCGGACCCCTCACCATCATCTTCTTTTAGGAGTCGGTCTCTCTCGGCTGATGGTGCGCCTCGGGTCGATGACCCGAGGCGACTGCAAGGGCAGGAGGAGGCCGTCAGGCCGAGACACCGTCCCAGGACGGCGTGGCGGCAGCCGGGTGGGGGTCCAGGGGCCTCAGGCCCTTGGCGGGGGTTCCAGGGGGCGGCGCCCCCTGGTCCCGGACCTGTCAGGCCTGCTTCAACTCGATCAGCGAGCGGCGGATTTTCCGGCCCCGGCGGATGCGGTCCTCGATGAAGCCGGCCTCGCCCCAGCGGATGGCGCGGCCGAAGGCCTGGGCGTCCTCTGTCAGGCGGGCCAGCATCTCCAGCACGGCCTCGCGGTTGTTGAGGAAGATGTCGCGCCACATGTCCACGTCGCTGGCCGCGATGCGGGTGAAGTCGCGGAAGCCGGAGGCGGCGAAGCGCAGCACGGCCTCCCGCGTCTCCTGCGCCAGGTCGTCGGCGGTGCCGCAGATGGTGAAGGCGATGAGGTGCGGCAGGTGGGAGACGACGGCCACCACCTTGTCGTGCGTCGCCGCGTCCATCGTCTCGATCATGGAGCCGGCGCGCTCCCACAGGGCGCGCAGCTTCGCCACCGCCTCGGGATCGGTGCCAGGGGGCGGGGTGAGGATGCACCAGCGGCCCTGGAACAGTTCCGCGAAGCCCGCGTCCGGGCCGGAATGCTCCGTGCCGGCCATGGGGTGGGCGGGGACGAGGTGGACGCCTTCGGGCAGCAGCGGCAGCAGGTCCCGCAGCACGCTTCCCTTGGTGGAACCCACGTCGGAGAGGATGCAGCCCGGCGCGAGGTGCGGGGCGATGTGCGCCATCACCCCGGCATAGGCGCCGACGGGCACGCAGAGGATCACGCCGTCGCAGCCCTGCACGGCCTTCGCCGCGTCGGGCTCCACGATGTCCGCGATGCCGAGCGCCTGCACGCGCTCCAGCGTGTGCTCGCTGCGGGCGGTAGCCACCAGCTCCCCCGCGATGTCGTCCCGCGCCCGCGCCACGCGCAGGATGGAGGAGCCGACGAGGCCGGGGCCGATGACGCAGAGGCGCCGGAAGAGCGGGGCCTCAGCCATGCCGGAAGTCGGCCAGGGCGTCGAGCACCATCCCGCACTCCTCGGCGGTGCCGATGGTGATGCGGAGGCAGGAGGGCAGGCCGTAGACGGTGACGCCGCGCACGATCAGCCCGCGGGAGCGCAGGTGGGCGTCGGCCGCCTTGCCCGCTTCCGGGCTGCCGAAATCCACCAGCAGGAAGTTGGCGTGGCTGGGGTGGACCTTCAGGCCGAGCTTCGTCAGCCCTTCCGTCATCTTCGCCACCCACTCCCTGTTGTGGGCCACGTTCTTCTCGACCCAGCCCGGCTCGGACAGCGCGGCGATCCCGGCGGCCTGGGCGGTAGAGGAGACGTTGAAGGGGGAGCGGACGCGGTTCAGCACGTCGATCACCGCCGGCGGGCCGTAAAGCCAGCCCAGCCGCATGCCGCCGAGGCCCCAGACCTTGGAGAAGGTGCGCGTCATCACCGTGTTGGTGCCGGCATCCACCAGCTTCGCGCCGGCGTTGTAATCGGGATCGGTGACGTACTCGGCGTAGGCGCTGTCGAGGACGAGGAGGATGTCCTCGCGCAGCCCGGCGCGCAGCCGGTCCACCTCCGCCTGCGGCAGCAGGGCGCCGGTGGGGTTGTTCGGGTTCGCGAGGATCACCAGGCGGGTGCGCGGGCCGCAGGCGGCGATGATGCCGTCGATGTCGGCCTGCAGGTCCTTCTCCGGCACCTTCAGCACGTTGCAGCCGGCCCAGCGCCCGGTCAGCTCGTACATGAGGAAGCCGTGGGCGGACATGACGATCTCCGTCCCCTCGCCGCCGTAGGCGAGGATGAGGAGGGCGAGCAACTCATCCGAGCCGTTGCCGACGACGATGCGGTTCGGATCGAGGCCATGATGCTTGCCGATCGCCTCGCGGATCGCGGTGGCGCCGCCATCCGGGTAGCGGTTCGCCTCCTTCGCGGCCTCGGCGATCGCGGCCACGGCGGCCGGCGGCGGTCCGAAGGGGCCCTCGTTGGAGGAGAGCTTCACGATCCGGTTCACGCCCGGGACCTTCGACTCGCCGCCGACATAGGGCTCGACCGAGAGGATGGAGGGGCGGGGCATCACGGGCATGGCAGTCGGCCTTCGGAAGCGTTCGGGGCGGGAAGCGTTCGGGGCGAGAAGCGTTCAGGGCGTCTCGGTTGCGGGCTCGTCCAGCGACGGCTCGGCGAAGCCGCCGATCGGGTGCGGGCGCAGCGCGGAGAGGGCGGCCAGCCGCGGATCGCCGGGCTGGATCAGCCCCTCCACCTCCGCCAGGCCGCGCATGCCGTCGGCCGAGAGGATGAGCCGCTGCGGCGGCAGGCCGGCGGCGCCGAGCGCGGAGACAAGGGCCCCGCGCGAGGTGTTCGGCGCGCGCTCCAGCCGGATCAGGCCGCGATCCCTCGGCGTGGCGTCGGCCGCGAAGGCGGCGACGACGAGGGCGCTCGGCAGGGTCTGGCCGGGGCGGAGCAGGAAGGGCAGGGCGGCCACCACCTGCAGCCGCGGCGCCTCCACGCTCGCCCACCAGGCATCCGCCAGCGGTTCGCCATCGGCCGGGGAAGGAAGGATGGCCACCGTCGCCTCGCCCGCCGAGAGGGCGGCGAGCACACGGGACGGGGTGGCGTGAATCCGCAGCGGCGTGTCCAGCCCGAAATGGCCGAGCGCCAACGGCTCCGTCCCGCCGAGCGCCGCAACCGAGAAGGCGGATTGCTGCCGCAGCGAGGTGGCGATCACCTCCCGCCACAGCCGGGCCACGGCGGCGCGCGGCATCGGCCCGCGGTGGCGGCCGAGCAGGCGGCGCAGGATCATCGCCTCCCGCCCCGGCCGGAAGCTGGCGCCGCTCGCCTTCATGCCGTTGGCCGCCAGCGAGGCGGAGAGGCCGGCGCGGCGCATGAGCAGGTCGTGCAGCTGGTCGTCGATCGCGTCGAACTCGGCCCGGGCGGCGGCCAGGGCCTCCGGCTGCACGGCGGCGGGATCGGTCAGGGCTGAGTCGGGCATGGGGCAGGGTGGGTCTAGCGCCCTTGTCCCCCTGCGCCAAGGCGCTTGGCCTCGGTGCCACCAAGCCCTTCGCGCTGATCCTGTGCGGCCGGTCTGTCCCGGGGAGAGGAAGAAGGAATTCTTCCTCTCCCCGGACCCCTCTCCATCATCTTCTTCTAGGCTTTGGGAATACCCTGCTGACGGTGCGCCTCGGGTCCATGACCCGAGGCGACTGCAAGGGCAGGAAGAGGCCCGTCACGCGGAAACCCCATCTCAGGACGGCGCGGCGGCAGCCAGCTGGGGGTCCAGGGGCCTCAGGCCCTTGGCGGGGGTTCCAGGGGGCGGCGCCCCCTGGCTCCGGACCTGTCAGGACCGGGGAACGATGGGCTCCTCCCACCCGATCGCCCGGCGCAGGAAGGCGGCGCCGAGGGCGGCGAAGGTGGCGACCTCGCTGTTGTCCTTGCCGTAGCCGTGGCCGCCCGCGGCCGGTTCGTGCAGCAGGGCGGGGTAGCCGAGGGACTGGAGCTTGGCCGCCATCTTGCGGGCATGGCCGGGGTGGACGCGGTCGTCGCGGCGGGTGGTGGCGATGAGGATTGGCGGGTAGGGGCAACCGGGTTCCGCCGTGTGGTAGGCGGACATGTGCTGGAGAAAGGCCCAGTCCGCCGGCGCGTCCGGGTCGCCGTACTCCGCGATCCAGCTCGCCCCGGCCAGGAGCTTCGTGTAGCGGCGCATGTCGATCAGCGGGATGGTGCAGAACAGGGCGCCGAAGCGTTCCGGGTAGCGCGTGAGCATGTTGGCGATGAGGAGGCCGCCGTTGGAGCCGCCTTCGGCCGCGATGCGGCCGGGGGTGGTGACGCCGCGGCGGACGAGGTCTGCGGCGACGGCGGCGAAGTCGTCGTGGGAGAGGCGCTTGCCCTCGCGCCGGCCGGCCTCGTGCCAGCGGGTGCCGAATTCCCCGCCGCCGCGGATGTTGGCGATGACGGTCGTGCCGCCCTTCTCCAGCCAGAGCTTGCCCGTCATGCCCTGGTAGTGGGGCAGGCGGGAGATGCGGAAGCCGCCGTAGCCGGAGAGGTGGATGGGGGCGTCGCCCGTCTCGGTTACGGGGCCGGTCTGGACGTAGGGGATGCGCTCGCCGTCCGTGGAGACGGCCTCGTGGCGGGTGACGACGAGGCCGGAGGCGTCGAAGACGGGGGAGGAGCGGCGCAGGACCTCCGGGGTGGCAAGGGCGGTGCTCGTGAGGAGGAGGGTGGCGGGGGTGACCGGGTCCTCCACCTGGGCCAGGAGGGTGCCGTCGGATTCCTCCGCCTCGCTGTCGAGCGGCCAGAGGCTGGCGACGCCGGTCGCCGGCAGGTCCAGCCGGGCGCCGGACCACTCGCCCTCGCCGGGGGTGAAGACCGTGAACTCCGGCCGCAGCTCGTCGAGGACGGAGACGACCAGCCGGCCGTCGCACCAGAAGAAGCCCTGGAGGGCGCGGCGCTCGCCGGGGGTGAAGAGCGTGGTGAAGTCCCGGCTGCCGGAGAGGATGGCGTCGAGACCGATGCCCAGCAGCGTGTCCGGGGCGTGGGTGGTGCCCACCACCGTCCAGGGCGTGCGGGGCTGGGCGGCGAGCCAGCCGCGCTGCCAGCGGTAGTCCATGTCCGTGGGCAGGTCGATGCGCTGCTTCGGGCCGCCGCGGTCCCCAAGATGGATGGCGGTGTCGTAGAAGCCGATCTGGTCGATGAAGAGGAGCCGGCCGGTATCGTGGTCCAGCCCGCCCCAGGCGCCCATGTGGTCCTCGGGAACCGAGAAGAGGACGGGGGCGGCAGCAGGGTCCGTGCCGCGGGACCAGAGGCGGACGGTGCGGGAATAGCCCGAGGTGGTGGCCATGCCATCCCCGTAGGCCGCGGCGAGGAGGAGAGTATCGCGGTCCAGCCAGTCCACGCTGCCCTTGCACTCCGGCAGGGCGAAGCCGCCCTCGACGAAGCGCAGGCTCTCCAGGCTGAACTCGCGCAGCACCACGGCGTCGCCGCCGCCGCGGGAGAGGCGGAGCATCGCGACGTCATGGGTGCCGGGGAGGGTGGCGGCGCCGTGCCAGACCCAGTCCTCCCCCTCCTCCCGCGCCAGGGCATCGATGTCCAGCAGCACCTGCCATTCCGGCTGCGGCTGGCGGTAGCTCTCCAGCGAGGTGCGCCGCCACAGGCCGCGCGGCTGGGCGGCGTCCGTCCAGAAGTTATAGAGCCAGGCGCCCCGCCGGGTGACGTGGGGGAGCTTGTCCGGACGGTCCAGCGCCGCGCGCACGGCGTCCCGGTCCGCTTCGAAGCGCGCATCGGCCAGGCGGGCGAGGGTGGCGGCGTTCTGCCCGGCCACCCAGGCGAGGGCGCGCTCGCCCTCCACCTCCTCGAGCCAGAGCCAGGGATCGTCGTCCGGGGCGGCAGGGGTGGGGCGGGGGTCGGGAAGGGTGGTCATCGCCCCCGGCATACACCTGTACAGGGTTAGGGGCACGGGGCCGGGGGGCAGGGATGGGATGTCGGGTATCGGGCGTTCAGGAGCGTGCCAGGAGGCGATCGGGGCGCATCAGCCGTTCCAGGCACGGGCGATCATGGCGAGCGCCAGGCCCGCCAGCGCCAGGCCGGCCGCCTTGTTCATCACGCCGAGGACCCGGGCGGTCATCCGGCCCCGGAGCAGAGAGATGCCGCCGCTGAGCGCGCACCACCAGGCGAGCGAGCCGATGAAGATGCCGGCGACCAGGAGCGGCGCGCGGGTGACCGTGCCGGGGCCGAGCAGCGCCGGCACCATGGCGGCGAAGAGGACCGGCGTGGTCGGGTTGAGGAAGCCGAAGCAGACGGCGCCGCAGTAGGAGGAGACGAGGGTCGGCGGCGCCTCCGCCCGCGTGGCCAGCACCGTGCGCCGGCGGAGGACCCGGACGGCGAACCAGAGCAGGACCAGCCCGGAGAGGAAGGGCACGAACGCGGCGTTGAGCCATTCCCGCGCGAGCCCGACGCCGCCCGCGATGGCCAGGGCGCCGTAGGCGAGGTGAACGGTGGCCACGCCGAAGCCGGTGGCGAGCCCGCGCGTGATGCCCGCGGCGAGGGTGCGCTCGATGCAGAGCACGGCGGCCGGCCCGATCGGCGCCGCGATGGAGAGGCCGACGCTGGCGCCCAGCAGCAGGGCGGTCATCGGGGCGGTTATCGTGGCGCTCATCAGGGCGCCCGTCCCCGGCAACCTTCCCGGAAGGTGGCGCTGGAGGCTGGCCCGGATGTGCGGCCGCAGGCCGCGAGGATCCCGGCTGGTCCGGTCATGTCCGCCTCCCAAGAGCAATGGAGAGAAGACCTGTTCCGGATTCAAATTATTCCTGACTGACAACTTCCTCCATGCATTTCGTTGCAAGGCGGCGCGGACGCCGGGGCGTCCGCCCTTCGGCCATGCCAGCCCCGGCCGCGCCGGCCCGTTCCGCGAGGGGGCGGATCCCGGCCCGCGGGCTGTGCCCTCCGGCGATCCGCCCTATCGCCAGTTGCCGGCGAACTCGGCCAACTCCCGGGCATTGAGGTCCGAGACGGCCCATAGGGTCATGCCGCCCTGGGACCAGCGGAGGAAGTTGTAACCCTCTCGGCTGCCGGAGGCGGCGGCCCCGTCCTCCTCCGGCAGGGTCGGCCAGACGAAGAGATTGATGACGTGTTCCCGCCGCTTGTAGACGAGCGCCGCCGCGGGGCTGCCCGGCAGGGCATCGACCCGCGCGCCGAGGAGCGGGAAGCCCTGCGGGGCCAGGTCCCGGACGGGGGGAGAGAAGGGGAGCCGCCCGGCGAACCAAGGCTTTACCGTGTGCTGCTCGGCCGAGACGACGTCGAGGAGGTGCTGCGGCTGGAGGGCCCGGACATGGGCGGCCACCACCCAGTCCGGCATCCCGTGCGATGGCCCTTCCCCGGCCGGCAGCAGGGCCAGGAGGAGCAGGCCGGCCGCGAGGGCGGGGCCGGCGCCGAGCACCCAGCGGCGCAGCGGGGGCCGCCGCGGCGGGGACCGGCCGGCGATCCTGTTCCGCACGGCCTCCCGCAGGTGGTCGGGCGCGCGGTGGCGGGGTATCTCCCGGTGCAGCGCGCCCGAGAGGGCCAGGAGCTGGCGCTGGAACCGCGCGCAGTCCGGGCAGGTCTCCAGGTGGGCGGCGACGCGGGCGGCCTCGGCGGCCTGCAGCTCGCCATCCACGTCCGCCTGCACCAGCAGGCTCATCTCGTGGCAGGGATGGGGCTGGGGGTCGGGTTGAGGATCAGGGCTCATCGGCGGTCCTCTCCCCCGCGATCGGGGCGCCCGCGATCAGGGCGCGCCGGGCCCGCCAAAGGCGCGACATCACCGTGCCGATCGGCACGCCGGTGACCCCGGCGATCTCCTTGTAGGAGAGTTCCTCCAGCTCCCGCAGGACGAGGCATTCCCGCAGCTCCACGGGCAGGGCAGCCAGGGCCTTCTCCAGCCGCGCGGCGTCGTCCTGGCGGGCCAGCGCGGCCTCCGGGCCGGCGGCGGGATCCGGCAGGTTCGCCACCGCCTCGCCGTCCAGCGCCTCGCCTCCGGCGCCCTCCGCCCGCCGGCGCGCGGCCAGCATGGTGTAGGCGGTGTTGCGGACAATGCGCAGGAGCCAGGCGCGCCCGTCCTCTCCGCGGAAGGATTCCTGGTAGTTCAGGCCCCGGAGCACCGCCTCCTGCACAACATCCTCCGCCAGATGGGGATCGCGCACCAGCCAGCGAGCCAGGCTGTATGCGGCATCCAGATGCGTGAGAACCACCTCGTCGAAGCCCGGCCTCGGCGCGGGCCCTGCCGGTCCGGAGGCCGGCCGGACGCGCCAACTCATGCCGTGGCCCCGCGGAAGGGGCGGGGCCGCGCGGGGCCGGAAGGCTGGGTCAGCCCGGTCCGCCCCGCCGCGCGGACCGATGACTGCGGCCCTGGGGACCGGAGGGGGCAGGCTGCCGGCATCGTGCCTCCTGATCGGGTCGTTTCAGCGGACCCAAGCCCAGGTCCAGCTCCAGGCCGTTCCCGTGCCGCATCGTCCGGTCCTCGTCCATGGCCCATCCTCCAGCCCTGACCAATGGACCGCGGCGGGGACGGCTTTATTCGCGGCCGGACCGTGCCTGCCTTCCCCCTTTCGGCGCATCGTAACGCCTGCTGGAACGTACCGGGCCAAGATCGTACTTTCGATTACACACAGCACCGATCAGAATGGTGCTTTCCGGCCGGGAAATGATGATGCGCCCAGTTTTTGCCGCGCTGTGCTGCCTGCTGCTCGCCTCCGCCCCTGCCCTGGCGCAAGAGGCGGCCGTTTCCGTGGCGGCGGCGCCGGCGGCGGTCGGGCCGCTGCCGGTGGAGGTAACGGCGAACGGGACGGCGCAGGCCGTCTCCGTCATCTCCGTCCGCTCCCGCGTGGACGGGCAGATCGAGCGGGTGCACGTGCAGGAGGGGCAGGTGGTGAAGGCGGGCGACCTGCTCTTCACCCTGGATTCCCGCAACACCGGGGCCCTGCTGCAGCAGCAGGAGGCTATCCTGGCGCGGGACCGGGCGCAGCTGGAGCGGGCGCAGTCCGACGCGCGGCGCTACGCTTCCCTCCGCTCCGACGCCTTCGCCTCCGCCCAGCGGGCGGAGCAGGCGCAGGCGGACGCGACGGGGCTGGCGGCCACCGTGCGGGCGGATGAGGCGCAGGTGGCCCAGACCCGGCTGACGCTGGAATTCGCCACCATCCGGGCCGAGGCCGCGGGGCGGCTGGGCGCGCTGCCGGTGAAGGAGGGCAACTTCGTGCGGGCGGCCGAAGGGGCGGTGCTGGCCACCATCACCCAGACCGACCCGATCAACGTCGCCTTCTCCGTGCCCGAGCGCTGGCTGGGCGAGCTGCGGGAGGCGCAGGCGCGCGGGGAGCGGCCGCGGGTGCGGGCGGGCGCGCCGGGCGACAGCGGCCGGCCGGCCGAGGGCGAGCTGATCTTCGTGGACAGCTCCGTGGACACGGCGACCGGCACGATCGGGCTGAAGGCGCGCTTCGCCAACGCCCCCGCCCGGCTCTGGCCAGGGCAGTACCTGGAGGTGGTGATGGTGCCGCGCGTGGAGCCGCAGGCTGTCTCCGTGCCCGCGGCCGCGGTGCGCGTGGGGCAGGGCGGCAACTTCCTCTACGCCGTGACGCCGGAGAACACCGCCCGCCGCGTGGCGGTGCGGGTGGTACGCTACGCCGCCGGCCGCGCCGTGATCGAGGGCGGGGTGGCGAACGGCGAGATGGTGGTGACGGAGGGGATCGAGCGGCTGCGCGACGGGGCGCGGGTGGCCGTGCGGAACGCTGGCGGCCCGCCGGCGGGGCCGCAATCCGAAGCGCCCGCGGCGAACGGCGCCGGCCGGCAGGCGAGCGCCCGATGAACCTTTCCGCGATCTTCATCCGCCGCCCGATCATGACCGGGCTGCTCTCCGCCGCGATCGTGCTGGCGGGGATCCTCGGCTACCTGTCCATGCCCGTCGCGGCCGTGCCGCGCGTGGACTTCCCGGTGATCACGGTGAGCGCGCAGCTTCCCGGCGCGAGCCCGGAGACGATGGCGACCTCCGTCGCGCTGCCGATGGAGCGCGAGTTCTCCACCATCACGGGGATCGATTCGATCTCCTCCACCTCCGGCCAGGGTACGACGCAGATCACGCTGCAGTTCGTGCTGACCCGGAACATCGACGCGGCGGCGCAGGACGTGCAGGCGGCGCTGACCCGCGCGCAGCGGCGCCTGCCGATCGAGATGACGACCCCGCCTTCCTACCGGAAGGCGAACCCGGCGGACGCGCCGGTGGTGCTGCTGACGCTCTCGGGCGGCGACGTGCCGCTGTTCCAGCTGAACGACATCGCCTCCACCCTTGTCTCCCCCGCCCTGTCGCGGGTGCCGGGGGTGGCGCAGGTGGTGACCTACGGCGAGCAGCTGTTCTCGGTTCGCGTGCGGATGCGGGCGGACCGGCTGGCCAGCATGGGGCTGACGCTGGACCAGGTGAGCGGCGCGGTGGCGGCCGCCAATTCCAGCACCCCCGTCGGCACGCTGTCGGGCCAGCGGCAGCAGATGGTGATCCGCGGCAACGACCAGCCGCCGGACGCGGCGGCCTTCGGCAACCTCATCGTCGCCGGGCGCGCCGGCGCGCCGGTGCGGCTGGCCGACATCGCGGAGGTGGTGGACGGGGTGCAGAACGACCGCATCGCCTCCTACCGCAACGGGGTGCGCGGGCTGACGCTGGCGGTGCAGCGCCAGCCGGACGCGAACACGGTGGAGGTGGTGGACGGGGTCTTCGCGGCCCTGCCGGAGCTGCAGGCGGCGCTGCCGCCGGGGGCGCGGATCGACGTGTCGCTGGACCGCTCGCTCTCCATCCGGGCCGCCGTGCACGACGTGCAGGAGAGCCTGATCATCGCCATCGGGCTGGTGGTGCTGGTGGTCTGGCTCTTCCTGCGCCGGCTGCTGGCGACGCTGATCCCGATGATCGCGGTGCCCATCTCGCTCGCCGGCACCTTCGCCCTGATGTACGCGATGGGCTACGGCATCGACAACGTGACGCTCCTCGGCCTGACGCTCGCCGTCGGGTTGGTGGTGGACGACGCCATCGTGATGCTGGAGGCGATCATCCGCCACGTGGAGGAGGGGATGAACCCCTTCGAGGCGGCGATGAAGGGATCGCGCGAGATCGGCTTCACCATCATCTCCATCACCCTCTCGCTGACCGCGGTGTTCCTGCCGATCCTGCTGATGGGCGGCGTGGTGGGGCGGGTGTTCAACGCCTTCGCGGCCACTGTCTCCCTCGCGGTGGCCGTGTCCTGCTTCGTCTCCCTCACCCTCACCCCGCTCATGGCCTCCTGGCTGCCGGCGCATTCCCACGGGGCGAAGCCCGGCCGGGTGGACGCCTTCCTAGAGGCGGGGTTCCGGGGGATCGAGCGGGGCTACGCCTGGGCGCTGGACTGGGCGCTGCGCTACCGGCCCGTGACCTGGGGCGTGTTCTTCGCCTCGCTCGTCGCCGCCGGCTGGCTGGCGATGGCGATGCCGAAGGGCTTCTTCCCCGTGGAGGACACCGGCCTCGTCAGTGCCTCCACCGAGGGGCCGCGCGACGCGTCCTACGCCGCGATGACGGAGATGCAGGGGCAGGTGGCGGCCATCATCGGGCGCAACCCCTATGTGAGGAGCGTCTCCTCCAACATCGGCGCCACCGGGCAGAGCCTTTCCGTCAACCAGGGGCGCATGTTCATCGAGCTGAAGCCGCGGAGCGAGCGGCCGATGGTGACGGAGGTGATCCAGCAGCTCCGGCGCGAGGTCTCCGGCGTGCCGGGAATGCAGACCTTCCTGCAGCCCATCCAGAACCTGAACTTCGGGGCGCGGCAGTCCCGCACCCTGTACATGTACACGCTGCAGGGGCTGGAATCGAAGTCGCTCTACGACTTCGCGCAGCGGCTGGCGGCCCGGCTGCGGGGCAACCCCCTGCTGCAGGACGTGAACACGGACCTCCAGCTCGATGCCCCCGTGGTGAACGTGCAGGTGGACCGCGACCGGGCGGCCGCGCTGGGCGTGAACGTGGACCAGGTGCGGCAGGCCCTCTACTCCGCCTTCGGGGCGCGGCAGATCTCCACCATCTACGCCCAGGCCAACGCCTACCCCGTGATCGTGGAGGCACTGCCGGAGGACCAGCGGGACGAGAACGGGCTGCAGAAGCTCTATCTCCGCTCCAGCGGCCCCGGCGGCAGCGGGCGGGCGACGGCAGCCGGGCCCGCCACCGACAGCAGGCTGGTGCCCCTCTCCGCCCTGGCCACCATCCAGCGCGGCACGGGGCCGCTGACGGTGGCGCACCAGGGGCAGCTCCCGGCGGTGACAATCGGCTTCAACCTGCCGCCCGGCGTGGCGCTGGGGCAGGCCACCGACGCGATCAAGGCCACCGAGGCGGAGATGCAGCCGCCCCCCGGCGTGATCGGCGCCTTCTCCGGCACGGCGCAGGTGTTCCAGCAGGCGCTGGCGGGCCAGGGCATGCTGATCCTGGCCGCGGTGATCGTGATGTACGTGGTGCTGGGCGTCCTCTACGAGAGCCTGGTCCACCCGCTGACCATCCTCTCTGGCCTGCCGGCCGCGGCGCTGGGGGCCCTGGCGACGCTGTGGCTCTTCGGGATGGACCTCTCCGTCATCGCGGTGATCGGCGTGCTGCTGCTGATCGGGCTGGTGAAGAAGAACGCCATCATGATCGTGGACGTGGCCCTCAGCCGCCAGCGCGAGGGCGCGGACCCGCGCGTGGCCGTGCGGGACGCCTGCGTGCTGCGGTTCCGGCCCATCCTGATGACCACCCTGGCCGCGGCGGCGGGCGCCGTGCCCATCGCGGCCGGCTGGGGCGCGGCCGCCGAGCTGCGCCAGCCCCTGGGCCTGGCCGTGGTGGGCGGGCTGGCCGTCAGCCAGGTGCTGACCCTCTTCATCACCCCCGTGCTCTACCTCGGCTTCGACGCGCTGGAACGGAGCGTGAAGCGGCTGCGGCGAAGCGGGCGGACGCCGCACGGGGCGGCGGCGCACCCGGCGCCGGCGGAGTAGGCCGGGGCTGGTACCGCCGGAACCAGGGGGCGCCGCCCCCTGGACCCCCGCCAAGGGCCTGAGGCCCTTGGAACCCCTTCTGGCTGCCGCCGCACCGTCCTGACAGGGGGTCTCCGCGTGAGGGGCTTCTTCCTGCCCTTGCAGTCGCCTCGGGTCATCGACCCGAGGCGCACCGTCAGCAGGGTGAGACCAAAGCCTAGAAGAAGAAGATGGTGAGGGGTCCGGGGAGAGGGAGTATTCCTTCTTCCTCTCCCTGGCCACGGACCGCAATCGCAGGCTCAGCCCGCGCAGCATCAGGCGTGCCCTGTGCGGCGCCCGTGCCGCGCTCGCCGGAAAAATGCGGGGGGTGGGAAGATTCAAGCCTGCCCGGCCGTTTCACCCTCAACCGGCGGCCCTGCCGCCCGTTCCGCTGTCCGCGATCGGCGCCCTGCGGCGCGGGCATAGTGGACGGGACCGGACGTTGTCAGAGATCATCAAGGGGCGGATCAGAGAGGGTTCGCCCGCGAAGCGCGGGGCCCACTGGGACGGGCAGGGGACGAACTTTTCCCTCTTCTCCGCGAACGCGACGAAGGTGGAGGTGTGCCTCTTCGACAGCACCGGCGAGAAGGAGATCGAGCGGGTCGAGCTGCCGGAGTACACGAACCAGATCTTCCACGGCTACCTGCCGGATGTGGGGCCGGGAACCTTCTACGGTTACCGCGTCCACGGGCCGTACGAGCCGGAGGCGGGGCACCGCTTCAACCCGAACAAGCTGCTGCTGGACCCCTATGCGCGCGCCCATGCGGGGTCGCTGACCTGGGATCCGGCCGTGTTCGGCTACAAGATGGAGAGCGGGGACGACCTGACCTTCGATGAGCGCGACAGTGCGCCCTTCGTGCCGAAATGCGTGATCGTCGATCCCAACTTCGACTGGCACGGGGAGCCGGGGCGGCGCTTCGTGCCCTGGGACCACACGGTGGTCTACGAAACGCATGTGAAGGGCTACACGAAGCTTCACCCTGACGTGCCGGAGAACCTGCGCGGCACCTATGCCGGCCTCGGGCAGAAGCCGGTGGTGGACTACATCAAGTCGCTCGGCGTCACCTCGGTCGAGCTGCTGCCGGTGCACACCTTCATCGACGACGACTTCCTGCTGCAGAAGGGGCTGGTGAACTTCTGGGGCTACAACAGCATCGGCTTCTTCGCGCCCGACCCTCGCTACGCCTCCGACGTGCCGAACAGCCTGCGCGAGTTCAAGGAGATGGTGGCGCGCTACCACGAGGCGGGCCTCGAGGTGATCCTGGACGTGGTGTACAACCACACGGCGGAAGGGAACGAGAAGGGGCCGACGCTGTCCTTCAAGGGCATCGACAACGCCAGCTACTACCGCCTGCTGCCCGACCAGAAGCGCTTCTACATCAACGACACGGGCACCGGGAACACGGTAAACCTCTCCCACCCTCGCGTGATCCAGATGGTGGCGGACAGCCTGCGCTACTGGGTGCAGGAGATGCACATCGACGGGTTCCGCTTCGACCTCGGCACCATCCTGGCGCGCGAGCCGCACGGCTTCGACGAGCAGAGCGGCTTCCTGAAGGTGTGCCAGCAGGACCCCGTGCTGCAGACCGTGAAGCTGATCGCGGAGCCCTGGGACATCGGCCCCGGCGGCTACCAGGTGGGCAGCTTCCCCGCCGGCTGGGCCGAGTGGAACGACAGCTTCCGCGACACGGTGCGCGACTTCTGGCGCGGTGAGGCGAGCGCCCAGGCGCTCGCGCCGCGGCTCTGCGGCTCGCCGGACAAGTTCAACCACAGCGGCCGCGGCGCCTGGGCCAGCGTGAACTTCGTGACCGCGCATGACGGCTTCACGCTGAACGACACGGTGACCTACAACGAGAAGCACAACGAGGCGAACGGCGAGGACAACAAGGACGGCCATTCCGACAACCGTTCCTGGAACTGCGGCGCGGAAGGGCCGACGGACGATCCCGAGATCAACGCCCTGCGGGAGCGGCAGATCCGGAACATCCTCTCCACCCTGGTTCTCTCCCAGGGCACGCCGATGATCCTGGCCGGCGACGAGTTCGGCCGGACGCAGGAGGGCAACAACAACGCCTACTGCCAGGACAGCGAGATCAGCTGGGTCAACTGGGAGATCGAGGAAAAGGGGCAGACCCTGATCCGCTTCACCCGCAAGCTGTTGGAGCTGCGGCACAAGTACCCCATCCTCCGCCGCACCCGCTTCCTGACCGGGCAGATGAACGAGGAACTGGGCGTCCGGGACGTGACCTGGATCAACGCCAACGGCTCCGAGATGCAGCCCGGCGACTGGGACAACGCGACCACCAAGTGCTTCGGCATGTTGATGGATGGCCGCGCGCAGGTCACTGGCATCCGCAAGCGCGGGCAGGACGCCACGGTGCTGATGGTGATCAACGGGCACCACGACCTGGTGGAATTCAACCTGCCGGACGCCTCGGGCTGCCAGGGCTGGACCCTGCTGGCCGATACGAACATCCCCGACGATGAGGAGGAGCGCGCCTTCGAGTGCGGGGATACCTACCAGGTCACGGGGCGATCCGTGGTGCTGTTCCTGCTGCAGGCCGAGACGGAGAAGTAGGGCGGGCGGCCCCAGGGGGCTCCGCCCCCTGGACCCCCGCCAAGGGCCTGAGGCCCTTGGATCCCCTTCTGGCTGCCGCTGCACCGTCCTGCCCTTGCAGTCGCCTCGAGTCATCGACCCGAGGCGCACCATCAGCCGAGAGAGACCAACTCCTAAAAGAAGATGATGGTGAGGGGGCCGGGGAGAGGAAGAATTCTTTCTTCCTCTTCCCGGGACATCCCGTCATCCCAGAAGCCGCGCCCGCAAGGCCCGTACGGCACTGTCCGGCGTGGTGAGAACGGGCTTGCCTGTGGCGGCCGCGACGAGCGGGGCGGCGCGGGCGAGGCTGAACTGGGCCAGGGCGATGGCGTCGCATTCCGCAAGGTCCTGCGCGGCCTCGGCGGCGAGGCGGTCGTGCGCCTCGGCGTCACCGCGGTTCAGGGCGTCCAGGGCGCCGCTGGCGAGGCGCGGGACGAGGGCGAGGCCCGGCGGGAACTCGGGCGGCATGCTGGCGAGGGTGGGGGCAAAGCTGGCGAGGAGGCCGATGCGGCCACCGATGGCCGCGGCCTCCGCCACCATGGCCTCGTTGGGCTTGAGGACGGGGAGGGGCGCCAGCGCCTCGGCCACCGCCTCGATGCAGGAGCCGAAGGCGGAGCAGGTGAAGAGGATGCCGTCGGCACCGGTGCCGCGGGCGTAGCGGGCCAGGGTGAGGAAGCGATCGGTCATCGCGGGGGTGAGGGCGCCGTCGCGGGCGAGGTCGGCGGAGAGGCTGTCGTCCAGCAGGTTCATGAGGGTGGCGTCCGGCCACAGGCGGGCAAAGGCGGCCTCGACCGGCGGGGGGGAATGGCGCAGGGCGTGGATGAGGGCAATCCGCATGGGGCGATCCTGACGCGCACCGATTGATGAAACAAGTGTTGCGCATGCGGCCCGGTAGCGCATCATATGGTTCATGTCCTCCGACGCACCCCTGGAAAGGCTGCGCCTCGCCCTGCCTGACCTGCCGCCGCGGCTGCGGGAGGCGGCGCGGTATCTGGCGGAGCACGCCTTCGACGCCACCACGCGGTCCATGCGCGACCTTGCGGCGGATGCGGGCGCCACGCCGGCCAGCTTCACGCGGCTGGCGCAGGCGCTGGGCTATGCCGGGTGGGAGCCCCTGCGCGCGGCGCTGGTGGAGGCGCGGAGGCCGGCGGCGCCCTTCTCCGGGCGGGCCCGCAGGCGGAACGACTTGCCGGCGGCGATGCTGGCCGCCGATGCGGCGATGTTGGGGGCGCTGCAAGGCGGCCCGGTCGCGGAGGCCGCAGCGGCGCTGCACCGGTCGCCCCGGATCTGGTGCGCGGGCTTCCGGTCCTGCCGCGCGGTGGCGGGGCTGCTGCACTACCAGCTCAGGCTGTTCCGGCCGGAAACGCGGCTGGTAGGGGCGGAAGGGCCGGAGGAGCTGGACCTGGACGCCTTCTCCGGCCGGGACGCGGTGGTGGTGGCGAGCTTCGCGCCCTACTCGGCGGAGGCGGTGCGGACCGCGGCGGCGGCGCGCACCGCCGGTTCCACCCTGGTCGCCCTGACGGATTCCCCCGCCGCCCCCGTGGCGCGCGGCGCAGCGCACCTGCTGCGCTTCGAGGCTGACGGGCCGGGTTTCTTCCACTCTCTCACAGGGGCCGTCTCGCTGGCGCAGGCGCTGGCGGCGGCGGTGTTCGCGCAGGGCGGCGCGGCGGCGATGGAGCGGCTGCGCCAGGCGGAGGCGCGCCTGGCAGAGCTCTCCCGCTACGTGCCGGCAACCGAAAGGGATCTCCGATGACGTCTCGTCTTCTGCACCGCGGCCGCGCCGCGCCGCCCGTGGCCGTCTCCGGGCACGGGTGCTGGCTGCGGGCGTCCGATGGGCGGGAGGTGCTGGACGCCTCCGGCGGAGCCGCCGTGTCGTGCCTGGGCCACGGGCACCCGCACGTGGTGGCCGCGGTGCAGCGGCAGGTGGCGGCGCTGGAGTACGCGCACACGGGCTTCTTCACCAACGAGCCCGCGGAGCGGCTCGGCGAGGTGCTGGTGGGCCACGAGCCGGGCGGGCTGAGCCGGGCCTACTTCGTCTCCGGCGGGTCGGAAGCGATGGAGGCCGCGCTGAAGCTGGCGCGCCAGCACTTCGTGGAGAAGGGCGAGCCGGGCCGCACGCGCTTCATCGCGCGGCGCCAGAGCTACCACGGGAACACGCTGGGCGCGCTGGCGCTGGGCGGGAACGCGGCGCGGCGCGCGCCCTACGCGCCGATCCTGGCGGACGCCTTCAGCCACGTCTCCGCCGCTTTCCCCTATCGCGGGATGCGGGACGGCGAGGACGAGGCCGGCTACGTCGCGCGCCTGGCGGAGGAGCTGGAGGCGGAGTTCCAGCGCCTCGGCCCGGCGAACGTGGCCGCCTTCGTGGCGGAGACGGTGGTGGGCGCGACCGCGGGCTGCGTGGCCCCGCCTGCCGGCTACTTCCGCGCCGTGCGCGACATCTGCGACCGCCACGGCGCCCTGCTGATCCTGGACGAGGTGATGAGCGGCATGGGCCGTACCGGCACGCTGCACGCCTGGGAGCAGGAAGGCATCGCGCCGGACATCCAGGCGGTCGCGAAGGGCCTGGGCGGCGGCTACCAGCCGATCGGCGCCATCCTGATGAATGACCGGGTGCTGGCGCCGATCATGGCGGGCTCCGGCGCCTTCCAGCACGGCCACACCTATCTCTCCCATCCTGTGGCCTGCGCGGCGGCGCTGGCGGTGCAGGAGGCGATCGCGCGCGACAACCTGCTGGACCACGTGCAAGCCATGGGCGCGCGGCTGGAGGCGGGGCTGGTGGAGCGCTTCGGCAACCACCGCCACGTCGGCGACATCCGCGGCCGCGGGCTGTTCCGAGCCATCGAGCTGGTGGCGGACCGCACGACGCGCGAGCCCTTCGAGCCCGCCCGCCGGCTGAACGCCCGCATCCGGGACGAGGCCTTCGCGCGCGGGCTGGCCGTGTACCCCGGCGGCGGCACGGTGGACGGGGTGCGCGGGGACCACATCCTCCTTGCGCCGCCCTACATCGCGGAGGAGGCGGAGATCGACCTCATCGTGGAACGGCTGGGCGAGGCGGTGGACGCGGCGCTGGCGGGCGTGGCACGCGGCGCGAGCGGCTGACCCGGCGGGGGCGCGCGAGCACGGGCGCGCTGGCGCCCGCGAAGTTCGGCGAAGGCGTCATCCCCGCCGGACGTTCCACAGGACGGGGATCGGCGCCCGCACCATGCCGGCCATGTCGCGCCGGAAGGCGTAGGGCTGCCGGAACTGGCCCAGCGGGTAGTAGGGCACTTCGCGGAAGGCGGCCTCCTGGATGCCCCGCGCCGTGCGCCCGGCATCGGCCTGCGATCCGGCATCGAACCAGTCCCGGATGCCGCTCTCGATGGCCGGGATCTCCGGCCAGCCGAACCAGGCCCCCGCCCCGTTGCTCCGCAGCAGGGAATGGGTGGGCGGCAGCACCCCGTCGGCGCCGCTGGTGTTGGTGCAGAAGGCGCTCCATCCCTCCGGGAAGGGGCCGGCCCCTGGCCTCAGGCGCGGCCCGCCACCACCCGGTCCACCATCGCGGGCGCGAGCCCGAGGTAGTGGCCGGGATCGCAGCGCCGCCGGACTCCCTCGGCGCCGCCCAGCGCCTCGACCACCTCAGGCACCTCCACCAGGGCTTCGGCCAGGGGGCGGCCGGAGGTGATGGCGGCGCGGCAGGCGTCGTAGACCACGTCGTGCGCGTGCTGGCGCCCGAGCGCGGGGGCGGCCGCCATCATCACCGCCTCGGCCACAATCAGCCCGCCGGAGAGGTCGAGGTTCGCCCGCATCCGGTCCGTGTCGACCGTCAGGCCCGAGAGCGCGAACCTGGCCTGGTGCAGGCAGGAGGCGGCGAGGAGGAAGCTCTCCGGCAGGGCCAGCCACTCCAGGTGCCAGGGCCCGGTCGCGCGCTCGAAGTCCTGGACCATCGCGTCGAGGACCAGCGCCACCTGCTGCCGCACCGCCTTGGCGGTGGCCAGCATGATCTCGGAGGAGATCGGGTTGCGCTTCTGCGGCATGGTGGAGGAGGCGCCACGGCCCTTCACGAAGGGCTCCATCACCTCGCCGCCGAACTCGGTGGACATCATCAGCATGATGTCGGTCGCCACCTTCGCCAGCGTGCCGGTGACGAGGCCGAGGAAGGCCACCGCCTCCGCCAGCCCGTCCCGCGCCACGTGCCAGGTGACGACGGGCTGGCCCAGGCCGAGCTCCTCGCAGAAGGCCTGCTGCACGCGGAAGCCGTCCTCGCCGAGGGATGCCAGCGTGCCCGCGGCCCCGGCGAACTGCCCGACCAGCACGCGCGGCCGGAGCTGCGCCAGCCGCTCGGCATGCCGGTCCATCGCCGCCAGCCAGACCGCGACCTTGTAGCCGAAGGTGACGGGAAGAGCCTGCTGCAGGTGGGTGCGGCCCGCCATCGGCGTGTCGCGGTGGCGCGCCGCGAGGTCGGCGAGGATGCCGCGCAGGGCCTCGATGTCGGCGGCGACAAGATCCAGGGCGGCGCGGAGCTGCAGCACGCTGGCCGTGTCCATGATGTCCTGGGTGGTCGCGCCCCAGTGGACGTAGCGCCCGGCCTCGCCCGCCCTCTCCGCGAGCTGGTGGACGATGGCGAGGATGGGATAGCCGACATTGTCGGTCTCGGCCTTCAGCCGGGGCCAGTCGAAGGCGGCCCCGGCGCCCGCGGCGGCGATCGCCTCCGCCGCCCCGGCGGGGATGACGCCGCACCGCGCCTCGGCGCGGGCGAGCGCGACCTCCACCTCGACGTAGCGGCCGACCAGGGCCTCGTCGGAGAAGACGGCGCGCATCGCGGGCGTGCCGAACATGTCACGAAACAGGGCGGAGTCGAGCGGGGTGCTGGGCATGATAGGGGTTCCTGTTATTCCGGGCGGACGCCGGCCTGGGTCATGACGGCGCGCCAGCGCTCCATTTCGGAGACGAGGAAGGCCCGCGTCCCCGCGAGATCCGCCTCCGGCATGGGCACGTTGCCGAGCTCCGCCAGCTTCGCGACGAAACCCGCGTCCTTCATCGCCGCCGCCACCTCAGCGTGCAGCCGGTCCACGACCGGGCGCGGGGTCGCGGCGGGGGCGAGGAGCATGTTCCAGGTGGACATCTGGAAGTCGGCCAGCTCCGGGATGCCGCTCTCGCGCACCGTCGGCAGGTCCGGCAGGAAGGGCACGCGGGCGGGGGAGGTGACGGCGAGCGGGCGCACCATGCCGCCGCGGATGCTGCCGAGCGCCGTGGTGGAGGTGTCGTTCACCGAGGCGATGGTGCCGGACAGGAGGTCGGTCATCGCGTTCGCCACGCCGCGATAGACGACATGGTTCATGCGCGCCCCGGTCTTGGCGAGGATCTGCACCATGGAGACATGCGCGGCCGAGCCGTTGCCCGCCGATCCGTAGTCCAGCCGGTCCGGCCGGGCACGGGCGGCTTCGATGAGGTCCTTCAGCGTGCGGTAGGGCGAGTTGGCGCCGACCAGGACCACCACCGGCCCCTCCATCAGCACGCCCACCGGCACGAAGTCCGCCACCGTGTCGTAGGGCACGCGGCGGTAGAGGCTGGGGTTGATGGAGTGGGAGAGGTTGTTGAACAGCAGCGTGTAGCCGTCCGGCGCGGCCTTGGCGACGACGTCCGCCCCGATGGTGGAGCCCGCGCCGGTGCGGTTCTCGACCAGCACGCGCGCGCCCATCTGCCGGGACAGCTGCTCGGCGAAAACTCGGCCCAGCGTGTCCGTCGGGCCGCCCGCACTGAAGGGCAGGATCAGGCGGATGGGCTTGTCCGGGTAGCTCCCGGTGCCCTGGTTCTGCGGCTGGGCCCGGGCCGGGGCTGCCGGGAGAACGGGCGCGAGGCCGGACGCGGCAGCGGCGGCAAGCAGGGACCGGCGGGACAGCATGGCTCTTCCTCTATTGGTTCGGACTTATTTTATGGAACGGACCATAACCGCCGCGCGGCAGCGCTTGTCAACGATAGATTGGTCCGTACCTTATCTGCCGATGCTGCCCGCCGCCGCCTCCCCGCCGCGCTACGCGGCCCTGGCCCGCGAACTCGCCGACGAGATCGCGCGCGGGGTGCGCCCCGCCGGTTCCAGGCTGCCGACCGAGGTCGAGCTCTCGGCGGAGCGGGGGGTCAGCCGCGCCACCGTCCGCGCCGCCCTGCTGCGGCTGGAGGAGCTGGGCCTCGTCTCCCGGCGGCGCCGGTCAGGCACCCATGTGACGGCGGGAGCGCCGCGGCGGCCCGGCACCTATGCCCAGTCCCTGGCCGGGATCGACGACCTGCTGCAGTACGCCGTGGAGACCGAGCGGCGGGTCCTGCGGGTCGGGCCGGTGATCGCGGACGACCTCCTCGCCGCGCGGCTCGCGCTGCGCCCGGGAAGCCGCTGGTGCCAGGTCTCCAGCCTGCGCGTCGCGCCGGGCCGGGACGGGCTGCCGCTCTGCTGGACCGACACCTACGCCGACGCGGACGCGGCCCCCCGCGATCTCGAGCGGCGGCTGAGGGAGGGCAGCCATCGCGGGCTGATCGCGACCCTCCTCGCCGAAAGGTCGGGGCGGCCGATCGACGAGGTCGCCCAGGACATCCGCGCCTCGGGGATCCCGGAAGGCGAGGTGGCGGAGGCGCTCCAGGCCGAGCCGGGCGGGCACGCGCTGGAGATCACCCGCCGCTACATCGACCCGGCCGGCATCCCGCTCGCGGTGACGGTCAGCCTGCACCCGGCCGAGCGCTTCTCCTACTCGACCCGGCTCCGGCGGACGGGCGCGCCGGAGGGATCTTCGGCGGGCGGGTGACGGACATCCCGGCGGGGGGTGCGGGCGCAGGGCCGCGGCAGCTCTCCCGGCGCGGCGGACAGTTGCGGCGGACGGTTCATGCGTCAGCCGAGCGGGATCAAGGGGCGGCCGGCCAGCGCCTGAAGCAGGAGGCCCAGCGTGGCGGCCGGCCAGAGCACGGCGGCGGCGGCGAGGACCTGCGGCGCGCCCCGTGCCCTCGAGGCGCTCAGGACTAGGCCAAGCAGGGGGAGGAGCTGGGCCGCGTGCAGGCCGACGAAGTGCGCCACCCGCAGGTCCCCGGCCGTGCCAGACCAGCCGAACAGCGGGATGGTGGGGCCGGCCACGCCCGAGCCCCCCACCACCGCGCCATCATTCGTGGAGATGGCCCAGCCCGTCACCAGCCCCGTGACCCCCGAGACGAGCAGCCCGATCGCGACGGCGCGGCCGACGAGCACGGGCACCCCGGGCGCGGGATGCCGCAGGATCAGCGCGCCGAGCAGCGCGGTCGCCAGGACGAGGAGCGTCGCCCCGATACCCATCAGCGCGTACATGGCCAGATCGAAGGGGCTGGTGGCGAAGTGCGAGGGCAGGCCGCGCGCGCCCTGCAGGGTGATCCAGCCGGCCTCGAACAGCGCCGCACCCAGCAGCACGGCCACGATCACCGCGGCCGCGCGGCCCCTCCTGGCCTTCCTGTCGAGCGCGCTGAGGGCCAGCACGACGGTCAGCACGTGGACGGCGAGGGACAGCTGGAACTTGAGCGGCTTCAGCCAGACAGAGACCCCGCCGATGGTCCGGCCGTCCAGGGCGAGACCGAGAAGGGTCGGCAGCGTCATCGCGAGAAAGAGCAGGCCGGTCGCCGTGGCGAGGCGCTCCCGCCGGAGAAGCCCGGCGGCCTGGGTCAGGACTTCGGACACGGACGTGCCCTCCCTTCAGGCGGTGCGGGGCGCCGGGCGCAGCAGCGCGGCGCCGGCGAGGAGGACGAGGAGGCCGACCGGCCCGAACAGGAAGGTCAGCGGCAGCGCGGGCAGAAGCAGCCAGCGCGTCAGCCCCCGGCGGTCCACCTCATCCGCGATCGAGCCGCCGACCAGGAGGTCGAAGGCGAGGTAGTGGGCCCAGCCCGCCAGCAGCATGCGGGGATCCTCGAAGAGGAGGGCGACCGCGCCGAGGGTGCCGTACCCGCCCCCCGCGCCCGGCCAGGCGACGGCCACGAGCGCCGTGTAGAGGACCGAAAGGATGATCGGGACGGCACGGCCGGCGACCCCCACCCGCAGCCAGGCACGCCCGGTGAGGACGCCGAGGATCAGCGCCGCCCAACCGGCCAGGGCAATCATGTTGGCGATCCGGAACAGGATGGCAGGATCCATGGTCTTCTCCATGTCGTTGGAAGCGCGGGGTGCCTGGAAGCGCGGGGCGCCGGGGCCGTGCGGCCGGAACCTTGGCCGGATCGGAACCGGCCGAATCAGAATCGGCCGAATCAGAATCGGTAAGACAGGGCGAGACCGCCGAGCAGCTGGCTCCGCGAGCCCTCCAGCCTCACGATCGGGCTGTCGGCGGCGTCGCCCAGCAGGTGGCTGTAGGCGAGCCGTCCGGTCAGGCCCCAGCGCCGGTTGAACTGGTAGCCGGCGGTGAGGCCCAGCCCCACGTCGCGCAACCCGCCCCCCGGCCGGTAGCCCGGCAGCCCGGAGCGCACGGCCTCCGGCTCCGTCACGCCGAAGAAGGTGCGCGTATACTTCCCGCTGGCGAGGTTCGCCTCCGCGTCGAGGTTGACGAAGAAGCTGCGGCCGCGCAGCGCGGCGTAGGAGACGCCGGCCGTGCCGAGAAAGCCGTTGCTCGATCCTGTCGCGGCGAGGGACAGCTCCACCCGGCCCTGGCCGCGGGCGTCGCCGCCGAGGCGGACGCCGAGGAAGCCGCCGGCCTCGACGGAGGTGTCGATCTCGTTCAGGCGGGACACGCGGTCGCTGTCCACGTCGTCGTTGCGGCCGGTGTTGAGCCGCAGCAGCGGCCCCGCGACGATGTCGCGGGACGGCACCAGGTTGGCGCGAAGGCTCAGCCCGCGCAGCTGCAGGAAGTACGCGCCGTACTCCACGTCGCCCAGCACGAAGGGGGCGACCTTGACCGTGTCCGCCCCGGCATAGTCCGGCACGAGGGCGGGGCCGAGCCCGATGAACCCGGACCAGCCGGTGACGGGGTCCGGTGCCTGGCCCCCCTGGGCGAGCGCCGGGGCGGCGGCGAGAAGCAGTGGCAGCACCGGGCAGGCGCGGAGGAGGATACGAGGGCTGAGCGACACGGGGTGGGATGCTCCTTCTGGTCGGGAGCGACCCTTAGGCGGTGATCTTGATCGGCTGATGAGAGGGTTGCGCCGGCGTCGTCATCCTGTGCCGGCGCTGATACAAAACCGGCACAACACGATCACACGGGATCGTGGTCCGGAGGGTAGAAGGACGGGCATGACGCCGATGCCGCATGTTCTGATCGTGGACGACGACGAGGACATCCTCTCCCTGCTGACGCAGTTCCTCGAGAACCAGGCCTGCACGGTCTCTGTGGCCCGGACGGGCGAGGAGATGTTCGCGCTGCTCGAGACGCGGGCGGTGAACGTCGTCATCCTCGACATCATGCTGCAGGGGGAGAACGGCCTCGACCTGTGCCGGCGGCTTCGCGCCACCTCCGCCATGCCGGTCATCATGCTCACGGCCATGAGCGAGCACACCGACCGGATCGTGGGCCTCGAGATCGGCGCCGACGACTACCTGACCAAGCCCTTCAACGCGCGGGAGCTCCTCGCCCGCATCAAGGCCGTGCTGCGCCGTGCGGAAACCCCCCAGCAGCCGAAGGACGCGCGGCCGATGCTCGGCTTCGGCCGCTGGCGGCTGGACATCACGCGGCGGGAGCTGCGCTCGGACGCCGGCTCGCTGGTGTTCCTCTCCGCCGGGGAGTTCGACCTGCTTCTCGCCTTCGCCGAGCACCCGCAGCGCGTGCTAACCCGCGACATGCTGCTGGACCTCACCCGCGGCACGGCCAGCGCGGCCTTCGACCGCAGCATCGACGCGCAGATCAGCCGCCTGCGCCGCAAGCTCGAGGCCGATACGAAGAACCCCGACCTGATCCGCACGGTGCGCAACGGCGGCTACATCCTCATGGCCCAGGTCCGGCGGATATGAGCTTCCGGCGCTGGCTGGACGACACGATCGCCCGGCGCTTCGTCCTGACCATCCTGCTCGCCTTCGGGGCGACGCTGGTGATCAACGCGCTGTTCGTGAACTTCGCCGGGGTCTGGGGGCGGCCCTCCCTGTCGGAGGCCGGCCTGCTGAACAGCGCCGCCACCGCTGTGCGAATCCTCGACTCCCAGCCGCCGGAGAGCCGGCCGGCCATCGCGGCGGCCGCGAGCACGGCGGACTACCGGCTGAGCTGGTACGCCGGCGAGGCGCCCCTCCGGCTGACGGAGAGGCTGCGCCACAACTTCGACGAGGCGCTCCCCTCGATCCAGGCGCTGCTCGGCGACGCCGCCCGGGCGATCATCTTCTTCTCCTCCGACAGCCCGGAGATGGACGAGGTCCGCTTCGCGTTCGAGCCGGCGGGGAACGCCGAGGCCTTCTTCATGGGGGTTCAGCTGTCCGACCGCTCATGGGCCATGTTCACGGTCACGGAATGGCGCTGGGGCTTGCCCGCCAGGGCGCGGTCGGTGCTGGACCTGTCCTTCGCCCTCGCCTCCGTCCTGCTGCTCGCCATGGTCACGGCGCGCAGCCTCGCCCTGCCGATCGAGCGGCTCGCCGCGGCGGTGCGGCGCTTCGGGACGGATCCGCACGCCCCGCCAATCCGCCCCGTCGGGCCGGCCGAGCTGCGGGACACCATCGACGCCTTCAACGCCATGCAGGACCGGACCAGCCGCTTCGTGAGGGACCGGACCGTGATGCTGGCCGCGATCTCGCACGACCTCCGCACGCCCCTGACCCGCATGCGGCTGATCGCCGAGTTTGTCGAGGAACCGCAGCAGGACAAGCTCTTCCGCTACGTCGACGAGATGCAGGAGATGGTCGATTCGGCGCTGGCCTTCTTCCGCGACGATGCCGGCCAGGAGCCCTTCACGCTCTTCGACCTGCCGGAGCTGCTGAAGTCCATCATCGACGACTATGGCGATCAGGGGGTCGCGCTCCTCTACGAGGGGCCGGACCAGGGCACGCATCACGGCCGCCCTCACGACCTGCGGCGGGCCTTCGTCAACCTCATCGAGAACGCGGTGAAGTACGCGACGCCGCCGGCGGTCCGCCTGCGGATGACGAGCGGGCGCGCGGAGATCGTCATCTCCGACGAGGGACCGGGACTGCCCGAGGAGGCGCTGGAGCAGGCCTTCGCCCCGTACCACCGGCTGGAGACCTCCCGCAACCGCGCGACCGGGGGCGTCGGGCTCGGCCTCACGGCGGCGCGGAGCATCGTCCGGGCGCATGGCGGCGAGATCCGGCTGCTCAACCGCCCGTCCGGCGGGCTGGAGGCCCGCATCGACCTTCCGACCGTGCGGAAGGAGGCCGACGGCCAGTGATCCCGCGCAGGGCTTCCGCGCCGCCGGCGCGCGGCCTTCTAGGAATCGCTGGGATGAGCGGCCACCCTGCCGGAGGCGCCGCGAGGGGTGGGCAGGCCCCTCAGCCGCTCAGTGCGCGCGCGGCCTCCATGGCCAGGGGCGCCATCCGCCGGCGGAACTCCTCCGCGTCCCATTCCGCCAGCGAGCCCGCGATGTGGATGGCGCCGACAGGCCTGCCCTGGCCGTCGGTGACCGCGGCGGCCAGCACGATCTCGCCGAGGAACCACTCCTCCAGCGCCAGGGCGTAGCCCAGCGCCCGCGCCTCCTCGACCTTCGCGCGGAGGCCGGGCAGGTCCACCACGGTCCTGGGCGTCGCCGCCCGCCGGTCGGAGCGCCGGAGGACGCTCTCCACCTCCTCGTCGCTCCGGTAGGCCAGCATGGCCCGGCCGCCGGAGGAGGCGAAGGTCGGAAGGCGGCGCCCAACCAGCGTGGCCGCGAAGGTCTCCCGTTTGCTCTGCAGGCGCACGGCGTAGATGATCGACAGGTCGTCCGGCAGGCTGAGGTCCACCCGCTCCTGCGTCGTCCGCCGCAGGTCCATCAGCGGGGGCGTGGCGCGCTGGACGAGCGGGTGCATCCGCAGGAAGTCGTAGGAGCGGTCCATGAGGCGCAGGCCGGGCACGTGGCCGCGCCCGTGCTCGTCCGCCGCCAAGTAGCCGAGGCGGCGCAGCGTGTAGCACATGCGCTGCGCCCCGCTCTTGTCCAGCCCGGAGGCCTCCGCGATCTCCGAGAGGGAGAGGGGACGCTGCAGGGTGCCGAAGACCTCCAGCACGCGGAACGCCTTCTCGACGGCCTGCACGTAGAGACGGGAATCCACCTCCTCCTCCTCCGGCGCCGCGGGCGGCGACCGTTTTGCCTTTGACATGGCGACGATCCTCTCGCTAGCATCGAAATACAATCCGATCGTATCGATAGTCAATACTTGTTGCTGCCGGAGGATTGATGCCCCGACGCCGTGATCCCCATGAGTCCTGACCGCTTCGCCGGCCGCGTCGCCGTGGTCACCGGCGCGGCCTCCGGCCTGGGCCGGGCGACGGCAGAGGGATTGGCGCGGGAGGGCGCGCGCGTCCTGCTGTTCGACCGCGACGCGGCGGGGCTGAAGGCGGCGATGGCGGCCTGCCCTGGCGCGGTGGCCGTGCAGGGTGACGTGACGAGCGCGGCCGACCAGGCGCGCCTCGCGGAGGAGGCGGGCCGCCTCGGGCCCGTCACGCTGCTGGCGACATCGGCCGGGACGGTCGGCTCCACCGCGCCGCTGACCGAGCTGGCGGAAGAGGACTGGGACCGGCTCTTCGACGTCAACGTGAAGGGCACCTGGCTGACGCTGCGCGCGATCCTGCCCCTGATGCGGGGCGCCGGGGGCGGCGCGGTCGTCACCTTCGCCTCGGCCGCCGGCCTCACCGGCTCCCCCGCCCTGCCGGCCTACTCGGCGAGCAAGGCGGCGGTGGTGATGATGACGCGGAGCCTGGCGCGGGTGCACGCGCCGGAAGGCATCCGCGTGAACTGCGTCTGCCCCGGCTCCATCGAGACGCCGATGCTGGAGGCGACCTTCGCCGACGCCCCCGGCCCCGAGGCGCGGGCGCGGCGGGAGGCGGAGTTCCGCGCCCGCCACCCGCTGGGCCGCTTCGGCCGCGCGGAGGAGGTGGCCGCCTCCGTCCTGTTTCTTCTCAGCGACGACGCCGCCTTCACCACGGGCATCGCGCTCCCCGTCGATGGAGGGCGGCTTGCCTGAACCCTGCCTGGAGGGCCGCGCGGCCATCGTGACCGGCGCGGCGCGCGGTATCGGTGCCGCGACGGCCCGGCGCCTGGCCGCGGACGGCGCGCGGGTGCTGCTGGCCGACCGGATCCCGGAGGTGGCGGCGACGGCGGGCGAACTCGGCGCGCCGTTCCTGGAGCTGGATATCGGCTCGAAGGGCGCCGGCGAGGTGCTGGCGCGCGCCGCGCTCGACGCCTTCGGGCGGGTGGACATCCTCGTGAACAACGCGGGGATCGGCGGCTCGAAGTCGCTGGCGGAATCGGACGACGATCTGATCGACCGCTTCATCGACACCAATCTGAAGGCCGTGCTGCGGGTCACGCGCGGCGTGGCGCCGCACCTGTCCCGGCCGGGCGGGCGGATCGTGAACGTCTCCTCCACCCTCGCCCTGTCCGGCTATCCCGGCACCACGGCCTACGCGGTGGCCAAGGCGGGGGTGGCGCAGTTCACGCGCCAGCTCGCCTCAGAACTCGGGCCCGACGGCATTCTCGTCAATGCGGTGGCACCCGGCGTGATCGAGACGGCGATGACGGAGAAGCACCTGACGAAGCCGTACTACATCAGGGCCATCGTCGAGCCAACGCCGCTGCGGCGCGCCGGCAGGCCGGAGGAGGTGGCCTCCGTAATCGCCTTTCTCGCCTCCGACGACGCCTCCTTCGTGGCGGGCCAGGTGATCGCCGTGGATGGCGGCTGGACCACCGCCCGCAACCCGCCCCGCGCGCCCGGAGAGGAGACCATGGGATGAAGAATCGGGGGATGATCGACAAGAGCGTGAACTGGCCGGGCGGCGCGCGCATCGCCGTGATGCTCACCTTCGACTTCGACGCGGAGACCCTCTGGACCTCCCGCGACCCCTCCAACGCGCGCCGCCCCGGCATCCTCAGCCAGGGCGTCTACGGCGCCAAGGTCGGCGTGCCGAAGATCCTGGAGACGCTGGCCGAGGAGGAGCTGAGGGCCACCTTCTTCGTCCCGGGCTGGACCGCGGAGCACCACCCGCAGCGCACGGAGATGATCGTGGCCGGGGGGCACGAGGTGGCGCACCACAGCTACTCCCACAACTGGATCGACCCCGACTTCCCGGACAAGGAGGTGGAGGAGATGGAGAAGGGGCTGAACGCGCTGAAGCGCGTGGTCGGCGTGGTGCCGCGCGGCTACCGCTCGCCGGCCGGCGAGTCCAGCGACAGCATGATCCGGCTGCTGCAGAAGCACGGCTTCCTCTACGACAGCTCCCTGCTGGACGACGTGGTGCCCTATCGCCTGACGCTGCCGGACGGCAGCAAGGGCCCGGTGGAGCTGCCCTGGCACTGGAGCACGGACGATGCGCCGCACGCGCTGTTCTCCGTGAAGTCGCCGCGGCCGATCTTCCCCAACAGCCACATCCTCGAGATCTTCCAGGACGAGTTCCGGGAGATCTATCGCTGGGGCGGGCTCTACAACCTCGTCATGCACCCGCAGGTGATCGGGCGGCCCAGCCGCATCGCGCTGCTGCGGGAAATGATCGGCTTCATCAAGTCCTTCCCGAACGTCTGGTTCGCCACCGGCACAGAAGTGGCCGAGGCCTGGAGCGCTGCGCATGACGCCTGACACGCACATGGCGGGCGCCGCCCGCGCCACGGGCTACGACCCCGCCACCTTCCGCCCCCTGACCTTCCACGACGCCGTGCCGCGCTTCACGGACGGCACGGACACGCCCCGCGCCTACCTGGAGCGCTGCCTGGAGGTGATCGCGGCGCGGGAGCCGGTGGTGCGCGCCTGGGTGACGCTGAACGAGGCCGGCGCGCGGGAGGCGGCGGACGCGGCCACGGCCCGCTACAGGGCCGGGCGCGCGCTCTCCTCCATCGACGGCATGCCCGTCGGCATCAAGGACATGCTGCAGACGAAGGACATGCCCACCGAGCAGGGCACGCCCCTGTTCAAGGGCGCGCAGACAAAGATGGACAGCGCGAGCGTGCTGGCGCTGCGCCAGGCCGGCGCCGTGATCATCGGTAAGACGGTGACGACGGAGCTGGGCATGTCCCATCCCGGCCCCACCACCAACCCCTTCAACCCCGACCACACGCCCGGCGGCTCCTCCTCCGGCTCGGCCGCGGTGATCGGGGCGGGAATGGTGCCGGCCGCGCTCGGCACGCAGGTGGTGGGCTCCATCATTCGCCCGGCCGGCTTCTGCGCGAACACCGCCATCAAGCCGAGCTTCGGCGCCATCCACCGCGGCGAGCGGCTGGCCTTCAGCCAGAGCCATATCGGCGTGCACGCGGGCGACCTGACGGACATGTGGCGGGTCCTCTACGAGATGGGCGTCCGCTCCGGCGGCGATCCCGGCCAGCCCGGCCTCTTCGGCGAGGCGGCGCCGCGCCCCGCGGCGAGGCCCGGCCGCCTGATCGTGATGGAGAGCGAGGGCTGGGCCGAGACGGACGCGACGACGGCCGGCGCCTTCGACCGCGTCCTCGGCGGGCTGCGCGACGCGGGGGTGACGATCCTGCGCCGTGGCGACAACCCGCTGATCGAGAACTTCGAGCGCGCCATCAGCGACAGCCTCGCCATCTGCCGCGACGTCTGCGGCTACGAGCTGCGCTGGACGCTGGAGAACCTGGTGGAGCGGTTCCCGACCGGGCTGAGCGAGAGCATGATGTCCCGCCTCGGCCTCGCCCGCAGCATGACGCTGCAGGACTACCGCCTGGTGCTGATGCAGCGGGAGGCCGCGCGCCGCGCTTTCGAGGCGATCGCGCCGCTGGCGGACGGGCTGATCAGCCTCTCCTCCGTCGGCCCCGCGCCCGCCCTGGAAAACAAGGCCAAGGATTCCGGCGTGACGCACACGACGGGCCTGCCCGCCTATAACGCCGCCACCTCCGTCCTCGGCTCCCCCGCCATCACCCTGCCGCTCCTCTCCGTCAGCGGCATGCCCGTGGGCGTGCAGGTCATCGGCCAGCTTCACACGGATGCGGCGCTGGCCGGGCTGGCGCGATGGGTGGTGGACAGCGTGAAGCCGGTCGTCGCGTGATGGCAGAGTCCAGCGCGGCCCGGCAGCGGAACCCGCTGCTCGGCACGAACCGGATGAAGCTCGGGATCTTCGGGACGAACGGGAAGGGCGCGGCGCAGACCCTCGTGCCGGAGGCCTACCGCCCGGGCTGGAAGGCCTCCGTGGAGACCGCGCAACTCGCGGACGCGCTGGGCTTCGAGGCCGTGCTCGCCTACGCCCGGTGGAAGGGCTACATCCCCGGCGAGCCGGCGCATGCCAGCGGCGTCACCCTCGATCCCTTCACCTGGTGCGCGGGGATCGCGCAGGCGACGCGGCACATGGCCGTCATCGCCACCTCCCACGCGCCCACGCTGCACCCCGTCACCGCCGCGAAGCAGTGCGCCACCATCGACATCATCGCGGATGGCCGCTTCGCGCTGAACGTGGTCGGTGGCTGGAACAAGCCGGAGCTGGAGATGTTCGGCGCCGCTATGGCGGAGCACGACGCCCGCTACGACCATCTGGAGGAGTGGCTGACCGTCATCCGGCGCCTCTGGCGGGAGGAGGCGGAGTTCGACCACGAGGGGCGGTTCTTCCGCATCCTCCGCGGCTCCTCCATGCCCAAGCCCCTGCAGCAGCCCGGCCCGCCCATCGTCAACGCCGGCGGGTCCGATCGCGGGCAGCGCTTCGCGTGCGAGCACGCCGACATCTGCTTCCTCATCCTCCGCTCCGAGGACACGGCGGAGATCGCGGCGCAGATCGCCGCCTACAAGAGGATGGCCCGCCAGGACTACGGGCGGGAGGTGCAGGTCTGGACCTACGCCTACTGTGTGCAGCGGGAGACGCGGGCGGAGGCGGAGGACTACCTGGAGCACTTCGCCGTGCGCCATGAGGACGGGCCGAGCCTGGACGCCTGGAGCGCGGGCGTGGGATCGCAGACGAAGATCCTGCAATCGCCGGAAGCGGTGCGCGCCTTCCGCAAGCGCTTCGCGGCGGGAGCCGGCGGCTCCGGCCTCGTCGGCACGGCCGGGGACATCGCCGCGCGGCTGGATCAGCTCTCAGAAGCGGGCCTCGACGGTGTCCTCCTCACCTGGGTGGACTTCGCCGACGGGCTACGGCGCTTCGAGGAGGTGATGCCCCTGCTGGAAGGCCGGGGCCTGCGGGAGCGGTTCGGCAAGGTGGAAGCCGTGGCGGCCCACTGAGCATCCGAAGCCGGGCGCTCGATCCGGCGAAGGGCGGCCCCGGCGGGGGGGGGGTGCCAGTGATCACACGGTGTCTCTGGGAAAAGGACGACGTCGATGGGAATCGGAACGGGACTACGCAACGCCGTCGCGGCGGCCCTGCTCGCGGCGGCACCGCTCGCGGCGCCGGCCGTCGCGCAGGAGCGGCCGCTGCGGCTGGTGCTGAATGTCGGGCTGCAGACGCTGGACCCCATCGCGGGCCCCTCCTTCGTCACCCGCACCTTCTCCTACATGGTCTTCGACACACTGATCTCCATGGACAGCAAGGGCGAGTACCGCCCGCAGATGCTGGAGGGCTGGAGGGTCAGCGAGGACGGGCTGACCTACACCTTCACCCTGCGCGACGGGCTGGAGTTCAGCGACGGCGCGCCGGTGACGGCGGAGGACTGCGTCGCCTCGCTGAAGCGCTGGGGCCTGCGGGACTCCCTCGGGCGCCGGCTGATGGCGGCGACGAAGGAGCTGCGCAGCACCGACGCGAAGACCTTCGTGCTGGAGCTGGCCCGCCCCTTCGGCCTGGTGATCGAGGCGCTGGGCAAGCCGAGCGTGCAGGTGCCCTTCATCATGCCCGCGCGCCTCGCCGCCAACACGCCGCCGACGACCCCCGTGGCGGAGGTGGTGGGCTCCGGCCCCTTCCTGTTCCTGCGCGACCAGTGGATCCCCGGCGAGCGGACGGTCTTCGCCCGCAACCCGCGCTACCGGCCGCGCAACGAGCCCGCGGACGGGCTGGCCGGCGGCAAGGTGGCGAGGGTGGAGCGGGTCGAGTTCGTCAACATGGGCGATCCCGGCCTGCGCGCCGCGGCGGTCCAGCGCGGCGAGGTGGACTACCTGGAGTACGCGCCGATCGACTACATCCGCACCATGCAGCGCGACCGGAACCTGGTGCTGGCCCGCGCCCGCGGCTACGCCGAGATCCTCGGCGGGGTCAGCATCAACCACCACCAGCCGCCCTTCGACAACGTGCTGGTCCGCCGCGCCGTGCAGCAGGTCCTGGACCGGCGCGAGATCATCGCGGCCGAGGGCGTGCCGGAAAACCTCTCCCAGCCGGACTGCCTCAGCGTCTACGCCTGCGGCACCTTCTACTCCGGCCCGGCCGGCACGGAGCCGATCCGGGAGACGGGCGTGGCCCGCGCGCGGGAACTGCTGCGGCAGGCCGGCTACAGGGGGGAGCGCGTCGTCTTCCTCCAGCCCGCGGACTCCGCGCTGATCAACCCCATCGGGCTCGTGATGATCGAGCGGCTGAAGCAGGCCGGCATGAACCTGGACGTCCAGACCTCCGATTGGTCCTCCCACGCGCAGCGCTGGATCCAGCGCCAGCCGCTGGACCAGGGCGGGTGGAGCCTGATCCCCGTGATCTACACGGGCTTCGACTTGGCGAACCCGCTGAGCAACCCCGGCATCGGCTACAACTGCACGAACAACCAGCCCTGGGGCTACTGCGACGCGGCGATGACCCCGGTGATCGAGCGCTTTGAGGCCGAGGGCGACGCGGCGAGGCGGCGGGAAATCGCGGGCGAGCTGCAGCGCCTCTCCATCCAGGGGGCCAACTTCCCGCTGGCCGGCCAGTTCGCGAGCCCGGCCGTGTGGCGGGCGGAGCTGAAGGGCGTGATCGACTTCGGCTTCCCGGTCCTCTGGAACATCGAGCGCGGCGGGCGCTGACCCGGATATTGGGCCCCTGTTTCGCGGCGCGGATCGCCGGATCGGCCGCGCCGCCGCTCTCGTCCTTGTTGGGTTGCCACCTCTCCGGGCCTGCCCCATCACGGCGCCGGTGACGGAGAGGTGGCGTTCGATCCGCGCATGACCCTGACCGTGGAGCAAATCCTCGAGCTCGCCCCCGATGCGCCGAGCCGGAAGGCCGGCCAGGGCCAGGCGAAGGCGGCATCCTGGAGCGGCCCCGGCCGGGACGGGACACTGATCTGGGGCGAGATCAAGGGCAGCGGCGCCGCCCCCTACCGGACGGTCTGCGACCTCGCCGGCCCCGCCTCCAAATGCACCTGCCCGAGCCGGAAGTTCCCCTGCAAGCACGCGCTGGGCCTCATGCTCGTGAACGCCGCGGCGCCGCTGCCCGCGGGCGAGCCGCCGGATTGGGCCGCGGCCTGGGGCAAGGGGCGGGAGACGCGCGCGGCCAGGGCGGAGACAAGGGCCGCCGAGCCGCCGAAGCCGGTGGACGAGAGGGCCCAGGCCCGGCGCCAGCAGGCCCGCGCCGCGCGGGTCTCGGACGCGCTGGACGAGCTGGACCTCTGGCTGCGCGACCTGATGCGGCGCGGCCTCGCCGCCGCGCGGAGCGAGCCCTACGCCTTCTGGGACCGCATGGCGGGCCGGCTGGTGGACGGCCAGGCGCCCGGCCTCGCGCGCCGGGTCCGGGCGCTGCCGGGGCTGGCCGCGGCGGCACCGGCGGCGGGGGCGCCCCGGCCGGAGGCGGCGCTCGCGCTCGGCATCGGGCGGCTGGGGCTGCTGCTCCGCGCCGCGCGGCGGCTGGACGCCCTCTCCCCCGAGGCGGCGGCCGGGGTCCGGGCCGCGATCGGTTACCCCGTGGCGGCGGAGGAGCTGGCGGCGCGGCCGGACCGGGCGGATGACTGGGCCGTGCTCGCCCAGACGCTGGAGGAGGAGGGGGGGCTCACCGCCCGCACCGTCTGGCTCGCCGGGCGAAGGGGCGGGGCGGTGGCGCAGGTGATCGACTTCGGCGCGGCGGGCTCTCCCCTGCCGCCGGCGCCGCTGCCCGGCCAGGACTTCACCGGCGCGCTGGGCTTCTACCCCGGCGAGCCGGCCCTGCGCGCGGTGTTCCGCGAGGGGCGGGCCGCGCCCTCCTCCCCCGCTTCCCTGCCCGGCGGGACCGGGGTGGCGGCGGCGCTGGAGGGCTTCGCGGAGGCCCTGGCGCGCGCCCCCTGGACGGAGCGCTGGCCGCTGCGCCTCGCGGGGGTGCGCTTCGGGCGGCTGGCGGCGGATGAGGGCACCGCCTATGGCGTCGGGGACGCGACCGGTTGCCTCTCCCTACGGGCCGGGCCGCAGCTGCCGGCCCTGCTGACGGTTTCGGCCGGGCGCCCCGTGGACCTGTTCGGCCTCTACGACGGCACCGGGCTGGTGCCCCTGGCCATGGTGGCGGAGGGGCACCTCTACACCCTTCCGGCGGGGGATCCGCGGCCGATCCTGGCGCGCGCGGCATGAGCGGCGCCGCGATGACGGCCGGCGACGGCTTCGGCCCCGCCCTCGCCGCCGCGCTGCTGGGGGCCGACCGGGCGCCGGCCGCCCCCGGCGCCCCGCACGGCACGGCGCCCGACCTGGCGCTCGACCCGGACCTGGCGGGCAATCCCGGCGGCGCCCTGCTCGCGCGGCTGGCCGTGGCGGGCGCGCGGCACCTGGCCGGCGCGGGGCTGACGGCCGAGGCCCTCACCACCTTCCCGCCCGGGGCGGCCAGGGAGGGCCGGGCCTGCCCGCCCGCCGCCGCCGCGCGGCTGGCGCTGCTGCTCTCCGGCGGGCCCTCGGCGGAGATGCGGCTGCGCGAGTGGTGCGCACTGGCCGGCGCGGCGGGGGTGAGCGCGCCGGCCTGGCTGCTGCCCGCCCTGGCCCCGCTGCGCGAGAAGGCGCCCGAGCTGGTCCACCCGGTCGCCGGCGCCGGCCTCGACTGGCTCGCCCAGGTCGAGGCCGGGGCGGGGGCGCCGCCCCCAAGGGCCCGGGAGGCCGCGGACTGGACGGAGGGCACCCCGGCCGAGCGCCGCGCGGCCTTCGCCGCCTTCCGCGGGCGCGACCCGGAGGCCGCCCGCGCCGCCCTGCAGGCCGGGTTCAAGGCCGAGAGGGCCGAGATGCGGCAGCACCTTGTGGAGGCGATGCGCGCCGGGCTGAATGACTCCGACGAGCCGTTCCTGGAAGCCTGCCTCGACGACCGTGCCCTGGGGGTGCGGTCCGCCGCGCAGCGCCTGCTGGCCCGGCTGCCGCGCTCGCGCTTCGCGGACCGCATGGCGGCGCGAGTGGCGGCGGCGCTGGTGGTGGAGAGCCGCAAGCGCTTCCTGCTCGGCACGCAGCACGCGCTGACGGTGGCCCTGCCCGAGGAATCGCCGGAGCTGGCGCGGGACGGCGTGGCGCCGAGGAGCTGGGAGCGCGACACCGGCCGCCGGGCCGGGCTGCTGCGCGATATCCTGGCCGCCGCCCCGCTGCGCGCCCTGTCCGCGCACCCGCCGCGCCTCCTGATCGAGCTGGCGCTGCGGAGCGACTTCCCCCTCTCCATCCTGGAGGGGCTGATGGCGGCGATGCGGCGCGAGGACGACCATGCCTGGGCCCGCGAGCTGGCGGCCGTGCTGGGCGAGGCCGCCGCCGGGCGCCTTCCCGACGTGAAGGACCCGAAGCCGATGCCGGGCCTCTGGGCCCGCGCCGCCGCGGCGCTGCCGGCGGAGGAGTGGGAGCGGCTGGTGCAGGAGTCGTTCCGCACGCGCGGGGCGGAGGCGGTGATCACGCTACTCGGCAACGCGCCGCACGCCTTCTCGGAAGGCTTCTCCGAGGCGCTGATCCGCTGGTTCTCCGCGACCCTGCGGGCCACGCGCGCGGGGCGGCAGGCGCTGGTGAAGTCCTGGGCGATCGGCCGGTCCAGCCAGGCCTGCGCGCCCTCGGAGCGGACCGCCGCCGCGGCCGCCGCCCTGCTGGAAGACCTGCCGGCCGAGAGCGCCGATCAGACGGAGCAGCAGCTGCGCAACCAGGCGACCGGCCTGGCCGAGGTGCTGGCGCTGCGCCTGGCCATGCGCCGGGAATTCGGGACAGGGGAGAGGGACTGAGCCATGACGCAGACAGATGGGAACGGGGCCTCCTCCATCCGCCCCGCCGCGGAGCACGCCTTCGCCGCCGAGCTCGAGGCCCTGCGCGCCGCCGACACGCGCTCGCGCCCGCCGAACTGGAACCTCTCGCCCCAGGCCGTGGTGACCTACCTGATGGGCGGGCGGCTGGAGAGCGGCGCGGAGATCACGCCGAAATACATCGGCGACCGCCGCCTGATGGAGGTGGCGGTGGCGACGCTGGCCACCGACCGCGCGCTGCTGCTGCTGGGCGTGCCCGGCACCGCGAAGAGCTGGGTGAGCGAGCATCTGGCCGCCGCCATCTCCGGCAACTCCCGCCTGATCGTGCAGGGCACCGCGGGCACGAGCGAGGAGGCGATCCGCTACGGCTGGAACTACGCCCTGCTGCTGGCGAAGGGGCCGAGCCGGGAGGCGGTGGTCGCCTCCCCCGTGATGCGCGCCATGCAGGAGGGGCGGATCGGGCGCGTGGAGGAGCTGACGCGCATCCCGTCGGAGACGCAGGACAGCTTCATCACCGTGCTGTCGGAGAAGACGCTGCCGATCCCCGAGCTGAACGACGAGATCCCGGCCGCGCGCGGCTTCAACCTCATCGCCACCGCCAACAACCGCGACCGCGGCGTGAACGAGCTGTCCAGCGCGCTGAAGCGCCGCTTCAACACGGTGGTGCTGCCGCCGCCGGCCACGATCGAGGCGGAGATCGCCATCGTGGAGACGCGCGTGGCCGCTCTCGGCCGCGCCTTCGAGATCCCGGCGGAGCCGCCGGGCGCCGAGCAGATCCGCCGCGTGGTGACGATCTTCCGCGAGCTTCGGATGGGCGTGACGGAGGACGGCAAGTCGAAGGTGAAGCAGCCCTCCGGCACCCTCTCCACGGCGGAGGCGATCAGCGTGGTCGGCAACGGGCTCGCGCTGGCCGCGCATTTCGGCGATGGCCGGCTCTCGGCGCGCGACCTCGTCTCCGGCATCGCGGGCGCCGTGGTGAAGGACCCCGTGCAGGACGCGATCGTGTGGCGGGAATACCTGGAGACGGTGGTGAAGGAGCGGGACGGGTGGAAGGACCTCTACCGCGCCGCCCGCGAGAGCGCCTGAGCCCGCGCCGGTGCCGGATATCCGCCTCTTCGGCATCCGCCACCACGGGCCGGGATCGGCGCGCAGCCTGCGCGCGGCGCTGGAGGCGTACCAACCGGATCTCGTGCTGATCGAGGGGCCGCCGGACGCGGAGGACCTCCTCCCGCTCGCGGCGCACGCGGCGATGGCGCCGCCCGTCGCGCTCTTCGTCTATCGGCCGGACCGGCCGCGCGACTGCGCCTTCTTCCCCTTCGCGGATTTCTCGCCGGAATGGGTGGCGATCCGCCATGCGCTGGCGGCCGCCGTGCCGGTGCGTCTGATCGACCTGCCGCAGGCCGTGCAGCTGGCGGACGGGTTCGGTGCGCCGGAGGAAGCCGCCCCGGATGGCGGGGAGGAGCCCGCGGAGCCACCGCCCCCGCTGGACGGCGACGCGGGCAACGCCCCGGTTGCAGAGGCGGGTTCCGGCCCTGGCGAGGCCCCGGCGGCGGCGACGCCGGAGGCGATCCGGCGCGACCCCTTCGGCGAGCTGGCCGGGGCCGCGGGCTACCCGGACGGCGAGCGCTGGTGGGACGCGCTGGTGGAGAGCCGCGCGGGCGAGGACGGCGACGTCTTCGCCGCCATCGCGGAGGCCATGGGCGCGCTGCGCGAGGCGGCCGACGCGCGGCCCGACGACGATTTCCGCGAGAGGGCGCGCGAGGCGACGATGCGCGCCGGCATCCGCCGCGCCGCGAAGGAGGGCTTCGCGCGGGTCGCGGTGGTCTGCGGCGCCTGGCACGTCCCCGCCCTGGCCCGGCACGACGCGCGCGGGCAGGCGGCCGCGGACAACGCCATGCTGAAGGGCCTGCCGAAGGTGAAGGTCGCGGCCGGCTGGGTGCCCTGGTCCTACGAGCGGCTGGCCCTGGCCAGCGGCTACCGCGCCGGCGTGCTCTCCCCGGAATGGTACGACACGCTGTGGCACCACGAGGGCCGGGTGGCCGCCCGCTGGCTGGCCCGCGCCGCCGCCCTGCTGCGGGCAGAGGACCTGGACGCCTCCCCCGCCTCAGTGATCGAGGCGGCGCGGCTGGCCGAGGCGCTGGCCGGCTTCCGCGGCCGCGCGCGCCCATCCCTGGAGGACCTGGACGAGGCGGCGCGGGCCACGCTGTGCTTCGCGGACGAGGCGCCGATGGCGCTGATCCGCCGCAAGCTGGCGATCGGGGAGCGCCTGGGCGCCACGCCGCCGGAAGCCCCCTCCACCCCCGTGGAGGCGGATTTCGCCGCGCAGTGCAAGCGCCTGCGCCTGAAGCCCGGCGGGGATGCCGGGGAACTGGTGCTGGACCTGCGGAAGGAGACGGACCTCGCCCGCAGCCACTTCCTCAACCGCCTGGCGCTGATCGGCATTCCCTGGGGTGTAAGGCGGGAGGCGCGCGGGCGCGGCACCTTCAAGGAGGGCTGGTTCCTCTCCTGGCAGCCGGACTGGGTGGTGGAGCTGGTCGCGGCCTCCGTCGATGGCGGCACGGTGGCGGAGGCGGCGGCGGGCCGCGTGCGCGCGAAGGCGCGCGGGGCGGGAAGCGTGGCGCAGCTGGCCGGGCTGATCGGCACCCTGCTGGACGCCGACCTGGCCGATGCGGGCGCGGAGGTGATCCGCGCCGTCGACGACCGCGCCGCCGTCTCGGCCGATGTCTTCGACCTGATGGACGCGATGCCGCCGCTGGCGGAGCTGGCCCGCTACGGCTCCGTCCGCTCCTCGGACACGGCGCCGGTGCTGGCGGTGCTGCGCGGGCTGATGCCGCGCGTGGCAGCCGGGCTGGTGGCGGCCTGCCAGAGCCTGGACGACGACGCGGCGGCGGCAGCGACGAGGCGCGTCGTCGGCGTCTCCTCCGCCGTGGCGCTGCTGGAGGACGCGGCGCTGAAGGCGCCCTGGACGGAGGCGCTGCGCACGCTGGCGGACCAGGAGCACGTGCATGGCCGCCTCGTCGGCCGCGCCGTGCGCCTGCTCTTCGACGACGGCGCGATTCCCGTGGAGGAGGCGGGCGGCCGGCTCCGCCGCGCCCTTTCCCCCGCCGCCGGCGCCCCTGCCGGAGCGGCCTGGATCGAGGGCTTCCTGGAGAGCAGCGGCACGGCGCTGCTGCACGGCCAGGGGTTGCTGGCCGTGGTGGACGAGTGGCTGGGCGGGCTGGAGGAGGGCGTCTTCGTCGAGCTGCTGCCCCTGGTGCGCCGCACCTTCGCGACGATCGCGGCCGGGGAGCGCCGGATGATCGGCGAGGCGCTGCGCCGCCCCGGCGGCCCCGCCGCGATCGACGCGCCGCCCGGCCACGTCTTCGACGCGGCGCGCGCGGCGAAGGTGATGCCCATCCTCGAGCTCCTTTTCGGGCCCGCGCCCAGGACCGTGCCCGCAGCCACGGAGGACGCGCCATGAGTGCGGAGGAGGAGCGCCTGCGCCGCTGGCGCCTGGTGCTCGGCGGCGGCGCCGCGGACGGCACGGGGTTCTCCCTCGCCGAGGCCGACCGCCGGATGGATGGCGCGCTGGGCGCCCTCTACGATTCCGACCGCAAGGGCGGGCTCGGTGCCTCCGCGCCCTCCGTGCCGCGCTGGCTCGGCGACATCCGCGACTACTTCCCGGCATCGGTCGTGCAGGTGATGCAGCGCGACGCCTTCGAGCGGCTGGACCTGAAGCGCATGCTGTCCGAGCCGGAGATGCTGGAGGCGGTGGTGCCGGACGTCTCCCTCGTCTCCACCCTCATCTCCATGCGCGGCCTGCTCGGCGGCCGCACGAAGGAGACGGCGCGGCTGGTGGTGCGCAAGGTGGTGGAGGCGCTGCTGCAGAAGCTGGAGGAGCCGATGCGGCAGGCGGTGAAGGGGGCGATCGACCGCGCCACGATCAACCGCCGCCCGCGCCACGCGGAGATCGACTGGAACCGCACCATCCGCGCCAACCTCCGCCACTACCAGGCGGAGTACCGCACGATCATCCCGGAGACGCGGATCGGCCACGGGCGCCGCAGCCGCGGCAGCCTGAAGGACGTGATCCTCTGCATTGACCAGTCCGGGTCGATGGCGAACTCCGTCGTTTATTCCAGCATCTTCGGCGCGGTGATGGCCTCGCTGCCCGCCGTCTCCACCCGCCTCGTGGTCTTCGACACGGAGGTGGTGGACCTGACCGACGAGATGGACGACCCCGTGGAGGTGCTGTTCTCCGTGCAGCTCGGCGGCGGCACGGACATCAACCGCGCGGTGGGGTACTGCGAATCCCGCATCACCCGGCCGGAGGACACGGTGCTGGTGCTGATCTCTGACCTCTACGAGGGCGGGGTGGAGGCGGGGCTGCTTACCCGGGCGCAGCGCCTCGTCGGCGCGGGCGTGCAGGTGGTGGCGCTGCTGGCCCTCTCCGACGAGGGCGCGCCGTCCTACGACCGCGGCCTCGCCGCGCGCCTGGCCGCCCTCGGCGTGCCCGCCTTCGCCTGCACGCCGGACCTGTTCCCGGACATGATGGCGGCGGCGATCCGCAAGACGGACCTGAATGCCTGGGCGGCGGCGTCCGGCATCGCGGCCGTGCCGGCGGCCGGGGGCGATCCCGCGTGATGCCTGCTCCCACGACGCCCGACGAGGTTTGCGCGCTGCTGTCGCGCTTTGGCGCGCTCCGCCCGCAGCCCGCCTCGGACTGGAACGGGGAGGGCGCCCTGCCACCCGAACTCGCCCGCCTCTACGCCGAGGTCGGGCCCATGGGTGAGGCGGGCGCGCTCCTGATCCCGCATTACGGCAACGAGATCCGCATTCCCTCGCTCTCTGCCCTCTGGGCCCTGCAGGAGGGCTATCGCTGGAATGGCCGGGACGGCCGGCGCCTGCCGGACTGGCCGGACCACTGGCTCGTCGTCGCGGAGCAGGGTGGCGACCCCTTCATCCTCGACCGCGAGGGCGGGGCGGTGCTGCACGCCCGCCATGGCGAGGGCGCCTGGAACCCCGCGCCGCTCTTCCCCGGCATCCTCGCCGCCATCGCCGCGCTCGGCACCTTCGGCGCGCTGCACGAGGAGGCGGGAGAGGATCTCCTGGATGAGAGTTTCGAGCCGAGGCCCGCCTGGCGCGCCGAGCTCCTCGCGCGGCTGGGCCGGTTCCTGGGTCCGGAAGGGGCGGCGCGCGCGGCGGAGCGGTTGGAATGGTAGGGTTCGCCCCGCCTCGCGCTCGCCGCGGCGCCCGTGCTGCTCCTGGCGGGCGGTCCCGCCGCCGCGGAGACCCGCCGGGCCGCCCTGCAGCCCGAGGTAGAGGGCGAGGCGATGGCCGCCTGCCTGACGTGCCAGGACCACCCCTTTCTGCGGGACCAGGACCACCTCTGGGCCGCCTGCGTCACCCCTCCGCCGCGTCGCGATTGGCTTCCCTCAGCACGCCGATGAAGGCCTTCAGCGCGGCGGGCACGTGGCGCCGCCCGGGGTAGTAGAGCATCAGTCCCGGCCCCGGCGGGCACCACTCGTCGAGCACCGTCACGAGCCCTCCGGCGCGCAGCACCTCCCGCGCGAAGGGTTCCGGCACGTAGGCGATGCCCAGCCCGTCCGCCGCCGCCTGCACCATGAGGTCGTTGTCGTCGAGCGTCAGCGCGCCGGGCGCGTCCACGGCGATGCTCGTCCCGTGCCGGCTGAACTCCCACCGGTACCGCTTCCCGCTGGGCAGGCGCTGGCGGATGCAGTCGTGCCGCTCCAGGTCGTCCGGCACCGTCAGGGGCGGCCGGCCCGCCAGGTAGGCGGGGGAGGCGACCGCGACGAAGCGGACCTCGCCGGCGACGGGTACCGCGATCATGTCCCGCGGCACCGCCTCCGCGAGGCGCACGCCCGCGTCGAAGCCGCCCTCGACGATGTCGACCAGGCGCCCCTCGGAGACGAGGTCGAGCTCCACGCCCGGGTAGCGCGCCCGGAAGGCCGGGACCACGCGGCGCAGCAGCCAGCGCGCGCCGCTCCGGTTCGCGTTGATCCGGAGCGGGCCGGCGGGCGCCGCGCCCGTCTCCGTCAGCCCGTCGAGCGCGGCGTCGAGGTCGCGCAGCACGGGATCGAGCCGCTCGAGGAGGCGCGCCCCCGCCTCGGTGGGCGAGACGCTGCGGGTGGTCCGATGGAGGAGGCGGACGCCGAGGCGCAGCTCCAGCCCGTTCAGCGCGTGGCTGAGGGCCGAGCGGGAGACGCCGAGCTGATCGGCGGCCTTGCGGAAGCTCCTCTGGCCGGCGACGGCGGAGAAGGCGGCGAGATCGTTCAGCGTCGGCCGCGGCACTGGTGAACCCTCCTCACGTCCACATCCGGGATTGGAGAGATTATCGCGCCGCCGCCACGATGCCACCTGGGACCGGCAACAGAAGGGATCGGTGGCATGAAGACGTGGTTCGTGACCGGCGCCTCGTCGGGGCTCGGGAAGGTGATGGCGGAGGAGCTGCTGGCGCGGGGCGACCGCGTCGTCGGCGCCGTGCGGCGGACCGAGGCCTTGGCCGACCTCGAGGGCCGCTACGGCGAGGCCCTCCTGGCCATCCGCCTCGACATGATGGACGCCGCGAGCATCCGCCGGGCGGTGGACGAGGCCGTGCAGCGCTGCGGCCGGATCGACGTCGTGGTGAGCAACGCGGGCTACGGCCTGTTCGGCGCGGCCGAGGAGCTCTCGGACGCGCAGATCGACCGGCAGATCGCCACGAACCTGACGGGCTCCATCCAGCTGATCCGGGCGGCCATCCCGCCGCTGCGCCGGCAGGGCGGCGGGCGGATCGTCCAGGTCTCCTCGGAGGGCGGGCAGATCGCCTATCCCGGCTTCGGCCTCTATCACGCCACCAAGTGGGGCATCGAGGGCTTCGTCGAGGCCGTGGCGCAGGAGGTCGCCCCCTTCGGGATCGACTTCGTCATCGCCGAGCCCGGCCCGACGGCGACCGGCTTCGGGGCGGCGCTCGACCGCGCCGAGCCGATGGAGGCCTATGAGCGGACGCCGGCCGGCGAGATCCGCAGGGCCATCCTCGGCGACGGCTTCGCCATCAAGGGCGACGCGGAGCGCACGGTGCGCGCCATCATCGCCGCCGCGGACGAGGCACGGCCCGCCCTGCGCCTCACCCTCGGCAGCACGGCCTATGAGAGCGTCGGCGCGGCGCTCCGGCAGCGGCTGGATTCCCTCCACGCCCAGCGGGACGTCGCCTTCTCCGCCGATCGGCCGGACGCGGCCTGAAGGAGCCATCGCCCATGCAACGCCGTCTCCTCGCCTGCCTGGCGGGCGCCCTCGCGATCCTCCCGGTGACGGCCGGCGCCCAGCCCGCCGCGCCCAACAAGCTCGTCGGCACCTGGCGCATGGTCTCGGCGCAGATCGACCCCGAGGGCGCGAACACGCCCGCCTACGGCCCCGATCCCCATGGCTGGCTCGTGTTCACGCCGGAGCTCACCTTCGTCGAGGTGCTGACCGACCCGCGCGTCCCCCGCTTCGCCTCCGACGTGCGCGGGCAGGGCACGGCCGAGGAGAACCGGGCCGCCATGGCCGGCAGCATCGGCTTCTTCGGCCGCTACACCGTGGACGGGAACGGCGACTTCAGCGGCAACCGGGTCGAGGGCTCGACCTTCCCGAACTGGGTCGGAGGCGTCAGGACCCGGGAGCAGCTGCGGTTCGATGTGGCGGGAGACCGGATGACGGAGGTCTTCCGGCGGCCGGAGGGAACCATGATCCGCATCCTCTGGGAGCGCGTCCGGCGGGAGTGACGGAGAGGTTCCCCGCCCGGATCCGTCCCGGGGCGGAGGCATCCCCGGTCCGGCGCAGCGCGTCGATCACGGCGCGGAGCGCGGGGGGACCTGCCGATGGAGGTGGCGGCCGGCGGAGCGCCGGCGCCGGTCATGCAGCACCTGGGCCGGCCGCGAGGTCCTCCTCCATCACGAGGCCCGGCGCGGCGCCGGGCTCAGGCCGCGGCCCTGAGCAGCGCGTCGCGGCGGGCCAGGAAGCGGTCCGCGACCTCGGGGTTCACCAGCCTCGGGGGAAGGCCGTGGACGGCGGCCCCGAAGGCCTCGGCCGCCATGCTCGCCACCCGCGCGCGGCTCTCGGCCGTCACCCCGGCGGTATGGGGCGAGGCGAGCACGGCCGGGTGCGCCAGCAGCGGGTGGGAGGCGGGGGGAGGCTCCTCCTCCCACACGTCCAGCCCCGCGCCGCCCAGCCGCCCCTCCTGCAGGGCGGAGAGGAGGGCCGCCTCGTCCAGGATGAACCCGCGCGCGGTGGTGACGAGGATGGCGCCGGGCCGCATCCGCCCGATCGCCGCCGCGTCGATCATCCCGCGCGTCTCGGCCGTCAGCGGGCAGTGGAGCGAGACGATGTCCGCCGCGCCGAGCAGCTCCGGCAGCTCCACCTTCGTCGCGCCCCGCCCGGCGATCGTGGCAGCGTCCAGCGCGGGATCGGCGGCCAGGACCCGGCAGCCGAACACGGCCAGCAGCTGCGCCATGCGCGCGCCGACATGGCCGAGCCCGACAAGCCCGACCGTGCGGCCGGCCAGCTCCCGGCCGATCAGCGCGTTCCGGTCGCTCACCGTGCCGGCCCGCATCGCCGCCTGCGCCTCCGGCACGCGCTTGAGGAGGAGGAGGATCATGCCCAGCGCGTGCTCGGCCACGCCCTCCGCATTGCCGCCGGCCTGGTTCACCACGGCGACCCCCGCGGCGGTGCAGGCCTCGACGTCGATCGTGTCGTAGCCCGCGCCGTAGCTGGCGACCACGAGCAGGTCCGGGAGCCGCGCCAGCAGCGCCGGGGTCACGTGCCAGGGCAGCGGCAGCTCGTGCCGCGCCGCCCAGGCGTAGTAGCCGTGGCACTCCGCCAGCGCGGCGGCGACCGCCGCTTCCGGCTGGTCGAGCGCGATCCGGCGGACCTCCAGATCCGGGAACCCTGCCGCCGTGGTCAGGAAGGATTCGTTCATCGGCCTCTCGAGGTAGCCGACGCGGAAGCGCGACAGGTTCAAGCTCATCTCCCGGAGTTCATCCCTTCCTCGTGCCCGATGTCTTCGGGCCCGGCCCCTACGGTGGCCGGCCCGGGCGGTGCGAGGGCCGGCCGGTGCCGGGCGTAACCGGCCGTCCAGGCCCCCAGCAAGCGGCGGAAGCGCCGCCGGGTCAACAGGAGGGGGCGCGGCGCCGGAGCGTCTCCTTGGGCGTCCCCCTCAACGCGGGTTGATCAGGTCGAACACCGCCGCGAAGCGGCCGGTGGCCTCGGCGGTCCGCTGCGCCTTCACCCGCTCCACCAGGATCTCGTCGGCGTCCGGCTCGGCCGAGAGCAGGGCCATGCTCTCGCGGATGAAGCTCTCCAGCGGCAGCGCGCGCGGGTTCTCGCGCTGGCCCGGCGTCAGGTCGGTCGCCACCAGCGGCGGCGCCAGCTCGATTACCCTCACGGGGGTGTCCCGCAGCTGGTGGCGGAGCGAGACGCTGTAGGAGTGGATCGCGGCCTTCGTCGCCGAGTAGGTGGGCGTGTCCGCGCGCGGCACGAAGGCGAGGCCGGAGGAGACGTTCACCACCGCCGCCTTCGGCCGCGCCAGCAGCTGCGGCAGCAGGGCCGCGGTCAGGCGGATCGGGCCCAGCAGATTGGTGGTGATCGTGGCCTCGGCGATGGACAGGGCTTCGGGGTCGGCGAGCACGTTCTCCACGCGCATGATGCCGGCGTTGTTGACAAGGACGTTCAGCCCGGGGTGCTCCGCGGCCATCCGCGCGGCGAAGTCGCGGATCGCGGCGGCGTCGTCGATGTCGAGGGTGGCGACGTGCAGACCGGGACGGCCCGCCGCCACCTCCTCCAGCGGCGCGCGGCGGCGCCCGGCGATGATGACGGCGTTGCCCGCCGCGTGCAGCGCCTCGGCGAGGCCGCGGCCGATGCCGGTGCCGCCGCCCGTGACAAGGATGGTGTTGCCGGTGATGTCCATGGGGGGCTCCGATTCGGTCGCTGCGGGACGGATCGTCTTCTGCACCGGGGCGGGCCGTCCGGTAAGCCGGACCTTGCTGCGCGGCTCGTGAAGGAGGGCTCGGCGACGGGGCCGCGCAACCCCGCCTGGCCCGGGCTCCGCCGCGGAGGGCGCCTCAGGAGCTTCCGCCGGGCGGGCCGTGAGGCGGCGCACGATGCCGCGAGGCCCGGCTTTTCGGGGCTGCGCCGCGCGGCGCCGCCGGGCAGGTTCCGCCCCATGCCGCTCCGCACCTCTCTCGCCGCCGCGCTCCTCGCGCTCGCCCCGACCGCTGCGGTGCCCGCCACGGCGCCCGCTGCTGAGGCGGAAGCGGCGTGGAGCTTCGCCTGCCCCGCGCCCGGCACGGCGGCCACCTACGCCCCGCCGGTCACGATGCGCCACGAGGGCACGGCCGGCGGCCCGCTGCTCTGCCGCGTTGCCGGCCAGCGGACCCCCTGGGTGCTCGGCCTCGCGGGGGACGAGGATCCCTCCGGGCGCGCTCTCCTCGAGACGCTGGAGCGCGGCTTCTTTCCCGCCCGGCCCGGCGCCGTCGCCCGGCGCCCGCCCCGTCCCGGCGGGACCGGCAATGCCGGCGCGACGGAGCTGACCTTCGCCGGCTACGAGGCGCTGGAGGTTCCGGCGGGGCGCTTCGAGGCCGCGCGGATCGACTTCCGCTACCAGCGCTCGGCCGACCGGGTGCAGACGATGCGGGCCTGGATCGACCGCGCCACGGGCGTGCTCGTCCGGATGGAGCTGGAGGAGGGCCCGAACGGGCGCCGGATCGAGGCGGTGGCGACGACCCTGACCCGCCCGTGAACTGTTCCGTGAATTGCCTGTGAGCTGTCCGTGAGCCGCGCCCTTCGCCTCGTCGCGCTCGCGGCCTTTCTCGTGGCGCACGGCCCCGCCCGCGCGCAGGAGGTGGACGACCGCGCCGCCTGCATGGCCGCGATCGCGCGGGTGGAGCCGGGTTCCGGCATCACGCCGGGCCTGCTGGCCGCCATCGCGCGGGTGGAGAGCGGGCGCGCCGATCCCTCCGGCCCGGGCGGCCCCCCGCTCTGGCCATGGCCCTGGGCCTATAACGCCGCCGGCGAGGGCCGCTTCGCCGAGAGCCGCGCCGCCGCGATCGCCGAGGTGGCGGCGCTGCGGGCGCGGGGCGTGCAGTCCGTGGATGTGGGCTGCATGCAGGTGAACCTTCTCCACCACCCCGCCGCCTTCGCGAGCCTCGCCGACGCCTTCGACCCGCTGACGAACGTGCGCTACGCCGCCGCCTTCCTGCTGCGCCTGCGCGCGGAGACCGGGGGCTGGGAGGCCGCCGTGGCGCGCTACCACTCCGGCGACCCGGAGCGTGGGGCGGCCTACGGCCAGCGCGTGGCCCTGGCGCAGCTCGGCCGCCCCTGGGACGGCGCCGCCCCTGCGTCCGCTCCGGCCCCCCGGCCGCGCCCGGCCGCCTGCACGCGGCGCGGTGCCGCCGTGGTCGTGGTGCGCGCGGGCGGCGACGCGGCCGGGGGCGCCGTCTCCGCCGGCCTGGCCTGCACCGGCCGCGCCTCCACCCGGCGCGCGCCGGGTCCCGGACCGGCTGCACCCCTGGCAACCCCCCTGGCAACCCCCATGGCAGCCCCCCTGGCAACGCCCGTGGCCGCGGCCTACCGTGCGCCGCCGCGCCTGCGCGTTGCCGCCCGCTAGCCGCGCGGCAGGTCCGGCCGCCCTGCCAGGAGCCGATACGGAATGACCATGCCGCGAGTCCCCCTCCTGGCCGCCACCCTCCTCGCGCTCTCGGCCTGCGCCGGGGACGCGCCGACCTCGGACCGCAGCACCTCCCGCTCCATGCTGCGCGTCGGCGACCACATGCTGGACAGCGGCGAGCTCTCCACCGCCGAGACCTTCTACCGCGGCGCCGCGGAGCGCGACCCGACCGACCCGGAGCCGCGCCTCCGCCTCGCCAACCTCCGCGCCCGCCAGGGCGACCCCGACGCGGCCATGCGCGCCTACATGGAGGCCGTGGCGGCCGATCCCGGCAATGCCGAGGCCCGGAAGGCCGCCGCCGGCCTGCTGCTGCGGCGCGGCGACCGCGCCTCCGCCGGGGTGGCGCTGGACCTCCTCGCCCCCATCGCCGGGTCCAGCGGCCGCGACGCCCGGACCCCTCGCCTCCAGGGCGTCGCCCTCGACCTCCTGGGCCGGCAGGCGGAGGCCGCGGAGGCCTATCGCCGCGGCCTCGCCGTGAACCCGAACGACCCCGCCCTCCGCGCCAACCTCGCCCTCTCCCTAGCGGTGGCGGGGCAGGCCGACGCGGCGATGGAGGAGGCGGGCCGCGCCATGGCCGCCCCCGGCAGCGGCCCCGCCCAGCGCGGCACCCTCGTGCTCGTCCTCGCCATCGCCGGGCGCGACGCGGACGCCCAGCGCGAGGCCGCGCTGCTGCCGCCCGGGGAGGCCGACGCCGTCCTCGCGAAGGGGCGCAGCGCGGCGCGGCAGACCGACCCCGCGGGGCGGGCGGCGGCCCTCGGGATCTCGCGCGGGTAGAAGGGCCGTCCGGCGCCCGCCAAGGGCGGCGTAGCCGAACTCCGCCCGATCAGCGGCCGGGGTTTTTCGACGGAAGGGGCGCAGGGCTGAACTGCCGGGCTGTCCGGTTCCCGCCGATGCAGTGGGGGCCGACCGGCGTGCTCAGCATCGCCGTGTCGCTTCCGCCACGAGGCCGACGGCAACCCACCGCTGAGCGCGCGCCATCGACGCCGCGGCCTTTGCCGCCTTGCCGGTGCTCGCCGTCCCGGCGCGCAGGACGTCCCGCCCCGCGCCGGCCGGTGCGACATCGCGCGCGATGTCGACGGCGGTTGCCAGGCGGATCGCTCCGGGATCCCGGGTCCGCATGCCCTCGGTGACGGCGATGGGCCGATGGCTCGGGAACACCAGGGTCGTGCTGCACCAGGGCGTTCAGCAGCGGCCCGGCCAGGACTCCCGGTCACCGGCCCCGCGGCACGCCTGTCAGCGGCGCAGGTACTCGCGCACCGTGGCCCAGGCGGCGTCCTGCAGGGTGCGCGCGACGGCGGGATCCAGCCCCGCAGTGTAGCTCGAGCCGACAGGAGACCTGTTGAACAGCGCGGCGTAGGTGACGGCCGCGGCGAGATAGGTTCCGGCCAGGCTCGGGTGCCGCTTGTCCGCGACGTAGAGGCTGATCTCCGGCCGCTCCGTGACCACGCGCGCGAAGGCGAGGCCGGCCGGGATCACCAGCGCGTCGTTCTCGTTGCCGGCGCGGGTATAGGCCTCGGCGAGCCCGGCGGTCATCTCCGGCTTGTCGAGATAGGCCCAGGACATGAAGAACACGGGCTGCGCGCCGTGGCGGCGCACCGTCCCGGCATGGCGCCGGGCGTAGTCGGTGAAAACGTCCTTCATGTCCGGGTGCACCGGGCACTGGCTGCAATCCATCATGACGGCGACATCGAACAGCCGCGCGTCCCTGTTGGGCGTGAGGACGTTGTTCCGGTCGATGGTGTAGCGCGCCACCGCGTTCGGGCGGAAATATGAATCCACGTCGTGCCAGTCGAAGCCGGAACCACCGATGCCGATGAGGGTGGAGCGCAGGCGCTGCGCGGGGGCGGCGGCGCGCAGGAACTCGGAGACGTGGTTGGTGATCCCGTTGTTGTAGTAAAAGAAGCTGTTGCCGATGAAGACGAGCGAGGCGGGCGAGGCGATGCCGGTCCCGGTCACGCTGGCGACCGGCTGCGCGGAGAGCGGCGCCCCACCCCCGGCCAGCATCGCGGAAACGAGCAGCGCGCGGCCGATCCGGTTGATCCTCATCGTCGCATCCTCCCTTCTTCGGTTCTGCCCTCGGCGCCGGCACAGGGGCCACGCGCACGGCGTCGTTCCGCCGATTTGGCTCCGCTCCGCTCCCGGAAGCAAGGCCGCAGCGCGCCGGGTAGCGGCAGAGCGGAGGGCTGAAGTGCAGTGCGTCTCCCGGCCGGTTGCCCTCGCGATGATGGGCGAGGACCTGGTCGGACGGGGAGCCAGCTCCGGCCCCGTTCGGGACAGGCGGGGCGATGTGGTATCGTGGCGGGCACTCACTTCTCTGCACATCCGGAGGTCGGGCGATGGTGGAAGGCCGGGGCGTACAGTCCATCGAGGTCGGCGGCCGGCTGCTGCGGGCGCTGGTGGATGTCGGCCAGCCCGCCATGCTGCGCGACCTGGCCGGAGCGGCGGGGCTGACCCCGGCCCAGGCGCACGCCTACCTCCTCAGCTACCGCAAGATCGGCCTCGTGGAGCAGGACGAGGTGAGCGGGCGCTACGCCCTGGGCCCCTTCGCGCTGGAGATCGGGCTGGTGCGCATGCGCGGCGCCGATCCCCTGCGCATGGCCAGCAAGGCCGCCGCCGAGTTCGCGGCTGACATGGGGCTGATGGTCACCATCGCCGTTTGGGGCACGCACGGCCCGACGATCATCCAGGTGCAGGAATCCACCCGCGCCATCCACGTGAACCTGCGGGCCGGTTCCGTCTACACCATCACGGGCACGGCCACCGGACAGCTCTTCGCCGCCTTCATGCCCGCCGCCCAGATCCGGCCGCTGCTGGAGGAGGAACTGCGCGGCACCGGCGGCACGGAGCGCAAGGTCGGGCGCGCGACCTCCGAAGGGCGGCTGGAGCGCGACATCGCCGCCATTCGCACCCTGGGCTACTCGACGACGGAGGGCGTGCCGGTCCCGGGCATCAACGCCATCAGCGCGCCGGTCTTCGACCATACCGGGCAGATGCAGCTGGCCATCACCGCGATCGGCAACGAGGGCACGCTGGATTGCGGGCCGGAGAGCGCGCAGGCCGCCGCCGTGCTCGCCCTTTCCCGCCGCCTCTCCTCGGAGCTGGGCCACCAGAACCCGGAGCGCGCCGCCCCGGTCAGTGCCCCGCGCCGAGGTAGGCCGCGCGCACCTGCGGATGCTGCAGAAGCGCCGCGCCGGTCCCGGACAGCGTGACGCGGCCGGTTTCCAGCACATAGGCCTGGTCGGCGACGCCCAGCGCCAGGTTCGCCATCTGCTCCACCAGCAGCACGGTGATGCCGCGGGCCCGCAGGTCGCGGATGATGCCGAAGATCTCCCGGATCACCAGCGGTGCCAGGCCGAGGGAGGGCTCGTCCAGCAGCAGCAGGCGCGGCTCGCCCATCAAGGCGCGGGCGATGGCGAGCATCTGCTGCTCGCCGCCCGAGAGGGTGACGGCCATTTGGTCCTGCCGCTCGCGAAGGCGAGGGAACAGGGCGTACTGCGCCTCGATCGCCGCCTCCATCGCGGCGGGGGAGAGGTCGCGCGACCACCCGCCCAGCTCCAGGTTGTCGCGCACGCTCTGGTCCGGGAAGACCTGCCGCCCTTCGGGGGAGAGGGCGATGCCCGCGCGCACGCGGCGGTGCGGCGGCATCGCCGTGATCTCCCGCCCCTCGAAGAGGACGCGGCCGGCGGAGAGGGGCAGTAGCCCCGCGACCGCCTTCATCAGCGTCGTCTTGCCCGCGCCGTTGGCGCCGACGATGGCGACGACCTGCCCCTGATCCACGCGGATCGAGACGTCGCTGACGGCCTGGATCGGCCCGTAGCCGATGCAGGCGCCCTGGACCTCCAGCATCGTGCTCACGCCCCCACCGCCAGCCGGCTCTCCGCCTGCGGCTCGGGCTCGGCCTCGTCGGTGCCGAGATAGGCGGCCATCACGCGCGGATCGGCCTGCACGGCGGCCGGCGCGCCCTCCGCGATGACGGCGCCGTAGTCCAGCACGATCACGTGGTCGGAGATCGCCATGACGAGGTCCATGTGATGCTCCACCAGCAGCATGGTGATGCCCTGGTCGCGGATGCGGAGGAGGATCCTCCCGAGCTCCGCCGTCTCCTGCGGGTTCAGCCCGGCCGCCGGCTCGTCCAGCAGCAGCAGGTACGGCTCCGTCGCCAGGGCGCGGGCGAGCTCCACCCGGCGCTGCAGGCCGTAGGGCAGGGCGCCCGCGGGCTGGTCCGCGAGGCCGGAGAGGCCGAGGAAGCGCAGGATCTCCGCCACCCGCGCCTCCGCCGCCCGCTCCTCCCGCCAGGCGAGCGGCAGGCCGAGAGAGGAGGAGAGGAAGCCGTTCCGCATCCGCGTGTGCTGGCCCAGCAGCACGTTGTCGCGCACGGAGAGGTCGCGGAACAGGCGCAGGTTCTGGAAGGTGCGGGCGATGCCGCGCCGGCACACGACGTGCGAGGATGCCCGCCCCAGGGGTTCACCCTGGAAGAGGGTGCGCCCGGAATCCGGCCGCACGACGCCGGAAAGCATGTTGATGAGCGTGCTCTTCCCCGCCCCGTTCGGGCCGATCAGCGCGTGGATGTGGCCGGGGGTGAGGCGGGCGGAGACGTCGCGCGCCGGGCGGACGCCGCCATAGGCCTTGTTCAGGCCCTCCGCCGAGAGCAGCGGGCCCGCTGTCGCGGGCCGTTCGCGCAGCGGCAGGCGCGCATCCGGGGCGGGCGCCTCCGCGCGGCGGGCGGCGGCGCCGCGCCGGCGGCGGAACAGGCCGTCCAGCACGCCGGCCAGCCCCTTTGGCATGACGTAGAGGGCGAAGAGGAGCAGGGCGCCCTGGACGAAGTGCTCGATCCAGGCCCAGCGGGCGACCATGGCGCCGATCACCGTCAGCGTCACCGCGCCGAGGATCGGCCCGGCCAGCGAGCCGGCGCCGCCGAAGAGGACGAGCAGCAGGATGTTGATGGAGAGGTTGAAGGTGATGAAGTCGGAGTTGATGTACTGGTTCTGCTGCGCGACCAGCGCCCCCGCCAGCCCGCAGCTGGCCGCGGCGATGACGAAGGCGAGCACCTTGGTGCGGTGCACCGCCACGCCCACGGCCCCCGCCGCGACCTCGTCCGCCTGGAGGGAGAGAAAGGCGCGGCCTTAGCGGCCGGTGAGCAGGTTCCGCAGCAGCAGGTGCAGCACGAGGCCGAGCGCGATCACCAGCCAGACCCACCCCCTCATGTCCAGCGGGTCGCCGCCGAAGGTGAGGGGCTTGATGGCGTAGATGCCCATGGCGCCGCCGAAGATGTCGGCCTCCGTCACCAGCTTCTCCACCACGATGCCGAAGGCCAGCGTCACCATGGCCAGGCTGGGGCCGCGCACCCGGAGGGAGGGCGCGGCGATCAGCACGCCGCAGAGCGCGGCGATGGCGGTGGAGAGGACCAGCGCCGTCCAGGGGCCGAGGTCCCAGGCGGAGGTGGTGAGCAGCGCCGCGCCATAGGCGCCGGCCGCGAAAAGGCCGGCCTGCCCGAGCGACTTCTGCCCGGCATAGCCCAGCAGCACGTTCATGCCGGAGGCGCAGAGGAAGAAGATGCCGATGTTGAAGAGGATGCGAAGGTAGAAGTCGTTGGTGACGACCCCGGCCAGGACGGCCGCCGCGCCCGCGACGAGAGCGGCGATGAGAGCATGGCGCATGGGCGTCACACCTTGTCCAGCGCGCGCCGGCCGAACAGCCCGTTGGGGCGGATGGCCAGGACGAGGATGATGAGGAGGAAGACCGCGATCTCGCGCCACTGGGCCTGCCAGAGCGCCACGCCGGATTCCATCAGGCCGAGGGCGAAGCCGCCGAAGATGCAGCCGCGCGGGTTGTCCAGCCCCCCGAGGATGGCGCCGGAAAAGGCCTTGAGCGCGATGCCGACGCCCATGAAGAGGGAGGCGGAGGCGATCGGCGCCACCAGCACCCCGCCGATGCCGGCGAGCGCGGAGGAGAGAGCGAAGGCGCCGAGCATGACCGCCGTGACGTTGATGCCCATCAGCGCCGCCACGTTGGGGTCGTGCGCCACGGCCCGCATCGCCTTGCCCAGCCGCGTGCGGCGCATGACGAGGTCGAAGCCGAGCATCAGCAGCACGGCCACCGTCAGCACCGCAAGCTCCTGCGGCCGCACACCGGCGCCGCCCAGGCGGATCACGTCGTCGCCGAAGGGGGAAGGCATGTTCACCGGCGCCGGCCCCCAGACGGCGAGGCCGAGGGACTGCAAGATGATGCCGAAGCCGATCGTGCTCATCACCCAGGACATGCCGGGCTTCCCCGCGAAGGGCCGGACCGCCGCCAGGAACAGCAGGAGGCCCAGCGCGCCGAGGGCGGCGCCCACGGCCACCGCCGCCACGGGATAGCGGAGGCCGGCGGAGGCGGCCGGCGCCAGCGCGGCGAAGCTGCCGCCCTCGCCCGAGGAGAGGGCGTAGAGCACGGTGACGCCGAGGAAGGCGCCCACGCCGATGAACTCGCCCTGGGCGAAGTTCAGCGTGCGGGTGGTAGTGAAGGTGATGCTGAAGCTGAGCGCGATCAGGGCGTAGACGCCGCCGATCGCCAGCCCGCTCACCAGGGCCTGCAGCACGGTTGCCAGCACGGGCGGTCCTCCTGGCGGGTGGGTCCGATCCGCGCGGGCAGCTGGCCGGAGCGGTGGATCGGATCCCTGGAAAGGTGGTCCGGCCCCGCGGCGCGCGGGGCCGGCTGGCCGGTCAGCCCTTGAAGTCCTCGGGGCGCAGGCCGCGCACGACGTCGTCGGAGTAGGCGGCCAGCTTGCCGTCCCGCCAGCAGGTCCAGCGCTGGTCGGCGGCGCCGAGCGCCTCGTGCTCCGTTCTGCTGAAGGGCTTGTCGTAGGTCTTGGCGTAGCCCTGGAGCGTGCCGCGCAGGTCCTCCAGCGCGTCCTTCACCGCCGGGCCGTCCGTGCGCCCGGCCTGCGCGATGGCGCGGGCGAGCAGCATCGTGCCGTCATAGCCGTGCACGGCGAAGGAGAAGGCGGAATCTGCGTCGATCCTCGGGCGGATACGGGCGAAGAAGGCCTGCTGGTGCGGCGTGCGGTCCTCCGACACGGTGCGGAGGAAGACCGGCTTCTCCGCCAGCTGCGGGCCGGCGGCGTTGATGAAGCTGAGGTTGTCCGCCGCCCAGCTCGTCAGCACCACGGGGAAGTAGTTGATCTTCTCCATGCTCCGCATGACCTGCCCGATCGTCGTGCCCTGCGCCCAGACCAGCGCCGTCTCCACCCCCGCCGCGCGGAGCTTGGCGAGCTGGGAGGTCATGTCCGTGTCGTTGACGTTGAACTTCTCGTTCGCCACCGCCGTCATGCCCTGGGCCTGCGCCACCTCCTGCAGGTCCTTCAGCCCACCCTGGCCGTAGCCGGTGGTCTCCGTCAGGAAGCCGATCTTCCCCGTGCGCGGGCTCTTCTTCGCGTATCCCATGATCGTCACAACCTGGGTGCGGTCCACGCTGCCCACGCGGAACATGTAGTTGTCCGCGCCTTCCCGCATCGGCCGGGTGATGTCGGTGGCCGAGCCGATGCAGCCCATCACGGGGATGCGCTTCTGATTGGGGATGTGCCGCCAAGCCAAGGCGTTGCCGGAATTCGTCGGGCCGAGCACCGCCACCACGCGCTCGTTGTCGATCAGGTCGCTCATGTTCTGGATCGACTTGGGCGGCTGGGAGAGGTCATCGCGGATCACGAGGGAGAGCGGGCGGCCGAGCACGCCGCCCTCCTTGTTCACGTCCTCGATCGCGGCCTCGATCCCCACCACCGCGGCGCGGCCGGACTGGGCGGAGGGCGAGGCGGCGAGGTCGCCGTTGAAGCCCAGCTTCACCGGCTGGCCCTGCGCCATCGCGCGGCCGGTCAGTGCGGGCGCCGCCAGCAGCGCCGCGAGCGCGCCGCGCCCGAGATCCCGCCGGGTGGGTTGGTGTCGCGTCATCGTTTCCTCCTCTGCCTCCTAATGCCCCGTTCCCGGGGCGAAGCTGGCGGAAGAGGGCGGCGAGTGCCCGCGAAGGCGCGCCGCGGCGGCCCGTTCCTCTCCCGAGATCGCTGCCGGGTCTTGATGCCCGGCCTTGTCGGAGAGGCTAAGTGTCGCCGAAGCGTTCTGCAATGAACAAAACTCGCCGGCCTGGATAATTTGTTTCTTGCGAACTCATTCGGTGAGTGGTCCCTTGCGGGACGGCACCGGCAATGGGTGGCCAGCCAGCGGACGCGCCATGGACGCGCCGCGGCACGGGAGGAGACGGGCATGCTGCTTTCAGGACAGGTCGCGCTCGTCACCGGGGCCGGGCAGGGCAACGGGGCCGCCATGGCGCTGGGCCTGGCGCGGCACGGGGCGCGGGTGGCGGTGACGGACATCGACGCCGCCCTGGCCGAGGAGACGGCCGCGCGTATCGCGGGGGCCGGCGGCCAAGCGAATGCCTACGGGCTGGACGTCACGGACCTCGAGGCCTGCCGCGGGCTGGCCGCACGGCTGGAGGCGGAGATGGGCGACCTCTCCGTGCTGGTGAACAATGCCGGCGTCTGCCCCCGCCACTCCGTGGACGACGACGCGCTGGACCGCGCCTGGGACCTGGCGATGGACATCAACCTGCGCGGCACGATGAACGTCACCCGCGCCTTCCTGCCGGCGCTGCGGCGCAGCCGGGGGCGGGTGGTCAACATTGCCTCCATCGCCTCCTTCGTCTCCACCAACACCTCCGTCAGCTATCCCGTCTCCAAGGCCGGCGTGCGCGCGCTGACGCAGGCCCTGGCGCAGGAGCTGGCGCCGGACGGGGTGCGGGTGAACGCCATCGCCCCCGGCACCTTCGCCACCCGGATGACCGAGGCCACGCGCCTGAACCCCGAGCGGTCCGACCGCTTCCTCGCCCGCATCCCCATGCGCCGCTACGGGGAGCCGGAGGAGCTGGTCGGGCCCGTCGTCTTCCTCGCCTCCGACATGTCCAGCTACGTCACCGGCAGCACGCTGGTGGTCGATGGCGGCTACCTGGCGGCGTAGCGGCGATGATCGTCCGCATGGGCCTGCTGGAGCGGCGGCCGGATGTCCCGCCCGATGAGTTCAGCCGCTATTGGCGCGAGGTGCACGGGCCGCTGGCCGCGCGGCTGCCGGGCCTTCGCCGCTACGAGCAGAACCTCGTCACGGACCGCTCGCAGCTGGCCATCGACCACGCGCGCGGCGGCTGGGTGCTGGACGGCCTCTCGCAGCTCCGCTTCGACAGCCGGGAGGCGATGGACGCGGCCGCCGCCTCGCCCGCCATGGCCCCGATCGGGCCGGACAACGACCGCTTCGCCGTGCTGCGCGGCATCCTGGTAACGGAGCCCAACCCCGTGGTGCCGGTGGCCGATGGGCCGCTGGTGAAGCGCATGTCCCTGCTGCGCCGCCGCCCTGACATCAGCGCGGAGAGGTTCCGCGAGGAGTGGTTCGGCTTCCACGCGGAGGCGGTGGGGCGCTTCCCAGCCCTCGCCGGCTACACGCAGAACCTCGTCGTCGCGCGCCAGGCCGGTGGCGGCACGGGGTACGAGGCCCTGCCGGTGGATGGCGTGGTGGAGATGTGGTTCCGGGGCGTCGAGGAACTGAGGGCCGCCTTCTCCTCTCCTGCTGCCGAAGTGTCGCAGCGCCACGCGCTGGACTTCATCGCGGAGATCACGACCTTCCTCGTCGAGGTCCGGAGGGTGGTCTGATGGTGGACCGTCCCCTCCTTCTCTCCCCCATGGAGATCCGCGGCCTGCGCCTGCGGAACCGCATCGTCATCTCCCCCATGTGCCAGCACGCGGCAGAGGGCGGGTGCGCGACGGACTGGCACCTCGTCCACCTCGGCAAGTTCGCGCTCGGCGGCGCGGGGCTGATCCTGACGGAGAGCACGGCCGTCTCGCCGGAAGGGCGGATCGGCACCGCGGATCTCGGCCTCTGGTCCGATGCCCAGGTCGCGCCGCTGCGGCGGGTGGTGGATTTCGTGCACGGGCAGGGCTCGGCCATCGGCGTGCAACTGGCCCATGCCGGGCGCAAGGCGGGCAGCCAGCCGCTCTGGCACGGCGGCCGCGCCTTCACGGCGGGGGAGCTGGCCGCGCAGGGCTGGCCGCGCCTCGGTCCCAGCGCCATCGCCGCCGGGCCGGAGTGGAGCGTGCCCGAGGCGATGGACGGGGCCGCCATCGCCCGCGTGACCGAGGATTTCGCCGCCGCCACCCGCCGGGCGGAGGCGGCCGGCTTCGACGCCGTGGAACTGCATTTCGGCCACGGCTACCTCGCCGCCAGCTTTCTCTCGCCCCTCTCCAACCGCCGCACCGATGCCTACGGCGGGGGGATCGAGGGCCGGATGCGCCTGCCGCTGGAGATCGCCGCCCGGGTGCGGGCCGAGTGGCCGGCGGGCAAGCCCCTCTTCTGCCGCGTCTCCGCCGTGGACGGCGCGGAGGGGGGATGGGGGATCGAGGATTCTGTCCTTCTCGCGCGGGCGCTGAAGGCGACGGGCGTGGACGTCATCGACGTCTCCTCCGGCGGGCTGACGGAGGAGACGCGGCGCATCACCGTGCCGCGCGGCCCGGGCTTCCAGACCGGCTTCGCCGAGGCGATCCGGCGCGGTGCCGGCATCACCACCCAGGCCGTGGGGGTGATCCTGGACGGCCCGCAGGCCGAGGCGATCCTGAGGGCGGGCCAGGCCGACCTGATCGCGGTGGCGCGGGAGGCCCTGCGCGACCCCTACTGGCCACGCCGGGCGGCGGAGCAGCTCGGCGTGGAGGACGACTACGCGGACTGGCCGGAACGCCACGGCGTGTGGCTGGCGAAGCGCGAACAGCAGATGGGCGGGACCTTGCGCGCGCGCCGGCAGGCGGTGGCGCGGGGCACCCATCACGAAAGGGAGGAAACGGCATGACCGACACGGTGGAATGCGACGTGCTGGTGGTCGGCTCCGGTGCGGGCGGCCTCTCGGCGGCGGTGGCGGCGGCGGCGCGCGGCCTCTCGGTCATCGTGGCGGAGAAGGAGCCCTATGTCGGCGGTACTACCGCGGTCTCCGGCGGCTTCCTGTGGGTGCCGAACAACCCGGTCTCCCGCCGCGACGGCATCGAGGACACGGCGGAGGACGCCCGAACCTATCTGCGGCACGAGGCGGGGAACCACTTCAACGCCGATGCCGTGGACGCCTTCCTGGCCGCCGGGCCGGAGGCGGTAGACTTCTTCGACCGGGAGACGGAGCTGAAGTTCGAGCCCGCCTCCGCCTTCTCCGACTACCATCCCACCGCGCCGGGCGGCCGCTCCGGCGGGCGGTCCATCAAGGCGCAGCCCTACCGCGCGCAGGGGCTGGGGAAGGAGCTGAAGCGCCTGCGCCCACCCCTGCCGGAGCTGACCTTCGTCGGCCTGATGGTGGGCTCCGGGCCGGAGCTGAAGCACTTCTTCAACGCCACGCGGTCGCTCGCCTCCGCCGCCTACGTGGCGGGCCGGCTCACCTCACACGCGCGGGACCTGCTGCTGAACGGGCGGGGGATGCTGCTCACCAACGGCAATGCCCTGGCCGCGCGGCTGTTCCGCAGCGCGCTGGACCGCGGCGTGAAGGTCTGGACCGACTCCCCGGCGATCCGGCTGGAGCGCGAGGGCGACGCCGTGCGCGGCGCGACCGTGCGGCAGGGCGGCAGGGAGGTCCGCGTCCGCGCCCGGCGCGGTGTGGTGCTCGCGGCCGGCGGCTTCCCGCAGGACAAGGAGCGCCGGCGCGCCATGTTCCCGCACGACCGCGACAACACCGGCCACTACTCCCCCGCCCCGGCCGGCAACACCGGCGACGGTCTGCGCCTCGGCGAGGGCGCCGGCGCCCTGGTGGAGCAGGGCTACCCCAACGCCGCGGCCTGGGTTCCCGTCTCCCGCGTACCGCGCAAGGGCGGTGGCTGGGGCGTGTTCCCGCACTTCATCGACCGCGCGAAGCCCGGCCTCATCGCGGTGCTGCCGAACGGCCGACGCTTCGTGAACGAGGCGAACTCCTACCACGACTTCATCCAGGCGCTCTTCGCCAGCACGGGGCCCGGGGAGGCCGCGCGCGCCTTCCTCGTCGTGGACCAGCCTTTCCTGCGCCGCTTCGGGCTGGGCTTCGTGAAGCCCTTCCCCGTGCCGGTCGGGCCCAATATCCGCTCCGGCTACCTCAAGACGGGTGGGACGATCGCGGAGCTGGCGCGCAGCGCCGGCATCGACCCGGCGGGGCTTGAGGCGACGGTCGCCGAGTGGAACCGCGACATGGAGGCGGGCGAGGACCGCGCCTTCGGCAAGGGATCCACCGCCTACAACCGCTTCAACGGCGATCCCGAGTTCCAGCCCAATCCCTGCCTGGCGCCGATCGCGAAAGGCCCGTTCTACGCGGTGGAGGTGGTGGTGGGCGATCTCGGCACCTTCGCCGGGCTGCGGTCCAACGGCAACGCGCAGGTGCTGGACGAGGCGGGGCGGCCGATCCCCGGCCTCTACGCGGCCGGCAACGACATGGCGAGCATCATGGGCGGCAATTACCCGGGTGGCGGCATCACGCTCGGGCCGGCGCTCACCTTCGGCTGGATCGCCGCCCGGCACATGGCCGGCACGGCCGACGCGGCCCCGGCGCCCAGCGCCGAGACCATCGGCGCGTAGGCGGCCGGCACCCAACCGGCCGGGTCCACGCCGTGCCGCGAGGCGGGCGCGGCGGGACAACCGGCCTGCGCCGCCTCTCGCGCCCGGCAAAGCAGTGGGCCTCCGGTCCAGGGAGCGGGGAGGGCCTCAGCCGCCAAGGCTGCGCGACAGGAGCGCGGCCTCCGCGGTGATCAGGGCCGCGAGCCCCTCATGGTCCTCGGCCTCGAAGCGGCTCCTCGGCCCCGTGACGCTGAGGGCGCCCAGCAGGTGCCGCCCGCGTCCGAAGACAGGGGCCGCGACGGCCGCCGTCTCGGGGTCGCGCTCACCGAGGGACAGGGACCATCCCCGGGCCCGCACCCCGTCCCGGAGCGGACCCGTCCCGCCCGTGTAGGCCGCCAGCACGTGCCCGGCCGCGCCCCGGTCCAGCGGCAGCGCAGCGCCCTCCTCGAGGTGGTGCCGGATGAGCCGCGGGGAGTGGTGACGGTAGAGGCAGATGCGCCGCTCGCCCTCGCGGACGTAGAAGGCCGCCGTCTCGCCCGTGCGCTCGACGAGGCGCGCGAGAGCGGGCCGGACGTGGTCGGCGAGGTTGAAGGCATCGCGGTAGAGCAGGCCGAGGCGCAGGGGCGTCGGGCCGAGCCGGAACAGGCCGTCGGCGCCGCGATGAAGGTAGCCGAAGCGGTCGAGCGATGCGGCGAGGCGCAGGACGGTGCTGGGATAGAGCCCCGTCCGGGCGGAGACCTCGGCAAGGGTCAGGCGCGCCGTGCCGTCCGAGAAGGCGTCGAGGATGGAGAGGGCGCGCTCGACGGCCTCGACCCTCGGCTCCTCGGCCTCACGCGGCGCCTCGGCGAGCCGCTCGACCGAGCGAGGGCGTCCGCGGCGGCGGGGCGGAGCGCTGTTCTCGAGGGTGCTCACGAGCGGGGCCTCCGAAGCGGAAGGGCGAGACCGGCATTCTGCGGTTGACGCGGCCGATGCGGTTTCGTTAGGTGTTTCCGTAGCACATAAATAATTTCTGCCAAGCAGAAAGTTCCCGGGCTGGAACCACTGATCCAAGTTCCGCTCCGGGCAGCAAAAGAGAGGATGCGACCATGGCCCCGCCCCATCTGCCCCGGCGTGCCCTGCTGGCCGGCGCCGCCGTGCTGGCCGCCCCCGCCGTGCCGCGCGCGCAGGCCGCCTGGCCGACCGCGCCGGTCCGGGTGGTGCTGCCCTACGCCCCCGGCGGCCCCACCGACGTCATCGCCCGCCTGCTCTGCGACGCGCTGTCGCAGCGCCTGCCCCAGCGCGTGGTGGTGGAGAACCGGACGGGCGCGGGCGGGAACATCGGCGCCTCCGCCGTGGCCAAGTCCCGGCCGGACGGCACGACCTTTCTCTTCACCAACACCGGCCACGCGGTGAACCGGGCCCTCTACACCCGGCTCGACTACGACCCGGCGAAGGATCTCACCCCCGTCACCATCGTCGCCGAGAGCCCGATGGTGCTGCTCGTGCCGAACTCCTCCCCGGCGAGGACGCTGGCCGAGTTCGTCGCCCGGGTGCGCGCTAAGCCCGGTGAGTACTCCTATGGCAGCACCGGCACCGGCGGGGCCCTCCAGCTCGTCTCCCTCCTGATCACCAGGGCGGCGGGGTTGAGGATGGAGGAGGTGCCGTATCGCGGCAGCGCCCCCGCGGCGCAGGACCTCATCTCCGGGCGGCTGGAGATGCTCTACGACGCCGGCGCGACCGCCTTCCCGCTGGCCACCGCGGGCCAGGCGCGCGCCCTGGCGGTGTCCTCGGCCGGGCGCAGCGCCGTCATGCCCGATGTGCCGACGGTGGCAGAGGCGGGCTTCCCCGAGGCGACCTTCTCCGTCTGGCAGGGGCTGCTGGCCCCGGCCGGCACGCCGCAGCCCATCGTCGAGCGGCTGCAGGTGGAGGTCGCGGCGGCGCTGGCCGAGGGCTCGCTCCGCGCGCGCCTTGTCGAGCTCGGCGCCGAGCGGATCCTCGCCAGCACGCCGGCCGAGGCGCGGGCCTACGTGGACGCGGAGATGGAGCGCTGGGAGCGCGTGCTCCGCGAGGCGGGCGTCCGGCCGCAGTGATGTCCCGCGCAATCATCCAGGAGCACACCCCATGACCATCCTCGTCAGCGAGGTCGGGCCGCGCGACGGCCTCCAATCCATCCACCGCACGATGCCGACCGCGGCCAAGATCGCCTGGGTTCGCGCGCTCGCGGCCGCCGGGCTGCCGGAGATCGAGGTCGGCTCCTTCGTGAACCCGAAGAAGCTGCCGCAGATGGCGGATGCGGCGGATGTGGTCCGCGCCGCCCGCGAGATCCCGGGCCTCACGGTCCTCGCGCTCGCCCCCAACCTGCGCGGCGTGCGGGCGGCGGCCGAGGCCGGGGCGCACAAGATCACCATGCCGGTGTCGGCGTCGGAGCCGCACAGCATCGCGAACATCGGCATGACCCACGAGGAGGTCCTGGCCGAGCTGGGCCGCGTGATCGGGTTCCGCGACAGCCTGCCCGCCGACGGGCGCCCCGCCATCGAGGTCGGCATCTCCACCGCCTTCGGCTGCACCATCGCGGGCCCCGTGAGCGAGGACTGGGTGATCGAGCTGGCCGTCCGGCTCGCGCGGCTGGGGGTGGACAGCGTGGGGCTGTCGGACGGGGTGGGCTACGCCAACCCGGCCCAGGTGAAGCGTCTGTTCACGCGGCTGATCGCGGAGCTGGGCGACAGGGCGGGCGGCGCGCACCTGCACAACACGCGGGGCCAGGGGCTGGCGAACGTGGTGGCGGCGCTGGAGGTCGGGGTGACGACCTTCGACGCCTCGCAGGGCGGGATCGGGGGCTGCCCCTACTCCCCCGGGGCGACCGGCAACATCGTCACCGAGGACCTGGTCTGGATGCTGGAGGCGATGGGGCACGACACGGGCGTGGACCTGAACAAGCTGGCGGAGGCCCGGCGCGTGCTCGCCGACGGCCTCCCGGGGGAGGCGCTCTACGGCCACCTGCCGGATGTCGGGGTGGAGAAGGGCTTCTCCTACGCCGCCCGCGGCCCGGCCCCTGAGGGCACGGGACAAGCGGCCGAGACGCGGGAGTGCGCGGCATGAGCGGGGCCTCCCTGCCGCTCGCGGGCGTGCGCGTCGTCGAGCTGACCCACATGGTGATGGGGCCGACCTGCGGCCTCGTCCTGGCCGATCTCGGCGCCGAGGTCATCAAGGTGGAGCCGTGCGGCAAGGGCGACCGCACGCGCTACCTGACGAGCAGCGGCACGGGCTTCTTCGCCGCGCTCTCGCGCAACAAGAAGTCGGTCCAGCTCGACACCGAGAGCGACGCGGACCGCGAGACGCTGCTGCGCCTGGTGGATGGCGCCGACGTGCTGATCGAGAACTTCCGCCCGGGCGGGCTGGAGGCGCGCGGCCTGGGCTACGCCGCGCTCTCCGCCCGCAACCCGCGGCTGGTCTACTGCTCGCTCAAGGGCTTCCTGCCCGGCCCCTACGAGAACCGGACCGCCCTGGACGAGGTGGTGCAGATGATGTCGGGGCTGGCGGCGATGACCGGCCCGCCCGGCCGCCCGCTGCGCGCGGGCGCCCCCGTCAACGACATGATGGGCGGAATGTTCGGCGCCATCGCCATCCTGGCAGCCCTGCGCCAGCGGGAGGCGACGGGCCGCGGCCAGCAGGTGCAGTCCGGGCTGTTCGAGAACGCGGCCTTCCTCGTCTCCACCCACATGCTGCAGCAGGCCATCACGGGCGCTCCGCCGCCCTCGATGGCTGCGGGGCGGCGGGCCTGGGGCGTCTACGACGTGTTCACCTCGGCGGACGGCCTGCAGCTCTTCGTCGGGGTGGTGACGGAGCGCCAGTGGCAGATCTTCACCGAGGCGCTGGGCGACCCCGCCCTGCTCGACCCGGCCTACGCCACCAACAACGAGCGCTCCGCCGCGCGCGATGCCCTGATCCCGCTGGTGCAGTCTATCCTCGGCCGCCGTCCGGCCGCCGAGCTGGAAGCGCTGTGCGAGAAGGCGGGCCTGCCCTTCGCCCGGATCAACCAGCCCGGCGACCTCTACGAGGACCCGCACCTTCTCGCGAGCGGCGCCCTTCTGCCGGTGACGCTGCCGGATGGGCGCCCGACCTCGGTCCCGGCCCTGCCGATCGTCTTCGGCTTCGGGCGGCTGCCGCTGCGCCACGACCTTCCCCGGCCGGGCCAGCACGACGACGAGCTGCTGGCGCCGCTGCGGGGCGACACGCCGCGCGCGGCGCCCTCCCCGGAGGAACGCCTGCCCACCGCCGCGGCACAGAAATAGAAATAGAGGGAAGAACGCCATGAACCGACGCACCATCCTGCTGGCCGCAACCGGGATCGCCGCCGCGCGCGGCGCCGCTGCCCAGGAGCCCTGGCCCACCCGGCCCATCCGCCTGATCATCCCCTACCCGCCGGGCGGCGGGACGGACGTCATCTCGCGGGAGATGGCGGCGCGCCTCGGCGCGCTGACGGGATGGACCATCGTGGCGGAGAACCGCCCGGGCGCGGGCGGCAACATCGGCATCGACCTCGTGGCGAAGGCGACGGACGGGCATACGATCGGGATGGGCCAGACCTCCAACCTCGCGGTCAACCCGACGCTCTACGGCGCCAACATCCCCTACCAGCCCCTGCGGGACCTCGCGCTCATCTCCCTGGTCGCGTCGCAGCCGAACGTCTTCGTGGTGGCGCGCGACGCGCCCTACCGCACCCTGCAGGACGTGGTCGCCGCGGCCCGCGCCCGGCCGGGGCGGCTGACGGCCGCACATCCCGGGAACGGCACCGTCGGCCACCTGAGCACGGAGATGGTCGCCCTCGCGGCGCGCGTGGAGCTGACGGTCGTGCCGTATCGCGGCGCGGGCCAGCTCGTCACCGACATGCTGGCCGGGCGCCTGGACCTCTACTCCGCGAACCCGCTCGCGGTGAGGGGGATGCTGAACACGGGGGAGCTGCGCGCGATCGCCGTCACCTCCGCCCAGCGCATGCCCTCGTTGCCGGAGGTGCCGACGGTGGCGGAGTCCGGCTTCCCGGGTTTCGACGCGGTGAACTGGACGGGCCTCGTCGCCCCGGCGCGCACCCCGGCGGCCGTGGTGACCCAGCTGAACGAGGCGGTGGGGCGCGCCCTGCGGCAGGAGGAGGTGGTGGCACGGCTGGCCGGCGAGGGCAGCGAGCCCGCGCCCTCCACCCCGGACGGGTTCCGCACCTTCCTGACCGCCGAGATCGAGAAGTGGGGCCGCGTGGTGCGCGAGGCCCGGGTGCAGGCGGACTGACCGGACTGCCCTCTCGTTCGCTTCGGGGTGGGGGACGGTGGGCAACGAGGGAGGCTGCCGGCACCCTGACCGGCAGCCTCCGCCCTGGCCGCGGTCACCGGGGCCGGACGCTGCTCCGAGCGAGACGACCGAAGGCTTCCGCCACCGCCCGGAAGGCGTCCGCGCTGCCCCCGGCATCCGGATGGGCGGCCTTGGCGGCCCTTCTGTAGGCGCTCCGGAGAGCGGCTCCCGACAAGGGCATCCGGTCGAGGCCCAGAGTTGCCAGGTCCGTGTTTCCGCGGGCGGACGCGGCGCAAGGCCAGAGCGCGATCGGCGCCAGCAGCTCCCAGGTCTCGCTCATGGACCTCGTCGCCAGGATGACGAGATCCATGTTGAGGCGCGACAGGATCAGGCAGGCATCGACCATGGTCTGGGAGCAACGCCCGGAAAGGCGTTCGGGTAGCACCCGCCCCGCACGGAACGTCAGCGGCTGTGGCGGGAGCATCGATGAAGGGGTAGGGATGCGCGGCCTCCACGCCCGACGGAGACGCACCGATGCTCGCCGCCCTTGTCCTCCTCGCCGCGCTCGCACCGGTGCTGCCCGACTCGCCCGGGCTGCCGGTCCGCGCGCCGCCCGTCGCCCACCTCTCCCCGGATGGGCGCCTGATGGTCACGCTGGAGCGGGACGAGGCCTTCGGCCAGGTCGAGACCCTCAGCGTCCTCGCCGACCCGAACACGCGGCGGGCCCGCCGGATCTTCCGCTCGGTCGGCGACACGCCGCTGCGCTTCCTGCGATGGCACGAGACCCGCACGGCCGAGCTGGAGTTCCCGCCGCAGGGCGGGCAACCCGCCTACCGGTTGCGGCTGGCCTGCGGGGAGGAGACGTGCACCCTGGACCGCGCCCCCGCCGGAGGGGGGCGCTAGGGGCGGGTCATCCGTCCCCGCTCATCGGACCATGAGCCCCAGGACGGCGGCCAGGTGCCCCGCCGGCGCCGCCCGCGCAGCGACGAGGGCGCGCCGGTCGGTCCTGGTGGAGAGGCCTTTCGCGGGCCAGGGGGGCCGCATGCCCCGGCCGGTGCGCTCATTCGTTGAATGCGCGGCGGGAATGCCGCACCCGGAAGGATGACCCGTGATGGAGTTGAACCCTGTGGCGAGGTGGCGAACCGGCCTGCTGCTGCTGGCCTTGTGCCTCCCCGGCACCGCGGCGGCCTCCGACACGGTGCAGGCCCTCATCGCGGGGCACCGCTATGCCGTGCCCCGGGCGCTCGTGGACAGCCCGGTCGCGTCCGGAGGGGTCATGACGGACGTCCTCTCGATGCGGCTCCTCTGGCCCGGCGCGGTGCCCCTGCCACCCGGGCATGACACCTCCTACGAGAGCGGCCTGATGGCCGTCGTCGTGCAGGACATCTCGCCCACGACGCGGGTCGAGAGGCTTTCGCGGATCCCCGGGCAGCGGGCGCGGTTCCTTGCCCTCTGGCGGGACAGCACCGTGGACCAGCTCGGCCTCGTCCCGGACTTCGACCTCGCCGCCCTCTCCCTCGGCGACACGGAGGAGGCGTCCCGGCTCGGCCTGCGCGCGCTGAGGCCGTTCGCCGCCATCGACCCGGCGCGGGAGCTGCGCCTCTTCGCGGACGGGCCGCCCGCGCGCCTCTCCGTGCTGATGGCGTGCTGGACCGGCCTGTCCTGCCAGCTGTGGTGGATGGAGGGCGAGGCGGCGGTGGAGGTCACCTTCACCGAGCGCTTCCTGCCCGACTGGGCCGCGATACGGAGCGCCGTGACGGCGCTGCTGGGCCGGATGCGGACGGGTCGCGGCGGCGTGCCGTAGCCCCGGCGGGCCGGCACACGGGGCCCGGCGCGATCCGGGTCATTGCGTTCCGTGACCGGCATGCTGGATGGGACGGACCGCCGGTCGCCCTCCCGGCCCTGCGTCGACCATCCCCAGCCCGGCAAGGACGACGACCTGGCCGGCACCAGGCGGCCCGCGCGGCGTGAGAGGCCACCGGCGGCGATGCACGCCGGGTGCACGCGCCTGTTGCATGGTCGCCAGGGCGGTCAGGCGGCCCGGCGGATCCTGGCCATCCCGCCCATGCGCCGCACGCCGGCCCGCACGGCCCGGTTCACGGCCGGGATGCCCATGGCAATCGTCGCCACCACGACGACCGCGAGGATGGCGCTGATCGGGCGCGTCAGGAAGGGCGTCAGGTCGCCGTCGGAGATGACGAGGCCGCGGCGCAGCGACTTGTCCATCAGGTCGCCCAGCACCAGCCCGAGGACGAAGGGAGCGGCGTGGTAGCCGAAGCGGCGCAGGACGAACATGACGATCCCCACGCCGAGCATCGTCCACACGTCGAACAGGCGCTGCGCGATGGCGAAGGACCCGACGGTGCAGAGGGTGAAGACGATCGGCATGATGACGGTCCGCGGCACCATCAGCACCTTCAGCAGCGGGCGGACGAGGAAGAGGCCGAAGAACAGCATCGCCACCGTCGCGAGGACGTTCATCGCGACCACGTCGTAGACGAATTGCGGGCTCTCGATCATCAGCATCGGGCCGGGCTTGACGCCGTGGATGATCATGGCGGCCAGCAGCACGGCCGCCGGCGCCGAGCCGGGGATGGCGAGGGCGAGCGCCGGGATGATGCCGCCGGGGATGGAGGCGTTGTCGCCCGTCTCCGCCGCGATCAGCCCCTCCACGCTGCCCTTGCCGAACGCCTCGGGCTCCTTCGAGGCGCGGCGGGCGGCGGCGTAGGAGGACCAGGCGGCCATGTCCTCCCCCACGCCGGGAAGGATGCCGATGTAGACGCCGATGACGCCCGACCGCAGCACGGTCCGCCAGTAGCGCAGCACGTCGGCGATGCGCGGCAGGATGCTATCCACCGCGTGCAGGCGCGGGCGGCGGAAGCGCTCGCTCATCACTGTCAGCACCTCGGCCGCGCCGAAGGCGCCGACGAGGGTGGGAATGAGCGACAGCCCGCCCGCCAGGTCGGTGCTGCCGTAGGCGAAGCGCTCGTAGCCGTGGATGCCGTCCTGGCCGATGAGGGAGACGGCGAGGCCGAGGAGGCCCATGATCCAGCCCTTCAGCGGGTCCTCCCCCGTGATGGAGCCGGACATCAGCACGCCGAAGAGGCAGAGCCAGAAGAACTCGTAGGACTGGAAGGTGAGCGCGACCTCCCCCAGCGCGGGCGTGAGGATCGCGAGGCAGAGGATGCCGAACAGGCTGCCCGCCACGCTGCCGGTCGTCGCGATCCCCATGGCGCGCCCGGCCTGGCCGCGGCGGGCGAGCTGGTAGCCGTCGAGGCAGGCCGCGGCATTGGCGGCGGTTCCCGGGATGTTCAGCAGGATGGCGGTGCGCGAGCCGCCGTAGATGGTGCCGACATAGGCGCAGATGAGGATGAGGATGGCGTCGTTGGGCGGCAGCTTGATCGTCAGCGTCGTCATCAGGGAGATGGCGAGGGTGGCCGACAGGCCGGGCATGCAGCCGATCAGGATGCCCAGCAGCGTGGCGCCGAGCGTGTAGAGCAGCGCCTTGACGGTGAGAAAGGAGGCGAGCGAGACGCCGAGGAGAACCAGGCCTTCGAACATTCAGGGCGCCATCGCAGGGGTGGGGGAGGGGCCGGCCGGCGCGTCGCGCCCTGCGCCGGTCATGGCAGGCGCACCAGGAACAGCTCCTGGAAGACGAGCGTGACCGTGGCGGAGGCGCCGGCCGCGATGAGCGCGGCCCCGACGGCGCCGCGCGCCAGCGTGCCGCCGGCGCGCCGGTCCGGCCACTCGAAGGCGACGATCGAGAGGAACACGAAGGCGAAGGCGGCGAGCGGGAAGGGAAGGCCGCTTCCGACGAGCCCGCCGGCGAAGCCGCCGCAGAGGAGCAGGGCGAGGGCGATCCGCCAGGGTTCCGCGGCCTGGGCCGGCTCGTCCGGCGGCACGCCGTCCGGCATCGGCGCAACCGGCAGGGGAGCTTCTGGCAGGGGGGCGTCCGGGACGGCGACCTCCATCACGTTGCCGCTGTGCATCACGCCCCGCGCCGCGCGCGCCGTGAGGATGGCGCCGCACAGGGTCAGCGCGGCGCCGAGGAGGCCCGGCACCAGGCCCGGGACGGTCCAGGGATTGATCCCCTGCGCCTCCAGGCGGTCCATGCGCCAGGACTCGAAGACCGTGGCGGCGCCCAGCACTGTCCAGAACAGGCCGAAGAGCAGGTCGGCCCGCCTCACGGCACCCGCCCCGCGCCGCGGGCCTCGCGCGCCGCGGTCACAGCCGGGGGATGCCCACCGTATCCGGCGAGACGCGGGCGCTGCCGCCGTCGAAGTAGAGCCACGCCGTCTGCCGCACCATGACCATGGCGGCGTCCCGCGCCGCCTGCCCGTGCAGCGGGGTGAAGACGGCGGCGCGGGCCTCCGCGTAGTCCTGCACGCGCCGGCTCTCCTTGAAGCGCCCGTCCCACACCATCGTCATGGTCTGCAGCACCGGCTCGGGGGTGCCTTTGGGCGCCCAGAGGCCGAAGTAGTTCAGCGGCGCCGGCACGTTCGGCAGCCAGCGGTGGATGGAGGGGATCTCGCCGTAGCCCTGGAGGGTGATGGGCCGGTCGGACTGCACCGCGAGCGGGACCAGGCGCTTGCCGCGGATCATCTCCGCCATCTCGACCAGGAGCTGGGCCACCGCCGGCACCTCGTTGGCCACCGCCGCCAGCACGGCCGGATTGCCGCCGTCATAGGTGGCGTGGCGGTAGTTCACCCCGGGCGCCGCGGCCCGGATGGATTCCATCATGTTGCGCCCGGCGGAGGAGACGCCCGCCGTCGCCACCGCCACGTCCCGCCGGTTCTGCAGTGCCTGCAGGAAGGCACCGAAGTCACGGAAGCCAGAGGCCGGGTTCACCGACACCGTGTTCACGTTGGCGACCGTGAAGAACAGGTTCCAGTCGTCCAGCCCGGTGTCGAGCAGGCCGGTGACGCGGTAGCAACCCAGGTCCACGGCCGCGCCGGCCGCCCAGGTGTAGCCATCCTTCGCGGCCTGCAGCGCGTTGCGCGTGCCGATGGAGCCGGAGGCGCCGGGCTGGTTCACCACGACGAAGCGCTGGCCGAGCGCCTCCTCCAGCTCCGTCGCCGCGACGCGCGCCATCTGATCGGTGGAGCCGCCCGCGGCCCAGGGGACGATCAGCGTCACCGGGCGCTCGGGGCGCCAGGGATAGGACTGCGCGCGGACGAGGGCGGGCAGGCCGAGGGTGGCCGCCGAGGCCCCCAGAAGGTGGCGACGCTTCATGGTCCGTTCCCCATTGCCATTATGGTAACTTGTTGGTTACTTCGAAGCTTGCGGCCGCGGCCGGTCGCCCGTCAAGCGCGGAACGAAACCCGGAACGCGGGGCCGGGACGCCCGGCGCGGCGCCCGCGCCGTGCGGCGATCGACAGGGAACGGGGGGACACGGATGCGCGTCGCGCTGTGCAACGAGGTCGTGCGCGAGTTGCCCTTCGAGCGGCAGTGCGCGCTTGCCGCCGCCCTCGGCTATGACGGGCTGGAGGTCGCGCCCTTTACCCTCGACGCGGAGGCGCCGCAGCTGCTGCCCGCTGCGCGCCGCGCCGAGCTGCGGCGGATCGCGGCGGAGGCGGGCGCGCCGATCGTCTCCCTGCACTGGCTTCTGGTGGCGCCCGCCGGCCTGTCCATCTGCGCGGAGGACCCGGCGCTGCTGGCGCGCACGCGGGAGGTGGTGGAGCGGCTGGTCGGGCTCGCGGCCGATCTCGGCGCCGGGCTGATGGTGCACGGCTCCCCGGCGCAGCGGCCGGTGGCGACGGCGGATGACGCGCGGCGCGCCGAGGAGACGATGGCACTGGCCGGCGAATGGGCCCGCGCCGCCGGCGTGACCTATCTGCTGGAGCCGCTCGACGCCGGCCAGACCACATGGGCGCGCACGGTGGAGGAGGCGGCGGCGATCGTGCGGCGCGCGGCCTCGCCGGGACTCGCGACGATGATCGACGCCTCGGCGGCGGGGAACGGGGAGACGGAGACGGTGCCGGAGCTGATCGACCGCTGGCTGCCGACCGGGCTGGTCCGCCACATCCACCTGAACGACCGCAACCGCCGCGGGCCGGGCCAGGGCGGCGACCGCTTCGCGCCGGTGATCGCCGCGCTCCGCCGCCACGGCTACGAGGGCTGGTGCGCGGTGGAACCCTTCGACTACGCGCCGGATGGTCCCGCCGCGGCGGCGCGCGCCATCGGCTACCTGCGCGGCCTCGAGGAGGCGCTGTCGTGACCGCGCCGCGCTTCACCCTCCTCGATGTGGAGCGGCGTGAGTGGCCTTTCCGGCTGCGCCTGCCCTTCCGCTTCGGCGTCATCACCGTCACGCACGGGCGCCAGGCGGTCCTGCGTGCGCGCATCCGCGCGGAGGACGGGCGCGAGGCCTGGGGGATCGCGGCGGAGACGCTGGCGGCGAAGTGGTTCGACAAGAGCCCGGCCCTCAGCGACGATCAGAACATGGACCAGCTCCGGCGCTCGCTGGAGATCGCGGGCGAGGCCTCGCTCGCGGCCGGGGCGAACACCGCCTTCGGGCATTTCGCCGATGCCTGGGGACCGCAGGAGGCGGCGTGCGGGGCGGAGGGGCTGAACCCGCTGGTGGCCGCCTACGGCCGCGCGCTGCTCGACCGCGCGATGCTGGACGCGCTGCTGAAGCTGCACGGCCTGTCCTTCTTCGCGGGCATGCGCGCGAATATCGGCGGCATGGCGCCGCACGCGGTGGCGGCGGATCTCGGCGGCTTCGACTTCGCGGGGATGCTCGCGGCGACGCGCCCCGCCGCGACGATCCAGGCCCGTCACACCGTGGGGCTGGTGGACCCGATCACCGCGGCCGACCAGGCGGAGCGCGTGGCGGACGGCCTGCCGGAGACGTTGGAGGAGGTAGCTGAGACCTACGGCCACCGCTTCTGGAAGCTGAAGGTGGGCGGGAACATCGCAGAGGACGTGGATCGGCTGTGCCGCATCGCCGCCGTGCTGGACCGCGGGCCGGGCTACCGCGCCTCGCTCGACGGCAACGAGCAGTACGAGGATGCCGAGGGCGCCGCCGCCCTGTGGCGCGCCATGGAGGCGGAGCCGCGCCTGGACGCGCTGCGCGCGGCGATCCTCTTCGTCGAGCAGCCGGTGAAGCGCGCGAAGGCCCTGTCCGTGCCCATGACCGCCCTGGCCGCCTCCCGCCCCGTGATCGTGGACGAGAGCGACGGGCCGATGGACGCCTTCGTCACCGCCCGTGGCCAGGGCTACGCGGGCGTCTCCAGCAAGGCGTGCAAGGGCGTCTGGCGTTCCCTGGTCAACGCGGCGCGCTGCCGCGCCTGGAACGCGGAGGCGGGGGAGGAGCGGTTCTTCATGTCGGCCGAGGACCTCACCACCCTGGCCGGGACCTGCGTGCAGCAGGACCTGGCGCTGGTGGCCCTGCTGGGCATCGGCCATGTGGAGCGGAACGGCCACCACTTCGTCGCGGGCTTCGCCAGGCGCCCGGCGGCGGAGGCGGCGCGCTTCGCGGCGGCACATCCCGACCTCTACGAGACGGCGCCCTTCCCCCGGCTTCGCATCCGGGACGGGGCGATTTCCATCCGGTCGCTGGACGTGCCGGGCCTGGGCTGCGGGGTGGAGCCTGACCTGGGTACGATGGAGGCGATGCCGCAGGCGGAGTGGCCGCCGGCGTGATGGGGTGAGCCGCTTCCCAGAGGCGAGGCGCGTGCTCCCTTCGCGGGCATCCGACGCGCCCTGGATCGACCGGGCTCGTGCCTGAGCCTCTTGACTGGAGGGCGAAAGAAGGCCCGGTGGCAGGCCAGGAAGCCCCGCCGCCGGGCATTCGAGAACAACAACCGGAAGGCGGCGATGCCGGCCCGGCCGGTAGGGTTCCCCGGCACAACCCCCGGGGGCGGACAGCATGGAACTGAGCGGCAAGTCGATCATCGTCACCGGGGCAAGCAGCGGGATCGGCGCCGCGGCGGCCCTGCTCTTCGCGGCGGAGGGAGCCGACCTCGTCCTCGGCGCGCGCCGATCCGCCGAGCTGGAGACCGTGACGGAGAGGGTCCGGCGCGGCGGCGGGAGGGCTGTCTTCCTCGCCGGCGACGTGCGGGATGAGGCCTATGCCGGCGCCCTCGTGGAGCTGGCCCTCCGCAGCTTCGGCCGGCTGGACGGCGCCTTCAACAACGCGGGGATCGTGGGGCGGATGGCGCCGGCCGCGGAGATGGATCCTGCCGCCTGGACCGACGTTATCTCGACCAACCTGACGGGCGCCTTCCTGGCGGCCAGGGCCCAGATCCCCGTGATGGCGAGGCAGCGGCAGGGCTCGATCGTCTTCACCTCCTCTTTCGTCGGCCACAGCAATGGCGGCCTGCCCGGGATGGGCGCCTATGCCGCGTCCAAGGCCGGTCTGAACGGGCTGGTGCAATCCCTGGCCTCCGATCACGCGGCGGAGGGCGTCCGCGTCAACGCACTCCTGCCGGGCGGCACCATCACGCCCGCCGGGGGCGAGGGCGATCCCTCCACGCTCGCCTTCGTCGCCGGGCTGCATCCCGTGAAGCGGATGGCGGAGCCGGGCGAGATCGCCCAGGCTGCCCTCTTCCTCCTCTCGGACCGATCGGCCTTCATGACGGGAAGCCCCATGATCGTGGACGGCGGCATGTCCGTCCGGCTGCTCTAGGCGAAGGTCGGGAAGGGGCATCGGTGGCGCCTCCCCGGTGCAGGCCCCCATCCCGTTCTCATTCCAAGACGCGTCATGGCGGTGGCCGTAAGGCTACCATGGCGACCACCGGCAGGGATCACCGGATCCGTGCGGACAGGCTCTCCTGCAGAAAGCTGGCGGCTTAGATGGTTTTGAGGAACTCGACCAGATCGCGCCGCTGCTCCTCGCTCAAAGCCGGACCGATGACCCCGTTGCCGCGCGGCCCGTCGCGGAACTCGTGCCCGCGGTTCCCATTTCCGGGAATGGACGTGTCGAAGCGGAACCCCCCGTCGAACGGCGCCGTCTCGAAGCCGACCTCGCGCGGGTTGAACTGCCGGCTGCCGACGAAGAAGACGGCGTCCCGCCGGTCGGCCGGGAGAAGCAGCTGGTAGAGTGTCGGCACCGAGCCGTTGTGAAGGTAGGGCGCCGTCGCCCAGATACCGTTCAGCGGCCGTGCCCGATAGGCGGCGGGAGCCCGCCACTCGTTGTCGCGAAAGCCGTCCATCTCCCGGCGCTGCTCGGCCGACACGCCGTTCCCTTCGTACCAGGTCCGGATCACCGCGGTCGTGACGCGCTGGAGCCCCTCGGCCGCGGAAACCGGCGCCCGGGCGTCCGCCGCCAGGTAGGCACGGCGGCCGAGAAAGTTCATCGCGGCCTTCGGGTCCGTGCCGATGCGGTCCAGCGGAACCATGTTGACGCGCAGCTCCTGCCGCTCCGGCACACCCGCCACCGTCGCCCAGCGCCCCTCATGGCAGCCGGCACAGAGATTACGGTACAGCGCCTCCCCGCGCGCCGCGGCCGCGCGATCGATCGGGCCCAGCAGATCCTCCGGCCAGGATGGCGGGCGCAGCCCGGCGCGCGGTGCGGGGCCGGCGAGCAGGCGCTCCATCTCGTGGATCGTCTCGATCCGCACGGTGGACCGGTACAGCTCCTCGGGCGGGCCCGAGAGCTTCGTCCCCGCGCGCACGCCCATGGCCTCGGCAACGTTGCGGCCCATCGGCTGCCGGATGGCGCCGTTGTACTGCACCCAGTCGAACCAGGGTGCGTCCCACAACGCCGGGTAGCTGACCGGCGCGTCGGCCACGGCAAAGTTCCGCCGGTCGTCCAGCACCGTGCCGAACACGAAGTTGCCGCCACGGCCGAGGGCGTCGAGGCGTCCGAACCCCTCCGCGACCGGGTAGAGCCGGTCCTGCCGCGCGATGCCGGCCTCGTCCTGCCCGGCCGCGATGGCGCGATCCAGCCGCGCGCGCAGGCGCTCGCGCGCGGCGGAGGAGTCCTCCGGGCCCAGCACCGCGGCGGCGAAACGCGCGAAGCGCGCCTCGGACTGCCGGGTCAGCACCAGGGCGATGCCGATCTGCCGCTGGAAGGCGCCGGTGTCGGTCATGGCGGGCCCGCCGTCGATGCGGATCCCGCGGGTGCCGCGCTCGATCTGCCCGGTATGGCAGGCCGCGCAGGTCAGCCCGACGATGGTCTCGGGCTTCCCCTCCTCGTCCGGGAATCGGTCGTCCGGCGCGAAGCCGACCGGCAGGCCGTGCGGGTTGGACGCCGAGGGTGGGTCCGGAAGGAAGCCGAACCGCCCGAGGTGATCCGGCGCGGCGAAGGGTGGGGCGCCGGTGAGGCTGAGCACCGGCTGCTCCAGCGCGAGAAACCAGGACATCGGCATGAGCCGCGTGCCCTGGGATGCGTGATAGAACCAGCGGCGCTGCGCATCGGTCCAGTTCTGCTCGGCGAAGGCGAGTTCCCCGGCCGGCCTGTGGTCGGGCAGCCTCGCGCAGCCCAGCACCGTGGCGACGAGCACCGCCGCGAGCACACCGGCACCTCGATATCCCGTCATCGCCGGCCATCCTCCCCGTCGATGGCGAGCACGGTAGGCCCACCGCTTCTGTTGCGCTATCGAATTAGAAGGAGGGTGGCGGGGCTGACCTGACGCCGCACTCCGGGAGATCATCCGCCGCTCTCGAAACGCGGCCCGCTTGGAGACCAGCAACGCCTGCTGCCGGGATGGCGCAAGAGCCTCCCAGCTTCTATGACGCCCGCGGCGAGGCGGGGCGGGAGCTGGCGCGGGATCCGTCCGGGCAGCGCCGACGAGCGCGACGAGGAGGTCACGCATGCGGGTCATGTTTCTCGCCGCCACGGCCATCATGGCACTGATGGCGGGCGCGGGGGGTCAGCCGGCGCGGCCCGCCTCCGCCCCGCCCCCGCCGGGAGGCGCCGCGGTGGCCGGCATTCCCCGCTTCGAGAACTTTCCGGCCACGGCCGGCCCACCCGCGCGGACCGCTCCCCTGATCCTCACCCCGCCGGACCGGCGGTACCGGACACGCCTGCGGGCCGCCGCCGCGGAGCGCCCCAACTTCGCGGGCCACTACGTCCTGACGACCTGGGGCTGCGGGACGGAGTGCGTCTACGGCGCGGCGGTCAACCTCCGCACGGGGCGGGTGACGTTCCTGCCCTTCACCACCTGCTGCTTCAGCGAGGCCCCGGAAGGCACCGAGGAGATGGTCGCCTTCCGGCAGGACAGCTCCCTCCTCGTCCTCCTCGGCATGACGGACGAGCGGGGGACCGACATCGGCGCGCACTACTACCGCATCCAGGGCGACAGGCTCGTCCACCTGCGCTCCGTCCCGTTCCCCCCGCGGCGCTGGGAGACCCCCTAGGTCCGCTTTCCGCTCCGGGCAGCGGTAACCCTGCGCGCGCCTCGCCCTGAGGGCGAAGGAGGCTCGCGCCACCGTCTCCCGCTTCGGCCGGCAGGGACGGCGCGATCAGCGGCCGGCACCCCACCGGCACCGGTGGCAGGCCCCCTCCCGCGGGCTTTCCAAGCTGAACCGGCGCGTGCGAGCGTGATCGCCATGAAGCCGCGGATCACCATCAGCACGAACGGGGAAGGCGAGCTGGAGGTCTGGCTGAACGAGGCGGGGCGCGACCTCCTGGTGAAGGAACTCCAGGGCCTCAGCGCCGAGAGGGACCACTTCCACCTGCAGACGGAAGGCTTGGGCGAGGTTCCTCTCCAGGGCCGGGCATACCGGGACGGGGACCGCGTCCTGCAATGGGGAAAGGTGCTGTTCCGGCCCGACGAGTGGGACAGGCGGCACTCCCCGCACGTGCTCGGACCCGGCGAGGCGTCCGACGGCTAGGGCAGGGAGGCCGGCGATCGCGGGCTGCGCTGGATCGTCACGTCCCGCCCGGAGCCGCCGCGGCCGTCAACCCGGGCAGACCACCGGGACCAGGGCGCTGCCGTTCCAGTTCCGGCACCGGGGCACCGCGTCCGAGGCGTCGCGCTCGTAGGCGACGAGCACCGTCCCGCCCGGAGGCCCCGCGCGCCACTCGATCGCCGAGGCGAGGTGGGCGGCGACCTGCCGCGGCGGGCCGGCGCCTTCGGCGGCGAACAGCAGCACCTCCTGTGCGGCGGCGCCATAGCTCAGCGTCAGCGCGACCAGCGGGCGCCCGCGGCTGCGCCAGCCCGGCACCGCCCGCAGCGCCGGCGCGTAGGCGTCCCGCCAGGCGGTGCTCCAGACCGGCCGCCCTCCGGCGCGACCGGGCACGCGGAGCGCGAGGATCACGGCCCGGCCAGACCGGCCGCGCTCGGTCCAGGCCGCCCATTCCAGGCGCCCGGACGGCGCGGGCAGGGTAGCCGTCCTGCCCTCCCGGATGGTGGCCCCTGTTGCCCGGGGCGCGGCGAGCGCGAGGGCGATCGCGGCGAGCCACAGGGCCGCGCGTCGTCCGGGTGAGGGCCGCGCGCTCAACGCGGCCGCACCCGCACGGCGACGAGGCCGAGGCCGTCGGGCGGGGCCGTCCCGTCGCGCAGGAAGGCGAAGCCCGCCTGGTAGACGGCCGGGTCCGGCACCGGCCCCTCGTGCAGCAGCGCCGCGCGGTCCGGCCGCACGAACAGGGCGGCGAAGGCCTCGCGCAGCGCCGGCTCGGCGAAGATGTCGCGGAACGCGGCGCGCGTGGCGCGGGCGCCGGTGAGCCAGTCCGGCCGGCCGTGCCGCGCGGCCTCGAGGTGCGGCAGCGGGGCGCCGGCCGCGTCCGTCTCGGCCCCCGGCCGGTCGTAGGGGTACACGATGACCAGCAAGGGGATCCGGGCACGCAGGGCGGCGCGCAGCCCGATGCGCCGGGCCGTCGCGGGTGGGGCGGGCAGGACCGCGGCGGCGGCGAGAAGCCACGCGACATGCCGCCGCCCGGCGCCGGAACGCGCGGGGTGGCCGCCGGCCGCGGTCCTGCCCGCCGCCGCGGCGCGGGACGAAGGGTTCCCGCTGCGGGGGGCATCCGCGCGCTCGCGCATCGGGTGCCTCCTTCCCTGTCCATCGTCGGCAAACCAACGACAATCCACTACGCTGCCCGCCCGCTGCTCCGCCAGCGCTTCCTGGCCCCTCATCGGGAAACCCTGATGCCCCTCAACCCCGGCGCCTCCCACGGCCGTGCGGTCGCGCTCGCCCTCATCGCGCTCCTCGCATCGTGCCTCCTGCCCGCCTCGGCCGCGGAGCCGGCCGCGGCGGAGCTGCGCGTGCTCGTCCCGGGGGAGGCGGTCATGCGCGCCCGGATCGAGAGGGAGCCGGACGGCTACCGGCTCGTCATCCGCTGCGAGAGCGGCTGCCCCGCCCCCGTCGAGCACGCCGAGAGCTTCGGCGACGTGCCGCTTGGCCTGTTCCAGCTCTGGGACGGGGACGGGCTGCTGCTCTCCACCTGGGCCGCCACCTCGGTCTACGTCGTCCGTGCCCACCTTCTGACCCCGCGGGGCGTGCGCCCCGTGCTGGAGGCGACCAGCCGCGGCGCCCCCGGCGTCGCGCTCGACGGCCGGGGGCGGATGACCGTGACCACGAGCGAGCGCCTCGGCGGGGCGCGCGACGGGCTGCGGACGGTGGCGTGGCGCTGGGACGGCGCGCGCTTTCGCCGCGGCGGGGGCTAAGTGGGTCGGGACCGGCCAGGGCACCGTTCCGCGCCGGCGGGGGGACCGGTGGCCGCCATCCCCTAATCGGCCCGCCAGCCGCCGCCCAGCGCGCGATAGAGGGCGACGACCCCGGTCGAGACCGCCGTCTCGCTCGACACCAGGCTGTCCTGGGCGGCGAGCTGGTTGCGCTCGGCGTCCAGCACCTCGAGCAGGGCCGTCAGCCCGCGCCCGTACTGCTCGCGCGCGAGGGCCGTGGCGCGGGCCGCGCGCGCGGCCGAGGCCGCCAGCCGGGTGCGCCGGTCCTGCTCGCGCGCCAGGCGGCTGATGCTGTCCTCCGCCTCGCGCTGGGCGCGCAGCACGATGATCTCGTACTGGGCGGCCGCCTGCTCGGCGCGGGCGCGGTTCGCGTCGATCTCCGCGCGCACCCGCCCGCCGTCGAGGATGCGCCAGCGGATCTGCGGCAGCACGGCGGTGAAGAAGGTGTTCGCCGGATGGCCGAGGTCGCCGAAGGAGAACCCGGACCGGCCGAGGCTGCCGTTCAGCGAGACGCGCGGGAACAGCTCGGCGGTCGCGACCCCGATCCGGGCGGTGCTCGCGGCGACGGCGCGCTCGGCCTGCCTGACATCGGGGCGGCGGCGGAGGAGGTCGTCGGGGGTGCCCACCGGGATCTCGGCCGGCAGGCGGGGCGATGCCGCGGGGGCGGAGAGTTCCGCGGCCAGCGATCCGGGAGGCCGGCCGAGCAGCACGGCCAAGGCGTGGGCGGCGGCGCGCTCCGCCGCGGCCAGTTCCGGCAGCCGCGCCTCGGTCGCCTCCACCTGCGCCGCCAGCCGCTCGGCGTCCAGGTCGCTCGCCAGCCCCGCCGCCCTCCGCTCCCGCACCAGGGCGAGGGTGCGGCGCTGGGACGCCGCGTTGTCGCGGGCGATGCCGGCCCGCCGCTGCACCCCGCGCAGCTCGAAATAGGTGCGGGCCAGCTCGGCCAGCAGCGCCACCTGCGTGTCGCGCCCCGCCTCCTGAGCCGCCGCCAGCTCGGCCTCCCCGGCCTCCACGCTCCGGCGCACGCCGCCGAACAGGTCCAGCTCCCAGGCGGCCTGGAAGCCGGCCTCGAACCGGTCGAACTCCGTGCCCGGCGCGCCCAGTGGCGTCGGGAAGGAGATGCCCGAGCCCGCCGGGAAGGTGAAGTTGCCGAAGGAGCGCTCGGCTTGGCGCTGGCGGGTGAAGCTGGCATTGGCGTCCAGCGTCGGCAGCAGCGCCGCGCGCGCCCCGGCCCCCGCCGCCCGCGCCTCGGACACCCGCGCGGCGGCCAGCCGCAGGTCCGGGCTGCCGGCCAGCCCGCGCGCGACGAGGGAGTCCAGCAACGGGTCGCCGAAGCCGCGGTACCACTCGGCCAGGTCGGCGGTGGGCACCGCGACGGCGCGCACCGCCCCGGGGGCGGTGGAGGGCTCGTCGAGGGCGGAGAAGCGCGACGCGCGCTCGACCGCGGGCGGCCCGGCATAGTCGGGCCCGACCGGGGCGCAGGCGCCGAGGAGCAGGAGGGCCCAGGCGCCGGGCAGGGCGGCCGGGTGCCTCATCCCGGTCCCGCCTCCGCGCCCTCGCCCGGCTTGCCGGCGGGCATGAGGAGCACCAGCACGATGCTGGCGAAGGAGATCATGGCGAAGAGCCAGTACACGTCGTTGTAGGCGAGGGTCTGCGCCTGGGTGACCAGGGACTGATAGGCCACGGCCAGGGCGGCGTCCGCGGCGTCGGTCATGTTGCCGAACCCGGCCTGCAGCCCGGCGAGGTAGTCGGCCCAGGCGGGGTTGGACGGGTCGGTGCTCTCGGCCAGCACGCTCTGGTGGTGCTGGCCGCGCCGCTCCACCATGACGGTGGCCAGGGTGACGCCGACGCTGCCCCCGAGGTTGCGCACGACGTTGAGCAGGGCGCTGGCCTGCTCGTTGTCCTGCGGGCGCAGCCCGACATAGGCCTGCGCCTGCAGGGGCACGAAGAGGAAGGCGAAGGCGATGGTCTGCACGCCGCGCATCGCGGCGAGCTGCCAGAAGCCGTAGCCCTCGTAGAAGCCGGACTGCAGCATCAGCCCCCAGCCGCTGAACACGAAGGCCACAACGAGAAGCCACTTCGCCGGCACGATGGAGGTGAGCCACCCGGAGGCCGGCATCAGCACCAGCGTCGAGAGGCCGCCCACGGTGAGCACCAGCCCGGCCCAGTAGGCGTTGTAGCCGAACACCTGCTGCAGCATGAGCGGGAGCAGGTTGGTGGAGCCGAACAGGCTGCCGAAGCCCACGAACATCACCAGGCAGCAGGCCAGGAAGTTCAGGTTCGCCAGAAGCCGGAAGTCGATCACCGGCTCTTTCCGCGTCAGCTCCCACAGCGGCAGGGCCAGGAGCGAGAGGCCGGCCACGACCGCCCAGAAGGTGATGAAGCCGCTGTCGAACCAGTCCTCGCGCTGCCCCTCGTCCAGCACCAGCTCCAGCGCGCCCAGCCCGACCACGGCGAGGGCGAAGCCGAGGTAGTCGAAGCGGATGCCGCGCCGCCAGCGCTCCGCCCGCTCCTGCCGCAGCACCGCGCTGTCCTGCAGGAAGTAGAGGCTGGCCGCGACCGAGAGGATGCCGACGGGGATGTTGATGAAGAAGATCCACCGCCAGTCCAGCGAGTCCACGAAGAGGCCGCCGAGCACGGGCCCCGCCACCGGCCCGACCACCACGGCCAGCCCGTAGATGGCGAAGCCCGCGCCGCGCGTCTCCGGCGGGAAGCTGTCCGCGATGATGGAGGCCTCGGAAGCGGAGTTCCCGGCCGCGGCGACGCCCTGGAGGACGCGGAAGAAGATCAGCAGCTCCAGGCTCGGCGCGATGCCGCACAGGAAGGAGGCGACGGTGAAGGCGATGATGCAGGCGATGTAGAAGCGCTTGCGCCCGAAGGTGTTCGCGGCGAAGGCGCTGATCGGCATGATCGCCGCCTGCGCGACGAGGTAGATCGTCAGCACGTAGTCCGCCTCGTCCGTGGACACGCCGAGGTTCCCGGAGAGCTGCGGCAAGGCCACCGAGAGCGCCGTGGCGCCCAGCGCCTCCATCAGCGTGCCGGCGGCGACGATCCCCGCGATCAGGAAGGGGCTGTGCCGCCCGGCGGCGGAACGCGGCAGGCCGGGCGGTGTGTCGTCGGCCGCTTCGGCGGCGGCGCTCATCGGACGCGCGCCTCCACCTCGGCGGACATGCCGGGCGCGATCGGCAGCTCGCCGCTCGCGGCGCGGCGCTGCCAGGCCTCGTCCAGCGCGATCCGGACCGGCACGCGCTGGACGACCTTCACCCAATTGCCCGTGGCGTTCTGCGGCGGCAGCGCCGCGAAGCGCGAGCCGGTGCCGCGCTGCAGGCTCTCGATCCGCCCCGTCATCACCGCGTCGGGGAAGGCGTCCACCGTCAGGGTCACGGGCTGGCCGGGCCGCATGTCGGTGAGCTGGCTCTCCTTGAAGTTCGCCTCCACCCAGCGCTCGGTCCCCACCAGCGCGATGACCGAGGATCCCGGCCGGACATGGTCGCCGGGCTCCACCCGCTTGTTGGTCACGCGCCCGGGGAAGGGCGCGACGATCCGGGTGTGGGAGAGGTTCAGCTCCGCCTCGCGCAGCCGCGCCTCGGCCTGGGCGGCCTCGGCCTCCGCGGCGCGCTGCGCCGCCTGGGCCTGGCCGCGCTGCGCCTCGGCCGAGGCCACGCGGGTGCGCGCGGCCTGGGCGCGGGCCTGGGCGGCGCGGCTCTCGGAGCCGGCCCGGTCGCGCTCCTGCGCAGCCACGGCGGCCGTGGACAGGCCGCGGTAGCGCGCGGCGTCGCTGGCGGCGCGCGCCGCCTCCGCCTCGGCCACCGCGAGCTGGGCCTGCGCCTCGCCGATCCCGGCCGCGGCCACCGCCTGCTGCGCCTGCGCCTGGGCGATCCGCGCCTCGGCGGCACGGAGGGCGGCGCCCGCCGCCTCGCGGGAGGCCTCGAAGTCGCGCGCGTCGAGGTCGAACAGGGGAGTGCCCTCCGCCACCTCGGCGTTCTCGGCGACGTGCACGCGCAGCACCTGGCCCTGCACGCGCGGGCCGATCATCGCGACCGGTGCTTCGACGTAGGCGTTGTCGGTCACCTCGTGCAGGCGGGAATGCGACCACCAGCGCCAGCCCCACCAGCCGCCGCCGAGGAGGATGGCCACCAGGATGAGTATGAGGACCCAGCGGGGCGGGCCCTGCGGCTTGCCCTCCTTCCCGTCGCCCTGATCCGCCTCCTTGCCGTCCTTCCGCTCGCCCTCCTGCCGGGGACGGCGGATCTTCAGGCCAGAGGGGGGCGGGTGGTCGACGGCCACGGTGGCGGAGGTGTCCTCCGGTCCGGCGTCCTCGCGCTCAGCCAAGGGGGCACGCCCCGGGCAGGCGGCAGGGACCGCGCACCCCCTGGTCGGCCAGCGTCATGTCCTTACGCCCCCCATGCCCAGGCAGTCTGCCAGGACATCCTCCCGGCGTAAATGAACGGTGGCGTCTATTTCTCGTGCCGGATCGGTGAAAGAGTGTCGACGGATGACCGACACCGGACCCGGACCGCCCGCCGCAGCAACCCGCCGAGGACGCCCCCGGGCGGACCAGAGCGGCCTGGTGGAGGAGCGCGTGCTGGACGCCGCGACGGCGGTGTTCCTGCGGGAGGGCTTCAGCCGGTCCAGCTTCGAGCAGATCGCCGAGACGGCGCGCGCCGGGAAGGCGACGCTCTACGCGCGCTATCCCTCGAAGCAGGACCTCTTCATCGCCGTCGTGCAGCGCTGCGTGGCGCGCGTCCTGGCGCGGGTGGGAGGCCATCCGGACGGGCCCACCCTGGGGGAGCGCCTGACCACCTATGGCATCATGCTGGCCAACGAGGCCCTGACGACGGAGGTCGTCGCCCTCATGCGGGCGACGATCGCCGAGGCCGGCCACTTCCCCGAGCTCGCGCGCCAGTCCCACCGCATCGGCTTCGGCGACAGCGTGCAGGGCGTCGCCCGCGTGATCGCCGGGTCTGAGGAGGGGATCGCCGCAGCCCTTCCATCGGCCACCCGCTTCGTGGAGCTCGCGATCACCCCCTTGCAGATGCGGGCCCTCTGCGGCGCCGACCTGCGCGAGCTGCGGGAGCGGGCGCCGCGCGATGTGGCGCTGGTCGTCGCCATGCTGACGGCGCAGGGCGTCCTGCGCGCCGCCTGATGTCCGCGCAACCGGCCGTGCCCGCGCACGCGCTCGCCCCATCGCCGCCGGGGACCGTCCTGCCCCCGTGCCGGGTTGAGCGGGAAGGCCCCCCTCCGGCAGGAGGGGCGGGGCGCGAGAGGAGGTGTGCCCGTCAGGCCATCACCCCCTTCCCGGGCGTCAGCTCCGCCCGGCCCGGCGCAGGTTGTTGCGCGCCTCGGTCACCCCGCCCTCGGCGGCGAGGCGCCACAGCCGCGTCGCCTCGTTCATGTCGCGCCGGAGCCCGCCCCGCCCCTCGGCGTAGAGCTTGCCGAGGTTGTTCTGCGCCTGGGCGTTGCCCGAATCCGCGGCCAGACGGAACAGGCGGGCGGCCTCCGCCTCGTCGCGCCGCAGGCCGCCGCGGCCGGTGAGGAGGAAGGTGCCGAGGCTCGCCTGGCCCGCCGGGAAGCCCTGGTCCGCCGCCAGCCGGTAGAGGCGCGCCGCCTCCCGGTCGTTGCGCCCGAGCCCGGCCTCGCCGTTCTCGTACATCACGCCGAGATTCACCTGCGCCAGGGGGTAACCCTCATCCGCCGCCGCGCGGTAGAGGCGGGCGGCGGTCCTGGCATCGCCGCCCTTGTCCGCGGCGCGGGCGGCGAAGGCCACGAAGCGGACCTCGCTCGGTGCCTCCTCCATGGCGCGGGCGCAGGCGGCGCGGGCGGCGGGCCAGCGCAGCTCGGCGAGGCTGACCCCGTCCACGAGCGCCGGCAGGTTGCCCATGGCGGCCCGGGTCGGCTGCGCCAGGTGGTCGCACTCGGTGAAGTCCGGCACGCGGAGCCCGCTCTTCCGCTCCAGCCCGTCGGCGTCGGACGCGAGGGCCGGCGCCCCCGCCAGAACCCCGAGAACCAGGATCGCGCCCAGAGCTGGCGCGCTGCTGCCCGTTCGGATCACTGGACCGTTCTCCTTCGATGCGGCGCTTTCCCCACGCCATCCGTCCCAACGTGGAACGGTATCCACCAACGGCAGGCGCCGTTCCATCGGTGACGCGATCACAGTCAGTTTTCCCTCCCGGCAGTTTTCTCCCGGGAGACCACCTGCCCGTTGCTCCAGGCCAGGGCTCGTACCCGGCCCTGCAGGGAAGGCGAGCCAGCCCCGGACCCCGGACCATCCCGCTCGACCGGGGGGCGGGATGATGGCGCGGGATGCGGGACTTCGATGGCGCGGCGGGCCGTGATCGGTCCGGCTCCCATCGCGGCCCGCACGATCAGCCCGGAGCGGCGGAACCCACCTGCGAGCGGAGCCAGTCGGCCGCTGCCCGGACATGGGCGCCGGCATCGCGCCCGGGACGATGCACGATGTGGTAGGTGTGGCCGTCTATCCTCGGGCCGAATGGCTGGACCAGGCGGCCCGCGGCCAGTTCGGCCTCCACCAGGGCAAGGCTGAGCAGCGCGGCCCCTTGCCCCGCCACGGCGGCTTGGATCGCGTGGCTCTCGTCGGAGAAGCGAAGCTGCGCGGACGGCACCGGCCGCTCCAGCCCCGCCGAGGCGAGCCAGCGCTCCCAGGTCGGGTTCAGCGGGTGTTTCCGCCGCCACTCGAAGTGGATGAGGGGAACCCCCGCGAGGTCCTCCGGCGCCGCGACGCCCAGCGCCGGGTTGACGACCGGCGCGTACCTGTCCGCGAACATCGGCTCCGCGGTCAGGCCGGGATAGGGGCCGCGCCCGTAGCGGATGGCCAGGTCGATGCCGCTGGCGGCGAGGTCGACCGCCTCGTCCGAGGCGTGCAGGTGCAGGTCGGCCCCCGGGTGGCGGGCCTGGAAGTCCGCCACCCTCGGGACCAGCCAACGCGAGGTGAAGGCCACGGTGGCGGAGATGGTGACCTGCGGCCGCCGCCTGGCCTGCGCCAGCCTCTCGAAGGCCGCCTGGAACGCGTCGAAGCCGTCCCGCAGCACCGGGAAGAGCTGCGCGCCGGCCTCGGTCAGGACGACCTTCCGCACGGCGCGGTCGAACAACCTCAGGCCGACCTGTTCCTCGAGCAGGCGGATCTGGTGGCTGATCGCGGTCGGGGTGACGGCGAGCTCCCTGGCCGCCCCCTTGAAACTGCCCTGCCGGGCGGCCGCCTCGAAGGCCCGGAGGGCGGACAGGGGGGGAAGGCGGCGCATCACCACGGATGAGTACACCTCAGCCGACAGATGACAAATGACCATTTGTCGTGCCCGGCCGCAGCGAACATCTCCGGGCCAGCAGACAATGCCGAGATGAGCCGGGCTCGTCTCGCTAGAGGAAGTGAGAAGATGCTGGAACGCGTGGTCACCCATCCCGACAACTACGAGCCCTTCCTGCTGTCGCAGGGCATCAGGTTCGGCGACCTTCTCTTCATCTCCGGCCAGGCCGGAGCCGGCGACGACGGCCGGATCGTCGAGGGCGGCTTCCGGGCGCAGGGGGAGCAGGCCTTCGCCAATCTTCGCCGGGCGCTGGAAGCGGGGGGATCGAGCCTGAGGGACGTCATCAAGGTGACGATCTTCGTCACCGACATGGCCAACTTCGGGGAGGTGGTGGAGCTTCGCCGGGCTTTCTTCTCCCACCCCTACCCCGCCGACACGATCGCCGAGATCAAGGCGCTCTACGATCCGGCGGCCCTGATCGAGATCGAGGCGATCGCGGCGGTCCGCCTCGCCGGGAGGGCGTGAGATGCCCGCCGCAGGCCAAGCCCTCCCCGCCACGGAGGCGGCAGCCCCTCTGTTCCGGCCGCTGGCGCTCGGCGGACTGATCCTGCCGAACCGCCTGGCCGTGGCACCGATGACCCGCGTCAGCGCCGGCGAGGACGGCCACGCGACCGAGCGAATGACCCGCTACTACGAGCGTTTCGCGCGCGGTGGCTTCGGCATGGTCGTGACGGAAGGCCTCTACACGGACCAGGAGTACTCGCAGGGGTACAGGTTCCAGCCCGGCCTCAGCGACGATGGGCAGGCGGAGAGCTGGAGGCCGGTGGTGCGCGGCGTCCGGGCGCACGGCGCCCTTGCCGTGGCCCAGCTCATGCACGCCGGCGCCATCAGCCAGGGGAACCGCTTTCGCGAGGGCACGGTGGGCCCTTCGGCCGTCCAGCCGAAGGGCAGGCAGATGGCCTTCTACTACGGCAGGGACAGCTATCCCGTGCCGTCCGCCATGACGGACGGGCAGATCGCCGACGCCATCGCGGGATTCGGCGCCGCCGCCGCCCGTGCGGTCGGGATGGCAGGGTTCGACGGCATTGAGATCCACGGCGCCAACGGCTACCTGCTCGACCAGTTCCTGACCGAGGGCACGAACGCCCGCGAGGACCGGTGGGGCGGCGACACGCGAAGGCGCGTCGGGCTGATCCTCGAGGTGCTGAAAGAGGTGCGCGGCCGGATCGGGGCCGCCGTGCCGGTCGGCGTCCGCATCTCCCAGGGCAAGGTGAACGACTTCTTCCACAAGTGGCGGAACGGTGAGGCGGACGCCGAGGCGGTCTTCGGCAGCCTGGCTGATGCCGGCGTGAACCACATCCATGTCACGGAGTTCGAGGCGTGGCGGCCCGCCTTCAGCGACACCGGCCCGACTCTGGTCCATCTGGCGAGGAAGCACGCCCCGCGCGCCGTCATCATCGCCAACGGAAGCCTTCACGACGCCGGGAGGGCCGTCCTCGCGCTGGAGGACGGCGCCGACATCGTGGCCCTGGGCCGCGGCGCGCTGGCCAACCCCGACCTGCCGGGCCGGCTGGCCGCGCGGTCGCCCCTCCGGGAGTTCGATCCCGCCATCCTCGGCCCCATCGCCGACATCAAGGACAGGGAGCTGTCCCTGTGATGGGCCGCCCGAGGATCAGACCGTTCACCCGAACGGGATCTCATCACGCCGGCTCAGGGATGGCTGCAGAGGACCGCGCCCCTCCGGCCCGCCCCGTCAGCGCCGGGTCCGGCGGGTGACGACGAGGCTGACCGTGCTGGCGCCCGCGGACCCGGTCTCGAGCAGGACCGCGATCTCGGTGCCCGGGGCGACGGTGAAGCGGATGTTGTCCTCCGCCGTGCCGTTGGATTCCCGCGTGGGGCGGATGCCGCGGTAGCAGGCCGACACGCGCTCCGCGGCGCCGCGCAGGATCTGCGGGCTGCGATCGGCCCCGCCGCGGCGGCCGTTCCCTTCGGCGAGTTCGGCGACATAGCGCGCCTCGGCCGGGTTGGCGGAGACGGTGGCGCGCAGCGCGCCGGGTGGGAGGAGGGTGGTGCGGACCGGGCCGGCGGGCGCCGCGGCGGCAGCTGCCGGGCCGGGTGGGCCGCCCGGCTGGGGGCCGCGGGGGGGCGCCGGGGGTCCGTTCGGGGCGGCCGGGGCGCCGATGGGCGCGGCCTCCGTCGGGAAGACCTGCGGGCCGCCGGGCAGCAGCTGGACGATGCGCGCCAGCTCCGCGCAGCCCGGGCCGCCGGCGGTCTGGGTCTGGGCGCCGGCCGGAAGGTGCCAGGCCGCGGCCAGCGCCGCGGCGACGAGGGTGTGGCCGTGCCGCATGGTGCCAGGGTTCCCCTTCGCTCGGTGCGGGCGCACGCTAGTCAGGCGGACTGGGCCGGGCAAGACGCGGGGGACGGGCGATGGCGCGGGTGACGCTTCTCTACGCGGGGCCGCTCGGGCTGGCCTTCTTCTGGCTGTCCTGGCGGGTGATCCGGGCGAGGGCGCGGGCGCAGGTCTCGCTCGGCACGGGGGATGACGCGGCGCTGCAGCGCGCGATGCGGGTCCACGGCAACTTCGCCGAGTACGTTCCGCTGGTGCTGGTCCTGATGCTGGCGAACGAGCTGGCGGGGGCTCCCGCGCCGCTGCTGCACGGGGCGGGGACCGCGCTGTTGCTCGGGCGCCTGTGCCACGCGCTCTCCATCGGCGGGAGGATCCACCGGATGCGGCTCCGTGTCGCCGGGATGGCACTGACCTTCCTGGCCCTTGCCGTGCTGGCCATCGCCGGCATCATCGCGGCTGTTTCTTGAAAGGGACGACCATGAAGAGGTTTCTGCTGGCCGCCTGCGCGGCTCTCGGCATCTCCGGCGCGGTCCAGGCGGCGACGCTGGACACGGTGAGGCAGCGCGGGACGCTGGCCTGCGGCGTCTCCACCGGCTTCGCCGGCTTCTCCGTGCCGGATTCGCGCGGCGAGGTGCGCGGGCTGGACGCGGATTACTGCCGCGCCATCGCCGCCGCCGTGCTGGGCGATGCGACGAAGGTGCGCTTCGTCGGCCTGACCGCGCAGAACCGCTTCACCGCGCTGCAGTCCGGAGAGGTGGACGTGCTGCTGCGGAACTCCACGCAGACCTTCCTGCGCGACGCCTCCATCGGCCTGAACCAGGGCCCCGTGAACTTCTACGACGGCCAGGGCTTCGCCGTACGGCGCGACGCGAACGTGCGCGACGTGAAGGGCCTGGACGGCGCGACCGTCTGCGTGGCCCAGGGCACCACCCATGAGGTCACGCTCGGCGACATCTCCCGCGCCCGCAACATCCGCTTCCAGCCCGTGGTCTTCGAGCGGGTGGACACGATGTACCAAGCCTTCTTCTCCGGCCGCTGCGACGCGATGACGCAGGACGCCTCCGCGCTGGCGGGCGCGATCGCGACCGTGGCGCCGAGCGCGGCGGACTACATGGTCCTGCCCGAAGCCATCTCGAAGGAACCTCTGGGCCCGTTCACCCGCAACGGCGACGACGCCTGGAGCAATATCGTCGCCTGGGTGCATTACGGCCTCGTGGAGGCCGAGGAGGCCGGGATCACCGCGGCGAACGCGGACGAGATGGCGCGCGGGCAGAACCCCGTGGCGCAGCGCCTGCTGGGAACCAGCGGCGAGTTCGGCTCCCGCCTTGGGCTCTCCAACGATTGGATGCTGAAGGCGATCAAAGCCGTGGGCAACTACGGCGAGGTGTTCGAGCGGAACGTCGGGCAGGGCAGCACGCTGAAGCTGCCGCGCGGGCTGAACGGGCTGTGGAACGCGGGCGGGCTGATGTACGCGGTGCCGTTCCGGTGAGGTCCTGAGCCGACAGGATGTGCCGGGGAGAGGAGGACGGAATTCCTCCTCTCCCCCGGACCCCTGGCGCCCCGGCGCGACGCCCTGGAACCGTCCCGGGGGCTCCGGCCGGGTTCAGGCCAGCATGTCCCTCACCATCGGCACCACCTTCGTGCCGTAGAGCTCGATGCTCCGCATCATCCGCTCGTGCGGCAGGGTGCCGGCGCTGTACTTCATCTCGAAACGGGCGAGGCCGAGGGCCTTCACCGTGCCCGCGATGCGCCGCGCCACCGTTTCGGGCGTGCCGAGATAGAGGGAGCCGCCCTCGATCTCCCGCTCGAAATCCGCGCGCTGCGCCGGGGGCCATCCGCGGTCCTTGCCGATGCGGTCCCGGCCGGCCTTCCAGTGCGGCCACAGCTCCTCCCTCGCCGCCGCCTCCGTCTCGGCGACGTAGCCGTGGGAGTGGACGCCGATCGGCTGGGGCGCCTTGCCGAACCTCTCCAGCGCCTGGTGGTAGAGGTCCACATAGGGGCGGAAGCGCGCGGGATCGCCGCCGATGATGGCGAGCATCAGGGGCAGGCCGTAATGCGCCGCGCGCACCACGGATTGCGGGCTGCCGCCAACGCCCACCCAGGTCTTCAGCGCGCCGTTCTCGATCGGCGGGAAGACCCCGGGCACGTCCAGCGCCGGGCGGATGCTGCCCTGCCACTTCGCCGGCCCACCCTTCAGCAGCTCCGCGAAGAGGTCCAGCTTCTCCTCGAACAGCGTCTCGTACGCGTTCAGGTCGAAGCCGAAGAGCGGGAAGGACTCGGTGAAGGAGCCGCGGCCCAGCACCACCTCCGCCCGCCCGTTGGAGAGGGCGTCCAGCGTGGAGAAGCGCTGGAAGACGCGGATGGGATCGTCCGAGGACAGCACGGTGACGGCGGTGCCGAGCCGGATGCGCTCCGTCCGCGCGGCGATGGCGCCGAGCAGGACCTCGGGCGCGGAGACCGCGAAGTCGTCGCGGTGGTGCTCGCCGATGCCGAAGAAGTCGATGCCCAGCCCATCGGCCAGCACGGCCTCCTCGACGAGGTTGCGGATGACCTGGGCGTGCGGCAGCGGAGCGCCGTCCGGGCCGGCGGTGACGTCCCCGAAGGTGTCCAGGGCGAATTCGATGGGGGTGGTCACGCGAAGTTCCTCGGTCTCGTTCGCGGGGAGAAGTGGGCGGACGCGGACCGGACGTCGAGCAGGGGGCGTCAATGGCGCTCATCAGGGCGGGTGATGGGGGCAGGGCCATCCGGCCCGGTGGCGCACGAAAAAGCCCCCACGAAAAAGCCCCGGGGCCGGGTAGGCCCTGGGGCTTCGGATCGATCGGGGTCAGCCCCGGAGGGCGGACCCGTCCCGGAACCTCAGTTCTGCTGGCCGCCGCCGCCGGTGGCGCCGCTCATGTCGAGGAAGGACTGGCCGCCATTGCCGGCGAGCGAGGTGCGGCCGCCCGACTGCGTCCAAGCGCCGGAGGCAGTGGCGCCGCCGGGGACGCTGACCTGGTCGGCAAGGGCGGGGGCGGCGGCGGAGCCGATCAGGGCGGCGGCAAGGGCGAGGGCGCGGAAGTTGATCACGATGGCATGTCCTGGGTGAATGAGCGGCAGGGTGCCGCCCTTCGTTGGCAGGGAGATGGGCCCTGCGGGCGGCTCTGCCCAACGCGCATGATGGATATCTGACATTCGCGCCGTGGATGAAACCGGTTCGCGCCCGAACGCCTCGCCGGAATAGGGGTGGGCGGCGGCGGGCGGTTCAGGCCACCAGCGCGCCGGCGGAAAGGCTGGCCGCCACCGCCTCGGCCGCCCGAATGCCGTCCACCCCGGCGGAGAGGATGCCGCCCGCGTAGCCCGCGCCCTCCCCGGCCGGAAACAGGCCCGGCGTGTTGAGGCTCTGCCCCGTCCCGTCACGGCGGATGCGGAGCGGGGAGGAGGTGCGGGTCTCCACCGCCGTCATCACCGCGTCGCCCATGGCGAAGCCGCGGATCTGGCGGTCGAAGGCGGGCAGGGCCTCGCGGATAGCGGCGGTGGCGAAGTACGGCAGGCAGGCCGAGAGGTCGGTGGGGGTGACGCCGGGCCTGTAGGAGGGAACCACCTCGCCGAGGCCGGTGGAGGGGCGGGCGGCCAGGAAGTCCTCCACGCGCTGCACGGGGGCGTTCCAGTTGGACCCGCCGACGACGAAGGCGCGCTCCTCCCAGTGGCGCTGGAAGGCGAGGCCGGCCAGCGGCCCGTCGGGATAGTCGCGCTCAGGCGTGATGGAGACGACGATCCCGGCATTCGCGTTGCGCTCGGCGCGCGAGTACTGGCTCATGCCGTTGGTGACGAGGCGCCCGGGCTCGGAGGCCGCGGCCACCACCTGGCCGCCGGGGCACATGCAGAAGGAATAGACCGCGCGGCCCTCGGCGGCGGGGGTCTTGCAGTGGTGCACGATCTTGTAGTCCGCGGCGCCGAGGGTGGGGTGGCCGGCCTGAGGGCCGAAGCGGCAGCGGTCGATCAGTCCTTGCGGGTGCTCGATCCGCACGCCGATGGAGAAGGGCTTCGCCTCCATGAACACGCCGCGCCCGTGCAGGGCGGCGAAGGTGTCGCGGGCGGAGTGGCCGACCGCGAGCACCGCGCGGTCCGCCTCCAGGAAGGTGCCGTCGGAGAGGTGCAGGCCGCGCAGGGCGCGGTCCGGGCCGAGCTCGAAATCCTCCACCCGCGTGCCGAAGCGGTACTCCCCGCCCAGCGCCTCGATCCCGGCGCGCATCTTCTCCACCATGGAGACGAGGCGGAAGGTGCCGATATGTGGCTTGGAGAGATAGAGGATCTCCTCCGGCGCGCCGGCCGCCACGAACTCCTCCAGCACCTTGCGGATGCGGTTCGCGTTGTCGCCGATGCCGGAATAGAGCTTGCCGTCGGAGAAGGTGCCCGCCCCGCCCTCGCCGAACTGCACGTTGGATTCAGGGGCGAGGACGGAGCGGCGCCAGAGGCCCCAGGTGTCCTGCGTGCGCTGGCGCACGGCCGTGCCGCGCTCCACCAGGATCGGGCGCAGGCCGAGCTGGGCGAGGACGAGCATGGCAAACAGGCCGCAGGGGCCGGCGCCGATCACCACCGGGCGCAGCCGCGGCGCGGGCGGGGCAGGGGGCAGGCGGTAGGCGGTCTCGGGCGTGGGCGCCACGTGGCGCTCCCCCGCCAGCCCGGCCAGCACCGCCGCCTCGTCCCGCAGCGCCACGTCCAGCGTGTAGATGAGGGCGATGGCGCCGCGCCGGCGGGCATCGTGGCCGCGGCGGAAGACGGTGATGTCCAGCACCTCCTCCGGCGCGACGCGCAGGCGGGCGAGCACGGCGTCGCGCAGCGCGTCCGGCTCGTGGTCCAGGGGAAGCTTGATCTCGGTCAGGCGAAGCATGGCGGCGGGGATATAGGGTTGCTTTCCGCTGAATGATACGCGCGGGGCGACCTCGGTGGCCCCGGCGCGTTCCCTGCCCCATATGGCCCTGGCCCCGATGGGGCGGCTGAACGGATGCCCCGCGGGGCGGCCCAGAGGAGCGGACACGCGGAATGCCCGGACTGATCACGACGCTGACGCCGAACCCGACCATCGACCTGGCCTGCGAGGCGGAGAAGGTGCGGCCGATCCACAAGATCCGCACCACGGATGAGCGGCACGATCCCGGCGGCGGCGGGGTGAACGTGGCCCGCGTGGTGCAGGAGCTGGGCGGGCGGGCCCTGGCCGTGGTGCTCTCCGGCGGCGTCACCGGACGCTTCCTGGAGGAGCTGCTGGAGGAGGGCGGCGTGCCGCACCGGGGCGTGCCCGTCTCCGGCCTCACGCGGATCAGCCAGACGGTGATGGAGACGAGCAGCGGGCAGGAATACCGCTTCGTGCCGGAGGGGCCGGAGGTGACGGAGGACGAGTGGAAGGCCGCCCTCACCCTCATGGAGGAGGTGGAGGCGGACTGGATGGTGGGCAGCGGCAGCCTGCCGCGGGGCGTGCCGGAGGATTTTCACGCGCGCCTGGCCGCAGTGGCGGGAAAGCGCGGGGTGCCCTTCGTGCTGGACACCTCCGGCGCCGCGCTGCGGGCGGCGGTGGAGGCGGGCGGGATCGCGCTCGCCAAGCCCTCCCTCGGCGAGTTCGAGGCGCTGGTGGGCCGCAAGCTGGAGGAGGCCGGCGACCAGCAGCGGGCGGCGGTGGAGCTGGTGCGCTCCGGCAAGGTCGGGATCCTGGCCGTCACGCTGGGGCGGGACGGGGCGATGCTGGCCACGGCGGAGGGCGCGCTGCGCCTGCCCGCCCTGCCGGTGGAGGCCAAAGGCGCTGTCGGGGCGGGGGACAGCTTCCTGGCGGCCATGACCATGGCGCTCTCGGACGGCAGGCCGGCGGCGGAGGCCTTTGCCTGGGGCATGGCGGCGGGCGCGGCGGCGGTCTCCAACGCCGGCACGGCGCACCCGAAGCGCGCGGAGGTGGAGGCGCTGCGGAAGCGCATCCCGGACGCCTCCTTGCAGGAGGTGGCGGCATGACCCTGCGTCTGGTGGGCGACATCGGCGGCACCAATGCCCGCTTCGCCCTCTCCGAGAATGGCGGGGCGCCCTACGGGGAGGCGAAGCTGCCCGGCGCCGACTTCCCCGGCCCGATCGAGGCGGCCGAGGCCTACCTCGCCGGCCGCCCCGTGGAGGAGGCGGTGCTGGCCGTCGCCACCCCCGTGCTGGAGGATGAGGTGGCCTTCACCAACAGCCCCTGGCGCTTCTCCATCGAGGAGGCGAAGCGCCGGCTGGGCGTGGGCAGGCTCGCGATCATCAACGACTTCGTCGCCCAGGCCTCCGCCGTGCCGCACCTGGCACCGGGCGAGACGCGGGAGCTGAAGGGGGGCGGGGCCACGGCAGGGGCGCCCTGCGTGGTGCTGGGACCGGGAACGGGGCTGGGCGTGGCTTTCCTGATCCATGCCGGCGGCGGGGCACGGGTGCTGCCGAGCGAGGCCGGCCACGCCTCCTTCGCGCCGCAGGACGCGCTGCAGGAGGAGGTGCTGCGGCGGCTGCGCGTCACCCATGGCGGGCACGTCTCGCTGGAGCGCGTGCTGTCCGGCCCCGGCCTGCTGCATCTGGCGCGGATCATCGGCGAGGTGCAGGGCCGGCCGGTGGAGCTGGCATCCCCGACCGACGTCTCGGCGCGGGCAGCGGCAGGAGATTGCCCGGCTTGCGGGGAGGCGCTGCGCGTCTTCTCCGCCGTGCTGGGCGCGGCGGCAGGAAGCCTGGCGCTGACGGTGCTGGCCGATGGCGGCGTCTTCGTGACCGGCGGCCTGTGCCGGAACCTCGGACCGCTGCTGGACGTGGAGGCGATGCGCGCGAGCTTCACCGGCAAGGGGCGCTTCGCCGGATACCTGGAGGGCGTGCCGGTAACCCAGGTGATGCGGCCCCATTCCGGGCTGCTGGGGGCGGCGGCCTGGCATATCGAGGGGTGATGCGCTCGGGCCCTGGTTCTGACAGGTCCGGAAGGGGGCGCCGCCCCCTGGAACCCCCGCCAAGGGCCTGAGGCCCCTGGACCCCCATCTGGCTGCCGCCGCGCCGTCCTGAGATGGGGTTTCCGCGTGACGGGCCTCTTCCTGCCCTTGCAGTCGCCTCGGGTCATGGACCCGAGGCGCACCGTCAGCAGGGTATTCCCAAAGCCTAGAAGAAGATGATGGAGAGGGGTCCGGGGAGAGGAAGAATTCCTTCTTCCTCTCCCCGGGACAGACCGGACGCGAAAGACCGGAGCAGGGGCTCGCCCCTATGGCTCTCCTACAGGAAAGGCATTGCCGGCCGCGCTACAGCCGTGCCGGGGTGCCTTCGCCCGCGGGCGCGGTGGGCCAGGACCGGGCGGCCTGCCACTGCCGTTGCACCTCCTCGTTCACCTCCTCCGCCGTCTTGCCGGGGCGGACGACGACCTCGGCGCCGTTCAGGCGGAAGCGGTGGGGCACGCCGTGGCGGTTCGCCTTCTCGACGCAGCGGCTGATGACGTGCGGCAGGTAGTCGCTCTCGCTCGTCGGGTAGTCCTGGACGTGCTGGGCCACGCTCGCCTCCTCGTTCATTCTTGGCGGGAAGCTTAGGACCAGCCGTCGGGCGATGTCATCCGCCGGCTTGTCGCGTCCGCGTGAGGAGTGGCCGCCCTAATCCCCAAACATGTAGCCCTGGATGAACAGGATGTGCTCGCGCATCACCCGCCGGGCCTCCGCGCGGTCGCGCGCCCGCACGGCCGCCACCATGGCGTGGTGCTGGGCCTGCAGCACGGCGCGGCGGTCCGCGGTCTGGCCGCGGGCCTTCAGCTGGCCCCAGTCCGTCCTCTCCCGCACCCTCGCGAGGGAGCGGGACATGGCGATGACGGCGCCGTTATGGGTGCCGAGCGCGAAGGCGTCGTGCAGGGCCGCGTCCCAGTGCTCGAAATCCGCCAGTTCCGCCGCGGCGTCGGTGCCGCGCAGGCACTCCTCCATCCGGGCGATGTCGGCGGGGGTGGCGCGCGCGACAGCGAGGGAGATGGTCTCCGGCTCCAGTATCAGCCGGCACTCCACCACGTCGGAGGGGCTGAGGGGCACCTCCTCGGCCGATGGGGTCGCGGGGGCGGAGCGGAAGGTGCCGCGCCCGACGTGGCGGTGGATCAGCCCCTCGGCCTCCAGCGCGTCCAGCGCGCGGCGCACGGTGTTGCGGGCCATCCCGTGGCGCGCGCCGAGCTCCCGCTCGGTTGGCAGCCTCTCGCCAGGCGCCCAGCGGCCGGCGCGCAGGTCCCGCTCCAGCGCGGCCCGCAGCGCCTCGGCGCCCGCAACGGAATCGAAAGGGGTCTGATCCATTCTCGCGACTTAGGCCTTGACCGGGGCAACCAATGAGAGAACCATACTGCCCTATTGGTTCAGTATCTGACAAGATTGGTATAGGACGGGTCGCATGAAGCTGGCGAGGCTGCGGGCAGGTGGCGGTGAGAAGCTGGTGCGGGTGGACGCGTCCGGCCGGCGCTTCTGGCCGATCGAGGCGCTGGCGCCGGGCCTACCCGGCGAGATGACGGCGTTGATCGCCGCACTCTCCGGCGGTGCCACGGTGCCGGAGCCGACGGGCGAGGGCGAGGCGCTGGACCAGGCGATGCTGCTGGCCCCCGTGCCGCGGCCGCCGCGCAACATCTTCTGCGTCGGCAAGAACTACCATGCGCACGCGCGGGAGTTCGCCGGCAGCGGCTACGATTCCTCCTCCACCTCCGCCGCGGACGCCATCCCCAAGGCGCCGATCATCTTCACCAAGCCCTACACCTCCATCTCCGGCCCCTGGGACGACATCCCGATGGTGCCGGGCCTGGACGCTGAGGTGGATTACGAGGCGGAGCTGGCCGTGGTGATCGGCCGCGGCGGGCGCTGCATCCCGAAGGCGGAGGCCATGGCGCATGTCTTCGGTTACACGCTGGTGAACGACGTGACGGCGCGCGACCTGCAGGGCGTGCACAAGCAGTGGCTGCTGGGCAAGGGCATCGACGGCTTCTGCCCCATGGGCCCCTTCCTGGTGACGGCGGACGAGCTGGATGCGGGGGGCATGCGCGTGACCTGCACGGTGAACGGCGAGAAGCGGCAGGACGCGAGCACCGCCGACCTGATCTTCGACATCCCCACGCTGATCGAGACGATCTCCCTCTCCATGGCGCTGCTGCCGGGCGACATCATCGCCACCGGCACGCCGGAGGGCGTGGGCATCGGCTTCAAGCCGCCGCGCTTCCTGCGGGACGGGGACGTGGTGGAGTGCGCGATCGAGGGGATCGGGGCCATCCGCAACACCTTGCGCAAGGTGGATCCGGCGGCGCCTGACGCGGCGCGAAGCACTATCTGACGCCGGCGCGCCGGACGGCGCGCGGCACGAGAGGATGGGGGCGGGATGACGGCACAACGCCGCGCCGCCCCGTGGTTCGGGAAGCCGGGCGCCGGGCGCCCGCGGGAGGCGTGCGTGCTGCTTCGTCGTGATCTTCTGGCCGCCCTGGGTGCGGCGGGCGCGCTGCCCGCGGGGGCGGTGCTGGCCCAAGGAACGTCCCAGGGTGGATCCTGGCCCACGCGGGCGGTGCAGGTGGTGGTGCCCTTCCCGCCGGGCGGGCAGGCGGATGTCACGGCCCGCCCCGTCTCCGCCGCGCTGGAGCGGGTGTTGCGCCAGCCCCTTCCGGTGGTGAACCGGCCGGGCGCGGGCGGCATCGTCGGCACGGCGAGTGTCGCGCGCGCCGCGCCGGACGGCTACACGGCGCTGATGGCGCTCTCCTCCCACGCCATGCTGCCGGAGAGCGAGCGCCTGCAGGGGCGCACGCCGGCCTATACGGTGGAGGGGTTCGCGCCGATCGCCCGCTTCACGGCGGACCCGACCGTGCTGCTGGTGCCGGCAAGCTCTCCCTGGAAGACTCTGGCGGAGTTCGTGGCGGACGCGAAGAAGCGGCCGGGCGTCATCACCTACGGCTCCGCCGGCAACTACTCCACGCTCCACGTCGCCATGGCGATGCTGACGGGGGCGGCGGATCTCGACCTGCTGCACGTGCCCTTCCAGGGCGGCGGGCCGGCGCTGACGGCGCTGCTCTCCGGCACGCTGGACGCGCTGGCCTCCGGCCCCGGCCCGGCCTCGGTCCACGTGAAGGAGGGCCGGCTGCGGGCGCTGGCGAACTGGGGCAGCGGGCGCATCCCGGGCTTCGAGGAGGTGCCGACCTTCAAGGAGCTCGGCTACTCCGACGTGGAGTTCTACATCTGGACCGGCCTGTTCCTGCCGGCGGCAGCGCCCGCCGAGATCCAGGAGCGGCTGCGCCAGGCCTCGCGCCAGGTCTGCGAGACGGACGAGGCGCTGAAGCGCGCGCTGGACGCGGCCGGCAGCCCCATCGCCTACCTCGACGGCCCGGCCTTCGAGCGGTTCTTCAACGAGGACAGCGCGCGGCTGGTCCGCGCGGTGCAGCGTATCGGCAAGGTCGATTAACGGCCGCCGGAAGGGAGGAAGGATGGACCATCGCATCACGCGGCGCGGGCTCGGGGCGCTCGCTGCCGGCGCGCTCGCCGCGCCCGCGATCGCGCAGGAGGCGGGCTGGCCGGCCCGTCCGGTGCGCATCGTGGTTCCCTTCGGGGCCGGCGGTTCCGCCGACATCGCGGCGCGCAACGTGGCGGAGGCGCTGAGCCAGGGGCTGGGCCAGCCCTTCGTGGTGGAGAACCGGCCCGGCGCGGGCGCGGTGATCGGCACCGACCTCGTCGCGAAGTCCGCGCCGGACGGCTACACGATTCTGATGATGTCCAACACGCACACGGCGAACGAGACGCTGATCGCGAACCGCCCCTACGTGCTGATGCGGGACCTGGCGGCGGCGGCGGCGGTGAACGTGGCGCACCACGTGCTGGCGGTTCACCCCTCCCTCGGCGTGAGCAGCGTGGCGGAGCTGATCGCGAAGGCGAAGGCGGCGCCGGGCACGATCGACTACGCCTCCTCCGGCCCCGGCACGCCCTACCACATCGCGGGAGAGGTGTTCCGCGCCATGGCGGGGATCGAGATCCAGCACATCCCCTTCCGCTCCTCCGGCGAGGCGCGGACGGCGCTCATCTCCGGCCAGGTGCCGATGATGTTCGACGCCATCCCCACCATGGAGCCGCACGTGGCGGGCGGGCGGGCGAGGGCGCTGGCGACCACGGGGCCGCAGCGGGACCCGCTGTTGCCGAACCTGCCCACCGTCTCCGAATCCGGCCTGCCGGGCTACGAGGCCTCCATCTGGCTCGGACTCATGGCCCCCGTGCAGATGCCGAAGCCGATCGTCGAGAGGTTGAATGCCGCCGTGAATGACTGGCTGGGCAGGCCCTCGACGCGCGCGGCGATGGCGAAGCAGGGCGCGCAACCCATGCCCATGCCGGTGGCGGAGTTCGACGCCTTCCTGCGGCGCGACGTGGACAGGCAGCGGGAGTTCATCCGGATGGCAAGGATCGTGGTGAACTGATGCCCGTCGCCTTCACCCTGAACGGCGCCGCCGTGGAGGTGGAGGCGCCGGATGACAGCAGCGGGGGCATGACGCTGCTGCAGGCGCTGCGCGGCCCGCTGGGGCTGAGCGGACCGCGCTTCGGCTGCGGGCAGGAGGCCTGCGGGAGCTGCATGGTGACGCTGGACGGCGAGGCGCGCCCCTCCTGCGCCATGCCCGTGGAAATGGCGGCCGGGCGCGCCGTGGGCACGGTGGAGGGGCTGGGCACGCCGGAGGCGCCGCACCCGCTGCAGACGGCTTTCCTGGCGGAGCAGGCCGGGCAGTGCGGCTGGTGCCTCTCCGGTATCCTGGTGAGCGCGGCGGCGCTGCTGCGGCGGAACCCGGACCCGGACGAGGCGGCGGTGCGGGCGGCGCTGGAGCCGCATCTCTGCCGCTGCGGCGCGCAGAACCGGATCATCCGTGCGGTGCTGCGCGCCGCCCGGTTGGGATCGGGGGCGGGGGTGGCGGCGTGAACCTCGCCTACACCTTTGCAATGGGCAAAGGCGGCAACGCGCCGGACCTGCCGGGCAGCCTGCGGGCGGAGCCGCGCCTGTCGCGCTGGCTGCGCTTCTCCGCGGACGGCACGGTGACCCTGACGCCGGGCAAGGTGGAGATCGGGCAGGGCATCCTGACGGCGCTGGCGCAGATCGCGGCCGACGAGCTGGACGTGGCGCCCGCCCGGCTGCGCGTGCTGCCGGCCGTGACGGGAACCAGCCCGGACGAGGGCGTGACCTCCGGCAGCCTTTCCGTCCAGGAGAGCGGGGCGGCGATCCGGCAGGCGAGCGCGGAGGCGAGGGCCATCCACCTCGGCCTCGCCGCCGGGCGCAGCGGCGTGCCGGTGGAGGCGATCCGGGTGGAAGACGGCACCTTCCTCGCCCCGGACGGGGCGGAGATTGGCTCCTACTGGGCGCAGGCGGAGAGCGCGCCCCTGGAGGTGGAGTCGCGCGGCGACGTGGCGCCGAAGCCCGCGGCCGATCGCCGCGTGGCCGGCGCGTCCCTGCCGCGGCTGGACCTGCCGGACAAGGTCTTCGGCACCCCGCGCTACCTGCACGACCTGCGCCTGCCGGGGATGCTGCACGCCCGCGCGGTGCGGGCGCCGGCGCGGGCGGCGCGGCTGCTGGGCCTGCGGGAGGGGCCGCTGCCCGGTGGTGCCGGAATCGTGCGGGACGGGTCCTTCCTCGCCGTGGTCGCCCCGGACGAGTGGGCGGCCGAGGCGGCCGCCGCGCGCGTGGCCGCCCGCGCGGAGTGGGAGGTGCGGGACAGCCTGCCCGACGAGGGCGCCCTGGCCGGATGGCTCGCCGCCACCCCCGCCCAGGTGGGTGAGGTGGCGCGGCGCGACGATCCGGCGCCGCCCGCCGCGCACGAGGTCACCGCGCGCTTCCAGCGCCCCTTCGTCGCCCACGCCTCCATCGGCACCTCCTGCGCCGTAGCGCACTGGGAGGATGGCGCGCTGGAGGTCCTGACGCACAGCCAGGGCGTCTACAACCTGCGCGCCGACCTCGCCCTCGTGCTCGGCCTGCAGCCCGAAGCCGTCACCGTGCGGCACATGGAGGGCGCGGGCTGCTACGGCCACAACGGCGCGGATGACGTGGCGCTGGACGCCGCCCTTGTCGCCCGCGCCCACCCCGGCCGCCCCGTGCGCCTGCTGTGGAGCCGGGAGGAGGAGCTGGGCTGGGGCCCGCTCTCCCCCGCTGCCCTCGCGGAGATCGAGGCGGCGGTGGACGCCGATGGGATGCTCTGCCGCTGGCGCACGGTGCTGCGCGGCAACGGCCACTCATCCCGCCCCGGGCGGGCGAAGCAGCCCACCCTGCTCGCCGCGCCCTATCTGGACCCGCCACAGCCCTGGCCGGTAGCGATCGACGCCCCGATCGCGGCAGGCGGCGGCGGGCAGCGCAACGCCGTGCCGGGCTATGCCGTGCCGTCCCTGGACGTGACGATGCACCGGCTGCTGGAGATGCCGCTGCGCTCCTCCGCCCTGCGCGGACTGGGCGCGCTGCTCAACGTCTGGGCCATCGAATCCGTGATGGACGAGCTGGCGGAGGCGAGCGGGCAGGACCCCGTGGCCTTCCGCCTGCGCCACCTGGAGGAGGATCCCCGCGCCGCCGCCGTGCTGCGGGAAGCCGCCGCGATGTGCGGCTGGCTGCGCGCCTCCGCGGAGGAAGGGGTGGGCACCGGCATCGCGGTCGCGCGCTACAAGGGCACCGGTGCCTGGTGCGCCGTGGCCGCGGAAGTGGAGGCGGCCGAGGTGGTGCGCTGCCGTCGCCTCTGGATCGCCGCCGACGTGGGGGAAGCGATCAACCCCGACGGGGTGGCGAACCAGCTGGAGGGCGGGGCGATCCAGGCCGTGTCCATCGCCCTGAAGGAGGCGGTGCGCTTCGACCGTGCGAACGTCACCAGCACGCGCTGGGAGAGCTACCCGATCCTCCGCTTCTCCGAGGTGCCGGCGGTGGAGCTGCGGCTGATCGCCCCTCCCGACGCGAAGCCGCTGGGCGCGGGGGAGCCCTCGCTCGGGCCGACGATCGCCGCCATCGCGGGCGGCATCCACGCCGCCCTCGGCGTCCGCCCGCGCGCCATGCCCTTCACGCCCGACAACCTCTCCGCCGCGATGGAAGCCTGACTTGCCCGAGACGCTCCGCCTTACCCTCGCCTGCTCCAGTTCCGACCGGACGCGCCCCATCATCGACGGGCGGGTGGAGGTGGAGGGCGTCTCCCTCACCGTGCTGCCGGGGGAGCCGGAGGACATCTTCCGCCGCGCGCTCCGCGACCGCGCCTTCGATGTGACGGAGCTCTCCATGGGCAGCCATATCGTCACCACGGCGCGGGGCGACGCGCCCTATATCGGCATTCCCGTCTTCCCCTCCCGCTCCTTCCGCCACGCGGCGATCTACGTGCGGACGGATCGCGGCATCCGCACGGCGAAGGACCTGGCGGGGAAGCGCATCGGCCTGCCGGAATACCAGCAGACGGCGGCGCTGTGGGTGCGCGGGGCGCTGCGGGAATACTACGGCGTGGATACCCAGGGCATCGCCTGGCGCACGGGCGGCATGGAGGAGACGGGGCTCGGCGAGCGCGTGGCGCTGAAGCTGCCGCCCGGGATGGATGTGCAGGCCATCGGCCCCGCCGAGACGCTGAACGGGCTGCTGGCCGCCGGCGAGCTGGACGCGGTGGTCGGGCCGCGCCCGCCCTCCTGCTTCGTCGGGCGCACGGCGCCGGTGGACCGGCTCTACCCGGATTTCCGGACGGAGGAGGAGGCGTACTACAAGGCCACCGGCTTCTTCCCGATCATGCACTGCGTGGCGCTGCGCAAGGAGTTGGCGGCGGCGCATCCCTGGCTGCCGCAGGAGCTGTTCCGTGCCTTCGCGAAGGCGCGCGCCATGGCGGTGGCGGACCTGACCATGGTGAACGTGCTGCGCGCCTCCCTGCCCTGGATTGCGGCGGAGGCGCAGAGGCAGATCGACTTCATGGGCGGCGATCCCTGGCCCTACGGCTTCGCGCGCAACCGCGACGAGATCGCGGCCATGATCCGCTTCGCCGTGGCGGACGGGCTGGCCGCGGAGAGGATCGCGCCGGAGGCGCTGTTCCACCCCAGCGTGCTCTGACGTTCCGGTCCTCCGTTCAGCCTCCGTGGCCAGAGGGAGGAAGAAGGAATTCTTCCTCCCTCCGGACCTCCCACCATCATCTTCTTCGAGTTGGTTCGAACCCGGCTGACAATCCGCCGCGGGTCCCCGACCCGAGGCGACTGCAAGGGCAGGATCGGGTGCAATAGGCTTCAACGCACCGGTTCAGGCCGGTTCCGCGGCAGCCAGACGAGGATCCAAGGGCCTCAGGCCCTTGGCGGGAGAGGTCTGGAGAGGGCGGCGCCCTCTCCAGTCCCGCAAGGGCGCGAGCGAGGGCCCGTTCAACCCTCCCGCGCCAGTCCTCTCAGGACGAGGTCCACCTGCGCCTCGCGCATCGCTTCAGGGGAGGGGGCGCGGTCCGGCCCGAGCATGCCGCGCCAGACCGAGGCCATCGCAACCGGCGCCATCAGCACCGCCGCCAGCCCTGGCTGCTCCGCGGCGTCCGCACGGAACTCCCCGGCGGCGATCCCCGCGCGCACCACCCCGGTGACGAGGGCGAGCCCGCGCGAGAGCACCTCCCGGTGGTAGAAATCCCCGAGTTCGGGGAAGCGGTCCGCCTCGGCCAGGAGCAGCTTGAACAGCACGCCGTCCTGTACATCCTCGCCGACCCGGAGGTAGGCCAGGCCGATCAGCTGCCGCAACAGCTCGGCATTGGACCCGGCATGGGCCGCCACCAGCTTTTCCGCTTCCGTGAAGACCGGCTGGATGCAGGAGCGGACGACGGCGGTAAACAGCTCCGCCTTGCCGGGAAAGTAGTGGTAGATCAAACCCTTGGCGACGCCCGCCCGGGCTGCTGCCCCGGCCATGCTCGCGCCGCCGTAGCCCCCCTCTGAGAACTCCTCCAGCGCCGCCTCCAGGATTTGCGGCAGGCGCTCCGCCGGGGTGAGGCGCCGGCGCGGGGCAGCCCTGGCCGTCTGCGTCCGTTCCGCCGCTTCGTCGCGCAAGATTCGCCTCCCCGGGGCCGCCGGCAATTGACCGGACCGTCAACAAGACTATATCCCCTCAGTTATTGACCATTTGGTCGATAAGCAAGGCCCTGGGGCGCCCCTTCGTCATGCCTGACCATAATCTCATGATCCCGGAGACGACCGCCGCGACCGGCCGGCCCGCCCCGGCCCGGCGCGGCCGGTGGGCCCTGGCGGCCCTTGCCCTGGTCGCGCTCGGCGGCGCCTTTCTCATGCGCGGCGAGATCGCGTCCCGGCTGCGCCCGCCCGCGCCGGCCGCGGCCCAGGCCCCTGCCGAGCCCCCGCCCGCCCTGACCGTGGCCGTGGCCGCCGCCACCCCCCGCCCCCTGGCCCGCACGGTTGTGGGCGACGGCTCCGTCGTGCCCTGGCAGGAGCTGGTGATCGGGGCCGAGGCGGGCGGCCTGCGCGTGATCGAGGTTGCGGTGGAGGAGGGGGACACGGTCCGCGCCGGCCAGCCGCTGGTCCGCATGGACGAGACCCTTCTCCGCGCCGTCCTCGGCCAGGCGGAGGCGGCGGTGACGGAGGCGCAGGCCGCGCTCCGCAACGCCCGCCAGGACCTGGCCCGCGCCGCCGACCTGTCGCGCAGCGGCAACGCGCCGCGGCAGACGCTGGAGCTGCGGCAATCGGCGGCGCTGCAGGCCGAGGCGCGTGTCGCCTCCGCCACCGCGCGGCAGGAGGAGGTGGCGGCCCGCCTCGCCCAGGCCCGGATCCTGGCACCGACGGACGGCGTCGTCTCCCGCCGCAGCGCGCTGCCGGGCAACGTCACCGCCGCCGGGCAGGAGATGATCCGCCTGATCCGCGACGGCCGGATCGAGCTCGATGCGCGCGTGCCGGAGCTGGACCTCGCCACCGTGCGGCCCGGCCAGCCCGTCCGCGTCACCCATGGCGAGCGGGTGGTGGAGGGCACGGTGCGGGCCGTGGCGCCGACCGTGCTGGCCGAGGCGCGGCTGGGCGTGGTCCATGTCGCTCTGCCCGCCGGTTCCGGCCTGCGCCCCGGCATGTTCGCCCGCGCTGAGATCAGCCCCGGCGAGGCCCCGGGCCTGACCGTGCCGCAATCCGCCCTGCTGTTCCGGGATGGCCGCCCCGCCGTGCTCGTGCTGGACGGCGAGCGCGTGGCCCTTCGTCCGGTCACCACCGGCCGGCGCGGGGAGGGGGTGGTCGAGGTCACCTCCGGTCTCGCGGAGGGCGAGCGCGTCGTCGCCACGGGGGCCGGATTCCTGAGCGACGGCGACCGCGTGCGGGTGGCAGGCCAATGAGCGATCCCGTGCAGACCCTCTCCTCCGCGGATCACCGCAACCTCTCGGCCTGGTCCATCCGGAACCCCGTGGCCACGATGGTGCTCTTCGTCGTGCTCACCCTGGCGGGGCTGATCGCCTTTCCCTCGCTGCGGATCAACAACACGCCGGACCTGGACCTGCCGGCGGTGGTCGTCACCGTCGCCCAGCCCGGCGCCGCGCCCTCCGAGCTGGAGACGCAGGTGACGCGGCGGGTGGAGGACGCGCTGGCGGGCCTCGGCGACGTGAAGCACATCACCTCCACCGTGGTGGACGGCGCCTCCACCACCGCGATCGAGTTCGCGGTGGGCACGAACGTGGACCGCGCGACGAACGACGTGCGGGACAAGGTGGCGCAGATCCGCGCCGACCTGCCGGCCGCCATCCGCGATCCCGTGATCACCCGCGTGGAGGCCACGGGCGGCGCCATCCTCACCTACACCGTCGCCGCGCCCGGGATGGGGGAGGAGGAGCTCTCCTGGTTCGTGGAGGACGCGGTGGCGAAGGCGCTGCTCTCCGTCCCCGGCGTGGCCGAGGTGAACCGGGTGGGCGGCGTGACGCGGGAGGTGCGCGTGGCGCTGCGCCCGGACCGGCTGGCCGCGCTCGGCCTCACGGCGGGCCAGGTGAACGAGCAGCTGCGCGCCCTCAACGTCAACCTGCCCGGCGGGCGGGGAAACCTGGGCGAGGGGGAGCAGGCGATCCGCACCCTCGGCTCCGCCCCGAGCGTGGCCGCGCTGCGCGAGCGCCCGGTGATCCTGCCGGGCGGCCGCACCGCCCGGCTGGGCGACATCGCCGAGGTCACGGACGCGACGGCCGAGGTCCGCAGCGCCGCGCGCCTGGACGGCCGCCCCGTGGTCGCCTTCGAGGTGCTGCGGACCCGCGGCTCCTCAGAGGTGCGGGTGGCGGAGGGCGTCGCGGCCCGCGTCGCGGAGCTGACGGCGGCCCATCCCGGCGTGACGATCGTGAAGGTGGCGGACACGGTGGGCTTCGTTCTCGCCGGCTACCACGGCGCGATCGAGGCGCTGCTGGTCGGCGCGGGCCTCGCCGTGCTCGTCGTCTGGGCCTTCCTGCGGGACTGGCGGGCGACGGCCATCGCCTCCCTCGCCATGCCGCTCTCCCTCATCCCGACCTTCCTCGTGATGAAGCTGCTCGGCTTCTCCATCAACAACATCACCCTGCTGGGACTGACCCTCGTCGTCGGCGTGCTGGTGGACGACGCGATCGTGGAGATCGAGAACATCGTCCGCCACCTGCGCGCGCGCCGGGACGGCAGCGCCATGCGGGCGGCGCTGGACGCCTCGGCCGAGATCGGGCTGGCGGTGGTGGCGACCACGGCGACCATCCTCGCGGTCTTCGTGCCCGTGGCCTTCATGCCGGGCATCCCCGGGCAGTTCTTCCGGCAGTTCGGGCTCACCGTGGCCACAGCCGTGTTCTTCTCCCTCGTCGTCGCGCGGATGCTGACGCCGCTGCTCGGCGCCTACCTCCTCAAGCCGAAGGCCCATGCGGGGTCGGAGGAGGTCGGGGACGGCGCGGTGGGGCGGCGCTACCTCTCGCTCCTCGGCTGGTGCCTGCGGCACCGCTGGACCACGCTCGCCGGCGCGACGGGCTTCTTCGCCCTCTCCGTCGCCCTGATCCCGCTGATCCCGCAGGACTTCGTGCCCGCGGCCGACCGCGGCCGCTCCTCGCTGGCGATGGAGCTGGCGCCCGGCGCCACGCTGGCGGACACGGAGGCGGCGGCGGCCGAGGTGGCGCGGATCCTGCGGGCGCGGCCGGAGGTGGCCTCCGTCTTCACCTCGCTCGGCACCCGCAGCGCGGGCGGCATGGCGCTGGGCACCAGCACGCGGGAGGGGGAGCCGCGCCTGGCGAGCTTCATCGTCACCCTCGTGCCGCGCGGGCAGCGGGCCCTGTCCCAGCAGCGGATCGAGGCGGAGCTGCGCCCGGCGCTGGAGCGGATCCCCGGCGCGCGCTTCCGCTTCGGGGCGGACGGGCAGAGCGGCGCGAAGCTCGCCGTCACCCTCGTCTCCGACGACGCCGGGGCGCTGGCGGGCGCGGTGCGCGAGCTGGAGCGGCAGGTGCGGGGCATCCCCCAGCTCTCCAACGCCCGCTCCACCGCCTCCCTCTCGCGCCCGGAGCTGCAGATCGTGCCGGACGAGGCGCGCGCGGCGGAGCTCGGCGTCTCCCCCGCCGCCATCGCGACCACGGCGCGGATCGCGACCACCGGCGACGTGGACCAGAACCTCGCCCGCTTCAACCTGCCGGACCGGCAGATCCCGATCCGCGTCATGCTGGACGAACCGGCGCGCGGCGATCTCACCGCCCTCCGCTCCCTCCGCGTGGAGGGCCGCGCCGGCCTTGCCGTGCCGCTGGGCGCGGTGGCGGAGATCCGCCACGGCGCCGGCCCGGCCCAGATCGAGCGGCTGGACCGCGTGCGGAAGGCGACGGTGGAGGCGGAGCTGAACGGCCTGGCCCTTGGCGACGCGACGAAGCTGGTGGCCGCCCTCCCGATCATGCGGAACCTTCCGGTGGGGGTGCGGGAGCGCACGACGGGCGACGCGGAGGTGATGCAGGAGCTGTTTGGCAGCTTCGTCGTCGCGCTCCTGACCGGGGTGGGCCTCGTCTATGTCGTGCTGATCCTGCTATTCGGCGGGGTTCTGCAGCCGCTGACGATCATGTCCTCCCTGCCGCTCTCGCTCGGCGGGGCGCTGATGGCGCTGCTGCTGGCGCAGAAGGCGCTCGGCATCTCCGCGGTGATCGGGGTGCTGATGCTCATGGGCATCGTCGCGAAGAACTCCATCCTCCTCGTCGAGTACGCGATCGAGGCGCGGCGCGCGGGGATGCCGCGCAACACGGCGCTGATCGAGGCGGCGCGCAAGCGGGCGCGGCCGATCGTGATGACGACGATCGCGATGGCGGCGGGCATGGCGCATATCGCGGCGGGCGTCGGCGCGGATTCCGAGTTCCGCGCGCCGATGGCGCTGGTGGTGATCGGCGGGCTCGTCACCTCGACCCTGCTGAGCCTCGTCGTCGTGCCCGTGGTCTACGCGGTGCTGGACGATCTTGGCGCCCTGCTCGGCCGCCTGCGCGCGCCCGCCGGGGGGCGTGCCGGGGCCGGCCCCCTGCACCTGCCGGGGTAGGGGCTTCAGGCCGCCGTCAGCGCCTCCTCCGCGGCGGCCTGCTCCATCAGCCAGTCGGCGAAGGCCTGCAGCGCGCCGTCGATTCGCCCGCCGGGCAGGGTCAGCCAGTAGCAGTCCCCCGTCCTCAGCACCCGGCCGGGCAGGGGGAGGAGCCGGCCATCCCCGAGTTCGGCGCGCACGTAGCCCGGCGCGCAGATCACCGCGCCCAGCCCCTCCAGCGCGGCCTGGATGGCGAGCGTCGTGCTCTCGAAGAGCAGGGGCTTGGCTTCCCAGCGGATGCGGTTCTCGCGCAGCCATAGCGGCCAGTCGCCCTGCCGCACCTTGCTGCCCAGCAATTGCTGCTCCCGCCGCTCGGAGCGCCAGGAGCGGGCAAGGGGCGGGGTGGCGAAAGGCGCCACGGCCACCGGCTGCAATCGCCGCGCGAAGGGCGAGGGGGGCGCGCCACAGGGCGCCGTGCTGACCGCCGCGTCCACGCCCTCCCGCGCCAGGTCCACCGCGGCGGTGGAGGTGCCCACCTCCACCTCGAAGCCGGGGTGGCGCTGCCGGAAGTCCGGCAGGCGCGGGATCAGCCAGCGCAATGCCCAGGTGGTGTAGGCGCGAATCCGCAGCGGCGCCGCCTCCGCGCCCAGACGCTCCGTCGCGGCCTGAACCCGCGCAAAGCCTTCCCCGAGCTCGGCGGCGAAGCGGCGCCCCCGCTCGGTGAGGCTCAGCGCGTTGGCGCCGCGCCGGACCAGGGCGCAGCCGAGCAGGGCCTCCAGGTCCCGCAGCCGCTTGCTCACGGCCGGCTGGGTGACACCCAGCGCCGCCGCGGCCGCCGTGAGGCTGCCGGTCTCCGCGACGACGTGAAAGGCCCAGAGGCTTTCCAAGGGAGGGGTTCGGCGCATGCCCGCCAGCATAACCGCGCGTTGGGGTGGGGCAAGGAATTCTAGGACTTCTCAGGGCCGGTGCGCCGCAGGACCATGCCTCCCGCAAGACCCCGCGCAGAACGGGGAACGACACCCCCTGGAGGATCCGTGGCCATGATGAACCGTCGCGCCGCCCTGCGGCTCGTGCCCGCGCTCGCGGCCCTCTCGCCGCTCGGCCGCCCGGCCCTGGCGCAGGCGCCCCGCTTTCCGGACCGCCCTCTGCGCCTGATCATCCCCTTCGCCGCCGGGGGCAGCAACGACATCGTCGGCCGCGTCCTGTCGGAGGGCATGGGCGCGCGGCTCGGCCAGAATATCGTGGTGGAGAACCGCGGCGGCGCCGGCGGGATCCTCGGGAACGAGATCGTGGCGCAGGCGCCGAAGGATGGCCTCACGGTCCTGCTCGGCGGCAGCGGCAGCTTCCTCATCAGCAGCCTCGTGCAGCCGCGCGTGCCCTACGATATCATCCGGGACTTCGCGCCGGTGGGCTTCGTCGGCAGCGCGCCGAACGTCATCACGGTGAACCCGAAGGTGGCGGCGCGGAACCTGACGGAACTGCGCGACCTCGCCCGCCGATCCAGGCCGCCGCTCTCCTATGCCAGCCCTGGGGTGGGCACCACCGGGCACACGCTCGGCGCGCTGCTCTCCCTCACCTTCGAGGCGCCGATGGAGCACATCCCCTATCGCGGGACGGGGCCGGCCATCACGGACGTGCTGGCGGGGCGGGTGGACATCCTCACCAACGCGGCGGCCCCGCTGCGGCCGCACATCGCCTCCGGCGGGCTGCGCGCCCTGGCCGTGGCGGCGCCGCGCCGGCTGGAGATCCTGCCGGAGGTGCCGAGCACGGTGGAGGCTGGCTTCCCCGGCGTCATCTCCTCCACCTGGTACGGGCTGCTGGTGCCCGCCGGCACGCCCGACGACCGGATCGCCGCGCTGCACGGCGCGCTGAGCGCCACCCTGGCGGACGCCGCGACGAAGCAGCGCTTGGCCGAGGAGGGCGTGGACATTGAGCCGAGCGCCGCGCCCGCCGACTTCGCCCGCCTAATCGCCGAGGAGAAGGCGCGCTGGCAGGATGTGGTCACCCGCGCGAACATCCGGGCCGAATGAGCGCCGCCCTGCCCTTGCGGCGCATCGTCGTCCTCGACGACTTCGGCGATGCCGCGCGGGATTCGGCGGATTGGGGAGGCCTTCCCGTCGAGTTCCTCCACGACCACCCGGCGGAGGAGGAACAGGCAAGGCGCCTGGCCGATGCCGACGCGATCGTCCTGATCCGGGAACGCACGGCGCTCACCGCCTCTCTGATCGCGCGGCTGCCGGCGCTGCGCCTCGTCGTCACCGCCGGAATGCGGAACCGCGTGCTGGACATGGCGGCCTGCGAGGCGCGCGGCATCGCCGTGTGCGGCACGGATTCCCGCGGCTCGCCCACGGTGGAGCTGACCTGGGGGCTGATCCTGGCGCTCGCCCGCATGATCCCGGCGCAGGAGGCGCTGCTGCGCGCGGGCGGCTGGCAGCGCGGCGCCGGGCTGGGGATGGAGGGCGCGACGCTCGGCATCGCCGGGCTCGGCCGCATCGGCGCGGGGGTGGCCGCCATCGGCCGCGCCTTCGGTATGCGGCTGCTGGCCTGGAGCCCGAATATGACGGAGGCGACGGCGCGGGAGGCCGGGGCGGAACTCGTGGACAAGGCCGGGCTCTTCGGGCGCTCCGACATCGTCACCCTGCATCTCGGCCTCGGCCCCTCCACCCGCGGCATCGTGGGCGCGGTGGAGATTGGTGCCATGCGGCGCGGCGCATTGCTGGTGAACACCGCGCGCGGGCCGCTGGTGGACCAGTCGGCGTTGATCGCTGCGCTAGAGAGCGGGCATCTCGGCGGCGCCGCCATCGACACGCACGAGCCGGAGCCGATGACGCCGGACGACCCGATCCGGCGCGCGCCCAACACGATCCTGACGCCGCATCTCGGCTACGTCACCCGGCAGAACTTCCGCCTCTACTTCGAGGGCGCGGTGGACTGCCTGCACGCCTGGAACCGCGGCGCCCCCCTGCCGCGGCCGCTGAACGACGCCGCACGCCAACCGCGAGGAGCCGACGCATGACCCCCGCCAATCCCGAATCCGACGCCATCCTGCTGGAGGCGGAGGGCCCCGTCGCCACGCTGACGCTGAACCGCCCGAAGGCGCGCAACGCCATCGACGACGCCATGCGCGCCGACCTGATGGCCGCGCTGGACCACGTGGCGCGCACGGATTCCGTCAAGGCGCTGGTGATCACCGGCGCCGGGAAGGGCTTCTGCGCGGGCGGCGACGTGAAATCGATGCAGGCGCGCCTCTCCGTGCCGCCGGGCGAGGTGGCGCTGAACGGCTGGCGCCGGCAGCAGCGCACGCACCACGCCATCTCCATGCTGCACGCCCTGCCGAAGCCCACCATCGCCGCGGTGAACGGCGCGGCCACCGGGCTGGGCTGCGACGTGGCGCTGTGCTGCGACTTCATCATCGCCTCCGAGGAGGCGCGCTTCGCCATGACCTACATCCTGCGCGGCCTGATCCCCGATGGCGGCGGCATGTACTTCCTGCCGCGCCGCGTGGGGCTGCCGAAGGCGAAGGAGCTGATCTTCACCGGCCGCACGGTGGAGCCGGAGGAGGCGCTCCGCCTCGGCATGATCGACCGCGTCACGGGTGCGGAGACGCTGGTGGCGGATGCCCAGGCCTGGGCGGCGGAACTCGGCAAGGGGGCGCCCGCGGCGCTCGCGCTGAGCAAGGGCATCCTGGACGCCACCTTCGAGCTGCCGGTGGAGCAGGTCTTCGCCATGGGCAGCCAGGCTCAGGCCATCTGCTACAGCTCCCGCGAGCACCAGGAATCCGTCGCCGCCTTCCTGGAGGGCGTGGCCCAGCGCCGCGCCGCCAAGGAGAAGGGGGAGGCGCCGTGAGCGCCCTTGGCGCCCTGCTGCGGCCGCGCAGCGTCGCGGTCGTCGGCGCTTCCGCCGACATGGGCAAGATGACGGGCCGCCCCGTCGGCTACCTGCAGAAATACGGGTTCACCGGCGAGATCTGGCCGGTGAACCCGCGCGCGGAGAGCATCGCGGGGCTGCGCTGCTATCCCGACGTCGCGTCCCTTCCCGGCGCGCCGGACGCCGCCATCGTGCTGCTCGGCCCGGATCGCGCCGAGGCGGCGGTGCGGGACCTCGCGGCCAAGGGCTGCCAGGCCGCCATCGTCCTGGCCAGCGGCTACGGCGAGGCGAACGAGGAGGGCGCGCGCCGCCAGGCCGCGCTGAAGGAGGCGGCGGGCGGGATGCGCCTGCTCGGCCCCAACACCATCGGCCTCGTCAACCTGACGGACGGGATGATGCTCTCCGCCACCGGGGCGCTGGAGGTGGGCGCGCTGCCCGCCGGACGAATCTCCGTGGTGTCGCAGAGCGGCGGCATCCTCGGCTCCCTCCTCTCTCGCGCCGCCGACCGCGGCATCGGCTTCGCCAAGCTCGTCTCCACGGGGAACGAGGCCGATATCGACAGCAGCGACATGATCGAGCACCTCGTCGAGGACGAGGCGACGGACGTGATCGCCGTGTACATGGAAGGGCTGCGGCGCCCGGAGGCCTTCAAGCGCGCCGCCCGCCGCGCGGCGGAGCTCGGTAAGCCGATCGTCGTCTACAAGGTCGGCCGCTCCGATTCCGGCGCCCGCGCCGCCACCTCCCACACCGGCGCCCTGGCTGGCGCGGACCGGGTCTATGACGCGCTGTTCCGCCAGTACGGCGTGATCCGGGCGGAAAGCTTCACCGACCTGCTGGACATCCCCGCCGCGCTGGTGCCCGGCCGCCTCATGGAGGGCGGGCGCGTCGCCATCCTCACCTCCACCGGCGGCGCCGGCACGCTGCTGGCCGATAATTGCGGCCTGGCCGGCATCGAGGTGCCGGTGCCGGACGAGGCGACCACGAACCGCCTCGCCGCGCTGCTGAAGGAGGACCCGGCGGCCATCGGGCGCAACCCCGTGGACGTGACCCTGGCCGGGCTGCGGCCGGACCTGTTCCGCGGCGCCATCGACGCGCTGCTGGACAGCCCCTCCTACGACGCCGTCATGGTGGTCATCGGCTCCTCCGCCCTCGCCACGCCCGACATCGTCGCCGGCGCCATCCTCGACTGCCAGGCGCGCAGCGGGAAGCCGATCCTGGCCTATGTCAGCCCCCACGCGCCGCACCTCGTGCGGCTGCTGAACGGCAAGGGCATCCCCGCCTTCGCGACGCCGGAGAGCAGCGCCTCCGTCCTGCGGGCGCTGCGCCGGCGCGAGGCCCCGCCCGCCGCGCCCGCATCCCCCGAAGACCCTTCCGTGCTGGCGGGCCTTCCTTCCGGCAACTTGAACGAGGCCGAGAGCAAGGCCCTCTTCGCCCGCTTCGGCGTGCCGGTGACGCGGGAGCAAGCCGCCCCCGACGCCGCGGGCGCGGAGGCCGCGGCGCGCGCCCTGGGCGGAGAGGTGGTGCTGAAGATCCTGTCCCGGGCCATTGCCCACAAGAGCGACCTGGGCGGCGTGAAGGTCGGCCTCACGGCCGAGGAGGTCCCCGCTGCCTGCGCCGCGATGCTGGAACGGCTCCGCGCCGCCGGCGCCCCGGCGCCCGAAGGCTTCCTCGTGCAGGAACGCGTGCGCGGCGGGGTGGAGATGATCCTCGGCTTCCACCGGGACCCGCAGCTCGGCCCGGTCCTCCTCCTCGGCTCCGGCGGTGTCGCGGCGGAACTGTTCCAGGACACTGCCCTGCGCCTGCTGCCCGTCACCCGCGCGGACGCGGAGGCGATGGTGGGGGAGCTGAAGGCCGCCGCCCTGCTGCGCGGCTATCGCGGCGCGGCACCGGCCGATGTTCCCGCCCTGATCGATGCCGTGATGGCCTTCGCGGCCATGGCCGGCGCGGCGGGGGAGCGGCTGCTGGAGGCGGAGATCAACCCGCTTTTCGTGCTGCCGGAAGGGCAGGGCGCGCGGGCGGTGGACGGGCTGGCCGTGCTGGGCTGAGCACGCGGGGCCGGCGCCACCCCGGCGGACGGATCATGCCCCGGGCCGGCAGAGCGCGCGGAGATGGCGGATGGTACCGTCCAGCACCGCCCCGTCGGCCCCTGCCGGGAGCGACAGGCTGGAGAGGTCCATCAGGACCTGCCCGCTCTCGTCGCGCACCCTCAGCCGCAGGCGCCGCCCGTTCTCCCACACCTGCACCTCGCAGGTGAGGGGCGAGAAGGATCGCAGCAGGCGGGCGCGCAGCTCCTCGGCGCCGGTCACGCGGAACGGGCCCGGCCGGTCATGCCGCCGCCTGCGGCAGCACGACCAGGGCCTGCAGCCCGCCATCGGCATGGTTCCGCAGCGTGAGGTCGCCGCCATGGGCGCGCACGATGCTGCGCGCCGAGGTGAGGCCGAGCCCCATCCCGCCCGTGCTCGGCTGGCGGGCCTTGCTGAGGCGCCGGAAGGGCAGGAACACCTGCTCCAGCTTGTCGTCGTCGATCCCGGGGCCGCGGTCGAGGACCGTCACCTCGGCGCCGCGCTCCGTCATCCGCAGGAGGATCCTGGGCGCCGTGGCGTGCTTGATGGCGTTCTCCACGAGGTTCGCGAAGACCCGGCGGAGCGCGCCGGGCCGGCCGGTCCAGCGCGCATGGGCCGGGCCCTCGTAGCCGATCTCGACGCCCTGGTCGCCGTAGTTGTCGACGACCGTCTTCAGCAGCTCCGCCAGGTCGAAGCTCGTCGGCTCCTCGTACCCCGCATCGTCGCGGAAGAAGGCGAGCGCGGAATCGACCATGCCCTGCATCTCCTCCACGTCCTGGAAAAGCTTCCGCTGCTGCACGGGGTCGTCGATGAACTCGCCGCGCAGCCGCATGCGGGTCAGCGGCGTGCGCAGGTCGTGCGATATGGCGGCCAGCATGGTGGTGCGGTCCTCCACAAAGCGGCGGATCTGCGCCTGCATGTCGTTGAAGGCGCTGATCGTCTCGCGCAGCTCGGCCGGCCCCTGCAGCGGGATCGCCGGCGCCCGCGGGTCAGCGCCGAACCGCCGCACGCCGGCCGCCAGCCTCTCCACCGGCGCCGCCGTGGCGCAGGCCGCGGCGGTCGCCAGGATGATGGTGGACAGCCCGGCGAAGAGCCCGATCAGGACGTAGCGGAGGGGCTTGGCGATGCCCCAGCTCCGCTGGGCCGCGGAGAAGGTCAGCCAGCTGCCGTCGGTCAGCCGCACGCTCATGAAGAGCCGCATGCCGCCGCGCAGCAGCTCCTCCGCCCGGGGGGACGCCCTGACCTCCGGGTTGTCGATGTGGAAGAACAGGAGAGTCCGGGAGGGATCGCCGAGCACCCTGCGGAACGCCGCGGTTCCGGCCCGGTACGCGCCCTCGAGGCGCGCGCTCGGCTCCACCGGCGGCTCCGCGCTCCAGGCGACGCTGTAGTCGGCCGTGCCCGCCGAGGCGGCGAGGGCGGGGCGGATCCCCGGCGGCTGCGCCTCGATGATCCGCACCGTCGCCGCGCCCGCGTCCACCAGCCCGCTCCGGTCGAAGGAGGGGCGGGCCCAGACCCCAGCCAGGGCGACAAAGATCCCGTTCATGAGGAGCGTCGCGGCGATGGCGAGGAGGATCGTCAGGCCGAAGCGGCGCGCCATCGTGTCGCCCAGCCAGCGGCGCGCCCTCATGACCGGGACACCGGGACCATGAGGATGTAGCCGCCGTTGCGGATGGTGCGGATCAGCTCCGGGCTCTTCGGCGAATCCTCGAGCTTGCGGCGGAGGCGGCTGACCTGGACGTCGATGCTGCGGTCGAAGGCCGCGTGGCTCTCGCCGCGCGCGATATCCATCAGGATGTCGCGCGTCAGCACCCGCTGCGGGTGCTCGGCGAAGGCGAGGAGCAGGTCGAACTCGCCGGTGGAGAGCGGGACCAGCGTGTTGTCGTCCGACCGCAGCTCCCGCCGGGTGATGTCCAGGCGCCACCGCCCGAAGGACAGCATCGGCCGCGTGTCCTTCGGCCGGGGGGCGGACCCGCCCTCGCCGCGGCGGAGCACGGCCTTGATCCGGGCGAGGAGCTCGCGGGAGTTGAAGGGCTTCGTGAGGTAGTCGTCCGCCCCGATCTCCAGCCCGACGACGCGGTCCGTGTGGTCGCTCACGGCGGTGAGCATGATGACCGGGACCGAGGAGGTGGCGCGGAGCCGGCGGCAGAGGTCGAACCCGCTCTCGTCCGGAAGCATCACGTCGAGGACGACGACGTCTGCCCCGCGCTCCTCCAGCACCGCGAACATCTCCGCGCCGTCCCGCGCGACGGAGACGCGGCAGGCGTGGTTCTGGAGAAAGTGGGTGAGGAGCGTGAGGATATCCTCGTCGTCATCCACGAGCAGGACGTGCGGCATCGGGGTCATGGCCCTCCATATCACCTCGGCCCCTCCCCGTTATGACAGGTATTGAGGCCCCTTTGTTTCGCCCGGGACACAGGGTGTCCGCACGGCAAACCACTGCTCATCAGCGGGACGCACGGCCCCGCTAGCGTCGCTTCGACCAGTCCGGAGCCCCGCCGTGTTCCTCCACTCCCACGCCCTCGATCCCCGCCCGTTCCAGGCACCCGGCCCGTTGCCGAACCTGGCGCCGAACCTATCGGTGAATCTCTGGGGGGAATGGTGCGCGGCCCGCATCGCGCGCCTCCCCCCGGCAGGCTACCCGGCGGCCGCCCGTGAGGGCCAGTCCGCGGACGGGGGCGGGGAAGCCCCGGCCGGCGCCGCGCGATCCCCCGCGACCGCCGGGCGGGCGGCGTGACGATGGACCCGCTGGGTGACCTGATCGCCTGGGCGGCCCCCCTCGGCCTCGTGGGCCTTCTTGCCCTCGGCGCGGTGGAGCGGATCGCGCCGGTCCTGCCGTCCTACGGGCTCCTCGTGGCGATCGGGATCGGCGCCGCGGAGGGCCTGTGGCCGGCCCCGCTCGCGGTCCTCGCGCTCACGCTGGGCAGCGCGGCGGCGAGCCTGTCCCTCTACGCCCTGGTCGCGGCGCTGGGCGAGGCGATGGCCCAGCGGTTCCTGCAACGGAGCGCGCGCCTCTTCGGCCTCTCCCCGGTCCGGCTCGCCCACTAGGTGGAGCACTGCCGGGAGCACCAGGCGCTGATCGCCTTCGGCTCCCAGCTCGTGCCGACGGTCCGCCTGATGACCCCCGCGATCGCCGGCCTCCTCCGGGCCGATCCGGGCACCTTCCTTCTCGCCAGCGCCGCGGGCATCGCGGCCTGGAACGGGCTCTTCGTCGGGATCGGCTTCCTCGCCGCCGGGCTCGCCTCCGACATCAACGTCTCCGCCCTCGCCCTCCAGCTCCTCGTCGGCCTCGTCGTCACCGAGGCCCTCGCGGCTCTCGCCTGGCGGCGTCTCCGCCGGCCCGCCGGCCGGCCCCCCTTCCACAACCTCCAGGACAAGCTGCCATGAACCAAGCCACCATCAGCGAGACCTTCGGCTTCTTCCGGGCCTGGCTCGTCAACCCCCTGCGCGTCGCGGCGGTCGTGCCCTCCGGGCAGGCCCTGTCCCAGGCCATCACGGCGGAGATCTCGGCCGCGACCGGGCCCGTCATCGAGCTCGGCCCGGGCACCGGCTCCTTCACCCGCGCCCTCCTCCGCCGCGGCGTCCGCGAGGAGGACCTCGCGCTCATCGAGTACGGCTCGGAATTCGCCGCGGCGCTGAAGCTGCGCTACCCGCGCGCCCAGACGATCTGGCTGGACGCGTCCCGCCTCAACGGGGTGCAGCTCTTCGGTGGCCGCCAGGCCGGCGCCGTCGTGAGCGGCCTTCCCGTGCTCTCCATGCCGCCCCGCCGGGTGATCGCCATCCTGGACGGGTGCTTCGCGAAGATGCGGCCGGGCGGCGCCTTTTACCAGTTCACCTACGGGCCCGCCTGCCCCATCCCGCGCCCGATCCTGGACCGCCTGGGGCTGAAGGCCACGCGCATCGGCGGCACCCTCGCCAACGTGCCGCCCGCCTCGGTGTACCGCATCCGCCAGCGCCAGCCTCGCCCGCTGGGCGAGGGCGCGTGGCCGGCCGCGACGGGCCAGGACAACGATCCCGGGACGCGCGCCCGCGACTGACCAGCGGGTCCGGGCCCGGAAATTCGCTCGTCCGAACCCATACCAATCCTTCCACGCCGACCCCCCACGCCGACCGCAGGCCAAGCCCATGGTGAGAACCGAGAGATGTCCGATGTTTCACAATCCGTGCGTGCGCATGTTTCGCAATCCGTGCGTGCGCACGACGCCCCGATCGTCAGAAGGTCCTGCCTTGCCGGGCTGGGCGCGATGACGGTCGCCGCCTGCACCGCGCGCGCCCCGGGCGCGGCCGGCGATCCCCGGCCGGGCTGGGGCCCGCCCGACATGCCCCCGCAGGCCGGGCGAGGCTTCCTGGTGACCGGGGGGACGAGCGGGATCGGCTACGAGAGCAGCAAGGCCCTGGCGGCCGCGGGCGCCGAGGTCGTGATCGCGGCGCGCAGCCGGGAACGCGGCGAGGAGGCGATCGCGGCCATCCGGCAGGAGGTGCCCGGGGCGCGGCTGCGCTTCGAGAAGCTGGACCTCGCCGACCTCGCATCGGTCCGGGCCCTGGCCGCGCGCCTCCCCGAGGCGCTGCCCCGCCTGGACGGCCTGCTCAACAATGCCGGGGTGATGGAACCGCCGGAGCGCGGCACCTCGGCGGACGGGTACGAGACCCAGTTCGCCGTCAACTACCTCGGCCACTTCGCGCTGACCGCGGAGCTCCTGCCGATGCTGCGGCGGGCCGAGGCGCCGCGCGTCGTCACCCTGTCCAGCATCGCCGCCCGCTACGGCGCCATCAACTTCGAGGACCTGCAGTTCGCGCAGCGCTACGACGCCTCCGCCGCCTACGGCCAGTCGAAGCTGGCCTGCCTTCTCTTCGCGCTCGAGCTGCAGCGCCGCAGCGAGGCGGGGGGCTGGGGCATCCGGAGCATCGCGTCCCATCCCGGCCTCTCGCGCACCAACCTGCAGGCCGGGCACGGCCCCTTCCGCCGCGCCCTGCGGGTGTTGTTCCAGCCGGCCGCGCAGGGGGCGCTGCCGACGCTCTACGCCGCTACGGCGCCGGAGGCGCGGGGCGGCGGCTACTACGGGCCGAACGGCTTCCTGGAGGCGCGCGGCGCCGTCGGCGCCGCCGAGGTGCCGGCGGCGGCGGCCGACGGGGGGGCCGCCGCCCGCCTCTGGACGATCAGCGAGGCGCTGAGCGGGGCGCGCTTCCCGTCCGCCATCGGCTAGCCGGCCCGGCGCGCGCCGCGGGGGGCTGCCCCGCGGGCCGCCTCCGATTTCCCGCGACGCCTATCCCGGCCAACGGGCCGCCCCAGGTGAGGACCCCTGCTTCATGATGCCGTCCACGACGCCGCGCTGGCCGGGCCTGCCGCCGGCCCTGCTCAACCTCCGCCGAGGGGAGACCGGGCCGGTGCTGCTCGCCGGGCTGCTGTTCTTCCTCCTGCTCACGGCGCTGATGCTGCTGCGGCCCGCGCGGGACGCGCTGGGGATGGAGCGCGGGATCGAGAGCATACGCTGGCTGTTCATCGGGACCGCCCTGGCGACGCTGGCGGTGAACCCGGTCTTCGGCTGGCTCGTCAGCCGCCTGCGGCGGCTGCAGTTCATCGGCGCCACCTACGGCTTCTTCGCGCTGAGCCTCGCGGGCTTCTGGGCCCTGCTGATGTTCGCGCCGGAGGCGACCGGCCGGGGCAGCGGCCAGGTGTTCTACGTCTGGTCCAGCGTCTTCAACCTCTTCGTCGTCATGGTCTTCTGGGCGCTGATGGCGGACCGTTTCACCCGCGACCAGGGCGAGCGGCTCTTCGCCCCGATCTCGGTCGGCGGCACGCTCGGCGCCATCTTCGGGCCCTGGCTCACGGCGGGGCTGGCGCGGCCGCTCGGCACCCCCGGCCTGCTCCTCCTCGCGGCCGGCTTCCTGCTGCTCGCCGTGGCGGCCGCCTGGCTGCTCGTGCGATCGTCCCCGGACCGCCCCGACCCGGCCGCCCCGCCCACCTTCCCGGACGAGGCCGAGCGGGTCGGCGGCAGCGCCTGGGCCGGCCTGCGCGCGGTGCTCCGCTCGCGCTACCTGACGGGCATCGCCGCCTATGTCCTGCTGATGACCGTGGTCGCGACGACCATCTACTTCACCCGCCTGCAGATGGTCGCGGCGGTGTCGGACAGCGTCGATGCGCGCGCCGCGATCCTCGGCAGCATCGACATGTGGACGCAGATCGCGGTGCTGGTGCTGCAGCTCACCCTGACCGGCCGGATCATCAGGCGCTTCGGCCTCGGCGCGGCGCTCGCGATCCTGCCCGCCGTCACCGTGCTCGGCTTCCTCGGGCTGGCGCTCTACGGGTCCTTCCTGGTGCTGGTCCTGCTGGAGGCCACTACCCGCGCGGTGCAGCGCGGCATTACCCGGCCCGCGCGCGAGGCGCTATTCACCGCGGTGGACCGCGAGGACAAGTACAAGGCGAAGGCCCTGATCGACACCTTCGTCTACCGCGCCGGCGACGTCGTCGGTGCCCAGACCGAGGGCCTGCTCGGGCGGCTGGGCCTCACCCTTGCCGGGCTGGTGGGCGTGGTCGTGCCGCTGGCGCTGGTCTGGGCCGCGCTCGGGCTCTGGCTCGGCCGCGCGCGGATGCGGCGCGCCGGGCCGCCGGCGGCCGCGGCGACGGAGGACCGGACGACGCACGCCGGCGCCGTGGCCGCTTCGTGATGCAGCCGCCGCCCATGCGGGCGGCGGAGCAACCCCGTGCCGACCGGGATCGAGGGACAGCCGCGCCGACCGGCGTGGGCGAGCTCCCGCCCCCTCCCGCCGCACACACCCCTTCCAGAGGACCAGACACCATGACCGGAACGATGCTGACGAACGACGGCCGGACCCGTCACCTCGGGCGCCGGCCCGCCCTTCTCGCCCTCGGCACGCTGGCGGCTGCCGGCCTCGCGCCGGGCGGCGCGGTGGCACAGGGCGCGCCGGGCGGCGCGATGGCACAGGGCGCGCCGGGCGGCGCGGCGGCACAGGTCGCGCCGAAGCCCGATTGGAGCCCTGCCGAGATGCCCTCCCAGCGCGGGCGCATCTTCCTCGTCACGGGCGGGACCAGCGGCATGGGGTACGAGGACGCCCGGGCCCTGGCCGCCGCCGGGGCCCGCGTGGTGATCGCGGCGCGCAACCCGCAGCGGGGGGAGGAGGCGATCGCCCGGATCCGGCAGGAGGTCCCTGGGGCCGAGCTCGGGTTCGAGGCGGTGGACCTGGCCGAACTCGCCTCGGTCCGTGCGCTGGCCGCCCGTCTCGGCGGGGCGCTGCCGCGGCTCGACGGGCTGATCAACAACGCCGCGATCATGGCGCCGCCGGAGCGCGGCACCTCCGCCGACGGGATGGAGATGCAGTTCGCCACCAACTACGCCGGGCACTTCGTCCTGACGGCCGGGCTGCTCCCCCTGCTCCGCAGGGGCAGCGCGCCCCGGGTCGTCACCCTCTCCAGCATCGCCATCCACCGCGGCAGGATCGACCTCGAGGACCTGCAATCCGCGCGGGCCTATGACGGCTTCACGGCCTATGCCCAGTCGAAGCTGGCCTGCCTGATCTTCGCGATCGAGCTGCAGAGGCGCAGCGAGGCCGCGGGCTGGGGCGTCCAGAGCATGGCGGCCCATCCCGGCGTGGCGGTGACGGAACTCGTCGCGCGCGGGCCGGGGCTGGACAGCGAGGCCGGGCGCCAGTGGTCGGGCATGCGGGAGCGGATGCAGACCGCGGCCCAGGGCGCGCTGCCCACCCTCTACGCCGCCACGGCGCCGGAGGCCCGGGGCGGCGCCTATTACGGGCCGACGGGGCCGAACGAGATCAGCGGCCCGCTCGGCCTGGCAACGGTCCCGGCAGCCGCCCGCGACCCGGCGCTCGCGGCCCGGCTATGGGCGGCCACGGAGGAGCTGACCGGCACGCGCTTCCCTCCGGCCGGGGGCTGAGCCGGCCGGGCGGACAAGGCCCGTCCCGCCCGAATGACGGCGCGCCCCGGTTCGACGGGCCGGGGCGGCCGCGCGGAGGAGGGAACGCCGGCCCCGGAGGTCAGAGCCAACCGCGCTCCCGGAAGCCGCTCAGCTCGGTGCCGGGCGGCGCGTACCAGCCGCCCGCGCGATAGCGCGCGCCCAGCCGCAGCGCCGCCTCCTTGTTCCCGAAGGGGATGCGGAGCGGCGTCTCCTCCTCCCCGACGGCGGTGGCGGGGGTGGCCGGTTCAGGCCTTGCCGGGGAACGCCTCGGGGGCCTCTTGGGGCGCGTCGCGTCCTGCGCGGGGGCCGCCTTCTTCCGGCCTGCCGGGGCGCGCCGCCGGGGAGGGCGGGGCTTCTCCTCCGTCCCTGCCGGTTCGCCGGCGTCGGAAGGGGCGGCCTTGCCGGTGTGCCGGTCGAGGAAGGCGCGGCAGATCGTGCCGGAGGTGGCGTAGCCGCTCGGCGGCTCGATCCCCTTCTGCCGGGCCAGGCTCTCCACGAAGCGCTTCATGGCGGGGGTGGGCGGCAGCTTCCCGCCGCGCGCCTTCCTTGCCCCGCCCCCCGCCGGGCCGAGCAGCGCGGGGTCGATCGCCCCGGCCCCCTCCTGCAGCCGCCCGATGATCCGGCTGGCCTGGGCGCAGACGGCGTCGATCGCGCCCGTCATCTCCTGCTGGCCGACCAGCACCTCGTCCAGCAGGCGCTCCATCTGCGCCGTCACGCCGGGGTCCACCAGCGCCGGGTCCGCGCGCTCCAGCACGGCGTGGAGGGAGAGGCCGCGCTCCGTGGGCACGATGTTCTTGCCGTCGATCGCCAGGAACTCCTGCGCCTTGAGGCCCTTGATGACCTCGGCGCGGGTCGCGGGGGTGCCGATGCCCTTGGCCTCCTTCAGCCGCTCCTGCAGCGCCTCGTCCTCCACGAAGCGCCAGGCGTTCTGCATCGCCTCGATCAGCGTGCCCTCGTTGTAGCGCGGCGGGGGGCGGGTCTCCTTGTCCTCCACAGCGGCGTCGTGCAGGCGCACCGCCTCCCCGTCCCGCAGGGCGGGGAGGAGGGCGGCGTCCTCCCCCTTCTCGTCGGCCGGCTGCCAGTTCGGGAAGGCGGCGCGCCAGCCCATCTCGATCGGCTGGCGCCCGGTGGCCCGGAAGGCGTGGCCGCGCACGTCCAGCAGCGCCGTGGTCTGGCGGTAGCGGAAATCCGGCATCATGGCGGCGAGGTAGGAGCGCGCGATCACGTCGAACAGCTTGCGCTCGTCGATCGAGAGGCGCGGCCAGACCTCGCGCAGGGTCTCCACCGTGTTCACGTTGGGGATCACGGCGTGGTGGCTGGCCCCGGCCAGGCCCCGGTCGTGGAAGGCGCCGCCGGCGCCGCGGCGGATCACAGGCGGATCGGGCACCGGCACCTCGGCGAAGGACCGCCCGGCGCGCAGCCCCGCCACGATCCGCGGCGCGTCGGGGATCGCGCTCTCCGGCAGGTAGCGGGTCTCGGCGCGTGGGTAGGTGATGACCTTCTTGCCCTCGCCGTCGTAGAGCTGCTGCGCCACCTCCAGCGTGCGCGCGGCGGACCAGCCGAAACGGGAGCCGCAGAGCTTCTGGAGCGAGGGCAGGTCGTGCAGCCGGGGCGGGGACTGGCGCTTGTCCTCTACCTTAACGGAGATCGGGCCCTCGAAGCTCTCCGCCACCGCGGCGATCGCCTCCGCGTCCTCGCGCTTCAGGATCCGTTCCTTCGGCGCGTGGCGCATGCGGAAGGGGCCGGCCGCGGCCGCGGCCTCGGCGGTGGCCACCACCTCGAAATAGGCCTGGGGGACGAAGTTGCGGATCTCCAGCTCCCGCCGGCACACGATGGCCAGGGTCGGCGTCTTCACCCGGCCCACGCCGATCACGGTGCGCGCCCCGCGGGCCAGGGTGACGGTGGCGGTGCGGGTGAGGGAGAGGTTGTAGATCTGGTCCGCCTGCCGTCGCGCCACGGCGGCGGCGTAGAGGCGGGCGTACTCGGCATTCGGCCTGGCCCGGGCGAAGGCCTCCCGGATGGTCTGGGGATCCTGGGCGGTGAAGATTACCCGCATGACCCGGCCGCGATACTTCAGATGCTCCAGGATCTCCTGCCCGATGAGCTGGCCCTCCCGATCGCAGTCCGTGGCGAGCCAGACGCATTTCGCGCCCTTCAGCGCGGCGCGGATGGCCTGGAGCTTGGAGGCCTTGTTGCCGCCCCGGGCGGGCTTGGTGGCGTAGAGCCCTTCCGGCCGCAGCAGGACCGGGGACCAGCGCTTCCACTCCGGGGAGACCTCCTCCGGCTCTTCCAGATCGAAGAGATGCCCTTCCGCCGGCAGGATCGCGCCGTAGCGGCCGCCCACCGCGGCCCGCACGTCCTTCGCCTGGCTGGTCTTCTCGGTGATGACGATCTGGTCGGTCATGGCAGCCCTTCGCCTGTTCTCTAAAGGTTCCGAAGCGGGCTTGCCAATCCCAGCCGTTTCTTCCCTGCGGGGCGGTTGTTGGGACCGCCCGGCCACCCCAAATTTACCCTGGCGCAACCGCCGGTAGCGGCCCCAAATGCAGAGTGCGCGGGGCCGCAATGCGGCTGGAATGGTGGTGAGCCGCAAAACAGGTCTGGGCATTCGGGCGCGAAGGCCCCAGATGGGCGCCTTCCCGCGCAGAGCACTTCCTCAGGGTGCTCCGGGGGCGCGGGTGTTCTTTGCGGGTGTTTCCGGGAGGGGATTGGCATGGCGGCGACGGACGCGGGCGCACTGGTTCTGGATGAGCGCGAGGAGGCCCTCCTCGCCGCGCTGCCCGAGGCCGAGGGCCAGGCGCTGCGCCAGCTGGCGGAAATTGCCCGGAACCGCGGCCACGTGACCCACGCCGAGCTCGAGGCCGCGCTGCCGAGCGACCAGATCTCCTCTGACCGCATCGAGGACGCGCTGCGCGTCCTCGCCTATCTCGGCGTCGAGGTGGCCGAGGGCGAGGATTCCGAGGAGGCCGAGGAAGGCGAGACCGCCGCCAGCCGCCCGGGCGCGGCCGCGGAGGAGGACGAGGAGGCCGTCGGCAACATCAAGGCCGACACCGGCATCAACGCCGACCCGGTGCGTATGTACCTGCGCGACATGGGCGAGAAGATGCTTCTCACCCGTGAGGGCGAGATCGCGATCGCCAAGCGCATCGAGGCCGGGCGGGCCATGATGATCGAGGGGCTGTGCGAGGCCCCCCTGGTGCTGGACGCCATCCTCGGCTGGGCCGCCGCCGTGCGGGAGGAGCGCATGCTGCTCCGCGACGTGCTCGACCTCGAGGCGACCGCGGGCGCCGGCGAGGGACCGCTGGAGGACGCCGCCGGCGGCGGCGAGGACGATGGCGAGGAGGCCGAGGGCAGCTCCGGCACCGTCTCCCCCTCCGTGTTGGAGCAGCAGGTGAAGCCGGAGGCGCTGGCCGCCTTCGCCGCCATCGAGGCGGCCTATGAGGGGCTGCGCGGCCTCCAGGCCCAGCGCATGACGGCCTATGCCGAGGGTGCCTCCCTCTCGCGCGGGGATGCGGCGGACTATACCCGCCTGCGCGGAGAGCTGGTGGCCCTCGTCGGCCGGCTGCACCTGCACGCCAACCGCATCGCCGAGCTCGTGGACCGCATGCGCGAGGTCAACAAGCGGCTTACCGCCGCCGAGGGCCGGCTGCTCCGCGTGGCGGAGAGCGCCGGCGTGAAGCGCGACGACTTCCTGGCGGTGTACCGCGCCAGCGGCTCCTCCCCCGACTTCATCGCGGGGCTGGCCAACCGCAAGGGCAAGGGCTGGATGGCGCTGGCCACCCGCTACGCCGAGGCGGCCGAGGCCGCCCGATCCGCGATCCTGACCATCGCCGCCGATGCGGGGATGCCGGTGGACGAGTTCCGCCGCGTCCAGGCCGTGGTGGCGCGGGGCGAGCGCGACATGAACGGGGCGAAGAAGGAGATGACGGAGGCCAACCTGCGCCTCGTGATCTCCATTGCCAAGAAGTACACGAACCGCGGCCTGCAGCTGCTCGACCTCGTGCAGGAGGGCAACATCGGCCTGATGAAGGCGGTGGACAAGTTCGAGTACCGCCGCGGCTTCAAGTTCAGCACCTACGCCACCTGGTGGATCCGCCAGTCCGTCACCCGCGCCATCGCGGACCAGGCGCGCACCATCCGCGTGCCCGTCCACATGACGGAGACGGTGAACAAGCTGAACCGCACCAGCCGCCAGATGATGCACGAGCTGGGCCGCGAGCCGACGCCGGCCGAGCTGGCCGCCAAGCTGGGCCTGCCCGTGGACAAGGTGGTGAAGGCGCAGAAGATCGCGCGCGAGCCGATCAGCCTGGAAACCCCGATCGGCGACGAGGAGGACAGCCACCTCGGCGACTTCATCCGGGACGACAACGCCGTCATGCCGCTCGACGTCGCGGTCCATGCCGGCCTGCGCGACGCGGCGACCCGCGCGCTGTCCGAGCTGAGCCCGCGCGAGGAGCGCGTGCTGCGGATGCGCTTCGGCATCGGCGTGAACTCCGACCACACCCTGGAAGAGGTGGGGCAGCAGTTCAACGTGACCCGCGAGCGCATCCGCCAGATCGAGGCGAAGGCGCTGAAGAAGCTGCAGCACCCCACCCGCTCCAAGCAGCTCCGCAGCTTCCTCGACGGGGTCTGATACGGCGCTGTCCGGGACCAGGGGGCGCTGCCCCCTGGAACCCCCCGCCAAGGGCCTGAGGCCCCTGGACCCCCATCCGGCTGCCGCCGCGCCGTCCTGATACGGGGTCTCTGCGTGACGGGCCTCTTCCTGCCTTTGCAGTCGCCTCGGGTCATCGACCCGAGGCGCACCGTCAGCCGAGAGAGACCAACTCCTAGAGAAAGATGATGGTGAGGGGTCCGGGGAGAGGAAGAATTCCTTCTTCCTCTCCCTGGCCACGGACCGGACGCGGCAGGATCAGGCCGGAACCGGCCGCGTGTCGTCCACCGCGCGCCCATCGTTCGGCAGCGTTCCCGGCGGGACCAGCGACACCTCGCCGCGCAGCCCGGCGACGGTGCGGAGGGCCGTGGACAGCGCCTCCCGCAGCGCCGGGTCCTCGGGTGCCTCGGCCCGCAGCTCCAGCCGGTCCCCGTCCTCCCCCGCCGAGATGACGAGGCGCAGCCGCCCGAGGCCCGGGAATTGCCGCGCCAGTGCCGCCGCCATCTCAGGCCGCACGAAGAGGCCGCGGACCTTCGCGGCCTGGTCGGCGCGGCCCATCCAGCCGCGGATGCGGGTGTTGGTGCGGCCGCAGGGGCTGGGGCCCGGCATGATCGCGGAGAGATCGCCGGTGGCGAAGCGGATGAGGGGGTAGGCCTCGCTCAGGACGGTGACGACCACCTCGCCCACCTCGCCCTCCGGCACGGGGTCGCCGGTGCCGGGGCGGACGATCTCGACGATCACCTCCTCGTCGAGGATCAGGCCTTCGCGCGCCTCGCTCTCGTAGGCGATCACGCCGCACTCGGCGGTGGCGTAGGATTGCAGCACGGTGAGGCCGCGGTCCCCGTACCACTGCCGCAGGGCGGGCAGGTAGGCGCCGCCGGAGACGTGGCCGTAGCGGAGGGAGGAGGTGTCCAGCCCCATCGCGTCCGCCCGCTCCAGGACGATCCGCAGGAAGTCCGGCGTGCCGCACCAGGCGCGGGGGCGCAGGCGGGCCATCGCGCCCGCCTGGGCTTCCGTGTTGCCGGTACCGGCGGGGATGACGGGGCAGCCCAGCGCCATCGCCCCGCCTTCCAGCATGAAGCCGGCGGGGGTGAAGTGGTAGGCGAAGCAGTTCTGCATCACGTCGCCGGCCCGCAGCCCCGTGGCGTGCAGGGCGCGGGCGAAGCGGAAAGTGTCGGCGCCGCGCCCCTGCGGCTCGTGGATCGGGCCGGGGGAGACGAAGATGCGGGCGAGGTTGCCGATTGGCACGCCGTTCAGCCCGGCGAAGGGCGGGTCTGCCGCCTGCGCCGCGATCAGGTCCGACTTGCGGGTGACGGGCAGTTCCGCCAGCGCCGCGCGTGAGGCGATGTCCTCCGGCGCGAAGCCGGAGAGCGTGCGCGCCGCGTGAGCGGAGCCGGCGGCGGCGCGGGCCAGCAGGAAGGGCAGGCTTTCCATCAGCTCTGCCTCGCGCCGCTCCGGCGGGCGGGTCTCCAGGTCGTCGAAGTGCCCGGTCACAGCCAGCGCTTCCGGCGCTTGTAGGATTTCAGGCCCCGGAAGGAGCGACGGTCCTTGCCGTGGCCGCCGAGGTAGAACTCCTTCACGTCCTCGTTCGAGGCGAGGTCGGCCGCCGTGCCGTCCAGCACGACCTTGCCCCCTTCCATGACGTAGCCGAAATCCGCGACGGAGAGGGCCATGCGCGCGTTCTGCTCCACCAGCAGGATCGTCACCCCGAGCTCGGCGTTGATGCGGCGAATGATGCCGAACACCTCCTTCACCAGCAGGGGGGAGAGGCCCATGGAGGGCTCGTCCATCAGGATGAGCTTCGGGCGCGCCATCAGCGCGCGCCCGATCGCCAGCATCTGCTGCTCCCCGCCGGAGAGATAGCCGGCGAGGCCGGTGCGCTCCTTCAGGCGGGGGAAGAACTCGTAAACCCTCTCGATGTCCTGCCGCACCTCGTTGTCCCGGCGCGTGTAGGCGCCGAGGCGGAGGTTCTCCAGGCAGGTCATGTCGGAGATGATCCGGCGCCCCTCCATCACCTGAAAGATGCCGCGCCGGACGATCTCATGCGGGTCGATGCCGTCGATCCGCTCGCCGGCGAAGCGCACCTCGCCGCGCGTGACCTCGCCCTCCTCGGTCTTCAGCAGGCCGCTGATGGCCTTCAGCGTGGTGGACTTCCCGGCGCCATTGGCCCCGAGAAGCGCCACGATCTTGCCCTGCGGCACCGCGAGGGAGAGTCCGCGCAGCACGAGGATGACGTCGTTGTACACGACCTCGATGTTCGCCACCTCGAGCAGCGGCGTCGCGACCGCCGCCGCCGGGGTGGGGGAGGGTTGCTGCGCGGCGTCCAACATCACCAGCCCAGCAGCTCGCGCTTGCGCTCGAGCTCCACGGTCGTCACAGGCTCCAGCCGCATCGTGCCCGCGCGGATCAGCTCGCCCACCGAGCCCTGGGCTGTGTCGCCCGTGACCACGGCGCGGTAGATCGCCACCCGCATGGTGCCGCGATGGTCCTCCGCGGTGAAGGTGGAGGGGGTGCAGACGCCCTCGAAGCCGCGCGGCACCCAATTGGTGCGCTCGTAGAAGGCCTTCTGGATGCGCTCGCCCGTCACCTGCCCGCCATTGGCGGCGGCGGTGTCCATCGCCTCCACCATCAGCATCGCGGCGCAGGCGCCGGCGAGATAGTGGACGGGGCGGTAGGCGGTGCCGGCGGGGTCGGAGATACGGCTGATTGCCCGGATCGCCTCCATCCCCGGCGCGTCCTGCCCGGTGACGACCTGCGTCCGCACGGGGAAGACCACGCCGTTGGCCGCCGTGCCCGCGGCCTTCATGGCGTTCTCGTCCATGCCCCAGACATTGCCCATAAACTGCACCTGCACCCCCGCCGCCTGGCAGGCGCGCAGCACGGAGATGTTGGAGCCGGCGGTGTTGCCGAGATAGGCGTAGTTCACGCCCTGCTGGCGCAGCGTCAGGCACTGCGCGGTGTAGTCGCCGGGAGCGAGGGCGAACTGGATCGCCGGCACCACGTCGAAGCCCAGCTCCCGCGCCATGGCCTCCCCCGCCTCCTTCGGCGAGTTCGGGTAGGGGTGGTTGCCGCCCATGTGGACGTATTTCGGCCGGCCGGACTGTCCCCGCGCCTTCCAGTCATCCGCCGCCCAGCGCAGCATCCCCCGCAGCGCGTCCGAGTAGGAGGGGCCGAAGAAGAAGTTGTACGGGGATGCTTCCACGCCCGCGCGACCGGACTTGCCGCCCGCATCCGTCAGCGCGGCAGAGTAGGAGCCGGAGATGAAGGGGATGCGGTCCCGGTTCACGAAGCGCACCAGCGCCTCCGTGTCCGCCGTGCCCCAGCCCTGGATGGCCACCACCCGCTCCCGGCCCGTCCAGGCCTGGTACTGGGAGACGGCGCGCGGCGCCTGGTAGCCGTAGTCGAAGCCCAGCACGTTCAACTGGCGGCCGCCCACGCCCTGGCGCGTTTGGTTCACCCAGGCCAGCGTGTCCGCCACCCCCTGGCCATAGGGCACGCCGACGTCGGAGGTGGCGCCGGAATTGTCCATCAGGTGCCCGACGGGGATGCGCTGCTGCGCCACCGCCGGCGCCGCGATCGCAATGGTCGCCGCCAGGGCGAGGAGTGCCTTCATACGTCCGTTTCCCTCTGTTGTTGCCGGCCGCTTTCCGCGGCTCGTCGTCGCTAAGAATGGGTTCAGTGCGAGTAGGGGTAGAGCTTCCAGTAGGCCTTGATAAGCTTCCAGCGATGGGCCAGCCCATCCGGCTCGAAGATCAGGAACAGGATAATCGCGGCGCCGATCGCCATCTCCCGCAGGAAGGAGATGTTGCCGCCGATCTTCAGCGCCCGGTCCAGCGCGCCGCCCGCGAGCAGGTCCGCCCCGGACTGCACCACCTCCGGCAGCGCCACCATGAAGGCCGCGCCCATGAGGCTGCCCATGATGGAGCCGAGCCCGCCGATGATCACCATCCCCAGGAACTGGATGGAGAAGAGGATGTTGAAGGCCTCCACGGAGACGAAGAGGAGGTGGTGCGCGTAGAGCGCGCCGCCGACACCCGCGTAGAAGCTCGCGATCCCGAAGGAGAGGGTGCGGTAATAGGCGAGGTTGATGCCCATGATCTCGGCGGAGAGGTAGTGGTCCCGCACCGCGACCAGCGCCCGCCCGTCCCGCGTGCGCATCAGGTTGGCGGCGGCCACGAACATGATCACGACGAAGGCGAGGACGAGGTAGAAGTAGCTCTCCTCCCGGTCGAAGGCGAAGCCGCCGAGGGTGGGGGATTCCGTCATCCGCCCGGAGACGCCGCCGGTGAACCACTGCGCGCGGGCGAAGAAGTCCTCCAGGATGAACTGGGCGGCCAGCGTCGCGATTGCGAGGTAGAGGCCCTTCAGCCGCGCGGCCGGTGCCCCGAACATCAGCCCCACCGCCGCCGCGATCACCCCGGCCAGCGGGATGCAGAGCAGCACGGGTATCCCGAAGCGCTCGTGCAGCCAGGCCGAGGCGAAGGCGCCGAGCCCGAAGAAGGCGGCGTGCCCGATGCTGATCTGCCCGCTGAACCCGACGAGGATGTTCAGCCCCAGCGCCGCGATGCCGAGCGTGCCGATGTTGATGAGCAGCCCCAGAAGGTAGCGGTCCAGCACCAGCGGCGCGAGGCAGAGCAGCGCCAGCCCGACCCAGAGGGCAGCGCGGCTCCCGAAGGTCGGGAAGATCGTCGTGTCCGCGCGGTAGCTCGTGCGGAAGTCGCCGGTGGGAGCGAGAACGGCCATGGGGTCAGATCCGCTCGATGTTCTTCGTGCCGAACAGCCCGTAGGGCTTGATCAGCAGGATCAGCAGCAGGGCGTAGAAGGGCGCCACCTGATACATGTTGCCGAGGTTCAGCCATTCGCTGTCCACGTACTGCGCCAGGTTCTCCAGCACGCCGACGATCAGCCCGCCCAGCACCGCGCCCACCACGGAATCCAGCCCGCCGAGGATGACGGCCGGGAAGACCTTGATGCCGTAGACCGAGAGCGCCGCGGAGACGCCGTTCACCATGCCAACCGTGACGCCGGCCACCGCCGAGACGGCCGCGGAGATCGCCCAGGCCATGGCGAAGACGCGGGGAACGGAGATGCCGAGCGACTGCGCCACCTGCTGGTCGAAGGCCGTGGCCCGCATGGCCAGCCCGTGGCGGGAGTAGCGGAAGAACCAGCCGAACCCCGCCATGATGGCGAGGGAGATGCCGAGAGAGAGCAGGTAGGCGGACTGCACCTCCAGCCCCAGCACGGAGACGCGCTCGGTCGCGAACACCGCCGGGAAGGGCTTGGCGAAGACGCCGAAGATCCACTTCATCAGCGCCTGGAAGAAGATGCCCAGCCCGATGGTGGCCATGATCACGCTGATCACCGGCTCCCCGATCAGGGGCCGCAGCACCACGGCCTGCAGGATGATCCCGAACAGCGTCATGAAGACGAGGGTGAAGAGGAACCCGACCGCGAAGGGCAGCTGCCACTCCGTCAGGAACCACCAGCACACCCAGGCGCCGACGAGGAGGAACTCGCCCTGGGCGAAGTTCACCACCTGGGATGCCTTGTAGATCAGCACGAAGGACATCGCGACCACGCCGTAGAGCGCGCCGACGATCAGCCCGTTGACGAGAAGCTGGAGGAGGAAGGACCCGCCCATAATCAGGCCGCCTCCGCCACGCGGTTCATGGAGGCGACGCGGAGGGTGGTCCGTACCCGCTGCTTCGTGCCGTCCTGGAAGGTGATGGTGGTGTCCACGGGGATCGCCTCCTCGCCGGCGTAGATCGCGTCGATGATCCCGCCGTAGTTCCGGTTGATCACGCCGCGGCGGACCTTTCGCGTGCGGGTCAGCTCCTCGTCATCCGCGTCCAGCTCCTTGTAGAGCAGCACGAAGTCGCGGATCCGCTGTGCCGGGGGCAGGGTGGCGTTCACCTTCTCCACCTCGCCCCGCAGCAGATCCAGCACCTGCGGGCGGGCCGAAAGGTCGGAATAGGTGGTGAAGGCGATCCGGTTCCGCTCCGCCCACTTGGAGACGATGGGGAAGCGGATGCAGATCAGCGCCGCCAGATGCGGGCGGCCGTCGCCCAGCACCACGGCCTCCGCGACGTAGGGGCTGAACTTCAGCTTGTTCTCGATGAACTGCGGGCTGAACCGCTCCCCGCGCTCGGTCGTCGCGATGTCCTTCACGCGGTCGATCACGACGAGCTGGCCGTCCTTGTCGAAGTAGCCGGCATCCCCGGTGTGCAGCCAGCCGTCCCGGATGTCGGAGTTCTCCACCACGCCGTGGTAGCCGCTGAACATGTTGCCGTGCCGCGTGACGATCTCGCCCACGCCGTTGGCGTCGGGGTCCAGCACCCGAAGCTCGACACCCTCGAAGGCCACGCCGACCGTATCCAGGCTCACCGCCTCCGGCCGGTGCAGGGTATAGGCCCCCAGCAGCTCCGTCTGGCCGTAGAGCTGGCGCAGCGGCACGCCCATGGCCTGGAAGAAGCGGAAGGTGTCCGGCCCCATCGCCGCGCCGCCCGTGGCCGCCGAGGTCAGGCGCGTGAAGCCCAGCCGGTCCCGCAGGGCGCGGAACAGCAGCAGGTCCGCCAGCCGGGACCGCCGCCCCTTTGCCTGCGCCGCCAGCCCCAGCTTCAGGCCCCAGTCGAAGGCCCGGCGCTTGAGGGGGGAGGCGTCCATCACCTTCGCCCGCACCTCCGCCGCGATCGTCTCCCATACGCGGGGGGCCAGCAGCACGAAGCTCGGCCCGACCTCCCGCAGGTCGGCCATCGTCGTCTCGGGTTCCTCGACGAAGGAAACCCGCATCCGCGCCACCAGCCCGAAGCCGAAGACGTACATCTGCTCCATGATCCAGGGCAGCGGCAGCACGGAAACGTACTCGTCCCCCGGCCCCTTCGGATCGGCCGCCAGGTAGGTCTCGGCGTGCCGCACCAGCGCGCGGCCGCAGAGCATGGCGAGCTTCGGGCGGGCGGTGGTGCCGGATGTCGTGCAGAGGACGGCGCAGCGCTCGCCATCCGTCGCGTCCACCAGCCCGTCCCAGGCCGCCGGGTCCGCCGCGTGCGCCGCCTCTCCTGCCGCAACGAGGTCGGCCATGGGCAGCAGGCGGGGATCGCTGTACTTCCGCATCCCCCGCGGGTCGGAATAGATGATGTGCCGCAGCGACGGCACGGATTCCGCGATGTTAAGGAGCTTGTCCACCTGCTCCTCGTCCTCCGCGATCACCGCCGTGGCGCCGGCGCGGAGCAGGAGGTCGGCCACCTCGTCCTCGAGCCCGTCGCGGTAGAGGCCGAGGGAGCGGGCGCCGAGCGCGTGGGCCGCGATCTCCCCCATCACCCAGTCCGGCCGGTTGTCGCCGATCAGCCCGATCACCGACTCCCCGTCCACGCCCAGGGATCGCAGCCCGAGCGCGATGGCCCGGGTGCGTGCCTCGTACTCGGCCCAGGTGAAGCAGCGCCAGATGCCGAAAGCCTTCTCACGCAACGCCACCTCGCCGCCATGGGCGCGGGCGTTGCGGCGGAGAAGGCGGGGCAGCGTGTCCTCGGGCGCCCGGTGAGGGGCGCTCATGCCTCCACCGTCTCCGGCACCGCGTCGTCCTCGCCGAGATAGGCGCGGCGCACCTCCGGGTGGGCCAGCACCTCCTCCGGCCGCCCCTCCGTCAGCTTGCGGCCGAAATCCAGCACCATGACGCGGTGCGAGATGTCCATCACCACGTCCATATCGTGCTCGATCATCAGGATCGTCATGCCCCACTCCTCGTTGAGGTCGAGGATGGTGCGGGCCATCTCCTCCTTCTCCTCGAGGTTCATGCCGGCCATCGGCTCGTCCAGCAGCAGCAGCTTCGGCCGCAGCGCGACGGCGCGCGCCAGCTCCACCTGCTTGCGCAGCCCGTAGGAGAGGGTGCCGGCCTGCGCCTTGCGGATGTGCTGGATGCCCAGGAAGTCGATGATCTCCTCGACCTCCCGCCGGTGCGCCAGCTCCTCCTGCTGCGCCCCGCCGAACCAGTAGGCCATGCCGGAGAGGAAGCCGGAGCGCAGCAGGTGGTGGCGGCCGACCATGATGTTGTCGAGCACGCTCATGTGCCCAAACAGCGCGAGGTTCTGGAAGGTCCGCCCGATGCCGATCGCCGCGCGCCGGTTCGGCCGCATCCGCGTGATGTCCTGATCGTCGAACAGGATCCGCCCCTCCGTCGGCCGGTACCGCCCGGAGACGAGGTTGAGCATGGAGGTCTTGCCGGCGCCGTTCGGGCCGATCACGGAAAAGACCTCGCCCTGCTGCACGGCAAAGGACAGATCCGTCAGCGCCCTGATGCCGCCGAAGCGCAGGGACACGGAATCCGCCCGCAGGATCGGCGCGTGCTCGCCCACCCGAACGCTCCCTCAAATTCTTTGTTGCGCCTACCATGGCTGGACCCCTCCCCATTAAGCAAGGGGGATGGTCCCGGCGTCCGGACGAAGGGCTGCCCGGATCAGGATGCAGGCAAGGGAACTCGCGTCGTTGGCGGGGCGTGCAGAGAAGGTGCTGCCGAGCCCTTCGGTCGCGATGCACCCTCATGCGTCGCTGCAACGGCGCTGATCCTGGGCTGTCGGTCCGTGGCCAGGGAGAGGAAGAAGGAATTCTTCCTCTCCCCGGGCCCCTCACCATCATCTTCTTCTAGGCTGTGGTCTCACCCTGCTGCCGGTGCGCCTCGGGTCGATGACCCGAGGCGACTGCAAGGGCAGGAAGGGGCCCGTCACCCCGAAACACCGTCCCAGGACGGCGCGGCGGCAGCCAGATGGGGGTCCAGGGGCCTCAGGCCCTTGGCGGGGGTCCAGGGGGCGGAGCCCCTTGGGCGGCGAAGAGCTTGCCTTTCGCACTCGGGTTGGCGTAAAGCACGGTCGCGGCCGAGGGTTTAACCCGCGGTTGCGCACCCATACGTGGGTGTTTCCCTCTGCAATGGCCCGGTGAGCCGGGCAAGACGTGCCATCCGGCCGGCCCATGGCGGGCGCGGGGTGGGGCGCAGGACCCCAGGGCGGCTTGCCGCCTTCTCAGGAAAACAGAGCTACATGGCTTCTGCCACCACCCTCGACCGGGCATCGTCCTCCATGGGCGCCGGCGGCGAGGATTTCGCCTCCCTTCTCGATGCCACGCTGGGCGCCGACACCGGGTTTGCCGGCTCGGTCGTCACCGGCAAGGTGATCCGCATCGATGACGACGTCGCGGTCGTCGATGTCGGTCTCAAGTCCGAGGGGCGCGTGCCCCTGCGTGAGTTCGCCCCCCAGGGCGCCAAGCCCGAGGTGAAGCCGGGCGACCTCGTCGAGCTCTTCGTGGAGCGCTACGAGGACCGCGACGGCTCCATCGTGCTGAGCCGCGAGAAGGCCCGCCGCGAGGAGGCCTGGACGAACCTGGAGAAGCAGTTCCAGGCGAATGTCCGCGTCAACGGCGTGATCTTTGGCCGCGTGAAGGGTGGCTTCACGGTCGACCTCGGCGGGGCTGTCGCCTTCCTGCCCGGCTCCCAGGTGGATATCCGCCCGGTGCGCGACGTCGGGCCGCTGATGGGCTCCCCGCAGCCCTTTCAGATCCTGAAGATGGACCGCGCCCGCGGGAACATCGTGGTCAGCCGCCGCGCCGTCCTCGAGGAGACCCGTGCGGAGCAGCGCTCCGAGCTGATCCAGGGCCTCAAGGAAGGCATGGTGCTCGACGGCGTGGTGAAGAACATCACCGATTACGGCGCTTTCGTGGACCTGGGCGGCGTGGACGGCCTGCTGCACGTCACGGACATCGCCTGGCGCCGGATCAACCACCCCTCCGAGGCGCTGACCATCGGCCAGCCCGTCAAGGTGCAGGTGATCCGCTTCAACCCGGAGACCCAGCGCATCAGCCTCGGCATGAAGCAGCTGATGGCCGATCCGTGGGATGGCGTTGCCGCCAAGTACCCGGTGCAGGGCAAGTTCTCGGGCCGCGTGACGAACATCACCGACTACGGCGCCTTCGTGGAGCTGGAGCCGGGCGTCGAGGGCCTCGTGCACGTGTCCGAGATGTCCTGGACGAAGAAGAACGTCCACCCCGGCAAGATCGTCGCCACCTCCCAGGAGGTCGAGGTGATGATTCTGGACGTGGACGAGCCGAAGCGCCGCATCTCGCTCGGCCTGAAGCAGGCCCAGGGCAACCCTTGGGAGGTCTTCATGGAGGCCAACCCGCCGGGCACGATCGTCGAGGGCGAGGTCCGCAACATCACCGAGTTCGGTCTGTTCGTGGGCCTGGCGCCGGAGATCGACGGCATGGTCCACATGTCCGACCTGTCGTGGGACCTGTCGCCGGAGCAGGCGATGGCGAACTACAACAAGGGCGACACGGTCAAGGCCAAGGTCCTCGACATCGACATCGAGAAGGAGCGCATCTCCCTCGGCATCAAGCAGCTCGAGGCCGACCCGGCCGCCGAGGTGTTGGACAAGGTGCGCAAGGGCGATGTCGTCACCTGCACGGTGACCAAGGTCGAGGCCAACGGCATCGAGGTGAAGGTTGACGAGGTCCTGACGGGCTTCATCCGCCGCGCCGAGCTGGCCCGCGACCGCAACGACCAGCGGCCCGAGAAGTTCGCGATCGGCGAGAAGGTCGATGCGAAGGTGACGGCCGTGGACCGCGCCGCCCGCCGCCTGGCCCTGACCATCAAGGGCAAGGAGATCGAGGAGGAGCGTCAGGCGGTGCAGGATTACGGCACCTCCGACAGCGGCGCCTCGCTGGGCGACATCCTCGGCGCGGCCATCCGCCGCCGGAACCTCTCCTCGGACGAGTGATCGTCCGCCGGGAGGCAGTTTGAAAGGGGCCGTCCCGCGAGGGGCGGCCCTTTTTCTTTGGGCATCGCGGCGTCCGCTTCGCCCTGATCCGGGTCTTGCACGGCCCTCGCCGCCGGCGTCGGGGTGGCGCACCGGTCGTTCCCCGGGGGGCTTTGCCCCTTGGAACCCCCACCGGGGTAGCGGCGGCCACCCCGGATCCCGCGATCGGGCTGCCGCGGATGTGGTGGTCGAGGGCGGCGCTTGAGGACCTTCGACACCGTGTCGGCCCGGGCCGCCGCGGTCAGCCGGGCATCCCGCGGCAGCTCCTTAGAAGAAAATGTGAGGGGGTTGGAGGCACTGCCTCCAACGGGGAAGAGAACTCCTTCTCTCCCCTGGGGCCACCTGCGCCGCGGACACAAAAAAGGCGGGCGCCCCTGGGGCCGCCCGCCTTTCCGTGGGATGGGCCGGCGCTCAGCGGTCCCGCATTTCCATCTGCCGGTTGGTGGTGAGCGCCACGAGGGTGCAGACGACGCCGGAGAGGAGATAGGCCCCGACGGAGGCCACGCCGAACGCGTTGGACAGGGCCAGGACCGCCAGGGGGGCGAAGCCTGCGCCGATGAGCCAGGCGATGTCCGAGGTGAGGGCGGAGCCCGTGTACCGGACGCGGCGGTTGAAGCTGGAGGCCACGGCGCCGCTGGACTGGCCGAAGGAGAGGCCGAGCAGGGCGAAGCCAAGGATGACGAAGGTGTCCGGGCCCGAGCTGCGCCCGGCCAGGAGGAAGGGGCCGCCGATCGCGAAGGCGCCGATGAGGACCGCGCTGATGGCGAGCAGGCGCCGGCGGCCGATGAGGTCGCCGAGCCAGCCAGAGAGCAGGACCGTGAACAGCATCATGGCGGAGCCGATCATCTGGGCTTCCAGCACGTCCCGGCCGTCGCGGTCGGTCTGGAGGATGATCCAGGCCAGCGGGAAGACGGTGACGAGGTGGAACAGGGCAAAGGTGGCCAGCGGGACGAAGGCGCCGATGAGGACGTTGCGCCCGTTGGTGTTCACCAGCTCCCCGATCCCGACGGGCTGGAGCTCGTCCTTCTCCAGCAGGTTGGAGAACTCGTCGGTGGCCACGATGCGGAGGCGGGCGAAGAGGGCCACCACGTTGACCGCGAAGGCCACGAAGAAGGGGTAGCGCCAGCCCCATTCCTGGAAATCCGCGTCCGGCAGGGCGGAGAGGAGGAAGGCGAAGATGGCCGCCGCCAGAAGGAAGCCCAGCGGGGCGCCAAGCTGGGGCAGCATGGCGTACCAGCCCCGCTTCTCGTGGGGGGCGTTGAGGGCCAGGAGGGAGGCCAGCCCGTCCCAGGTGCCGCCGAGGGCGAGGCCCTGCGCGAAGCGGAACAGGCCGAGCAGGACCGCCGCCCAGCCGCCGACCCAGCCATGGCCCGGCAGGAAGGCGATGCCGGCGGTGGCGGAGCCCAGCAGGAAGAGGGCGATGGTGAGCTTCACCGCCCGGCCATGGCGCCGGTCCAGCCACATGAAGATGGCGGACCCGATCGGCCGGGCCACGAAGGCCAGCGCGAAAAGGGCGAAGGAGAGGAGCATCGCCGTGTTCGGGCTGGATTCCGGGAAGAGGAAGCGCGGAAACACCAGGACCGTGGCGATGGCGTAGACGAAGAAGTCGAAGAACTCCGACGTGCGGCCGATGACCACGCCGATGGCGATCTCGCCCGGTGCGACGCGGTGCTCCTTTGCCCCGTGGGTGCGGTTGGCCTCGCGCGCGTGGCGTTCCAGCTCCGTCGAATGCGGCTGGCCGGCGGAGTGCGCCATGCCCTGGGGCCCGATGCTCGTGCTCAAGTCCAACCCTCACCTAATATAAGGCAATCCTGCGTACGCGCGGGAACGCCGGGCGGGAACGCCGGTGCAGCGCGCCCGCGCCATATGTCATGGCATTGCGCGTGGAACCGATAGGACAAAGTGTCCTATCCCCCTCGGGTTGCGGAATCTCTATGTCCGCGCTGCGCTGCACCATGGTCCACGAGTGAACGGCATGTCCCGCAAGATCCTGCGTCTTCTGCCCCTGATGGCCATCATGGCCCTCCTCACCGGCTGCAAGCTCTCCATCCTCAACCCCTCGGGGGACGTGGCGGTGCAGCAGCGCGACCTCATCGTCGCCTCCACCGTGCTGATGCTCATCATCGTCGTGCCGGTGCTGCTGCTCATCTTCTACTTCGCTTGGCGCTACCGCGCCTCCAACACGAAGGCGAAGTACGATCCGGACTGGTACCACTCCACGAGTCTCGAGGTTCTCATCTGGACCGCGCCGCTGGTCATCATCGTGGCGCTGGGCGCGCTCACCTGGGTGAGCACGCACCTGCTCGACCCCTACCGCCCGCTGGCGCGGATCGACGCCGCCCGGCCCGTGCCGGAGGGCGTGGCGCCGATCGAGGTGGACGTGGTGGCGCTCGACTGGAAGTGGCTGTTCATCTACCCCCAGCAGGGCTTCGCGACCGTGAACGAGCTGGCCGTGCCGGTGGATGTGCCGATCCAGTTCCGGCTCAGCGCCTCCTCCGTGATGAACACCCTCTCCGTGCCGGAGATGGCGGGGATGATCTACGCCATGCCGGGGATGGTGACGAAGCTGCACGCCGTGATGAACAAGCCGGGCGACTACCACGGCTTCTCCGGCCACTACAGCGGCGCGGGCTTCTCCGACATGCGCTTCACCATGCGCGCCATGCCCCAGGCCGATTTCGACCGCTGGGTGGCCGAGACGAGGGCGGGCCAGGGCGGCAATCTCGGGCGCGAGGAGTACCTCACCCTCGCCCGGCCGAGCATCAAGGACGCGCCGCGCCGCTTCGCCTCCGTCGATCCCGGCCTGTTCGGCGCCATCGCCGACCAGTGCGTGGAGCCCGGCCGGATGTGCATGAGCGAGATGGCGCGGCTGGACGCGCGCGGCGGCATCGGCCCCGTGGCCGCGATCAACACGGCCACCCGGCGCGTCCACGCCGGCGGCGTGGCCCGGCGCGAGGGCGTGGGCCACGAGTCCGACCGCCCCTACGTGCTGGACTTCTGCACCCCGAGCCGGCCCACGGGCCTGCCCACCGAGACCAGCGAGGCGGGGCCTGTCCTGGCCCTCGCCCCTACCCCCCTGACCGGAACCGCTGAGTAAGCCATGTTCTCCAACCCGGATTTCTGGACCTCCGTCTTCGGGCGGCTCTCCCTGGAGAGCTTCCCGATCCACGACCCCATCCTCGTCGGCACCTTCGTCGTGGTGGCGCTGGGCGGGCTCGCGCTGCTGGGGGCGATCACCTACTTCCGCCTCTGGGGCTACCTGTGGAAGGAGTGGTTCACGAGCGTGGACCACAAGCGGATCGGGATCATGTACGTGGTCCTGGCCATCGTGATGCTGCTGCGCGGCTTTGCGGACGCGCTGATGATGCGCGGCCAGCAGGCCGTCGCCTTCGGGAACGAGGGCTTCCTGCCCCCGCACCACTACGACCAGATCTTCACCGCCCACGGCGTGATCATGATCTTCTTCGTCGCCATGCCGCTGGTGACGGGGCTGATGAACCTCGTGGTGCCGCTTCAGATCGGTGCCCGCGACGTCTCCTTTCCCTTCCTGAACAACTTCAGCTTCTGGATGACGGCGGCGGGCGCGGTCATCGTGATGATGTCCCTCTTCATCGGCGAGTTCGCGATGACGGGCTGGCTGGCCTTCCCGCCGCTCTCCGACATCACGAACAGCCCGGGCGTGGGGGTAGACTACTATATCTGGGCGCTGCAGGTGGCGGGCGTCGGGACAACGTTGTCCGGCGTGAACCTGATCGCGACCATCGTGAAGATGCGCGCGCCGGGCATGACGATGATGAAGCTGCCCGTCTTCACCTGGACGGCGCTGTGCAGCAACATCCTCATCGTCGCCTCCTTCCCCGTGCTGGGCGCAACGCTGGCGCTGCTCTCGCTGGACCGCTACGTCGGCACGAACTTCTTCACCGCGGGCCTCGGCGGCAACGCGATGATGTACGTGAACCTGATCTGGATCTGGGGCCACCCGGAGGTCTACATCCTGATCCTGCCGGCCTTCGGCGTCTTCTCCGAGATCACCTCCACCTTCTCCGGCAAGCGCCTCTTCGGCTACACCTCCATGGTCTACGCGACCGTGGTCATCACCATCCTCGCCTACCTGGTCTGGCTGCACCACTTCTTCACCATGGGGTCGGGGGCCAGCGTGAACTCGTTCTTCGGGATCACGACGATGATCATCTCGATCCCGACGGGCGCGAAGATCTTCAACTGGCTGTTCACCATGTTCCGCGGCCGCATCCGGTACGAGGTGCCGATGATGTGGGTGGTGGGCTTCATGCCGACCTTCGTGATCGGCGGCATGACGGGCGTGATGCTGGCCATCCCGCCGGCGGACTTCCAGTTCCACAACACGCTGTTCCTGGTGGCGCACTTCCACAACGTGATCATCGGCGGCGTGCTGTTCGGCATGCTGGCCGGCATCACCTACTGGTTCCCCAAGGCCTTCGGCTACAAGCTGGACCCGTTCTGGGGGAAGATGTCCTTCTGGTTCTGGCTCGTGGGCTTCTGGGTGGCCTTCACCCCGCTCTACGTGCTCGGCCTCATGGGCGTGACGCGCCGCCTGAACCACTTTGAGGACAGCTCGATCCAGATCTGGTTCATCATCGCGGCCTTTGGCGCCGTGCTGATCGCCTGCGGCATTGCCAGCTTCCTGGTCCAGCTCGTGGTGAGCTACCTGCGCCGGAACGAGCTGCGCGACGTGACGGGCGACCCGTGGGACGGGCGGACGCTGGAGTGGGCCACCTCCTCCCCGCCGCCGGCCTACAACTTTGCCTTTACCCCCATCATCCACGACCACGACGCCTGGTCCGACATGAAGAAGCGGGGCTACACGCGGCCGCTGGCGGGCTTCCAGCCCATCCACATGCCGAAGAGCACGGGCACGGGGGTGATCCTCTCGGTCCTTTCCATCGCCTTCGCCTTCGGCATGATCTGGTACATGTGGTGGCTGGCGGCCGGCAGCTTCGCGCTGATCGTGCTCGTCGCCATCGCCCACACCTTCAACTACCACCGGGACTACTGGATCCCAGCCGACGAGGTGGCGCGGACCGAGCAGGCCCGCAGCGCCGCCCTGGCGGGGGAGTAGGGCCATGTCCGCATCCGTGGGACCTGCCGCCGACGGCGAGAAGGTCGTCTTCTACCTCGAGAAGGACGAGCACGCGCATGCCGGGTCCAGCACCGCGCTGGGCTTCTGGCTCTACCTGATGAGCGACTGCCTCATCTTCGCCGTGCTCTTCGCCTGCTACGGCGTGCTCGGCCGCAACTACGCGGCCGGGCCGACCCCGAAGGAGCTGTTCGACCTGCCGCTGGTGGCGGCCAACACCGCCATGCTGCTCTTCTCCTCCATCACCTACGGCTTCGCGATGCTGCAGATGGCGGCGGGCAGGAAGGGGGGCACGCTGCTCTGGCTCGGCGTCACCGGCCTGTTCGGCGTGGCCTTCCTCTGCTTGGAACTCTACGAGTTCTCCCACCTGATCCATGTGGGGGCGGGGCCCTGGCGCAGCGCCTTCCTCTCCTCCTTCTTCACCCTGGTGGGCACGCACGGGCTGCACGTGTCCTTCGGCATCCTCTGGCTGGTGGTGCTGATGGTGCAGGTGGCCCAGCGCGGGCTGATCGAGGACAACAAGCGCCGCCTGATGTGCCTCAGCCTGTTCTGGCACTTCCTCGACGTGATCTGGATCGGCGTCTTCTCCTACGTGTACCTGATGGGGGTGCTGTGATGAGCGCGGAAGCGGTGCGCGCCGACGGCCACGCGGCGCAGGGCGCCCATGGCGAACACGGTCATGGCGGTCACGGGCAGGACGAGCACGGCGGAGCGCCGCACGGCTCGTTCAAGGGTTACCTGACGGGGTTCCTGCTGGCCGCGATCCTCACGGTCATTCCCTTCGCCCTGGTCATGGGGAACGTGTTCTCCGACACGCGGATCACGGCCTTCGTCGTCATGGCGCTGGCCGTGGTGCAGATCGTCGTCCACATGGTCTACTTCCTGCACATGAACAGCCGGGCCGAGGGCGGCTGGACCATGCTGGCGCTGATCTTCACGCTGGTGGTGGTGGTGATCACCCTCGCGGGCTCGATCTGGGTCATGTACCACATGAACGCCAACATGATGCCGATGCCGCACGACATGCGGAACATGGACTGACGGGCGCCCGAACGCATGACCGTGGATGGGGAGCCGGGCGCGGCGGACGGGGCAGCCCGGCGGCCGGCCCGGCTCCTCGCCTTTCTGGCGCTGCTGCTGCTGGGGCTGGGCGTGACCGTCGCGCTCGGCAACTGGCAGGTGGCGCGCCGGGCCTGGAAGCTGGACCTGATCGAGCGGGTGGAGACGCGGGTGCACGCGCCCGCCGTGCCGGCCCCCGGGCCGGATGCCTGGCCCGGCCTGGACGTCGCCTCCGACGAGTACCGGCGCGTCCGCCTCTCCGGCCGCTTCCTGCCAGGGCGGGGAACGCTGGTGGCGGCCACCACCGCGCTCGGCGGCGGCTTCTGGCTGCTGGAGCCCTTCCGCACGGATGAGGGCTGGCAGGTGCTGGTGAACCGCGGCTTCGTGCCGGGGGAGCGGAGCGTCGCGACGCAGCGGGCCGCGCCGCCCCCGGCGGAAGGGACGGAGATCGTCGGGCTGCTGCGGATCACAGAGCCCGGCGGCGGATTCCTGCGCGCCAACGACCCGGCCGGGGGGTGGTGGTACTCGCGCGACGTGGCGGCGATCGCGGCCGCGCGGGGCCTGGAAGGCGCGGTCGCGCCCTATTTCGTGGATGCCGAGGCCTCGGCCGCGGCGTCGCCGCCGGTGGGCGGCCTGACCGTCGTTTCCTTCCGCAACACCCACCTGCTCTACGCGCTGACTTGGTACGGGCTGGCGCTGATGCTGGCCGGGGCCATCTGCTTCCTGCTCCTGTCGGAGTGGCGGGTGCGGGCGGGCCGGGCATGATGCCCTCGATAACGCCGCGCCCGATCCGGAGGCTTCAGGGGTGCCCGCGGGCCGGAAGAGCGGTGGGCCAGGTTCGGAGGGCGCGATGGGCCGGAACGCGGAGGCCGTCGGAGCGATGGCGGAGCTCCCCCCGCTCCCCGCGGCGCGGGCCGACACGGCCGGGCGCAAGAACATGCTGCAGCTCGTGCAGCTGCGCTGGATGGCCGTGTTCGGACAGGTGGTGACGGCGGGCTTTACCCATGTGGGGCTGGGGGTCTCCGTGCCGCTGGTGGCGATGGGCGCCGTCGCCGCAGGGCTGGTGCTGCTGAACCTCGCCTCCCTGCTCCGCCTGCGGCTGCGGGCGCCCGTGCGGTCCTGGGAACTCTTCCTCGTCGTGATGCTGGACGTGGCGGCGCTGACCGCGCAGCTTTTCCTCAGCGGCGGGGTGACGAACCCGTTCATCTCCCTCTTCCTGCTGCAGGTCACGCTCGCCGCCGTGTTGTTGCCGCTGCGCTGGGCCTGGGCGGTGGCCGCCGTCACCTGCCTCTGCGTGCTCGGCCTCTCCTTCCTGCACCGGCCGCTGGCGCTGCCCGAGGCGCTCGGTGCCGACCCCTATCGCCTGCACCTCCAGGGCTTCCTGGTGTGCTTCGTGCTGGACGCGGTGCTGCTGGTCGTCTTCGTCACCCGCATCAGCCGGAACCTGCGGGTGCGGGACGCGCGCCTCGCCCATCTGCGGCAACAGGCTATGCAGGAGGAGCACATCGTGCGGATGGGCCTCCTCGCCTCCGGCGCCGCGCACGAGTTGGGGACGCCACTGGCCACCCTTTCCGTCATCCTCGGCGATTGGCAGCGCATGCCGGCGCTGCGCGCCATCCCCGATCTGGGGGCGGAGATGGAGGAGATGCAGACCGCGGTGCGCCGCTGCAAGACGATCATCTCCGGCATCCTCCTCTCCGCCGGCGAGACGCGGGGCGAGGAGGCGGCCGCGACGACCCTCCGCGCCTTCCTGGCGGAGTTCGTGGCGGAGTGGAACGAGACCCGCCCTGGCAGCACCCTGGAATTCGAGGACCGCTCCGGCCCGGAACTGGCCATCGCCGCCGACCCGATTCTGAAGCAGGTCCTGTTCAACCTGGCGAGCAACGCGCAGGAGGCCCCCGCCGCCCATATCCGGCTGACCGCGGCGCGGGAGGACCGCCTGCTGCGCCTGGCGATGAGCGACGACGGCCCGGGCTTTCCGCCGGAGATGCTGGCGCGGCTGGGCCAGCCCTACTCCTCCACCAAGGGCAAGCAGGGCCGCGGCCTCGGCCTGTTCCTGGTGGTGAACGTGGTGCGCAAGCTCGGCGGCGGCGTCTCGGCCGCCAACCGGCCGGGGGGAGGGGCCGTCGTCACGGTCACGCTGCCTCTCTCCGCGATCTCGATCGGAAAGGGAGGTGAAGGTGCCGGACGAGACGCCGCCTGAGCGGCTGCTGCTGATCCTGGAGGACGATGTCAGCCTCTCCCGCACCCTCCGCCGCTCCTTCGAGCGGCGGGGCTACGAGGTGATGGTCGCCTCCGGCCCCGAGGAGATGGCGGCGCTGCTGAAGGAACGGACGCCCCACTACGCCGTGGTGGACCTGAAGCTGGAGGGCGCCAGCGGCCTCACCTGCGTGCAGGCCCTGCACGAGCACGACCCGGACATGCGGATCGTGGTGCTGACGGGCTTCGCGAGCATCGCGACGGCCGTGGAAGCCATCAAGCTCGGCGCCTGCCACTACCTCGCCAAGCCCTCCAACACCGACGACATCGAGGCCGCCTTCGGCCGCGCCGAGGGCAACGCCGAGATCCCGCTGGGCCACCGCCCAACCTCCATCAAGACCCTGGAGTGGGAGCGCATCCACCAGACCCTGGCGGAAACGGGGTTCAACGTCTCCGAATCCGCGCGGCGGCTCGGGCTGCACCGGCGAACGCTGGCGCGAAAGCTCGAGAAGCGGCAGGTGGATTAGGCTGGGGGCGCCCGGTTCTGACAGGTTCGGAGCCAGGGGGCGCCGCCCCCTGGAACCCCCGCCAAGGGCCTGAGGCCCTTGGAACCCCTTCTGGCTGCCGCCGCGCCGTTCTGGGGCGGTGTTTCGGGGTGCCGGGCCCCTTCCTGCCCTTGCAGTCGCCTCGGGTCCATGACCCGAGGCGCACCGTTAGCCGGATTAGCCTCAAAGCCTAGAAGAAGATGATGGAGAGGGGTCCGGGGAGAGGAAGAATTCCTTCTTCCTCTCCCTGGCCACGGACCGCCATCGCAGGACCTGAAGCTCCTTACCCGAAGCTGATCCCCGTATCCCGCATCAGGTTCTGAACCAGCGCCCGCTCGCTCACTAGGCGCGCGGCCAGGCGGTCCGCATCGGCGGGAACGGCGGTCGCGCCCATGGCGGCCAGGCGCTGGCGCACCTCCGCGTCTCGGGTGGCGAAGTTCACCGCCTCTTCCAGCTTGCGGCGGATCGGCTCGGGGGTGCCGGTGCGGCAGAAGATGGCGTTCCAGCTTGTCAGGTCGAAGCCGGGGAAGCCGGATTCGGCGATGGTGGGCACGCTCTCGATGCCCATGCGGGTGCCGCTGGTCAGGGCGATGGCGCGGGCCTTGCCGGCCTCCAGCACGGGGGAGAGGGAGTTGAGGGAGAGATAGCCGGAGGGGAGGGTGCCGCCCGCGAGGTCGCGCGCGACCTCCGCGCCGCCGCGGTAGGGGATGTGCTCCATCTTCGTCCCGCTGCGATGGGCCAGCAGGGCACCGGCGAGGTGGCCGGTGTTGCCGACGCCGGGGGAGCCGAAGGGCAGGCCGTCCCGCGCGATCTTCGCCTGCTCCAGGTAGCCCTTCAGGTCGCGGATGCCGGTGCCGGTGGTGACGGCGAGGATGTAGGGAACCTCCGCCACCATGCCGACGGGCTGGAAGTCCCGCTCGTAGTCGAAGGGCAGGTTGCGGTGGATGAACTGGGCGATGATGAAGGAGGCGGCGTCGAAGAACAGGGTGTGCCCGTCCGCCGGGGCGCCCGCGACCTGCCCGGCGGCCAGCGCGCCGCCCGCGCCCGCGCGGTTCTCCACCACCACCGGTTGCCCCAGGAACTCCGAGAGGCGGGGCTGAATGAGGCGGGACATGGTGTCCGAGTTGCCGCCGGCGGCGAAGGCGACGACGAGGCGGACCGGGCGGTTCGGGAACCCGCCCTGGCCCAGCGCGCCGCGGGGGATGAGGGCGGGGGCGGCCAGTGCCGGCAGGGCCGCGGCCAGGAAGGGCCGGCGGCCGGTGGTGGGGGAGCGCATGGTGTTTCCTCGGCCCGTTGCGCGGCCCTTGGCGGGGCCGTTCCAGGCGGCGATCTTGCGCCCGACGACCCCTTCCCGGAAGCCGTGATGAGCCCATCCCATCTGCGCCCCCTGCGTGACGGGGAGATCCCGGCACTGGTGGCCCTGCACGGCGCCTCCTTCGCGGCGCTGGCCACCGCCTACCCGCCCTCCGTCGTGCCGGCCTACCGCGCGATGCTGGAGGCGCCGGACTACGTGCCGGAGGTGCTGGCGAGCGACATCTGGGTGGCGGAGCGGGACGGCGCCCTGCTGGGCAGCGCGGGCTGGCTGCCGCAGCCGGACGGGGCCGCGCGGATCCGAAAGGTTTTCGTGCACCCGGACGCCGCGCGGCAGGGCCTGGCGACGCGGCTGGTGCGGGCGGCGGAGGAGCGGGCGCGCGTCGCGGGCCACGGGCGTTTCGTGCTGCGCGCCTATCTCGGTGCCGTGCCCCTCTATGAAAGCCTTGGCTACGTGGCCGACCGCGCGGGGGAGCGGCACGTGGGCGGCGGCGTGACCCTGCCGGTGCTCTTCATGCGGAAGGGCTGAGCCCCCGTTCCCAGCCCGGCACCGCTCAGGCAGGAAGCGCCCCGGCCCCCGGCCGCGCGGCGACGCTGGTGCCGGCGAAGTCGCGCAGCCGCCGCTCCACGCTGGCAAAGGCGGCGCGGGTGGGCTCCGGCAAAGGGGCGTCCGGCGTGCGGGTGCGGTGGTCCAGCCAGCGCGCCACGGTGCCGGCGCCACGCCGATGGGCAGCGGCGACAAGCCCGGCCTGCGTGATGGCCAGCGGCTGGCCGTCCGTGGCCGTGACGGTGCGCCCGGCCGCCCCCAGCGCCCCGTTCGCGGCAAGCTGCCGCTCCGTGCGCTGGAGATACTGGCTCATCGCAGCCTCCTGCGCGGCGGGGTTGGCGAGGAACTCCGCCTCGCTCCGCACGCCCAGGGCCGCGGCGCGCTCCGTCCAGCCACCATCCGCCCCCTGCCAGCCGATGTCGCGCAGGGCGACGGGCAGCATCTGATAGCGCCCGATGGCGCCGGAGGCGGCGTTGCGGGCAGCCCAGCCCGCCCCCGCGCTCTCCTGCGCGGCGATGCGGTTGCGGAACGTGGCATCCCCTCCGCGCGCGGCCATGGCCACCGAACCGGGCGAGGCTGCGGGCCGGGTAGCGGGCACGAACGGAGCCTGTGCGCGGACCAGCGCGCCCTTGAAGTCCGCCGTCTTCGCAACGGCCTTGGCCGGGCGCGCGGTCCGCGGCGCGATGGAATGCACTGCCTGCGTGCTCATGGGCGGCAGGTTAGGGCACAAGGGTTAAGTAAGGGTATGGGATGGCGTGTTCCTCGCTGTCGGTCCGTGGCCAGGGAGAGAAGAAGGAATTCTTCCTCTCCCCGGACCCCTCACCATCATCTTCTTCTAGAAGTTGGTCTCTCTCGGCTGCCGGCGCGCCTCGGGTCGATGACCCGAGGCGACTGCAAGGGCAGGAAGAAGCCTCTCACGCGGCGATTCCGTCTCAGGACGGGGCGGCGGCAGCCGGACGGGGGTCCAGGGGCCTCAGGCCCTTGGCGGGGGTTCCAGGGGGCGGCGCCCCCTGGCTCCGGACCCGTCAGGAGCGGCGCGTCGAGGCCTGCCAGCGCGCCTCCTCCGCGAACTGGCGCGCGAAGAGGCCGTTCTTGCGCCGGATCAGCTCGTCGAAGCTCCCCGTCTCCGCGATCCGCCCATTGTCCAGCACCACGATGCGGTCCGCGTGCCGGATGGTCGAGAGGCGGTGGGCGATGACGATGCGGGTGGCCGACACCGTCCGGATGGCGCGCATGGTGGCGCGCTGGGTGACGTTGTCGAGGGCGCTGGTCGCCTCGTCCAGGATCATCAGGGCGGGTTTCTGCAGCAGGGCGCGGGCGAGCAGCAGGCGCTGGGCCTGGCCGCCGGAGAGGACGCGGCTGGCGTCGGTCAGCACGGTCTCCAAGCCCATGGGCATGGCGCGGATGTCGGCACCGAGGGCGGCGGCGTCGAGTGCGGCCCAGACGGCGGCATCGTCGGCGGGGGTGAGGCCGCGCACGGCGTCGCGCACGCTGCCCGGTGGCACGCGGCCGGCCTGCAGCACGGTGGCGACCTGCTGGCGCAGCACGCCGAGGTCGAGGGTGCGGATATCGTGGCCGTCCATGAAGATGGCGCCGCTGGCGGGCTGCTCCAGGCCGAGGAGGAGGCGGACGAGGGTGGACTTGCCGGCGCCGGACCGGCCGACGATCGCGACGAACTCGCCGGGCTCCACGCGCAGGCTGAGGCCGGCGAAGATCCAGGGGTCGGTCGGGCCGTAGCGGAAGGCGAGGTTGGAGAGTTCCAGCCCGCCGCTGAGGCGGCCGGGGTCCACGCGCCCGTCCTCGGCCTCCGGCAGGGAGTCCAGCAGCGGCTTGGCGAAGCGGTGGCTGGGAGCCATGAGCCAGAGCGAGAAGACGGCCCGGGCGAGCTGCGTGCCGGAGCCGGCCATCAGCCCGTAGGCCGAGAGGAAGGTCATGACGGAGGAGAGGGACGGGGGCGCCTGCCCCGGCTCCACCTTCTGCAGCCCCGCGATGACGAGGAAGGCGGCGGCGGTGGAGAGCACGGCGAAGCCGGCCGCGAAGGCGTCGTAGCCGTTGCCGACGCGGCGGGAGGCGGCGAGGCGGGCGCGCATCCCGGCGAAGCGCGCGGCCCAGACGGCGGCGGCCCGGTGCTCCGCCCCTGCCAGGCGCAGCTTCACGAGGCCGGAGACGATCTGGAACACCATGGCGTCGGCGAGGCCCGACAGCGCCTCCCCGCTCGCGAAGGCGCGGGCCTGCAGCCAGCCCGCAAGGTTGGCGGCGAGGAGCTGGACGGCGAGCAGGCCCAGGCCGATGGCGGCCGCCATGGGCTGCGAGACGAGCATCACCGCACCGGCAGAGAGGATGACGGAGACGGCCGAGACGGCGGCGAAGAGAAAGCCGCGAAGCTGCGCGGCGAGGGAGATGGTGGTGGCCGCGCGCCCCGCCGTCTCGCCCACCGTCTGACGGTTGAGAACCGAGAGGGGCAGGCGGATCACCCGGTCCCAGATCGCGGCGTGCAGGGCGGGGCCGGCGCGGGCCTCGATGCGCTGGCGCGCGATCTCCCCGCCCAGACGGGTGGCCCACGCGACGGCGGCGACGAGGACCATAGCGAGGCCGAGCTGGGCCAGTTCCGGCAGGTGGCCGCCGGGGATGAGCAGGGTGAAGGCGACGCCGGTGGCCAGCGGCACGGCCTGGCCGAGCGCCGCGCCGACGAGCATCGTGGCGAAGATCGCCGTCACGTCCCCGCCCGCGCGCCGCATCCCCGCCCCAACGAGGTCCGACAGGCCGAGAGCCTTGCGCGGCAGCGGCAGGATCGGCGCCTGCGCCTCCCGCGAGAGGGTCCCCGCCGTCGCCGCGTCCAGCCGCGCGCCGTCCGGGCGCTCGGGGGTGACGAGGCGGTAGCCGCGCTCCTCCGGCAGCAGGCCGACGGTGGCGCCGTCCGCCCGGGTGGCGAAGAGGGGGCCGTGGTCCTCCTCCCACCAGCGCCCCTCCAGATGGGCGGGGCGGAGGCGCAGGCCGGAGGCGCGGGCCAGCTCCTCCAGCGTGGAGGTGGCGTCCACGTCCGTGCTGCGGACGCGCACCAGACGGCGGGCACGGAGGCCGAGGCTCGCGGCGACGGCGCGGAACACCGGCATCAGCGGGTCGGCATTCGCCGGCTCGGGGCGTTCCACGGGGTTGCCGAGGATGGCGGCGAAGGAGGCGCGCCCCTCCGCCTCGGCCTCCGCCTCGCGCTCCTCGCGCAGGCGGCGGCGGTTCAGCTCGTCGGCGGCGCCCAGGGCCAGGGCGGCGGGTAGGGCGTCCAGCCCCGCGGCGTTGAGGGCGGCGAGCCCGGCCTCCCAGTCCGGTTCGGCCAGCGCCTCCTCGGCGGCCAGGGGCCGAAGGCTGCCGTTGCCGGCGACGAGCCACGCCTCGGCCGGCAGGGGAAGCAGGCCCTCGACGGGCTCCAGCCCCAGCAGCAGCCAGCCCTCGCCGGTGATGCGGACCCAGGTGGGCGCGCCCCGCGCGGCGACCACGGTGCCGGCGGGCGGGTAGAGCGTGCCGGTGCCGCCGGAGACCGCGAGGTCCGTGCGCGGGCGGGGGGACATGGGGCGGGCGAGGCCGGAGGCGAGGGCGCGGCCCCAGCCATCCACCGCCGCCGCCAGCAGCGCCGGCGCGTCCTCCCCTTCGGGCAGGGGCAGCAGCCGGGCATCGGCGCCGCCGACCGCGAGAAGGGTGGCGCCGGTGAGGGCGGTGCCGACGCCGCAGAGCATCCCGCCGGCCCTCACGGTGCCGAGATAGCGCCGCGGCCCCTCCGTGGCCGGGGGCTGCGGGGCGGCGGTGGCGAAGAGGGTGACGGTGCCGGCGACGACAAGCCACCGGATGGAGGGATCGTCCAGCCGCAGCGGCGCATGGGCCGGGAAGGGGGTGGCCAGGGGGATGGGGCGCGTCGGCGACGATCCGGGGGGCGTCCCGGTGGGAGCGGCATCCGGTGCGGCGGCGGGCAGGGCGGGGGGCGGGGGCGCGATGTCGTCGGGCACGGATCAGCTGCTCGCCAGCATGGTGCGGAAGGGGCCGGGGGCGGCGGCGAGCGCGTCCGGGTGGCCGCGCTGCACGATGCGGCCCGCCTCCATCACGATCACCTCGTCGAGGTCCCGCACCAGGGCCAGACGGTGGGCGATGACGATCATGGTGCAGCCGCGCCGGCGCAGGTTGGCCATGACCGCCGCCTCCGCCGCGTTGTCCAGCGCCGCCGTCGCCTCGTCCAGCACGAGGATGGCGGGGTCGGTGACGATGGCGCGGGCCAGCTCCATCCGCGCGCGCTGGCCGCCGGACCAGTTGCGCCCCTCCTCCGCCACCGGGCCGGCATAGCCGCCGCGGCGGGCGAGGATTTCGTCGTGGATCATGGCGTCCTGCGCGGCCTCAACCAGGCGTTCGTCGGCCAGCGTCGGGTCCCACATGGCGATGTTGTCCCGCACCGTGCCGTCGAACAGGAAGCCCCCCTGGTCCATCACGGAGACCTCCCGCCGCAGCTCCGCGCGCGGGATGGCCTCGATCGGGCGGCCGTCGATCAACACCTCGCCGGACCAGGGGCGGTAGAGGCCGGCGATCAGCAGGGCGAGGGTGGACTTGCCGGAGCCGGAGCCGCCGACGATGCCGAGGCGGCGGCCCGGCTCGATGGTGATGGAGACGCCGTCCAGCAGCGGCGGGGCGAGGCGGCTATGGCCGAAGACGACGTCCCGCAGCTCCACATGGCCGCCGAGCCGCGCGCCGGGGCGGCGGGTGATGGCGCCGGGCGCGGCGTCGGATGGCGTCTCGAACTCCGGCGCCAGCGGGTGGTGCAGCGTGTCCTCCAGCAGGGTGAGGTTCGCCTTCGCGTCCTGCATCTGGGTAGCCACGCCGACGAGCTGGGCGACCGGCCCCATGAAGCCCATCGTCAGGGCCTGGAAGGCGACGAGCTGGCCGACCGTCATGGAGCCCTCCATGATCCGGCGCCCGCCGAGGACGAGCACGGCGGCGGCGGCGGCAATAGCGATGAAGGCCGGCAGCCCCTCCAGCAGGGCGCGCCGCAATGCGAGGCGCTGGGTGACGTTGGCGGAGCCGGCCCGCGTGCCCGCGAGCTGGGCCAGCAGCAGCCCCTCGCTGCCAGAGGCGCGGTAGGTCTCGATCATCCGCAGCCCGCCCCGCGCCAGCCCCTCCGTGCGGAGGTTGCGCGAGAGGAGGCGCCCGTTGTCGTCGCTCAGGGACCGGCCGAGCCCCACGAGCGCGCCGAGATTCACGGCCGCCGCCAGCACCACCACGCCGGCCAGCAGCGCGTCGTAGAGCAGCATGGCGGCGGCATAGGCGAGCGCGGTGACGAGGCCGAGCAGCCCGCGCCCGACATCGCCCGAGACCAGCCGCGCGATGCGGTCGTTCAGCACCACGCGGCCGGCGATGTCGCCGGGGTGGCGCTGCGCGAAGAAGGCCACGGGCAGCCGCGTCAGCCGGTCCAGGAAGGCGGCGGAGCCGGAGACGGAGAGCCGCGTCTCCAGCCGCAGCAGCAGGTCCAGCTGGAGCCAGGTGATGAGGCCCATGACGAGGGAGGTGCCGGCCATGCCCCAGAGCAGCGGCTCTAGCCAGCTCTCGAAGCGGCCCACCAGCACGTCGTCCACGAAGACCTGGGAGAAGGCGGGGACCAGCAGCGCGGGGATCGTCATCAGCAGGCTGAGGCCGAGGAGGAAGCCGAAGCCCGCCCCGTTGCCGCGCAGCCGGCGCAGGATGCCGCGCAGCGCCCGCGGCCGTTCCCCGCCGCGCCGGAAGCCCTCCCCCGGCCGCATGGAGAGGACGACGCCCGTGAGGTTGCGGTCCAGCTCCTCCGCCGTGATCCGGCGCGGGCCGGTGGCGGGGTCGTTGATGCGGGCGCCGGCGCGGTCCACGCCCTCGATGACGACGAAGTGGTTCATGCCCCAGTGGGCGATCAGCGGCATCGCCATGCCGCGCAGGTCGGCCGGCTCCACCCGGTACGCCTCCACCGCCAGCCCGTACCCCCCGGCCGCGGCGGCGACGTGGCTGGCCCGGCTGCCGTCGCGGGAGACACCGCAGGCGGCGCGCAGCTCCTCCAGTGGCACCCAGCGCCCGAAGCTGCCGAGCACGATGCCCAGCGCGGCGGCACCGCACTCGGATGCTTCCATCTGGAGCAGCGTGGGCGTGCGCGCCCGGCCGGTCCGGGCGCGGGACGAGGCGGCGGCCGTGGTCGCGCTCAAGGCGTCGCGGCCTCTGTCGCGCGAGAAGACGTCGCGGCCTCTGCCACGCGAGAGGACGTCGCGGCCCCTGCCGCGCCAGGGGACGTCACCGCCTCCGCGTTGCGGGTCAGCCAGCCCCGCACGGCGGGAAAGGCGAGGCCGATGAGGCGGACGGAGCGGACGGTGATGTCGGCGCCCGCGAGGGTGCCGGACTCGATCGGGAAGTCCGGCCCGGCGGCGGTGGACCAGCGCAGCCCGCTGCGCGTGGCGGGATCGGGCGAGAGCGCCACCTCCACCTCGAAGGGCGCGCCGAGCTCGGTCGTGAAGTTCCGCACCAGCTGGTCGTTCTGCAGGGTCCGCAGCAGCCCCGCCGAGGAGGAGGGCGTGGCGGCCACGCGGGTGATGCGGCCGTGAATGAAGCCGTCCTCCTCCCGCCGGGTGGAGGAGGGGGAGACCTCCACCTCCATCCCGGGGGAGAGGCGCTTGCCGTCCTGCGCGGTGACGTAGACCACGGCCACCAGCGCGCCCGCCCCGCCCTCCGGGTCGCGCTCCACCGTCAGCAGGGCAGTGCCGCGCTGCACCACCTGGCCGTCATTCGCCTTCTGCTCCACCACCGTGCCGGAATAGGGGGCGATCACCTCGCCCAGCCGCCCGAGGCGGGCGCGCAGCGCCTCCACCTGCCGCGCGGCCTCGTCCAGGCGCCGCTCGGCCTCCAGCGCCTCGCGCTCCTGCTGGGTGCGCTTCATCGCCTGGTCGAGCACGAGCTGCTCCCGCTCGTTGCGGGAGGTGGCCATCTGCTCGCGCACCTGGAACACCTCCACCCGGGCGTAGAGGGCGCGGTCGCGGTTGATGAGGTTCTGCTGCATCAGCCCGCGCATCACCTCCTCGCGCTGGGTCATCATGCCCAGCCGCTCGTCCAGCATCCGCAGGTTGCCGGCCAGCGCGGCGTCCCGCGCGGTGCGGAATGCGTCGGCCGCCGCCGCCTCCCGCCCGTGGAAGGCGCGCAGCTCGTCGCGGTGGCGCCTGGCGTCGGCGGCCTGGCCTTCCGCGAGGGCGAGCTGGAGCCGCACCTCGGACTGGTCCACCGCCGCGATCGTCTGGCCGGCCCGGATGCGGTCGCCCGGCCTGGCGAGGAGGCGGTCGATCCGGCCATCCGTGTCCGCCACGATGTCCACCACGCCGCCGGATGGCAGCAGGATGCCCCGCCCGGTGACCTTCAGCGGCACGTCCACCAGCGAGGACCAGACGATCCCGATGACGGCGAGGGCGAGGAGCGATCCCCCGACTGCCCAGGTCCAGGGGCGCATGACGCGGAGGGGTTCGTCGTAGCGGTCCGGGGCCGCGGCCTCGGCCACGGCCCGGCTGCGGAAGAGGGGAGGCGTGGACATGCCGGGGTGTTCGACCTTGTTGGGAGAGCCCGGCGATCCTGGCCCCTGCGCGACTATGCCCGCGCCGGAACGTTTAAGGAATGGCCGATACGCTCTGGTAAAGCATCCTGTCGGGGTTTCGCCGGGTGCTCCCAGGGCCGGGCCGTCCCGGCGGGTGGCACGGGCGGGGCGGGGCGGCGGGGCCCCGCCCCGCCGGCCGGGTCAGCCGAGCTGGATGCGCTCCACGTTGTCGAAGCGCAGCGTCTCCCCGCCGATCGTGAGCTGACCGCTGAAGGGTTGCGGCTGGCCCTGGGCGTTGACGAAGACGACCCCGCCGGCGCTGTTCTGCAGCATCTCCAGCCCGGGGGTGTGGAGCTGCAGGCCCTGCTGGAACTGGGACAGGCTCACACCCGGAATGCTCAGCGTGTCCCCGCCGCTCCCGCCGTCGAAGTAGTCGTTGCCGCCGCCGGGGCTCCAGACGAAGGTGTCGTCTCCCTCGCCGCCGAAGGCGGTGTCCGTGGCGCGGTCGTTGAAGCCGCCGATCAGGTTGTCGTTCCCGGCATCGCCCTGCATGTGGTCCACGCCGTCGCCGCCGATGACGGTGTCGTCGCCCGCGCCGCCGGTCAGGGCGTCGGTGCCGGCATCGCCGAGGATCACGTCGTTGCCGTCCCCGCCCTCGATGTAGTCGTTGCCCGCGCCACCGGCGGCGAAGTCGCTGCCCGCACCGGCGACGATCGCATCATCCCCGGCATCGCCGTAGACCTCGTCGTTCCCCGCTCCGGCCTCGATGTAGTCGTTGCCGCCACGGCCCTCAGCGTAGTCGTTTCCGTCGCCGAGGGGCATGCTGTCGGGCGCGTCGGTGCCGATCGCGAAGTCGCTCCCGTTCGTGCCGGGCAGGTGGGCGCCACCGACCACCTTCTCGAGCGCCTCGGGGCGCATGGGCTTCTGGGACATGGCCGAATCTCCTTGGGAATGCCTGGCACGACAGTGCGGGCCGTCGGCCGCGCTGACCATGACGGCAGCGTCGATCTGACTGATCGTCAGGGCCTATCGATGCCGGCGGAGAGGCGGTGCGGCACGGGCGTCCCCGGCCCGGCCGTGCCGCACCGCCGCCAGCTGTCATCCTTTCGCAACGGTTCTGCCAGAATCCCGTCTCTGGTAACCCCGCCCGTTCCGTGACACTTCGTCCGCCCATTCAGAGACGGTTGGCTGAAGCGGTCCCGACATGATGCCCTGCCCGCGCCCGGCCGCACGCCGCCTGATGCCCGCCCCCCAGGCCGCCCGGCCCGGGGAAGCGGGCGCGCCGCGACCGGTTCACCGCTGAGGATCACGAGAGTTGACCGAGAGGAATGGGGCGGACAGCGTCGCCCTCGCCTATGACGGCTGGGCGCCGATCTACGACCTGGTCTTCGGGCCGGTGTTCCGCGAGGGGCGCCGCGTGGCGACCCAGGCGGCGGAGCGCGTGGGCGGCCGCATCCTGGAGGTGGGCGTCGGCACCGGCCTCTCGCTCGCCGGCTACCGGCGGGAGAACACGATCTTCGGGATGGACATCTCCGCCCCGATGCTCTGGAAGGCGCGCACCCGGGTGGAGCGGCAGGGCCTCGGCCATGTCGGCGGCCTGGCCGTGATGGACGCCGAGCGGCTGGCCTTCGCCGATGACAGCTTCGACGTGATCGTGGCGCAGTACGTCGTGACCGCCGTGCCGAACCCCGAGCGCGCGCTGGACGAGTTCCTGCGCGTGGTGCGGCCGGGCGGCGAGATCATCATCGCGACCCGCGTGGGCGCGGAGACGGGGCTGCGCGGCACGATCGAGCGCGCGCTGATGCCCGTGACCAGCCGGCTGGGCTGGCGCACGGAGTTCCCCTGGAGCCGCTACGCGGACTGGATCGCCGGCGCGTCCGGCGCGCAGCTGCTGGAGCGGCGCGCCCTGCCGCCGCTCGGCCACTTCTCGCTCGTCCGCATCACCAAGGACGAGCGGGCACCGAAGGCTGCCCCCAGCTTGGCCAACGTAACCATGGCAGGCACGGCCGCGTCCGCCGGCGGGGGGCCGGTGGCGCAGCGCATGGCCTCGTCACCCGAGAAGGAGTCGTGATGAACGGTTTTCTTGAGCAGCTGCGGGAGCAGCGGTGGGACGACCACCGCTACTACCACCACAGCCGGATCAACCAGAGCCTGCACCTGCTCAGCGCGATCAGCTTCCTCTGCGCCTACATGGTGGCGTTCAAGGACCCCGCGACCGCGGCGCTGATCGCGTGGACCGTCTCGATGAACAGCCGCCAGGCCGGCCACTTCTTCTTCGAGCCGCGGGGCTACGACCACGTCAACAAGGCGACGCACGAGCACAAGGAGGAGATCAAGGTCGGGTACAACCTGAACCGCAAGATCGTCCTCATGGCGTTCTGGGCCGCCTCGCCCCTGCTGCTGGTGCTGGACCCCACCCTGTTCGGCCTCATGACGCCGGCCGAGAGCTTCGGCGGCTTCGTGCACGACGTGGGCTACCTCTGGTTCTTCGTCGGCGTCGGCGGGCTGCTGTTCCGCGTGGCGCAGCTGATGATCATCCGCGACGTGCAGACGGCGCTGGTCTGGGCCACGAAGATCATCACGGACCCCTTCCACGACATCAAGCTGTACCACCGCGCGCCGGGCTACCTGCTGCAGGGCCAGCTGATCGACCCCGCCCACGGCCGGCACCACCCGGACGAGGACGATGCGGAGGACGAGGACTGGGTGGCCGAGCCGGAAGAGCGCAAGGCCTGACCGCGTCGCGGCCCTGTGCGGAGCCAGGGGGCCTTGCCCCCTGGACCCCCACCAGGAAACTGAGTTTCCTGGACCTTCCATCCGGCTGCCGCCGCGCCGTCCTGGGATGGGGTCTCCGCATGAAGGGCAAGATCCTGCCCTTGCAGTCGCCTGAGGTCGAAGACCTCAGGCGCACCGCCAGCGGGATGACTCCAGGGCCTAAGAAAAGATGATGGTGAGGGGTCCGGGGAGAGGAAGAATTCCTTCTTCCTCTCCCTGGCCACGGCGGCCCGGCGAAGGATCAGGCCGCGGCCCGTCCTCCCCGGTGCCGGATCATCTCCCGCAAGATCCCGCGCCGGATGGCCTTGTTCGTGGTCTCCGGCCCGGCCCACCAGCCGTCCCGCTCCATGGCCCGCGCGGCCGCCACGAAGCGGTCCGCCACCGCCGCGAACTCCGCATCGCCGTAGTTCAGGCTGAAGATCAGGCGGCCCGTCCCCACCCAGCTCAGCGCCAGGCCCTCCGCCCGGAGGTAGTATTGCAGCATCCAGTTGTAGCGCGAGGGGCGCGGGTAGAGGACGGTCCAGACCGTGGACATGCCGGCCACCCGCACCGGCAGCCCCTCCGCCTCCAGCCGCGCGTTCAGCGCCGCCGCCCGGCCGTCCCAGCGCTCCTCCAGCCCCTCGTAGAGGGACAGCACCTCCGGCGTCTCCAGGCGCCGCAGGAAGGCGTCCATGGTGCCCATGACGTAGGGGTGGGAGTTGAAGGTGCCGCGGGCGAAGCAGACATCCACGGGATTGCTGTCGCGGTAGCGGCGCATCAGTTCCCGCTTGCCGCAGAGCGCGCCGATGGGGAGACCGCCGCCGAGGGTCTTGCCGTAGGTGACGAGGTCGGCCCGCACGCCGAAGTAATCCTGGGCGCCGCCGGGGGCGAGGCGGAAGCCCATGAAGACCTCGTCGAAGATCAGGGCGATGCCGCGCTCCGTGCAGACCTGCCGCAGTTGCTTCAGCCAGGCCGTGTAGGCCGCGCGGTCGTAGGCGGCGCGGCGGCCGCTATCGGCCAGCGAGGAATCCGCCGGGGCGCCGGAATTCGGGTGCAGCGCCTGCAGCGGGTTCACCAGCACGCAGGCGATGTTCCCGCGCGTGCGCAGCACGTGCAGCGTGCGCTCCGACATCTCCGACAGGGTGTAGGTCCGGTCCGCCGGCACGGGGTTGCCGATGCCGGGCTGCACGTCGCCCCACCAGCCGTGATAGGCGCCGGAGAAGCGGACGAGGTGGGAGCGGCCGGTGTGGTAACGGGCCAGGCGCACCGCCTGCATCACCGCCTCCGTGCCGGACATGTGGAAGGACACCTCGTCCATGCCGGAGAGGGCGCGCAGCCGCGCGACGTTCTCGGCCACAACGGGGTGGTAGGCGCCGAGGACGGGGCCGAGGTCGCGCACGCGCGCCGCGCCCTCCTCGATGCAGTCCTTGTAGAAGTCGTACCCCATCAGGTTCACGCCATAGGAGCCGGTGAGGTCGTAGAGCGTGTTGCCGTCCAGATCCGTCACCGTCACCCCCGCCGAGGATGCGAGGAAGCTGCCGCCCGAGAGGTGCTGGCGGAGGTAGCGGCTGTACTGGAAGGGCACGCGATAGGCGGCGGTGAACTGCAGGTCGGACAGCCCCGCCTTCGCTTCCTCCGTCATCGCCGCGCTGCGTGGGAACCGGGCACGGTAGAGCCCGGCGAGAGCGTGGAAGCCCTGGCGCCGGCGCGCGACCACGTCGTCCGACGCGCCGTCGGAGGAGAAGAAGCGGTCCTCCCCGTACTCGTAGAAGGGAATGAGAGAGGCGACGCGTCGCGCCATCCGCGCGTGCCCGGTCAGCGACCGGTGCTTCGCGCGGGAGAGTGCGAGCCGCGCGCGCCCCTTCACGAGGAGCGCGGCGAGGGCCCCCGCCCCCGCGGCGTAGGGCGCGAAGGCGCCGATCTGCATGCTCAACATTCCGGTTTTCCAGGACAGGGCTGACAACGATGCCGACACTTCGCACCACCCTCGCGCGGGTGGCGCAGCAGGAGGATCTCAACTTCCTCCTCACCAACCGGATCCCGCGCCGCCTGGCGACGCGGTTCATCGGCTGGTTCAGCCGGATCGAGAACCCGGTGGTGCGCGACCTCTCGATCGCCACCTGGCGCCTCTTCACCGACCTTGACCTCAGCGACGCGCGGCAGGCGCGCTTCCGCAGCCTGCACGACCTCTTCATCCGGCAGCTGAAGGACGGCGCCCGCCCCGTGGACCCGGACCCCACGATCCTCGCCAGCCCCAGCGACGCCATCGTCGGCGCCCACGGCACGGTGGAGCGGGGCCAGGTCCTCCAGGTGAAGGGCTTCCCCTACCCGCTGCACGACCTGCTGGGGGATGCCGCCGAGGCCGCGCGCTACGAGGGCGGCAGCTACGTCACGCTGCGCCTCACCTCCGCCATGTACCATCGCTTCCACGCGCCGCACGACCTGCGGGTGGAATCCGTGACCTACATCTCCGGCGACACCTGGAACGTGAACCCCATCGCGCTGAAGCGGATCGAGCGCCTGTTCTGCAAGAACGAGCGCGCGCCCATCCGCGCGCGGCTGGCCGCCACGGGCCACGCCATCACCCTCGTGCCGGTGGCCGCCATCCTCGTGGCGAGCATCCGCCTCGGCTTCCTCGACGCGGAGCTGGACCTGCGAAAGGCCGGGCCGCGCCGCATCGACTGCGACGTGCCGCTGCAGAAGGGCGAGGAGATGGGTTGGTTCCAGCACGGATCGACCATCGTGGTCTTCGCGCCACCTGGGTTCCGGCTGCACGAGGGCGTGCGGGAAGGGGATACGATCCGCGCGGGGCAAGCGCTGCTGCGGCTTCCCGGCTGACAGGACGGCCCGGAGAGAGGAGGAAAGAATTCTTCCTCTCCTCCGACCCCTCACCATCATCGTCTTCAAGTTAGGCTTGCGTCGCTGACGGTCCGCTTCGGGTCGATGACCCGAGGCGACTGCAAGGGCCGGAAAGGCGCCGATCGTCCTGGGCCGACAGCGCAGGCCATTCCCGCGGCAGCCCGATGCAGGTCCAGGAGCCTCAGGCTCCTGGCGGGGGTTCCAGGGGGCGGCGCCCCCTGGTCCCGGGCCCATCCGGCGCAGCATCCCCGCCTCAGCCCCGCGGAAGGGCGATCAGCGCGTCCCGCAGCTGGGTTGCGGAAGCGGCCCAGGACCATTTCGCGGCGTGGCGGCGGCAGGCCGCCCGGTCCGCGCCGAGGGCGGCGAGGCAGGCGGCGCGAAGGTCCTCGTCCAGGGCGCCCACGGTCTCGGTCGCGCCGCCGATCACGTCCAGCGGGCCGGCGACGGGGAAGGCCGCCACGGGGGTGCCGGTGGCCAGGGCTTCCAGCAGCACCAGGCCGAAGGTGTCGGTGCGGGAGGGGAAGACGAAGACGTCCGCCCCGGCATAGGCGGCGGCGAGGGATGTGCCTTCGCGGTAGCCGGTGAAGTGGGCCTCGGGGAAGCGGGCCTGGAGGGCGGCGCGGTGCGGGCCGTCGCCGACCACGACCTTGGATCCCGGGAGGTCGAGGGAGAGGAAGGCCTCGATGTTTTTCTCCACGGCGACGCGGCCGGCGTAGAGGAAGACGGGGCGGGGCAGGCCAGCCCAGGGGTCGCGCGGCGCGGTCGGGAAGCGGTCCAGGTCCACGCCGCGGGACCAGCGGCGCAGGTGGCGGAAGCCGCGGGAATCCAGCTCGCCCAGCAGCGAGGCGGTGGCGGCGAGGGTGTTGGCCGCCGGCGCGTGGAACCGGCGCAGCAACGCCCAGGAGAGGGCCTGGGGCACGCGGGCGCGAAGGTGCAGGTATTCCGGGAAGCGCGTGTGGAAGGAGGTGGTGAAGGGCCAGCCGCGGCGGCGGCACAGGGCGCGGGCGGCCCAGCCCAGGGGGCCTTCGGTGGCGATGTGGACGGCACTGGGCGCGAAGGCGTCCACCATGCGCGCGAAGCGGCGGCGGCCGACGAGGGCGAGGCGGATCTCGGCGTAGGAGGGCAGGGCGACGGTGCGGAAGCGTTCCGGCCCGATCACCTCCACCACGTCGCCGGCGCCGCGGAGGTGGTCGACCACGGTGGAGAGGGTGCGGACGACGCCGTTCACCTGGGGGCGCCAGGCGTCGGTCACGATGAGGATGCGCGCGGGGGAGACGGGGGCGGAGAGGCGGGCCGCCACCTCGCGCGCGTACCGGTGGGCGGCGTGGGCGGGGGCGGAGCCCTCTCCGGCGTTGCGGGCCAGCGGCTCTCCGGCGGCCGCGCGGCCCAGCGCGCCGAAGCCGGCCCTGGCGGAGGGGGTGGGCTGCATCAGCGGGGTTTCAGCCCGTGCCGGCCATGCGCGTCAGATCCCAAGCCGAGAGCTCCCCCCGTTGCCGCCGGGCCCCGTTCCGCTCCGTGGCCGCATCGACATCCCGGCCGTGTCCTTACGGGGGGGCGGGGGCGGACGGCGTGAACCTTGTGTGACCCGCGCGCGGCGCCGGACCGGACCTCGGGGGGCGGGGCGGGTCAGGGTGACGGGGGCGGGACGGAGGGCGCCGTCACGAAGCTTTCTCTGTCGGCCGGGCCAGAATGTCTTGCGCCCGATTCGGATGCACACATAGGTTAAGCCGCGAGCGCCGGTCTACGCGCCGATCGGAGAAACCCGGCGGGCTGCGAGCCTTCTCCGCGGCCTGCCGGGCATCCGCGCACTGTCTTCGCGTTCACCGATCCAGCATTCCCAGCCCGGAAGATGCCGCCGCGCCTCGCCTCGTCCGCGCAATCGTGGCATCGGAAATATCGCGACGGATCCGGTGTTTCCGGCGAAAACTTCATGTTGCGTAGAAGGTAAATTCAACTTAGGTTGCGCCTGCGCCGGTTCGCGCAACTTCCGATCGTAGAGTGCCCGGCGGGGCTCGGCCTTTTCCGATGGCCCGCCGGGTTGTTCCTACCGGGGCTATTCCGCCTTCAGGTCCAACTCCCGCACTTTGCGGCCCCAGAACTCGTACTCCTCCCGGATCGCCCTCCCGAAGTCGCCGCGCGGCTGCTCGGCCGCCACCTCCAGCCCGTCGCGCTCCAGGCTGCGGGCGAAGCGAGGGTCGCGGATGGCCTTGTTGGCCGCGGCTTCCAGGCGGCTCAGCTCCGCCTCCGGCGTGCCGGCCGGGGCGAAGATGCCGTGCCAGCCAAGGATGACGATCCCGGGCAGCCCGGCCTCCGACAGCGTCGGAACATCCGGCAGGGAGGGAAGGCGGTGGTCGCCCGTGACGGCGAGGGCGCGCAGCCGCCCGTCCCTGGCCAGCGGCACGGCGGGCGGCGGGGAGGAGAAGTTCATCGTCACGCGCCCGCCCACCACGTCCTGCAGGGCCGGCGCCGTGCCGCGGTAGGAGATGTGCTCCATCTCCACCCCGGCGGCCTCCGCGAAGAGGATGCCGGCGAGGTGATTGTTGGAGCCGACGCCGCCGGAGGAGAAGGTGAAGCCGGCGTTCGGGCGCTTGCCCGCCGCGATCAGCTCCTGGAGGTTCTTCGCCGGCACCTTGGGGTCGATCACCAGCACGTACTGGTAGGAGCTGGCCTTGGTGACGGGCGTGAGCGCCGTGGAGAGGTTGACCCGGTCGTTCCGCTGCAGGTGCGGGTTCACCACGATGTTGGTGGAGACGGCGAAGAGCAGGGTCGTGCCGTCCGGCCGCGCGCGGGCGACGGAGGTGGCGCCGACATGCCCGGCCGCGCCGCCGCGGTTCTCCACGATGACGTTCTGGCCGAGCCCCTCCATCAGGATGGGCGCGAGCTCCCGCGCCACGATGTCCGTCCCGCCGCCGGCGGCGTAGGGCACGACGAAGGTGATCGGGCGCCCCTGGCTGCCCTGGGCGGAGGCGCGCCCGGTCAGGGCCGGTGCTGCGAGGGGCGCCGCGAGGGGCGCGGCGAGAAGGGGCAGGACGTGGCGGCGGCGCATGGCGGCTTCCTTCCGGATTGTGTCCGAACTGGCCATGGAAGCGGCCGGCCGGCAAGCCGCCATCGGTGCCGCGCCTTCTCCCACGCCTTCAAGGATCGGTGCGCGGTGGCATGATGGGCCGGCAGCGAGGGAGCGCCGAGTGACCCAGCATCCCGGAGGAAGCGGCCTCGGCCTGCGCGGCCCCGCCCTGACCTTCCGCCACGATCCCTTCCGGGGGGATGCCGACACCGCGCTGGTCCACTGGCCCGACGCGCTGGTCGTGATGCGGGCCGGGATCATCGCCGGCTTCGGGGACCACGCCGCGGAGGGCCCCCGCCACCCGGCCGACCTGCCCGTGCACCACCACCCGGACGGGCTGATCCTGCCCGGCTTTGTGGACGCCCATGTCCACTACCCGCAGATGGAGATGGCCGGCTCCTACGGGGAGACGCTGCTGGACTGGCTGCGGCGCTACACCTTCCCCGCCGAGGCGCGCTTCGCCGAGCCCGCCCACGCCGCGCGGGTGGCGAAGGCCTTTCTCGCAGCCCTGCTGCGCGCCGGCACCACCACGGCCTGCGCCTACTGCACGGTGCATGAGCACTCGGCCGACGCCCTCTTCGCCGAGGCGGAGCGGCTGGGCATGCGGATCGCGGCCGGCAAGGTGCTGATGGACCGCAACGCGCCGGACGCGCTGCTGGACGGCCCCGACCACGGCATCCCTGCGACCCAGAGGCTGATCGACCGCTGGCACGGGCGCGGGCGGCTGCTCTACGCCATCACCCCGCGCTTCGCCCCCTCCTGCACGGACGAGGCCCTGCGGGCGGCCGGGCGGCTGTGGTGCGACAACCCCGGCACCCTGGTGCAGACCCATCTCTGCGAGACGGAGGCGGAGATGGCCTGGGTGCGGGAGCTGTTTCCCGCCGCCCCCTCCTACCTCGACGTGTACCGCGGCGCCGGGCTGGCCGGGCCGGGCGCGGTGATGGGCCACGCCGTCCACGTGACGGAAGGCGACCTGGCCGGGCTACGCGAGACGGGCTGCGGCGTGGCGCACTGCCCCAGCTCCAACCTCTTCCTCGGCAGCGGGCTCTTCCCTTTGCACGACACGACCGCCGCCGGGGTGCGGATAGGGCTGGGCAGCGACGTCGGCGCGGGCACGGGCCTCTCGACCCTCCGCACCCTCGGCGACGCCTACAAGGTCGCGCGGCTGCGCGGGGCGCGGCTGCACCCGGCCCAGGCCCTGTGGCTGGCCACGCGCGGCGGGGCGGAGGCGATGCGGCAGGAGCACCGGATCGGCACCCTGGCCCCCGGCATGGAAGCCGACCTGGTGGTGCTGGACCCGGCCGCCACCCCGGAACTGGCCCTGCGGACGGCGGGCGCGCGGGACCCGGTGGACCGGCTCTTCGCCCTCATGGCCCTGGGCGACGAGCGGGCGGTGCGGGCGACCTACGTGGCCGGGCGGCTGGCCTACGACCGGGGGTGAATCCGGCGGGGTCTTATTCTGCACTTTCGGGACCGGAGCGGGCGCCGCCCTCTCCGGACCTCACACCCGCCAAGGGCCTGAGGCCCTTGGAACCCCAGGGGGCTGCCGCGGGATTGAACGGAACCGGTGCGCCGAGGCCTGGGCGCCTCATCCCGCCCTTGCAGTCGCCTCGGGTCATCGACCCGAGGCGCACCGTCAACGAAGGATCTCCAAGTCGAAGAAGAAGATGATGGTGGGAGGTCCGGAGGGAGGAAGAATTCCTTCTTCCTCCCTCTGGCCACGGCGGGCCGGCAAAAGGCCGGAACAGGAACCCGCCGAAGGGATGAACCGGGGAGGCTGGACTTCCCCGCGGCTCAGCCGCCCGCGCGCAGCGTGATCTCGGCGATGCCGGCCGCCACGTTGAGGCCCGTGCTGCTCTCGATGGAGAGGGGCTGGAGGGCCACCTGGTCGCGGCTGCCGCCGATCAGGACGTTGCTGCCGAGGCCGAGGCCCGCCGAGACGTTGGAGGAGGCCCCGCCATAGGTGCCGGCGAGGCTGCCCGGGGCGATGTCCGGCCCGGTGTTCACCACCGTCCAGATCATGGTCCCGCGGCCGGTGAAGCCGATATCCACGCCGAAGCGGCGGATCTCGCCGCTGTAGCGCTCCGCGGGGCCGTTCGCCGGCTTGAACTCGCAGGACAGGTCCTTCGTCGAGCCGAAGACGAAGGAGATGCCGCCGGAGACGTCGCACTGCAGCTGGCCGACGCGGGTGTTGCCGGCCCTCTGTCCGGGCGGCGGGGTCATCACGGTGCCGGACTGCACCATGCCCGGCGGGATGGGCTGGCCGGGCTGCAGCACCACGCCCTGGCCGGGGATGACGGTGCCCGGGGCGACGGTGCCGGGGGGCGTGCCCGGCGGATTGGTCGTGGTGGTCTGGGCGAGGGCGGCGCCGCCGAAGGCGAGCAGGGCGGCTGCGGCGAAGGTAGCGGTACGCTTCATGGCATTTCTCCTCAGCTTTGGGCCGAGGTGGCGACGGGGGCCGTTCAGCTGGCCCCGGGCGCTTCCCCGGACGGGAGCGAAGAACGCGCCGTTGTTGCCGCGGCTTCATTGCCCAGATTTTGCCATGCTCCCTGCGGCAGGAGCTGGGGTGCCAGCACGCGGCGGGCGCGGGCTGGCGCGGCCTTTCGGCCGATGGGGGACAGCACGGATTTCCGGGCCTCGATCAGCGTCACGCCGCCGAACTGGGGGGCCAGGGCCTCGCCTGCCCTTTCCCAGAGCCGGGCGCCGCGCAGTAGGGGGCGGAAGGCGAAGGGCGGGACGAAGAGCGCGGCCTCCCGCCTCTCCACCGTGAACATGGCGCGCTCCAGCAGCCGGGCGAGCTGGCGGGGGGAGTAGGGCTGGCCGTGGCCGAAGGGGGTGTGCTCCAGGTGCGCCCAGACGGAGCGGCGGTTGGGCGCCACGGCGAGCAGCCGCCCTTCCGGCCGCAGCACGCGCCAGGCCTCCCGCAGCAGGCGCCGGGCGTTCTCCGCCCCTTCCAGCCCGTGGACGAGGAGGATCCGGTCGAAGCAGAGGTCGGGGAAGGGGAGGCGGTCCTCCTCCACCAGGGCGGTGGCGTTGCGGCCGTCCGGCGGCCAGGGCGGCAGGCCGCCCGTGCCCAGGGCCTCGGGCGAGGCGGAGACGAGGCGGGCGGCGCCGCGGCGCCAGAGGCGAAGATAGGGCCCGGCATGGCCGAGGCCGAGCACCTCCAGCCCCGTCAGTTCCGGCCAGGCGCGGCGCAGCCGCGCGCGCAGGATGCGGCGCGTGGTGGCGCCCAGCGGCGCCTCGTAGAAGCCCTGCAGCCCGCGGGCGGTGAAGTGGACCTCGGCGGCCATGCGTCCGATATAGGACCGCGAACACGGCCTGACACCAGCGGAGGAGCGCGGCGCATGATCAGCAGCGGGAACTGGACGATCCGGGCGGTGCCCAACCTCTCCGACAACTACGCCTGGCTGCTGCGGGACGAGGCCACCGGCACCGTGGCGCTCTGCGACCCCGGGGAGGCGGAGCCGAACCTGGCGGCGCTGCAGGACATGCCGGAGCCCGGCCGGCTGGACTGGGTGCTGCTGACCCACCACCACCCCGACCACATCGACGGCGTGGCGGAGGTGGTGGCCGCGACGGGGGCGAAGGTGCTGGGGGCCGCGGCCGACGGCCACCGGCTGCCGGCGCTGGACCTGTCCGTGCACCCCGGCGATTCGATCCCGCTGGGGAGCGGCACGATCGAGGTGCTGGATAGCCCGGGCCACACGATCGGGCATGTCGCGCTGTTCATCCCCGAGGCGCACGCGGTGCTGTGCGGCGACACCCTCTTCTCGCTCGGCTGCGGGCGGCTGCTGGAGGGGACGCCGGCCGACATGTTCCGCGCCCTGCGCCTGCTGGACGCGCTGCCCGGGGACACGCTGGTGCTCTGCGGCCACGAGTACACCGAGAGCAACGCCCGCTTCGCCCTGACGGTGGAGCCGGACAACGCCGCGCTACGGGCGCGGGCGGAGGAGGTGCGGGAGCAGCGCAAGGCCGGCCACCCCACCGTGCCGACCACCCTGGACGAGGAGCGTGCCACCAACCCCTTCCTGCGCGCCGGGGACGAAGCGACGCTGGCCGCGCGGCGGGCGGCGAAGGACGTGTTCAAGGGCTGACCGCCGCATGAACCTGCGCGACACCGGGCTGGCGGCGGCCGACATCGTCGCGGCCCTCGACCTGCGCCCCCACCCGGAGGGCGGGCACTACCGCGAGACCTGGCGCGATGCCCCGGCCGATGGCGGGCGGGGCGCGGGAACCTCCATCCTCTTCCTCCTCGCGGCCGGGGAGCGCAGCCACTGGCACCGGGTGGACGCGGCGGAGGGCTGGCACTGGCACGCCGGCGCACCTCTCCTCCTCCGCGTCTCGGACGGGAGCGCGCCGGAGGGGGTGCGGCTGGGGCCGGACCTCGCCGCCGGGGAGACGCCTTTCGCGATGGTTCCGCAGGGCCACTGGCAGGCGGCGGAGAGCCTGGGCGCCTGGACGCTGGTGGGCTGCACCGTCAGCCCCGCCTTCCTGTTCGATGGCTTCGAGATGGCGCCGCCGGGGTGGGAGCCGGGGCGAACATAGACGGGGCAAACGTAGACGGGGCGGAGGTAGAAGGGGCCGCCTTGACGCGGCGGGCCCGGGGCGGGACACCCGGGGCCCACCCCACGAAGCCCCCGGCGCTCCAACCGCCGGGCGGCCAGGAGCAACACCTCCCATGTCCCAGCGCGTCTTCTCGGGCATCCAGCCCTCGGGCGTTCCCACCCTCGGCAACTACCTTGGCGCGCTGCGCAACTGGGTGCCGATGCAGGACACGAACGAGTGCATCTTCTGCGTGGTGGACCAGCACGCCATCACGCAGTTCCAGGACCCGAAGGAGCTGACGCGCCAGACCCGCGACATGGCCGCCGCCCTGCTGGCCTGCGGGCTGGACCCGGAGCGCTGCATCCTCTTCGTGCAGTCCCATGTCCACGCGCACACGCGGCTGGCCTGGATCTTCAACTGCGTGGCCCGCATCGGCTGGCTCAACCGGATGACGCAGTTCAAGGACAAGGCGGGGAAGGACCGGGACAACGCGGGCGCCGGCCTCTACGTCTACCCGAACCTGATGGCCGCCGACATCCACGCCTACCACGCCACGCGCGTGCCGGTGGGCGAGGACCAGAAGCAGCACCTGGAGCTGGCGAACGACATCGCGGAGAAGTTCAACCACGACTACGGCGTGGAGTTCTTCCCGCACATCGACCCACACATCATGGGGATTGCGGCGCGGGTGATGAGCCTGCGCGACGGCACGAAGAAGATGAGCAAGTCGGACCCCTCCGACCAGTCGCGCATCAACCTGAACGACGACGCCGACACCATCGCCCTGAAGATCCGCCGCGCGAAGACGGATGCGGAGCCGCTGCCCTCCGAAATGCAGGGGCTGGAGGGGCGGCCGGAGGCGCGCAACCTCGTCGGCATCCTTGCGGCCATCACTGACACGACGCCGGAGGAGGTTCTGCGCGGGCACGGCGGCCAGGGCTTCGGCACCTTCAAGGGGGTGCTGGCCGACGCGCTGGTGGCGCACCTGACCCCCATCGCGGACGAGACGCGCCGCCTCCTGGCCGATCCCGGCGCGGTGGACGCGCTGCTGCGCCGCGGCGCGGACCGAGCGCGGGAGATCGCGGAGCCGATCGTGGCGAAGGCGGAGGAACTGGTCGGCTTCCTGCCGCCGCGCTGACCCTTTCCCGCCCATGCTGAAGAGCATCCTCACCGTCGGCGGCTGGACCATGGCCAGCCGCGTGCTCGGCTTCCTGCGGGATATGCTGATCGCCGCCTCGCTCGGCGCCGGGCCGGTGGCGGATGCCTTCTTCATCGCCCTGAAGCTGCCGAACCTCTTCCGGCGGCTCTTCGGAGAGGGCGCCTTCAACGCCGCCTTCGTCCCCGCCTTCGCCGCCACGCTGACGACCGAGGGCGCCGCCCAGGCCCGCTTCCTGGCCGAGCGCATGTCCACGCTGATGACGCTGTGGCTCTCCCTCCTCACGATCCTCGGCATGATCTTCATGCCGCAGGTGCTGACGGTGCTGGCCCCCGGCTTCGTGGACGAGCCGCTGCGCTTCGGCCTGGCGGTGGAGATGACCCGGATCACCTTCCCCTACCTGCTGCTGATCTGCCTCACCGCCCTCATCTCCGGCGTGCTGAACGGGCTGGACCGCTTCGGCGCGGCCGCCGGCGCGCCGGTGCTGTTCAACCTCCTCTCCATGGCCGCCCTTTTCGTCCTCACGCCAGTCGTGCCCACGCCCGGCCACGCGCTGGCCTGGGGCGTCACGGTTTCCGGCGCCGCGCAGCTCCTCCTCGTCTGGGTCGCCGCGGCGCGGGCGGGGATGCCGCTCCGCATCGTCTCCCTCCCGCGCATCACGCCGGAGGTGCGGCTCGTGCTGCGCCGGATGGTCCCCGGCCTCTTCGGGGCGGGCGTCACGCAGCTCAACCTCGCGGTGGACGTCATCATCGCCTCGCTTCTGCCCGCCGGCGCCGTCTCCTATCTCTACTACGCGGACCGGATCGGGCAGCTTCCGCTCGGCGTCATCGGCGCCGCCGTCGGCACGGCAATGCTGCCCCTGCTGGTGAAGCAGCTCCGCAGCGGCCGCCCGCTCTCCGCCCACCGCACGATGAACCGGGCGCTGGAGCTCTCCCTCGCCCTCTCCCTGCCCGCCGCCGCCGCGCAGGCCGTGCTGGCCTGGCCCATCATCTCCGCCCTCTTCGTCCGCGGCGCCTTCGGGGAGCTGGAGGCGGCCGCCACCTCCGTCGCCCTCGTCGCCTACGCGCTCGGCCTGCCCGCCTTCGTACTCGTGAAGGCCTTCGTGCCCGGCTTCTTCGCGCGCGGCGACACGGCGACGCCCGTGAAGGTCAGCCTCGTCATCGTCGCGCTGAACCTGGCACTGAACCTGATCCTCACCCGCTACCTCGCCCATGTCGGCATCGCGCTCGCCACCGGCCTCGCCGCCTGGGCCAACGTGATCGCCCTGGCCGTGCTGCTGCGCCGGCGCGGCCACTGGCGGCCGGACCGCCGCCTGCGCCGCCGCCTGCCGCGCCTGCTCATCGCCACACTCGCCATGGCCGTGGCCCTGCTGGCAATGCGGGCCGCACTGCCCGACCCCGGGGGATCGACGATGCGCCTCGCCTTCCTCGCGGCCTACGTCACCGTCGGGCTGGGCGTGTATTTCGGGCTGGCCCACGCCATCGGCGGGCTGCACCTCGGGGAGATCCGGCGCCGGCGGTAGGGCGGCTTCCCACGGGCTCGTTGCGCGCGCTCTGGGCTGTCCGGGACCCAAGGGGCTCCGCCCCCTAGACCCCCGCCAAGGGCCTGAGGCCCCTGGACCCCCTTCTGGCTACCGCCGCGCCGTCCTGACACGGGGTCTCTGCCTGACGGGCCTCCTACTGCCCTGGCAGTCGCCTCGGGTCATCGACCCGAGGCGCACCGTCAGCCGGGCAAAACCACCTACTAGAAAAAGATGATGGTGAGGGGTCCGGGGAGAGGAAGAACTCCTTCTTCCTCTCCCTGGCCACGGACCGGCAGCGAAGAACCCGACCAACCCTTGCTGGGATCGAGAGGTCGGGAGTCAGTCCTCCGCCTCGTCGCGCAGGGCTTCCACCAGCGCCTCGGCCGCGGGGGAGAGGGATCGGCCGGCGCGGTGCACCACCATGATGTCCCGCACCAGGTCGGGTTGGAGCGGACAGCGGGCCAGTTCCGGCGCCATGCGGAGTTCGACGGCCGTGGAGGGCAGGAGGGCGATGCCGAGCCCGGCCTGCGCCATGCCGATAAGGGAGCCGGTATGGACCGCCTGCTGGAAGGGCGAGAGGCGCAGGCCCTTCGCGGCGAAGGCGTCGTCCAGCACGCGCCAGACGGAGGTGTTGGATTCCAGCAGCAGCAGGTGTTCCCGCGCCAGGGCCTCCAGCGGGATGCGGCGGCGCGCGGCCAGGGGATGGTCCGCGGGCAGGATCGCCAGGATGCGGTCCTGGAACAGGGGTTCCCGCGCCAGGTCGGGGCCGGGGGGCGGGCCGCTGGCGATGCCGATATCCACCATGTCGGCCCGCACCATGTCGTGGATGCGGCCCGTCACCGCTTCCTGCAGCCGCACGCGCAGTTCCGGGTGGCGTTCGCGCATCCGCAGCATGGCGCGGGGCAGGGGGCCGGAGGCGACGGAGGGCAGGGCGGCCAGCCGCACCGTGCCGCGGCGGCGGGCGGCGAGGTCGCGCACGTTCTCCAGCGTGTGGTCGAGGTCGCGCAGCTGCACCTCCAGCACGCGGGCCAGCTCCGCCCCGGCCTCGGTCGGTTCCACCCCCTGTGGGGTGCGATCCAGCAGGCGCAGGCCGAGCGCGGCCTCCAGCCCGCGGATCTGCACGGTGAGGGCGGGCTGGGTGACGTGCAGCAGCCCGGCGGCGCGGGTGAAGGAGCGGTGGCGCGCGATGGCGAGGAAGGCGCGCAGGCCCTTGAGCGTCACGTCCATAAAGGGACCTTATCGGGTGAGAAGGACTTTTCAATTGCCTTATCGCCCGGCCGCTCCCAGCTTCTGCGGCACCGAACGAGAGAGCCCGCGCTAGCGGGCCGTTGGAGAGGACCAGTCCAGATGCCCGAGGCCCCGATCCCGGTGGCGGGGGCGCGCCGCTTCTTCCTGCGCGCCGAGGATGTCACCCCCTACAGCCCCGCCAACCACACCGGCACCAGCAACCGCCGCGTGATCGCGCCCGAGACGGTGGGATCGACGCAGATGGAGGTGCTGATCGGCACGATCGAGCGCGGCAACGGCGCGCTGCCGCACGCGCACCCGGCGCTGGAGCAGACCTGCTACTTCATGGAGGGCCGCGCGCGCGTGGAGGTGGGCGGCGAGACGCGCGATGTCGGCCCCGGCGACTTCTGCTTCTTCCCGATCGGGGTGGAGCACGTGGTGACCGTGACGAGCGAGGAGCCGCTGAAGCTCATGGTCATCTACGCGCCGCCCTATGGCGAGGATCCTGCCAAGGTGACGCGGCGCGCCACGGTCGGCAATGGAGGACATGGCTGATGCGTCGCCGCCTCCTTCTCGGCGCGGCGCTGGCGCTGCCCGCCATCCGCCCCGCCCTTGCCCAGGCCTGGCGCCCCACGCGCCCCATTACCATGGTGGTGCCCTTCGCTGCCGGCAGCGGCACGGATGCCGGCGCGCGCATCCTGGCGCAGGTGATGAGCGAGGCGCTGGGCGGCGCCAGCATCGTGGTGGACAACCGCGCGGGCGCCAACGGCTCCATCGCCGCGGGCTTCGTGGCGCGGGCGGAGCCGGACGGGCACACGATCTTCGTCACCACCAACACCACGCACTCCGCCAATCCTGCCCTGCTGAAGCACCTGGACTACGATCCGGTGGCGGATTTCGCACCGGTCGCGCGGGTGGGAAACCTGCCCTTCATGCTGGTGGTGGGGGAGGGATCGTCCGCGCGCGACGCGAAGTCCTTCCTCGACATGGCGCGGCAGCGGCGCGGGCAGATGACCTACGCCAGCGGCAACAGCACGGGCATCGTCTCCGGCGCCACCATGGCGCGGATGGCCGGCACGGAGATGCTGCACGTCCCCTACCGCTCCACCCCGCCCGCCATCACCGACGTGATCGCGGGGCGCGTGGACTGCATGTTCGTGGACATCGCGGCCGGGCTGGGCAACCTGCGCGCGGGCAAGCTGCGCAACCTCGGCATGACGACGAAGGAGCGCTCCGCTCTGTTGCCGGAGGCGCCGACCCTCTCGGAGGCGGCGCTGCCGGGCTTCGATATCACCTCCTGGAACGGCGTCTTCGCGCCGGCCCGCACGCCCGCGCCGGTGATCGAGGCGCTGAACGCCGCCATCCGCGGGCCGATCGGGCGGCCGGAGGTGAAGAAGCGCTTCGCCGATATCGGCTTCGACGCCTTCTCCGGCACGCCGGGCGAGCTGGGTGACTTCGTGAAGCAGCAGATCACCGTCTGGCGCGAGCTGGTCGAGGCCGCAGGCATTCCGAAGGAGTGACGGGCTTGCCTCTCCCGCTGGCCGGAATCCGCGTGCTGGACTGTTCGTCGGTTGTGATGGGCCCCTATGCCGCCCGCCTTCTCGCGGATCAGGGGGCGGAGGTGCTGAAGGTGGAGCCGCCGGAGGGCGACGTGCTGCGCCGCGCCGGCCAGGGCGGGGCGATGTTCGCGCACCTCAACCGCGGCAAGCGCGCGGTGGCGCTGGACCTGAAGGCGCCGGAGGGGAAGGCGACCCTGCGGCGGCTTGCGGAGGGCGCGGACGTGCTGCTGCACAACATGCGCGCCGATGCCGCCGCGCGGCTGGGCCTGACGCGCGATGCGCTGCGGGAGGCGAACCCGCGGCTTATCGTGGCAGGGGCGGTGGGCTACGGCGCGGGCGGCCCCTACGCCACGCGCCCGGCCTATGACGACCTGATCCAGGCGGCCAGCGGGCTGGCCGATGTCATGGGCCGCGCCTCCCCGGATGGCGAGCCGCGCTACGTGCCGCTGACGCTGAGCGACCGGGTGGTCGGCATCCAGCTCGCCCAGGCCGTCACCGCCGCGCTGTTTGCGCGGGAGCGGGGCGGGGAGGGGGCGGAGATCGAGGTGCCGATGTTCGAGACCTTCGCGGACCTCGTGCTGGGCGACCATCTCGGCGGTCTCAGCTTCGATCCGCCGCAGGGCGGGGCGCACTACCCCCGGCTGATGACGCCGCAACGCCGCCCCTACCGGACGCGGGACGGCCACATCGCCGTGCTCCTCTACAACGACGCCCACTGGCGCCGCTTCTTCCGCGCCGTGGGGCGCGAGGCGGAGATGGAGGCCGATCCCCGGCTGCGCGACCATGCCGGGCGCACCGCCAATTTCCACCATGCCTACGGGCTAGTGGGAGAGATCCTGGCAGGACGCGGCACGGCGGAGTGGCTGGACCTGCTCTGCGGCCTGGATATTCCGGCGGCGCCGGTGAACAGCGTGGAGGCGCTGCTGGAAGACCCGCACCTGCGCGCGGTGGGCTACTGGCGGGAAGCGGCGATGCCGGATGGAGGCACGCTGCGCTCCACCGCGCCGGTGGGGCACTGGGCCGGGCAGGAGGAGGCGCCGCTGCGGCCGCCGCCCGCGCTGCCGGGGAATGGCGACGAGGAGATCGCATGGACTTCGCGCTGACCGAGGAGCAGGAGGCGGTCCGTGAGGCTGTCTCCCGCATCTGCGCCCGCTTCGGGGACGACTACTGGCTGGAGCGCGACCACACGGGCGAGTTCCCCGTGGAACTGCACCAGGCGCTGGCCTCCGACGGCTGGCTGGGCATCTGCATGCCGGAGGAGTTCGGCGGCGCGGGTCTCGGCATCACCGAGGCCGCGATCATGATGCAGGCCATCTCGCAATCCGGCGCGGGGATGAGCGGGGCGTCCGCCGTGCACATGAACATCTTCGGGCTGCAGCCCGTGGTGGTCTTCGGCACGGACGACCAGCGCCGCCGCATGCTGCCGCCGCTGATCGCAGGGAAGGAGCGCGCCTGCTTCGCGGTGACGGAGCCGAACACGGGGCTGGACACCACGCGCCTTCGCACGCGGGCGGAGCGCCAGGGCAGCAAGTACGTGGTGAACGGGCAGAAGGTCTGGATCTCCACCGCCGGCGTCGCGGAGAAGATCCTGATCCTGGCGCGCACCACGCCGCTAGAGGATGTGCGGAAGCCGACCCAGGGGCTTTCCCTGTTCTACACCGACCTCGACCGCTCCCGGATCGAAGTGCGCCCGATCGACAAGATGGGCCGGAAGGCCGTGGATTCGAACCAGGTCTTCTTCGACAACCTGGAAGTGCCGGAAGAGGACCGCATCGGCGAGGAGGGGCGCGGCTTCGAGTACATCCTGCACGGGCTGAACCCCGAGCGCATCCTGATCGCCGCCGAGGCGCTGGGCCTGGGCTTCGTCGCGATCGAGCGCGCGGCGCAGTACGCCAGGGACCGCGTGGTGTTCGGGCGGCCCATCGGCCAGAACCAGGCAATCCAGCACCCGCTGGCGGAGTGCTGGATGCGGCTGGATTCCGCGCGCCTCAGCGTGATGCAGGCGGCCTGGCGCTACGACAAGGGAATGTCCTGCGGCGCCGAGGCCAACATGGCAAAGTATCTTGCGGCGGAAGCGGGCTTCGCGGCCTGCCAGCAGGCGGTGATGACGCATGGCGGCTTCGGCTATGCGAAGGAGTACCACGTGGAGCGCTACATGCGGGAGGTGATGATCCCCCGCATCGCGCCCGTCAGCCCGCAGCTCATCCTCTGCTTCATCGCGGAGAAGGTGCTGGGGCTGCCGAAGTCGTACTGACCTAGTCCGCCCGGATGTTCGCCCGCTTGATCACCGGCTCCAGCGTGCGCTTCTCTTCCTCGATCAGGGCCGCGAAGGCGCGCGGGCCCTGGCCGCCGAGGAGGGTGCCCTGCTCCGCCAGCCGGCCGCCGATGGCCGGGTCCTTCAGGGCGGTGGCCACGGCCTCCGCCACGGCGTTGACGATGGCGTCCGGCGTGCCCGCGGGGGCGGCCATGCCGAAGGCGGTGCCGAAGCGGAAGTTCACGCCCGCCTCGGCCGTGGTGGGAACCTCCGGCAGCTGGGGCAGGCGGCTCTCCGTCGCCACGGCCAGGGCGCGCACGCCGTTGCCGCGGATCTGCGACAGGATGTTCGGCACGTTGTCGATGACGAGGTCGATGTTGCCGGAGACGAGGTCCGTCACGGCGGGCGCGGCGCCGCGGTAGGGAACGTGCTGGATGTCCGTGCCGGTCGCGCCCCTGAACAGCTCCAGCGCGAGGTGAAGGCTGCTGCCGGAGCCCGCGGAGCCGGCGGTGAGCTGCCCGGGCCTCTCCTTCGCCGCCGCCACCAGCTCGCCCAGGCTGCGCCAGGGGCGGTTGTTCGCCACGCAGATCACCTTCGGCGTGGTGGCCAGCAGGGTGATCGGCGCGAAGGCGGCGTTGGTGTCGTAGGGCATGGAGGAGTAGATGAACTGGTTGACCGCCAGCGGCCCCATGGAGGCGGCGAGCAGGGTGTAGCCGTCCGGCGCCGCCTTCGCGACGAGGTCCGCGCCGATGTTGCCGCCCGCGCCGGCCCGGTTGTCCACCACGAAGGGCTGGCCCATCCGCGCGGCGAGGGATTGCGAGACGGAGCGCGCGAGGAGGTCCACCAGCCCGCCCGGCGGGAAAGGGACGACGATGCGGACGGGCTTGGTCGGGTAGGAACCCTGCGCGCGGAGCGAGGGCGCCGCGAGCAGGGCCGGCACGGCGGCGAGCGCCGCCCGGCGGGTGATGGTGGCCATTTCTTGTTGTTCCCTCCTGGTCCGGTGCTCAGTGCGCGCCCGGTGTCGCGGGCGGCGGCGCCTTGGCGGCGGGCGGGAAGGGGTACTGGCCGGGCTGGGTCTCCACGGTGATCCAGCGCAGCTCCGTGAACTCCGCGATGCCGGCGCGCCCGCCGAAGCGGCCGTAGCCGCTGGCCTTGGTGCCGCCGAAGGGCATCTGCGCCTCGTCGTGCACGGTGGGGCCGTTCACGTGGCAGATTCCGCTCTCGATCCGCTGCGCGATGGCGATGCCGCGCGCCACGTCCTTGGTGAAGACGGCGGCCGAGAGCCCGTACTCGCTGTCGTTCGCCACCCGCACCGCCTCCTCGGCGTCCGCCACGCGGATCATGGCGACGACGGGGCCGAAGGATTCCTCGGCGTACAACGCCATCTCGGGCGTCACGCGGTCCACGATGGCCGCCGGCATGATCGTGCCCTGGCGCGCGCCGCCGCCGTGCAGGGTTGCGCCCTTGCCGGTGGCGTCGGCGATGAGACCCTCCACCTTCACGGCCGAGGCCTCGTCCACCACGGAGCCGAGGAAGACGTTGCCGGTGCGCGGATCGCCCACGGGCAGGGTCCCGACGAAATCGGCCAGGCGGCGCACGAACTCGTCCGCCACGCTCTCCACCACCACCAGCCGCTCGGTGGACATGCAGATCTGGCCCTGGTTCATGAAGGCACCGAAGGCGGCGGCCTTCACCGCCTCGTCCAGGTCCGCATCCTCCAGCACGATCATCGGGGCCTTGCCGCCGAGCTCCAGCAGAACGGGCTTCAGGTGCTTCGCCGCGTGCATGGCGACGATGCGGCCGACCTTGGTGGAGCCGGTGAAATTGATCCGGCGTACGGCCTTGTGGGCGATCATCGCCTCCACCACCGCCGGCGCGTCGGTGGCGGAGTGGGTGACGACGTTCACCACGCCCGGCGGCACCCCGCCATCGCGCAGCGCCTGGGCGATGAGGCTGTGGGTTCCCGGGCAGGTCTCGCTGGCCTTCAGCACCACGGTGTTGCCGCAGGCGAGCGGCAGGGCGAGGGCGCGGACACCGAGGATGACGGGCGCGTTCCAGGGCGCCATGCCCAGCACAACGCCCACCGGCGCGCGGATCGCCATGGCGAGGCAGCCCGGCTTGTCGGAGGGAATGACCTCGCCCGTGGTCTGGGTGGTCATCGCCGCCGCTTCCCGCAGCATGCCGGCGGCGAGGTGGACGTTGAAGCCGGCCCAGCCGGCGGTGGCGCCGATCTCCTCCGCCATCAGGCGTATGAACTCCGGCGCCTTCGCGGCCAGGGCATCGGCGGCCTTCAGCAGGATGGCGCGGCGGGCATTCGGCCCGAGCTTGGACCAGGCGGGGAAGGCGGCGGCGGCCGCGTCGCAGGCGGCCCCCGCATCCGCCACCGTCGCGGCGGCGGCGCGGGTGGCCACCTCGCCCGTCACGGGGTTGCGGCGCTCGAAGACCGCCTCTCCCGTCGCGGGGCGGTCGGTCTCACCGATGATCAGCGGCACGTCCAGCATGGCGTTCTCTCCTCCTTCAGTGCTTGTCGTAGAGGTTGGCGATGGCGCCATCGACGGCGACCTCCACCAGCATCGGCCCATCGGCCGAGAAGGCCTCGGCCAGCGCGGCATCCAGCTCCTCCGGCGTGCTCACGGCGCGCCCCGGGCAGCCCATGCCGCGGGCGGTGGCGACGAAGTCCAGCCCCGGCAGGTCGATCCCCGGCGCGTCCCGCACCTGCAGCACGCGGGAGAAGGAGCGCATGGCGCCGTAGCCCGCGTTGTTCATCACGATCACCGCCATCGGCAGCCGCTCCTGCACCGCCGTCCACAGCGCCTGGGGCGAGTACATGAAGGAGCCGTCGCCGATGAGGCAGGCCACGCGCCGGCGCCCCCCGAGCGCGACGCCCACGGCGCCGGGCAGGCTGTAGCCCAGCCCGCCGCTGGCCATGGTGTAGAACCCGCCCCAATCGCGGACCGGCAGGTGCCCGTTCATCGCCGGCCGGTGGGAGGGCGCCTCCTCCACCAGCACCGTGCCGGGCGGCATGGCCTGCCCCAGGCGGTGCAGCACGTAGGCGGCGTTGAGCGGGCTGGAGGCGGCGGGCGGCGCCGGGCGCTGCCGCGGCGCGGGCCAGGGGCGCCCCTCCTCCGGCAACAGGGCGGCCAGGGCCGGCAGGCCCAGCCGCAGGCTGCCCAGCACCGAGGTGCCGGCCGGCGCGGAGGCGGCGGTCTCCAGATCCGTCGTCATGTGCAGGATGGGGATGCCGGAGCGGAACAGCGCGCACTCGCCCGTCACGTGGAAGGTGAAGACGGGCGCGCCGATCACCAGCACCAGATCGTGCCCGATCAGCGTGTCGCTCACCTGCTGCGGCGCCGCGTGCAGGTGCCCGGCGTGCAGCGCGTGGTCCTCGGGGAAGGAGAGGCGGGAGGAGAAGGGGCTCGTCCAGACCGGCGCGCCCATGCGCTCTGCCAGCGCCACCAGGGCGGGGCCCGCGCCTTCTGCGTCCACCTCCGGCCCCACCACCAGCACGGGGCGGCGCGCGGCGGCGATCAGGCGCGCCGCCTCCGCCAGCGCGGCGGGATCGGGCGCCGTGTCGGGGAACCAGGCACGGGGCAGCACCGGCGTGCAGGGGGCGGACCAGTCATCGGAGGGGATGGAGACGAAGGTCGGGCCATAAGGGCGCGTGGTGGCGATGCGGTGCGCCTGGGCGATGGCCGCCGGCACGTCCTCCGCCCGCGCGGGCTCGATGGAGAACTTGACGTAGGGCTTGGGAAACTGCGGTGCCTCGGTGGCGCCGAGGAAGGGGAAGTTCGGCAGCAGCGCGCGCGCCTGCTGCCCCGCCGTGATCACCATCGGCGCCGCGTTCTTCTGCGCCGTGAACAGGTTGCCCAGCGCGTGCCCCACCCCCGCCGCGGAGTGCAGGTTCACGAAGGCGCAGCGCCCGGTGGCGCGGGCGTAGCCGTCCGCCATCCCCACCACGCTGGCCTCCTGCAGCCCCAGCACGTAGCGGATGTCGGCGGGCCAGCGATCGAGAAAGGGCAGCTCCGTGGAGCCAGGATTCCCGAACACAGTGTCGACGCCTAAGCCCCGCAGCAGGGCGAAGGTCGCCTCGCGCACCGTCATGCGCGCCGTGGTGTTGCCGTCCATCATTCGTCTTCCGGTTCCAGCCCCTGGTTGAGGCGTCGCAGCGCGTCGAGCAGGGCGCCGCGCATCTCCGTCCCCACCAGCGCGTCCAGTTGCGCGTCGTGCGCGGCCGCATGCGTGGCGAGGATGGAGAGCGCCTCCTCTCCCGCAGGCGTCAGGGTCAGGGCGTAGCTGCGCCGGTCCGTCGTGGAGCGGCCGCGGCGGATCAGCCCCGCCCGCTCCATCTCCGCCAGGCGCGGGGTTAGGGTGGACTTGTCCCGCCCCACGGCACTGCCGAGCGCGGTCTGGGACAGGCCGGGATTCTCGTGGATCACTGCCAGGGTGGCGAAGAAGCCGGGCTTGAGGCCGGATGCCCCGGTACGGCGCGCGAAGGCCGCGAACGACGCCTCCTGCGCGAGGCGAAGATGAAAGCCCAACGCCTCCCCCAAGGGGCCGAGGCGCAGCGCGGGCGCGCCGCCCGGCAGCACGCGCAGGCGCGGCGCATCCCCGGCGGCCGGACGCGGGGCACGGCTCTGCGCGGACCGCGATGGTTGGGCCACGGAATCGCTCCTCCAGTCACCGGCGCATCCTGAATTGCGCGCCGTTCATGTCGGGATCGTAGGGGGGCAAACTATCTTCGTGCAAGCGGGATCGTGCCGGGTTGCCCCAAGGGGCTCCGCCCCTTGGACCCCCGCCAAGGGCCTGAGGCCCCTGGACCCCCTTCTAGCTGCCGCAGCGCCGTCCTGAGACGGGGTCTCTGCGTGAGGGGCTTCTTCCTGCCTCCGCAGTCGCCTCGGGTCGTCGACCCGAGGCGCACCGTCAGCGGAGTAAATCCAAAGCCTAGAAAAAGATGATGGTGAGGGGTCCGGGGAGAGGAAGAATTCCTTCTTCCTCTCCCTGGCCACGGACCGAAGCGTTATCGCTGCGTGCGCGGGCAGAAGAAGGTGCTGCGCCCGGCCTGGACGATGCGCTGCACGCCTTCGCAGGCGGGCGGGCCGGGGCAGCGGGGGCAGGGCTGGCCCAGGCGGTCGTACACCTCGAAGCGGTCCTGGAAGCGTCCCAGCTCGCCGTCGCTGCGGACGTAGTCGCGCAGAGAGGAGCCGCCAGCCTCGATGGCGTCGGTCAGCACGGCCTTGATCGCGGGCACCAGCCGTTCGGCGCGGGCGCCAGGGACGGTGCCGGCGAGGCGGCGGGGGGAGATGCCGGCGCGGAACAGGGCTTCCGCCACGTAGATGTTGCCCAGCCCCGCAACCACGCCCTGGTCCAGCAGCGCGGCCTTGACCGGGGTGGCCTTGCCCTTCAGCGCGGCGGAGAGGGCGGCGGGGGTGAAGGCATCCTCCAACGGCTCCGGGCCCATGCCGGCGAGGAGCTTGTGAGAATCCTCCGCTTCGGTCGGCATCAGGTCCACGCAGCCGAAGCGGCGGGGGTCCTGGAACCCCACGCGCCAGCCATCCCCGGTCTCCAGCAGCAGGTGCTCGTGGGCCAGCCCGTCCCCCCCATTCTTGTTCAGGGCCCCGCGCGCGTCGGAGAAGGCGCCCTGGGGGGCGATGCGGGGCACGGGATCGGCGCCGGGCGGGCGGGCGACCATGCGGCCGGACATGCCGAGGTGGATCAGCACGGATTCCCCCTCGGACAGGCGCATCAGCATGTACTTGCCGCGGCGGCGGAACCCCTCCACCCGCCGGCCGGAGAGGCGCTCGGCCAGCCCCTCCGGGAAGGGCCAGCGCAGGCCGGCGCGGCGGGTCTCGGCGCGGGCGATGGTGCGGCCGGTGAGCACGGTGGAGAGGCCGCGCATCACGGTCTCCACCTCGGGCAGTTCGGGCATGGCCGGGATATGGGGGCGGCGGGGCCGTTTCGTCCACGGCGGGCGCACCCGTGACGCCCGGGGTGGCGGCGCCTATCTTCCCGGGATGAACGAGACCATCGATTTCGGCTTCACCCCCGTCCCCCGGGACCGCAAGGCCGGGCTGGTGCGCGAGGTCTTCGACAGCGTGGCGCCGAAATACGACGTGATGAACGACCTCATGTCGCTCGGCATCCACCGGGTGTGGAAGCGCATCTTCGTCAACGCCATCGGGGCGGGGCCGCGGGACACCTTGCTGGACCTGGCGGCCGGCACCGGGGATGTCGGCTTCCTGGCGAGGGAGCGCGGGGCGGGGCGGGTGATCCTGGCCGACATCAACCACGCCATGCTGAACGTGGGGCAGGGGCGGGCGCTGGGGCGCGGGCTGGCCTCGGGCCTCGACTTCGTGTGCTGCGACGCGGAGCGCCTGCCTCTGCCGGACCGGTCCGTGGAGCGGATCTCCATGGCCTTCGGGCTGCGCAACTGCACGGACAAGGCGGCGGTGCTGCGGGAGATGCGGCGCGTGCTGCGCCCGGGCGGGCGGGCGCTGGTGCTGGAATTCTCCCGCCTGCAGGTGGCGGCGCTGGACCCGCTCTACGATGCCTGGAGCTTCCGGGCGCTGCCGGCGATTGGGGCGCGGGTGGCGAACGATTCGGAATCCTACCGCTACCTGGCCGAGAGCATCCGCATGATGCCGGACCAGGAGGAGCTGGCGGGCATGTTCCGCGGGGCGGGGATGGAGAACGTGTCCTACCGCAACCTCTCCGGCGGGATCGTGGCGATCCACTCCGGCTGGCGCCTCTAGGAGGGGATCATGGCGGCCGCGAATGAGCGCTGGTGGGCGAACAGCTTTCTCCGTATGGAGGCGGAAGGCTACCAGTACGACCGCGGCCGGGGCGACTGGGCGAAGATCGAGGACCCCAACCCGGACCCGCTGAAGCGCAACCCGCGCGGGCTCTTCGCGCGCAACGGTGGGCTGATGGTCAAGCGCCGGTTGGTGCTGGCGCAGGACAACGTCATGTACCGCTTCGCAGCCCTCGCCTACGCCCGCCGCGGCGTCTGGACCAAGGCCGAGCGCCTCGCGCCCCTGCTCAACTCGCCCTGGTGGATGGAGGAGGACCGGATGTTCCTCCTCCTCTCCCGCGCCCGGCAGGCGGGCGTCGGCCTCGTCGAGATGGCGCGCCGCCAGCTCGCCCTGCCGCAGGAGTGGACGGATGCCGACGTGATCGTGCGCGTGCGCATCCGCCCCGGCATCCTCCTGGCCGCGCATGCCGGGCCCGGCCTGACGGCGGAGGGCGGGGGAGAGCGCCGGGTCATCGCGCCCGAGGCCCCGCACCTGCTGATCGACCAGCTCTACGTCCCCGGCCTCGGCCGACACCCCGCGCTGGGCAGCGCGGGGGCGGGGAATGCCGCCGCGTGGTTCGACGCCGGCACGGCCGTTGCCTTCGACCCAAACATCCGGGGCCTGAATCCATGAACGGCAAGCGCGTCCTCCTCGTCGTCTCCGGCTCCGTTGCTGCCTACAAGGCGCTGGAGCTGGCCCGGCTGCTGGGCAAGGCGGGGGCCACCGTCACGGGGCTGCTGACGGCGGGCGGGGCGCGCTTCGTCACCCCGCACGCGCTGCAGGCGATCACCGGGCGGAAGCTGGCCGAGGACCTGTGGTCGCTCCGCGAGGAGGCGGACCGCGGGCACATCCGGCTGGCGCGGGAGACGGACCTGGTGGTGGTCGCGCCCGCCTCCGCCGACCGGCTGGCGCGCATGGCCGCGGGGATGGCGGACGACCTGGCGGGCGCCGTGCTGCTGGCCTGGAACGGGCCGGTGCTGGTCGCGCCCGCGATGAATCCGACCATGTGGGCGCACCCCGCCACGGGGGCGAACGTGGCGACGCTGATGGCGCGCGGCGTCCAGTTCGTCGGGCCGGAGGACGGGTTGATGGCGGAGGCGGAGAGCGGCACGGGCCGCCTCTCCGAGCCGCTGGCCATCCTGGCGGCGATCGACTCCATCCTCTCCGATCCCGAGCACGGCGCCCCGGATTCGGCGCTGGAGGATGCGCTAGACGCCGCCATCGCCGCCCAGGCCGAGGCCCCTGCTGACGAGGCCGAGGGCCGCCCCTTCGCCGCGCACCGCGCCCCCGCAGCGGCCGAGGGCGGCTCCAGCTTCAGCAACGGCAAGCCCCACGCTGCCGACCACCATGCGGACCCGGACGAGGCCGCGCCCTCCAGCTTCTCCGCCTCCCAGGCCCCCGCGGCCGATGTGGCCTCGCACAGCCTGCGCGGCACGGAGCCGGGGGCGCTGCCGCTCTCCGGCCGGCACGTCCTCGTCACCTCCGGACCCACGCACGAGCCGCTGGACCCCGTGCGCTACATCGCCAACCGCTCCTCCGGGAAGCAGGGCCACGCCATCGCGGCGGCGCTGGCGGCGCTGGGCGCGCGGGTCACGCTCGTCTCCGGCCCCGTGACCCTGGCCGACCCCGCGGGCGTCACGGTGCGCCATGTGGAGACGGCGCGGGAGATGCTGGCGGCCTGCGAGGCGGCGCTGCCCGCCGATGCCGCGGTCTTCGCCGCCGCCGTGGCGGATTGGCGCCCGGCGGAAGTGGCCGGGCAGAAGATGAAGAAGCCCGCCGACGACGCCGCCCCGCCCCTGGCCCTGGTGCCGAACCCCGACATCCTCGCCACCCTGTCCCGCCACCCCCGGCGCCCGGGGCTGGTGGTGGGGTTCGCCGCGGAGACGGAGCGGGTGGTGGAGCACGCGCGGGCGAAGCTGGCGCGCAAGGGCTGCGACTGGATCGTGGCGAACGACGTCTCCGGCGACGTGATGGGCGGCGCGGAAAACCTCGTCCACCTCGTCACCGCCGCCGCCGTGGAGGACTGGCCGCGCCTGCCGAAGGCCGAGGTGGCCGCGCGGCTGGCGGACCGCATCGCGGAGGCGCTGCGGGCATGACCGCGACCATTCGCGTGGTGCGCCTGCCCCACGCCGCCGACCTGCCGCTGCCCGCCTACGCCACCGATGGCGCGGCGGCGATGGACCTGCTGGCGGCGGTGGAGGCCCCGCTGACGATCCCTCCGGGCGAGCGCGCGCTGGTGCCGACCGGCCTGACCGTGGCCCTGCCGCCCGGCCACGAGTGGCAGATCCGCCCCCGCTCCGGCCTGGCCCTGAAGAACGGGATCGTCCTGGCGAACTCTCCCGGCACGATCGACGAGGACTATCGCGGCGAGGTGGGGGTGATTGTCCTGAACGCCGGGCAGGAGAGCTTCACGGTGGAGCGCGGCATGCGCATCGCCCAGGCCGTGCTGGCGCCGGTGACGCGGGCGGTGTTCGAGGAGGCGGAGAGCCTGGAGGGGACGGCGCGCGGGGCCGGCGGTTTCGGCAGCACGGGTTTCAGCAGCACTGGCACGCACTAGCCGCGCCTTGCCCCGCGACCCCGGACCGCCGACATCCCCCCCATGGACGCGCTCCCCGATCTCGACTTCACCGAGGACGAACTCCACCGCTACTCCCGCCACATCCTCCTCGGGGAGGTCGGGGCGGTCGGCCAGGCGAGGCTGCGCGAGGCCCGCGTGCTGGTGGTCGGCGCCGGCGGCCTGGGATCTCCCCTCGCGCTCTATCTCGCGGCGGCGGGCGTCGGCACGATCGGCCTGATCGACCACGACACGCTCGAGCTCTCGAACCTACAGCGTCAGGTGGCGCACACCACGGGCCGGGTGGGCCGCCCGAAGGTGGAGAGCATGGCCATCACCCTCGCCGCCCTGAACCCGTTGACGAAGGTCGAGACCCACCTGCGCCGCCTGGACGAGGCCGCGGCCCGCGACCTGATCCCCCGCTACGACCTGGTCTGCGACGGCACGGACAACTTCCCCACCCGCTTCCTGCTGGGCGACCTCTGCCACCAGCTCGGCCGCACCCTCGTCTCGGCCGCGGTGCTCCGCTTCGAGGGCCAGCTCTCCACCTTCAAGTCGCATCTCGGCGCGCCGCACCCCTGCCATCGCTGCCTGCACCCGGAGATGCCGCCCGACGGCCTCGTCCCCTCCTGCGGAGAGGCGGGGGTGCTGGGCGCCGTCACCGGGGTGATGGGCACGCTGCAGGCCACGGAGGTGCTGAAGGAGATCCTCGGCATCGGCGAATCCATGTCCGGTCGCCTGCTGCTGTGGGACGCGCTGGACACCCGCTTCCGCACCATCCGCCTGAAGCGCGACCCGGCTTGTCCGGTCTGCGCCGGGGGATGACCCCGCTCGGCATCCTCCTGCGCGGGGCGGGGCACGAGCCCGCGCACTACGCCCTCGTGCTGGCCACCGCCGCGGCGGCGGTGGGGCGGCCCGTCACCCTTTTCGCCACCAATGCCGGCCTAGCCCTGTTCCGCCGGGACGCCCCGTTGCTGGCCGACCCGCGCGAGGCGTTGCTGGAGGCCCGCGCGGTCGCGGGGATCGCCACCCTGGCGGAGGCGGCCGAGGAGCTCGGCATCCGCCGCATCGCCTGCGAGGCCGGGATGCGGGCGGAGGGCATCGCCGCGCCCGAGCTGGCGAAAGGGGTGGAGGTGGCGGGGGTGGTCACTTTTCTCGGGGCCGTGGGCACGGGACAGCTGCTTTCCCTGTGATGCCGGCCGGGAATGCGGGCGGGGCGTCTTGACCCCGCCGGGCGGTTCCGCGCTGATCGCGGTGCGATGAAACGCCCGCTCCTCCTCCTGCCGCTGCTGCTCGCCCCCTCTGTGCTGGTCCCCCCTGTGGTGGCCCCCCCTGTGGTGGCCCCCCCTGTGCTGGCCTCCGCCGTCCTGGCCTTTGCTGCCACGGCGCCGGCCGCCATGGCACAGAGCCTGCCGCCGCCCGTGCCGCGCAGCGCTGCGCCGCCCACGGCCCCCGCCACCCCCCAGGCGGCACCCGCATCCCCACCCGCAAGCGGGGGCGCCCCACCCGCGACCGGAGGCGCCCCGGCGCGGCCTCGTCCGTCCCAGGCCGCACCGCCTGCCAGCCCTGCGCGGCCCGCCGCGCCGTCCCGGCCGTCGGGCACGCCCTTCGCCCCGGCAACCCAGCCCCCCGGCACTGCCTCGTCCGGCAGCGCCCCTCCGGCCGGGGCGGCCCAGGGCACGCCGCGCCGTCCGCCCGCCTCGGCCACCCCCGCCCCGCGCACCGTCGCCCCATCGCGAACCCAGCCGAACCGGCGTCGCGCCGGGACTGCGGCCGCGGGCGCCGCGGCCGGTGCGGCCGGGGCGGCTGCCTCCGCCGCGCCGTCCCCCCCGGCCCCGGAGCCCGCGCCCGAGCCGCAGCCCACGGAGGGCTCCGTCACCAGGCTGCCCCTGCCGCGCTTCGCCGCCCTGCGCGCCGAGGAGGTGAACATGCGGGCCGGCCCCGGCACCCGCTACCCGATCGAGTGGACCTACCAGCGCCGTGACCTGCCCGTGCAGATCGTGCGGGAGTTCGAGCTGTGGCGGCGCATCCGCGACCTGGAGGGCACGGAAGGCTGGGTCCACCAGTCCAACCTCACGGGCCGCCGCACCTTCGTCGTGACCGGGGAGGAGCGCGTGCTGCGCCGGCGGCCGGAGGAGGGCGCCCATGTCGTGGCCCGGATCAAGCCAGGCGTCCTCGGCCGTATCCGCCTCTGCGAGGCCGGGCAGGTCTGGTGCGAAGTCCAGGTGGCGGATTATCGCGGCTGGATGCGGCGGAACGAGTTCTTCGGCGCCATGCCGGAGGAGGAGATCAAGTAGCGGCGGGCTCCCCCGCGGGCGGCCCCAGGGGGAGAGAAAGAATTCTCTCCCCCTGGACCCCCTCTCATCTTCTTCTAGGGGGCTGCCGCGGAAGGCTGCGTTGGAGGTGCGCCTGAGGTCGATGACCTCAGGCGACGGACGCGGCGGCCCGGGCCGACACGGTGTTGAAAAGCCTTCGGCACCGCCCTTTGATCACTGCGTCCGCGGCAGCCCGATCGCGGGGTCCGGGGTGGCCGTTGCCACCCCGGCGGAGGGGTCCGGGGAGGCAGCGCCTCCACGGGGCCATGGGCGCGCCCGATCAGAATGAGCCCCCTTCAGCATCCTGCGTGGATTTTCGTCGCGCCCGTTCTGTCCTACCATCGCCCCCGCATTCCCGGACGATGGAAGAGGACGCGGCCGCATGCCTGACCTGCTGCACGCCCAGGAGCGCGACCGCCTTCTTGCCTCGCTGCGGCGGCTGCTGCGCCAGGTGAGCGTGGATGGCGAGCCGATGGCGGGGCTGGCGCAGACCGAGGAGCCGGGCGCGCCGCTGCTGACGCGGGACAACGCGCTGGCGGCGGAGCTGATGGCGGTTCCCGCCCTGCGCGCCGTCGATCCCGGCCTGGCCGATGCCGCGCTGGGCTTCACCGCCGTGATGGCCGAGGAGCCGGGGCCCTTGCCGCGGGGCGCCCTGCCGCCCCGGGCGCCCTACGCGGAGATCCTGCGCGCGGACCCGCGCGACCTGCGGGTGCTGACGCCGTGGCACGAGTTCACGGGGGACCTGACCCACGGCGTGCTGCGCCAGCGCCTGCGCGGCGATCCGCGGGAGCGGGACGTGCTGCACACCGGCAACATGGTGCGGCTGCGGCTGCACGGTGGCGTGCCCGGGCTGCTCGGCCGCCTCTCGCTCCGCCCCCGCACGCTGGACGTGGAGGACGCCGTCACCGGCCAGGGCATCCAGGCCGAGGGTTCCGGGGTGTTGATGTGGCACGAGAGCGCGCTGCACCTCTCCCCCGCGCCCGGGCTGCGCCTGCTGGCCGGCACGGTGCGCTACGAGTACCGCGCCTCCGCCGTGGATCCGGTGCTGCGGCTGACCGTGATCCTGAAGGCAGGCCCGAAGGCCGGGCTCTCCGCCGTCCGCCTGACCACGGCGCTGGACGCGCTGTCGGAGGGTGCGGTGCCCTTTCCCCGGATCTCCTTCGGGCGCGGCGGCGCCCAGACCCGGCGGCCGGACGGCCCGTTCGGGGAGGAGAAGATCGCCGAGGGGGCGCTGGATTCCATCCACCTCTGGCAGGCCGGGCCGGAGGAGGCCGCCTCGGTGCTGCACATCCGCCCGCGCGCGGCGGAATCGGTGTTCAGCCTGCGCGTCAGCGCGCGCGGCGGCGTGCCCCACTGGCTCGTGCTGCGGCACACCCTGCCGGACGTGCCGCGCGGCGGCACGGCGACGCTGCGCGAGGACCGGCTGCTGGCCCGCGGCGTGGTGCGCGGCACGCCGGAGGCGGGGCTGCGGCTGATGCGCGCGCCGGACAGCCTGGCCGGGCGCGACCCCGGCCAGACCGCGGCCGGCCCCGCGCTGGTGGCCATGGCCTCCGTGCTGCTGAACGCCCCGGCCTTTCATCCGCCCCTGCCCCGGGACCGCCTGTCGCGCCTGCGCGACACGCTGGACCGGCATCTGGCCGCCCTGCCCGAGGAGGCGGAGGACGGCGCCGCCTTGCCGCCGGACGAGCTCGCGCCGCTGGTGCTGGCGCTGGACGCCCTGCTGCGCGCCGGCGGCCTGCCGCGGGAGAGGCGGCGTCTGCGAAGCCTCCTCGGCGGGCTCACCGCCGCCGCCTCCCCGGAGGGCGCTATCGGCAACGGGCTGATGACGCATGGCGCGGCGATCCTGGCCCTGGCCCGCGCCGCCACCCTGATCCGCGAGCCCTGGGTGGAGGAGGCGCTGCGGAAGGCCATCCTCGCCCTGTCCCCGGACGGGCCGGGACTGGCGGGGGTGGATACCTCCGGCCCGGCCTCCACCCCGGCGCTGTCGATGCTGCTGCGGGGCCTGAGGACGACGGAGCTGCTGGCGGGCGCCGGCGCCATCTCACCCGGGCCGGCCGCGACGGAGCGGCTGGTGGCCGTGCGCGACACCCTGCTCGGCACGCTTTCCGCCCGGCTGCGCGCGCGGGAGGACCGGCTCGAGGTCCTGCCCGGCGGCGCCGGGGAGCCGGACGCGGCGAGCATCGCCGCCCTTCTCCTCGCCGTGCTCTCCCCGGACGAGGTGGCGCTCGCCACGGGCGGGGTGGCGGCTTGAGGCGTCTCCTCGGGGGCCTGCTGGCCCTGCTGGCGGTTTCCGGCTGCGCCGTGGCGCCGCCCCCGCCCGCGCGGGAGGCGCCGATCGCCTACCCGCCCTCCATCCGCGAGCGCCTGCTGCGGATTGCGGCCGCCGAGTGGGAGGAATGGGGCCGGATCACCGTCGGCCCCGGCCTGCCCCGCCCCCCGGCGGGAACCGAGGGCGCGACGGACGCCTTCCCCCGCGTGCTCGCCTACTGGCGCGCCGTGCCGGACGCGGAGGCCGCCGCCGCCATCGCCCGCAACCGCGCCCGCTGGACCGCGCAATTGGCTGGCCGCCCGGCGGAAGGCGTGTGGTCGGAGCCCGCCTGGTCCGCCGCCTTCGTCTCCTGGCTCATGCGCGCCGCGGGGGTCGACGAGCGTGAGTTCCACGCCTCCGCCTCCCACGCCTTCTACCTGGACGCCATCCTGCGGGACGCGGCGGAGTTCCCGGCCCAGGCCCCCTTCCTGCCCCACGACGCGGCGGAGCGCGCGCCGGAGCCGGGCGACCTGATCTGCGCCGACCGCTCCCGCCGCCCGCTCCCGGGCTGGCGGGCCCGCCTGCCGGAAGCGGGACAGTTCCGGCCCATGCACTGCGACCTGGTGATCCGCACCGGGCCGGGCGCGGCGGAGGCCGTGGGCGGCAACATCGCGGACGCGGTGACGCTGACCCTCTACGAGACGGGCGCGGACGGCCTGCTGCGCCCGCGCAGGCCGGGGCAGCCGGTTGTCTTCGCGGTGATCGAGAACCGGCTGGGCCGCCTGCCGCCCTTTCGGACTGGGCCGGTGATCTCCTCCCTCGCCGTGAGCGAGCGCGGGCGGGACTGAAGCCCGGAACTCCCATCCGGCCGCCTTCGCGCTGCCGGATGGGCTGACCGCAGAAGCTTAAAATGTTATCGGCTTTGCCGTCCCGCCTCGAACGAGGTCGCGATAGTATGAACTCGTTCCTTCTCTCTGCGACGAACCGGAAATGAAGAAACGGCACGCAGGATAATGTGTCGTCACCGTAATTGGTTCGGGCAATGATGCGTCGCGTCATTGCCGGTACATTCCCCGTCAGGCGGGAAAAGCTCGACATTATCTTCGGAGATAACGATAACCCGGAAGACGGCCCGATTCGCGATCGGGCTTGTAGAACCGTTTTCCAGGAGATCGCCGTGGCCGACACCAAGCAAAAGACAGGAATCGACCTGGATGGAATGAGCGCCCAGGAACTGACTGCGCTGATCGAGGCCGCGGAGGCGAAGCGCGCCGAGAAGCAGGATGAGGCACGGACCGCGCTGATCGAGGAGTTCCGCGGCAAGGCCGCGCAGCTCGGCCTGCAGCTGGAATCCCTCATGCCCGGCAGCGCATCGCAGGGGGTGGCACCGTCCGGCCGCCGTACGCGGCGCGATGCCGGCGGTTCCGTCGCCCCGCGCTACCGCGGCCCGAACGGCGAGACCTGGAGCGGGCGCGGCCGCATGCCGAAATGGCTTTCCGCCATGGAAGCGTCCGGACGCAAGAAGGACGAGTTCCGGATCTAATACAGGCTTCTCTCGGGCCGGACCTCCCAGCGAAAGCGGCGGGAATGTCCCGGCGCCAGGATTGTCAGGCCCGGCCGTTCCAGGAATTCGCCGTCCCAGCCCAGCGGCGCCGCAGTGCCGCACCAGGGTTCCAGGCAGAGAAAACTGGCGCCCGGTTTCGACCAGAGGCCGAAATCGGAATAGCCCTCCCACCTCATTTCCAATGCCGCGCCCGGAGCGATGTAGCGGAGTTCACGTGGGCGGAAATCCTGCAGGACGATCGCATCTTTCTCAAAAAGAGAGGGCTCAAGCGGGAGGACCCCGTTTCGCAACGGGATGGTCTCCACGCCATCCAGCAGCCCCCCGGTAAGGCGACGCGCTGACAAGGCCTCCACGCCGGGAAAGGCGATGCTATGGCCCTCGGCCGAGGCCGTGCCGGGCAGGGGCCAGGCGAAGGCGGGATGACCCCCGAGGAGAAAGGGTAGAACTTCCCGTCCAGGATTGAGGACGGTGACCGTGCAGGAGAGGGCGCCCCCCGCCACGGCCCACTCCACCTCCAGCGCGAAGGCGAATGGGTAGGCCGCCCGCGTCGCCTCGTCGTCCCCCAGCCGCAGGGCGCAGCCCGTCCCATTCCGCCGGACCCAGGTGAAGCGGCGGTCCCGCGCGAAACCGTGCTGGGTGAGCCGGTGCGCCCGGCCGGCATGGCGCAGAACATCGCCCGGCAGGCGGCCGACGATCGGAAACAGGATCGGGGCGTGGCGCGGCCATTCCGGCCCGGCATGCCAGAGCCATTCCCCGCCACCGGCGTCGCGCAGCCCGCACAACTCCGCCCCGTGGGCACTGACGGTGACGGTCAGGCGGTCGTCGCCGAAGCGGTGCGTGTCGTCGGGCATGGGCCTGGATGAAGCGTTCCGGCGGGCTGGGCAAGCCATCGCGGCGTGCGGCCCCCCCCTCCGCAAGGGGGCGCCGCCCCCTTGCATCCCCCGCCAGGGGCCTGAGGCCCCTGGACCCCCGTTTGGCTGCTGCCGCGCCGTCCTGAGACGGTATTTCTGCGGGACAGGCCCCTTCCTGCCCTGGCAGTCGCCTCGGGTCATCGACCCGAGGCGCACCGTCAGCCGAGAGAAACCAAAGCCTAGAGAAAGATGATGGTGAGGGGTCCGGGGAGAGGAAGAATTCCTTCTTCCTCTCCCTGGCCACGGACCACCATCGCCGGATCGCACATCCCCGCCGTCCTCCCCGCAACCCGGCGGCGCGGCGCGCGTCCCTCCCGGGTAGTCAGGAGGCGTTCACATGCTGCAAGTCCTGCCCGCCGGGCTGGGCCGGGCCCTGTCGGGGATGCGGCCCGGCATCAACGCGCTGCTCTTCGCCTGGGTGAACGTGCCGGCGGTGATCGAGGTGAGCAGCCCGGCCTTCGCGGGGGGCGGCGCGATCCCGGCGCTGCACACGGCCGACGGGGCAGGGCTCTCGCCGCCGCTCGCCTGGGCGGGGGTGCCGGCCGCGGCGGGGGCGCTGCTGCTGGTGGTGGAGGATGCGGACAGCCCGACACCGCGGCCTCTGGTCCACGCCATCGTCACCGGGTTGCCGGCGGCGGATGGCGGGCTGGCGGCGGGGGACCTGCCGGGCCCGGGGCGGCCTGGCCTGCCGGGGCTGGGGGTGGGGCGGAACTCGTACTTCGGAAAGGCCTGGCTGCCGCCGGATCCGCCGCCGGGGCACGGGCCGCACCGCTACGCCTTCCAGATCTTCGCCCTGCACGGGCGGCCTGCTGCCGGACCGGGGGCGCCGCTGTCGGGCTCGCCGGGGCGGGGGGCGCTGAAGAAGATTCTCGGCCCGGGCGTCCTGGCGAAAGGGTGCCTTATCGGCACCTATGAGAGGCGGGGCTGAGGCCCCGATCCCTCCGGCGAGGGGCGCTTCGTCCCTAACCCAGCACCTCGCGGACGATCTGGCGGATCTCCGCCGCGCTAAGCGTGCCAGCCTCGGCCGGGCGGGGGGTGGTGTGCGGCAGGCTCGGGGCCGGCCGGTGGTTGATGCTGTGGTTGATGCTCTGGATATTCATGGTTTTCTCTCGTTGATCCCGGCGGCAACGTCCGGTCGCCGGGGCGGTTCCTGAGCCCTCCAGCTTTCGTCCGGGAATGGGACGAAGGCGGGACGGGCCCGTGACGGGATCATGATGTTGCGTGATCCCGGATTAGCGGCATGTCGGTAAACAGCCGGTTGAGGGCTAGGGACTGCAGCCGGATGCGGAACGGGCGCCGGCGGCCTTGCGGCCGTGGCGCCCGTCCGTGGTTCCTGCCGATGGTCAAGGGGGGCGGTGCCGCCCCGCCTCTCAGCCCATCTGAAGGTTGGAGGCAGACATCTTGCCCTTCGGGTCCTTCTGGACGTCGAAGGAGAGCTTGTCACCCTCGTTCAGGCCGCGCAGGCCGGCGCGCTGAACATCCGAGATGTGGACGAACACGTCCTTGGACCCATCATCCGGCTGGATGAAGCCGTAGCCCTTGGTCGCGTTGAACCACTTCACGGTTCCGGTAGCCATCGATCGCGTATCTTTCGTCTGGGGGCGCCGCTCGGGGAACCCCCTTGGGGGTGCCCCCAAGGGCCGGACATCCTCCGGCCCACGAGGGCGAATTACCGGAACTGGCGGCCCGGCGTCCTGGTGGATCGGCGGACGGTTTGGGCCAGCACTGGCAGAGTTTATCTGGGAAGCAGATGACGGGATTGCAACCCGCCCCCGGCCTCTGGCACGGCCGGGCTCGTGCCCCACGGCGGAGCGGGCGGGGGCGGGCGCCATGCCCGGGGTGCCATTTTTCCTGGCCTTTGCCGGCGGGAGCCGCCATATAGCCGCCCGCCGGGTGCGCCGCAGGGTTCACCCGCCCTCCGCGCATGCGGTGGGCTGACAGGAACGGCCGCGCCGCGGCGTTTCCGGCCACATGGAACCCCGTGCGCGGCGACCCCGCGGCGGACCCCATGCCGCCCGAGACGCCGGGCACCCCGCCATCCCGGGAGCGACCGGGGCGGGGGCGCAGAGACCCTTCATCCCATCCATGTCGCAACCATTGCCCGAAGGGGCGCCCCGCCCGGCAATCCGGCCGGATCGGGGCCGACAGGATGCACGCATGTTCGACAGCTACTACCGCAAGGACATTGACTGGGGCGGCAAGACCCTGACGCTGGAGACGGGCAAGATCGCCCGCCAGGCCGACGGCGCCGTTCTCGCCCGCCTGGGCGACACCATCGTCCTCTGCACCGCCGTCGGCGCCCGCTCCGTGAAGCCGGGCCAGGACTTCTTCCCGCTGACCGTGAACTACCAGGAGAAGGCCTTCGCCGCGGGCAAGATCCCCGGCGGCTTCTTCAAGCGCGAGGGCCGTCCCTCCGAGTTCGAGACCCTCACCTCCCGCCTGATCGACCGCCCGATCCGCCCGCTCTTCCCGGAGGGCTTCCGGAACGAGGTGCAGGTGGTGGCGACCGTGCTCTCCCACGACATGGAGAACAGCCCGGACATCGTGGCGATGGTCGGCTGCTCCGCCGCCCTGACGATCTCCGGCATCCCCTTCTTCGGCCCGATCGCCGCCGCCCGCGTCGGCTACGCCGCCGGCGAGTACATCCTGAACCCGACGCTGGAGCAGACGAAGACCAGCGAGCTGGAGCTGGTGGTCGCCGGCACGGCCGAGGGCGTGCTGATGGTGGAGTCCGAGGCGAAGGAGCTCACCGAGGAGGTGATGCTCGGCGCCGTGGAGTTTGGCCACAAGGCCTTCCAGCCCGTGATCGCCGGCATCATCGAGCTGGCCGAGCGCGCGGCGAAGGAGCCCTGGGCCCTCGTCGAGAAGACCGAGGCCGAGACGGCGCTGAAGGCGCGCATCTCCGAGCTGGGCCGCGCCGACATGGCCGAGGCCTACAAGGAGACGCAGAAGCAGGTCCGCTACGGCAAGGTCGGCGAGGTCAAGAAGAAGATCGTCGCCCAGCTCGAGGCCGAGGGCCTGGATACGGCCGCGGCGAAGGGCATGCTGAAGGAGCTCGAGGCGGACGTGGTCCGCAACGCGATCCTCGACACGGGCATGCGCATCGACGGGCGCGACACGAAGACCGTGCGCCCGATCGTGGCCGAGGTCGGCATCCTGCCGCGCAGCCACGGCTCCGCCCTGTTCACCCGCGGCGAGACGCAGGCGCTCTGCGTGGCGACGCTGGGCACCGGCCAGGACGAGCAGATCATCGACGCCCTCGCGGGCGAGTACCGCGAGGACTTCATGCTGCACTACAACTTCCCGCCCTACTCGGTCGGTGAGACGGGCCGCATGGGCTCCCCGGGCCGCCGCGAGGTCGGGCACGGCAAGCTGGCCTGGCGCGCCGTGCACCCGCTGCTGCCGGAGAAGGAGAAGTTCCCCTACACCATCCGCGTGGTGTCGGAGATCACGGAGTCCAACGGTTCCTCCTCCATGGCCACCGTCTGCGGCACCTCCCTCTCCCTGATGGATGCCGGCGTTCCCCTGAAGCGGCCGGTGGCGGGCATCGCCATGGGCCTGATCAAGGAGGATCGCGGCTTCGCCGTGCTCTCCGACATCCTGGGCGACGAGGATCACCTCGGCGACATGGACTTCAAGGTGGCCGGCACGGAGCAGGGCATCACCGCGCTCCAGATGGACATCAAGATCACGTCCATCACCTTCGACATCATGAAGACCGCGCTGGAGCAGGCGAAGGACGGCCGCGTCCACATCCTCGGCGAGATGGCGAAGGGCCTGTCCGGCTCCCGCAACGAGGTGGCGGCCACCGCGCCGCGCATCACGGTCATCAACGTGCCGAAGGACAAGATCCGCGAAGTGATCGGCACGGGCGGCAAGGTGATCCGTGAGATCGTCGAGCAGACCGGCACGAAGATCGACATCGAGGATGACGGCACGATCAAGATCGCGTCGAGCAGCACCGAGGCGACCCAGGCCGCGATCGACCGCATCCGCGGCATCACGGCCGAGGCCGAGGTGGGCGCGATCTACACGGGCACCGTCGTGAAGGTCGCCGATTTCGGCGCCTTCGTGAACTTCCTCGGCGCCAAGGACGGCCTCGTCCACATCTCCGAGCTCGGCCAGGAGCGGGTGAGCAAGACCTCCGACGTCGTCTCGGTCGGCGACAAGGTGAAGGTCAAGGTCATCGGCTTCGACGACCGCGGTAAGGTGAAGCTCTCCATGCGGGTCGTGGACCAGCAGACGGGCGCGGACATCTCCGAGCAGGTCGGCGCCAAGCGCCCGCGGCCCGAGGGCGAGGAGGGCGGCGAGCGCTCCGATCGTGGTGATCGCGGCCCCCGCCGCGACCGCGGCGACCGTGGGGGCGACCGTCCCCGCCGCTACAACGACTGATCCTCGCGGGGTCGATCGCGGCCCCGCGAAAACATCCTAAAAGCGGGCCGGGGGGCTGTTTGAACCCCCCGGCCCGGACCATATGCGGCGCTCACGGCGGCCCCCTTGGCTGCCCTGTTCCAGGGAAGAATCCGGCCTTGAAGGCGATCAACACCATCCGCATGGGCGGTGCCGACGTCCTGCCTCTCGTCGAGGGCGGGAAGGGTGTCTCCGCCTCCAACGGAGCCTCCGCCGGCAACTGGGCCGCGGAGGGCGGGGTGGGCACCTTCTCCGCCGTGAACGCGGACAGCTACGACGCCGAGGGGCGGATCATCCCCCAGGAGTACCACGGCAAGACGCGGCGGGAGCGCCACGAGGAGCTGGTGGCCTATGGCATCGCCGGCGGCATCGCCCAGGCGCGCGAGGCCTATGAGCGGTCTAACGGCAAGGGCCGGGTCCACGCCAATATCCTCTGGGAGATGGGCGGGGCGGAGCGCGTGGCGCGCGGGATGCTGGAGGGGGCCAAGGGCCTGATCCACGGCATCACCTGCGGCGCCGGCATGCCCTATCGCCTGGCCGACATCGCGCGCGAGTACCGCGTGCATATCTACCCCATCGTCTCCTCCGCCCGCGCCTTCAACGCGCTGTGGAAGCGCGCCTACTCCAAGGCCAGCGAGTGGCTGGGCGGCGTGGTCTACGAGGATCCCTGGCTGGCGGGCGGCCATAACGGCCTCTCCAACTCCGAGGACCCGCGCAATCCGGAGGCCCCCTACGCCCGCGTGCTGAAGCTGCGCCAGCAGATGCGCGAGCTCGGCCTCGGCGACGTGCCGATCATCATGGCCGGCGGCGTGTGGTGGCTGGAGGAGTGGCAGGACTGGATCGACAACCCGGAGCTGGGCCCGATCGCCTTCCAGTTCGGCACCCGCCCCCTGGTGACGCGCGAGAGCCCGATCCCCGACGCCTGGAAGCAGAAGCTCCTCACGCTGAAGCCCGGCGACGTCTCGCTCCAGAACTTTTCCCCCACCGGCTTCTACAGCAGCGCGGTGCGGAACCCCTTCCTGCGCGAGCTGGAGGAGCGCTCCGCCCGTCAGGTGGCCTATACCGGCGAGCCGATCGGCGAGCACTCCGCGGTGTACGGCGTGGGCCCGCGCAAGCGCCCCGTCTACCTCGTGCCGGGCGACCTGCAGCGCGTGCTCGGCTGGGAGTCGCAGGGCTTCACCGAGGCGCTCCGCACCCCCGACGACACGCTCGTCTTCGAGACGCCGGAGGCCAGCCGCCAGATCCTGGCGGACCAGGTGGCCTGCATGGGCTGCCTCTCCCAGTGCCGCTTCTCCAACTGGGCGCAGCACACGGACGACCACTCCAACGGCAAGAAGGCCGATCCGCGCAGCTTCTGCATTCAGAAGACCCTGCAGGACATCGGCCACGGCGCCGACCCCGACCAGAACCTGATGTTCGCGGGCCACAACGCCTACCGCTTCGCCCAGGACCCCTTCTACTCCAACGGGTTCATCCCGACGGTGAAGGAGCTGGTGGGGCGGATCATGACGGGGCGCTGAGCGCTCCGTCACCCTTCCCCGGCAGCCGCCCTTCTGAGGGCGGCTTGCCCCGGCAGCCGTCCTTCTGAGGGCGGCTTGCCCAGGCAGCCGTCCTCAGAAGGGGGGCTTGCCGATCGGGAACTCCTGCACCTTCGTCGCCCCGGCCTGCAGCGCGCCGTCCGCCCCCGTGGTGAAGGGCGTGTTGCCGCCGACGTAGCGCAGCTGGCCGTTCCAGTAGGCGTCCTTCATTAGTTGCCCCGCCGCGCGCCGCGCCGGGTCCTCGCTCACCAGCATCGCGTCGATCGTGCGCTGCAGGTAGCGCTCCGTGCCCTGGCGCACGGATTCCCCCGTCATCGTGGTGGCGGTGCCGAGGCGGGAGGTGTTGCCCTTCGCCTCGCCCACGATCACGTCCGGCCGCAGCGGGTCGGCGGTGGGGCGCACGTAGATTTTGTCCACGGTACCGCTGCCGGAGCCCGTGTAGGTGGGCGAGTAGTCCGGGTAGAGCTGCCGCACCGCGTCGTCCAGCCCGCGCTCCCCGATGCTCTCCGCCAGCCGGTTGATCGCCGGGCGGCTCTGCCACACGCCGATGACCTGCTCCGGCGTGGGCTGGGCGAAGGCGCCGAAATCGTCGCGGATGTCGCGCTGCTCCTGGTAGCGCCTGAGTTCCTCGTTGATGGCGGCCTGCGCCTCCGGCCCGTGCGGCACGGGCACGCCGCGATTTTCCACCACCAGCCCGGGGTCGCCGGCAATGTCCATGCCCTCGTCCACCGGCGGCAGGACCGGCACGGTCAGCGGCGGCAGGGCGGGGACCGGCGGGGCGATGCCGAGGCCGGGCAGGGGCGGCAGGGCGGGAGCGGGCGCCAAGCCGGGCAGGGGCGGCAGCACCGGCGCCGCGTCGGTCCCGGGCAGGGGCGCCACGGGGGCGGCGGGGACGAAGGCGGCGTCGTTCAGCTCGAAATTGCCGTCCGGCAGGGTGCGGCCCATCGCCGCCCCGGCCTCGTCCACCAGGGCGCCCTCGGGCGCCATGCGGAGCAGGCGGAGCGGGGCCGTCATCTCGCCCGCCTCGTTCTGGCTGAACAGGGCGATCGTCCCCTCGTCGCGGTTCGCGCGGTAGCCGATCTCCGGCCGCCCGGGCACGGTCCCCGTCACCGGCCCCGGCATGGCGCCGGTGGTGGAGCCGAAGAAGGCGCCGAGGGCGCCGCTCAGGGCGGGAACCCCGACCTGGCGCCCGATCCAGCCCGCCGCGCCGCCGAGGGTCGCGAAGGGATCCGGGATGGTGGGCGCGCCGGGGAGCACGGTGGTGCCAGGTGGCCCCGCCGGGGCCAGGGCGGCGCCGAAGGCCCCGAGCGCGCCGAGGCCGGCGGCAGAGGGCACGATCGTCCCGAAGGACATCCCGCCGAAGCCCGGGTTAAGGCCGGTGTTGAAGCCGTTGGCGGCGAAGGCGGGCAGGGGCCCGAAGGGCATTCCCCCGGCCGGGCCGGGCGGCACCGCTGCCACCGCGGGGGCGGGCAGGGGCAGCGGGGCGGCCTCGGCGACAGGGAGGGGCGGCGGCCCGGAGATCGGCGCCTCGGGAACCGGCGCCTCCGGTGCCAGGGGCACCTCACCCATGGGGAACGGCCCGGGGGCGGGGGCGGGGGGCGTGGCCAGGGCAGGGGGCGCGAAGGCCGACGGGGGCAGGATGAAGGGTCCGGGGGCCGGAGGCAGCTGGGGCAGGGGCGGCAGCGGGGGCGGCGGCGCGATGGGCGTGAACTGCGGGATCGGGGTGTTCACCGCCCGCTGCAACTCCGCGTTCCGGTCCGCCGCCTGCTGCAGCAGCCGCGAGTTCTCGGCCTGCAGGTGCATGAAGCGCTGGTTCGCCGCGGCGTTGTAGGCGGGCGAGCCCACGGGCGCGCCGGAGGAGGGCGAGGGCAGATCCGAGCCCGCCGTGACGCTGATCTCCGGCAGGGTGACCGAGAGGCTCCCCGCCGCGGTGTTCAGCGCGCTCCCGAAGTTGCTGCCGGGAGAACTCGGCCCCGCGGCGAGATTGTTGCTCGGCAGGTTCGGCCCCGCCGCGAAGAAGGTGTTGGACAGGTTGCCGATGCTGCCGGACATGCGCCGCGCCTCCAGGGGTCTCCGTCTGTCCCAAAGGCTGGAAAAGGTGCGGCCGGATTGGAACCCTGCCTCCCGCCCTCGTGACCTCGGCGGGCCCGATGTCAAAGTCCGGTCATCCCCGTGTCACAGGCGCCGCGCGGCGGCCCGGCCTGCCGGGAACGCCGTGCCGGGACAGTGGCCGGGGGCGCTCCGCCCGCCTCCCTAGAGCGGGTTGTCCTCCTGCGGCGGCGGCCGCGCCGTGGTCTCCGCCTCTTCCGGCGTCTGAAGGACGGGGCGCGACACGCGGCGATAGGGCGCGCGGCGGGTGCCGGGCTCGTCCAGCCCGTAGGGATCGGCGTAGGTCACCACCCGGCCGGCGCTGTCGGGCCAGGCCGAGAGGTAGGCCAGGGCGACCTGCACCTCCTGGGTGGGCGGCAGCTCGTAGGTGCGGCCGGTGTCCAGCGTCGCCTGGAGGGAGGTGGTGGTCCGGTCCAGCAGCCAGGCCGCGACCTCCCGGATTCGCTCCACCCGCACGCAGCCGTGGGAGAGGGCGCGGGAGGCGCGGGAGAAGGCCGCGGGGCTGTTGGTGCCGTGCAGGAAGATGCCGTCCGAATCCAGCAGGCCGATGCGGAGGACGCCCAGTGGGTTGGTGGGGCCGGGCGGCTGGACGAGCTTGCCGTTGATCCAGCGGAAGCCGGTGAGGCCGGCGGCCCGCACCTCCGGCACGATGCTGGCAGGCACGTACCAGGGCGGGTTGCAGCGCGCCGCGGTGACGAAGGTGGCGAGCTGGGGCGTGCGGGTCCTGTTGGCGCCGACGACGACGCGGGAGCGCATCACCTCCCGCCCGTTGTCGTAGGCGATCAGCTCCGCGGCAGGGATGTTGACGAGGATCAGCCGCCCGGCGGAGGGCTCGATCGCCAGGTCGTCCAGCCGCTCCAGCGTGCGGTCCAGGGCGATGCGGGCACGGACCCGGCCCGCCGGGACGGCGGCGCGGGCGCGGCGGAGGTGGCCGCGGATATCGGCGATGGCGGCGGCACCGCCGGCCGCGGCGCTGGCGGCGGCACCTGCCTGGGCGGCGGCCGGGCGGGCCATGGCACCCAGTGCGACAGGGGCGAGGGCGGCAGGGGCGAGAGCGGCGCCGAGGAGGCCTCGGGCAAGGGAGCGGCGGGTGCTGGGCATGAGCGGCCTGGAGGGGAGTCCATCCATCCTAGAACATTTTTCGTTCCGCGGCTTCCCCCAAACATCCGCTTTACATCGCCCGTGAGGGGGGCGGGCACCTTTTCATCCCCTGTGGGAAGGCCGTAAGAGCGCGGCCGTCAGCGGCCGCGGTATCCGGGCGTGGGACGGCAATGATTTCAAGCACGGAGACGACGCGCATGTCGAAGAGGTTCCTGACCGGTGTGATCCAGCAGTCCACCGAGATGACCGGGGTGGCGGCGGGGCGCCTGGCCGCGGACATCGTCGCGGCGATCAAGGCGGAGATCATCGAGAACGGCCGCTTCTCCCTGCCGGATTTCGGTTCCTTCTCGGTGCGCGAGACGCCCAAGCGCACGGCGCTGAACCCCCGCACCGGCGAGAAGGTCGCCGTGAAGGCCGGCGCGACGGTGAAGTTCAAGGCCAGCCCCTCCCTCAAGGAAGCGGCCTTCGCCGGCGCGAAGAAGGCAAAGCGCAAGGCCGCCAAGGCCACGAAGGCCTGAGGGACAGGGCCAAAGGCCTGAGGGAGAAGGCCCTGCCCCGGTCCCGCGCGCCGGAGACGTCGCTCTACGCGACGGTAAAGGCCTATCTGGAGGGGCTGGGCTACGAGGCGAAAGGCGAGGTGTGCGGCTGCGACGTGGTGGCCGTGCGCCGCGACGGCGGGCCGCCCACCCTCGTCATCGCCGAGATGAAGGGCGGCTTCACGCTGGAGCTTCTGCTGCAGGGCGTGGACCGGATGCCGGCGGCGGACGCGGTGTACCTTGCCGTCCGCGCCTCCCGCCGCGGGCGGGACCGGGACCGCCGGGCCTGGAAGCTGTGCCGCCTGCTCGGATTCGGGCTGCTGGCGGTGGACCCGGCGCGCGGCGCGGTGGAGGTGCTGGCGGAACCCACCCCCTACCGCCCGCGCCCGAACGCGGCGCGGCGGGAAGGGCTGCTGGGCGAGCATACGCGGCGGCGGGGTGATCCCAGCCCCGGCGGCAGCGTGCGGCGACCCGTCATGACGGCGTATCGCCAGGGGGCGCTGGCCCTGGCCGGGGCCCTGCGGGACGGGCCGAGGCGCCCGCGCGAGCTGGCCGGCCTGGCGCCGGGTGCCGCCCGCGTGCTGCTGCGGAACGTGTACGGCTGGTTCGAGCGGGTGGAGCGCGGGACCTACCGGCTGACCCCCGCCGGGGAAGCGGCCGTCGCGGCGGTGGTCGGGGCGGCGGAGGGCGGCCGTCCCTGAGGAGGGGAGGGGAAGACCCCTCCCGGCCCCTCAGCTCTCCTCGTCGTCGCTGCTCTCGACGCCGATGTCCTCGGCGATGTCCTCGTCCTCGTCGAGGTCCTCCGCATCCTCCGCCACGTCGGCGTCGGCGTCATCCACCTCGATCTCGTCGCCGTCCGTCCCCTCCGTGGCGGCGGCGCGCTTGCGCACCTTCTCCTCGGGCAGCGGGTTGGCGGCGCGGCGCGCGCGGGGCTGCTCCGCCGGCTGCTCCGTCCCGCACTTCGGGCAGACGGCGGGGGTCTTCGTCAGGTCGTAGAAGCGGGCACCGCAGGCGACGCAGGTCCGCTTGAGGCCGAGTTCGGCAAGGGCCATCAGGGAAGCCTCGGATGGGTCCGGGAGGGGGCCGCGGACCGGGGGGTTCGGAAGGGCGGCGCGCATTGCCATGGGGGCAGGGGCGTGTCAAACGCCCGCGTTCATTTCCGCCCCGATTCCTGCCCGCCCCGCCTTACCCGCCACGCCTTGTCCTGGGTGCCGCCGATGTCCCATCCCCCTGCGCCGACGGCGCCGATGCAGGCCTCGGCGCCCCCCGCGACAGGTCCGGGCGGGGGCGGGCTGCGCGGAACCGTCGCTGTGCCGGGCGACAAGTCCGTCTCCCACCGTGCCCTGATGTTCGGCGCGCTCGCCGTGGGCACCACGGAGATCACCGGCCTGCTGGAAGGGGAGGACGTGCTCCGCACCGCCGCCGCCATGCGCGCCCTGGGGGCGGAGGTGGAGCAGGCGGGCCCCGGCCACTGGCGCGTGGCCGGCCGCGGCGTGGGCGGGCTAGTGGAGCCGGCCGACGTGCTGGACATGGGCAATTCCGGCACCGCCGCGCGGCTGATCTGCGGGCTGCTGGCAGGCCACCCGGTCTTTGCGGTGCTGACGGGCGACGCCTCGCTCCGCAAGCGCCCGATGCGGCGGGTGACGGATCCGCTCTCCGCCTGCGGGGCGCGCTTCACGGGGCGGGAGGGCGGGCGCCTGCCGCTGGCGGTGGAGGGGGCGGCCGACCCCCTGCCGCTGGACTACGCCGTGCCCGTGCCCTCCGCCCAGGTGAAGTCCGCGGTGCTGCTCGCCGGCCTCTGCGCCCGCGGCACCACGCGGGTGGAGGAGCGGGAGGCGACCCGCGACCACACGGAGAACATGCTCCGCCACTTCGGCGCCGCCGTGCGGGTGGAGGCGGAGGGCAACCGCCGCGTGATCGAGCTGGACGGCCAGCCGGAGCTGCGCGCCGCGCCCGTGGTGGTGCCCGCCGACCCCTCCTCCGCCGCCTTCCCGCTGGTGGCGGCGCTGCTGGTGCCGGGATCCCGCGTGACGGTGGAGGGCGTGGGGCTGAACCCGCTGCGCACCGGCCTCTTCGACACGCTGCGCGAGATGGGCGCGGAGCTCGTCGTCTCGAACGCGCGGGTGGAGGGCGGGGAGCCCGTGGGCGACATCACCGCCGCCTTCTCCGAGCTGCGCGGGGTGGACGTGCCGGCCGCGCGCGCCCCTTCCATGATCGACGAGTACCCCGTCCTTGCCGTGGCCGCCGCCTTCGCGCGCGGCACCAGCCGCTTCCGGGGCCTGGGCGAGCTGCGAGTGAAGGAGAGCGACCGGCTGGCCGCCACCGTCGCGCTGCTGGCCGCCAACGGCGTGCGGTCCGAGGTGGAGGGCGACGACCTGATCATCGCTCGGGATGGTGCCCCGGCCCCCGGCGGCGGGGTGGTGGAGACGCATATGGACCACCGCATCGCCATGTCCGCCCTCGTCATGGGCCTCGCTTCCTCCCGCCCGGTGGCGGTGGACGACTCGGCCTTCATCGACACCTCCTTCCCCGGCTTCATCGGCCTGATGAACGGGCTGGCGGGCGGCGCCGCGATCACCGCCACCGGGAGGACGGCATGAGCGGGACGGCCCCGGGAGGCGCGCCGCCGGAGGCGATGACGGCGCCGGTGGTGATCGCGGTGGACGGCCCCGCCGCCGCCGGCAAGGGCACGCTGGCCCGGCGCCTGGCCGCCGAGCTGGGCCTGCCCTACCTCGACACCGGCCTGCTCTACCGCGCCGTCGCGCGCCGCGTGCTCCTCTCCGGCGGCCTGCCGACCGACCCGGCCGCGGCCGAGGCCGCCGCCGCCGCCCTGACGCCCGAGGACCTGCGGCGCCCCGACCTGCGCGCCCCGGACACGGACCAGGGCGCGAGCCAGGTGGCCGCCCAGCCCCCCGTCCGCGCCCTGCTGCTGGAGTTCCAGCGGGTCTTCGCCGCCCGCAACGGCGCGGTGATGGACGGGCGCGACATCGGCACCGTGGTCTGCCCCGATGCCCGCGTGAAGATCTTCGTCACCGCCTCTCCCGAGGCCCGGGCGGAGCGCCGCTGGCTGGAGCGCCGGGCCAAGGGCGAAGCCATCCCCCTGGAAGAGGTTGCGGCCGAGATGGCGGTGCGCGACGCCCGCGACGCCGCCCGCGACGTGGCGCCCATGCGCGCGGCAGAGGACGCGCTGGTGCTGGACACGACGGGGCTGGACGCGGATGCCGCCTACGAGGCCGCGCTGCGGCTGGTGCGGGCGCGGCTGGACGCCTGAGGGTGGCCGGGCGGAACCGGAGGGAAAGGGATCTCCTTTTTCTGGAATCCCCTCACGGATTGTCCGCCGAAATGGGGTGTTGCTTTCCCGGGGCGGCCTAGCCCCCTTGATCTCCGACGGTTTGAGGCCCTGCGCCGTGCGATGTAGCGTCGTGCGGTATGGAGAACCTGTGGCTGGCAGCGGCCATCCTCGGCGTCGCCGGGCTCGCGCTGCTCCGATTGCGCCAGATGCTGCGATGGGTTCGGTGCGAGGCGACGTTCCTCGGCATCGCGGAGCCGCGCCGTCAGGGTGGATCCTACACGGGGCAGCCCATGCCGATCCTTTTCCGGCTCCCGGACGGGACGGAGGTGCGTGCCGCTCTGCGCAACTACGGCCGGGGCAACCTGCCGCGGGTCGGCGCGCGGCTGCAGATTCGGCACCATCCCGACGATCCCGAGCGCGTGGAATGGGCCTCGGCCGTTCCTCTTCTCGCTCTCGTCCTTACCCTTCTGCTGGCCGTCCTGGTGGCGGTCCTGCGGCGATCGCTCCGCGAGGCGGGCTTTCTGGTCTAGGCCATCTCTCTCGGGAGAGATGATTGCTCGGCCTGGGGGAGGCGCGCCGTACCCGCCTGGAAGCGGACCCCTTGCCGGCCACCCGAATCGCCATTCCCCGCATTTTCGGGGACAAGGCGCCGCATGATTCGCCACGCCGCCGCCCGTCTGGTGCTCGCCCTCCTGGCGCTGGCCCTTCTCGGCCTGCTGCTGTTCCGCGTGATCGAGATCCGCACGGACATGGCGGACTTCCTGCCCCCCGCCGCGACGCCCGAGGCCGCCTTCCTGCTGGAGGAGCTGCGGGAGGGCGCGGCGACCACCCTGCTGCTGGCGGGGATTGAGGGCGCGGAGGAGGCGGAACTGGCGCGCATCTCCCGCGGCATGGGGGAGGCGATGAGGGCCACGGGCCGCTTCGCCTTCGTCGGCAACGGCACGGCGGACCTCACGGAGGGGGAGCAGGCCCTGCTGTTCCGCTACCGCTACCTGCTCGGCAACTCGGAAGGGCGCTTCGAGCCGCTGGCGCTGCGGCGGGGGCTGGAGGCGGTGCTGGACGGGCTGCGCTCCTCTCTCTCCGGCCTCTTCTCCCGGCTGGGCTTCGCCGATCCCACGGGGGTGTTCCTGGAGACGCTGAAGGGCTGGCTCGGCGGCTCCTCCGTGCAGGTCCGGCACGGGGCGTGGTTCGCGGGCGGGGAGGGACCTCCGCGCGCGCTGATGGTGGCGCGCAGCCGGGCCGCGGGCACGGATACGGAGGCCCAGGCGCAGGCGGCGGAGGCGGTGCGCGCGGCCTTCGCGGCGGCCGATCCGAAGGGCGCGCGGCTGCTGCTCTCCGGCCCCGGCGTCTTCGCCGCCGCCGCCGCCGCCTCCGTGCGGGCGGATGTGGAGCGGGTCTCGATCCTCTCGGGCGCGCTGCTGCTGGCCTTCCTCGTCTGGCGCTACCGCTCGCCCGTGATGATCCTCGCCATGGCGGTGCCGCTGCTGGCGGGCACGCTGGCGGGGGCGCTGGCGGTCGCGCTCGTCTTCGGGCGGGTGCAGGGGGCGGCGCTGGGCTTCGGGGTGACGATGCTGGGGGTCGCGGTGGACTACCCCATCCTCCTCCTCACCGGGCGGCGCCCGGGGGAGGCGTTGGGGGAGGCCGCGCGGCGGATCTGGCCGACCCTGCGGCTCGCGGCGGGCGCCGCGGCGCTTGGCCTGGTGGCAATGATGGCCTCCGGCTTCCCCGGCCTGGCGCAACTCGGGCTCTTCGGGGCGGCCGGGCTGCTGGCGGCGGTGGCGGTCACGCGCTGGGGCCTGCCCGCGCTGCTGCCGGGTGCGGCGCTCACCGCGCACCCCCTGCCGGGCTGGGCCGGGCGCGCCCTCGCGCGGCTCTCGGGCCGGCCCGTCCTGGCGGCAGGGGCGGTGGTGCTGGCGCTGGGCTGGATCGTGGGGGCCGGGGCGCCGCGCTGGGAGGACGACATCGCCCGCCTCAGCCCTGTGCCCGAGGCGGACCGCAACCTGGATACGGAGCTGCGCCGCCAGCTCGGCGCGCCGGATGTCCGCACCCTGCTGGCGCTGCGGGGCGGGGATGCGGAGGCGGTGCTCCGCGCCTCGGAGCGAGCGGCGGCCGCCCTGGCGCCGCTGGTGGCGGATGGGCGCCTGGCCGGGGCCGACCTGCCCAGCCGCTACCTTCCCAGCGGGGCCACCCAGGCGGCGCGCCGGGCGGGCCTGCCGGCGCGGGACGATCTCTCCGCCCGGCTGGCCGAGGCCGCCTCCGGCCTTCCCTTCCGCCTCCCGGCTTTCGTGCCCTTCCTGGACGGGGTGGAGGAGAGCCGCGGCCTGCCCTTGCTGACGCCCGAGGGGCTGGCCGAGGCGCCCCTGATCGCCACCCGCCTCTCGCCCCTGCTGTCGCGGCGCGGCGAGGAGTGGCGCGGTCTCGGCCTGCTGGCCGGGGTCGCGGACACGGCCGCCCTGCGCGCGGCGGTGGCGGGGCTGAACGATCCCGGCGTGCTGCTGGTGGACGTGAAGGCCGAGACGGAGGGCATGATCGCCGCCACCACGCGCGGCGCGCTGCTCTGGTGCGGCGTGGGCGCGCTGGCGGTGCTGGCGCTGCTCGGCGCCGGGCTGCGCGGGGTGGCGGCGGCGCTGTGGCACCTGGCCCCTATGGCCGGGGCGGTAACGATCGTGCTGGCCGTCCTCTCCGCCGCCGGGGAGCGGCTGACGCCCTTCCATCTCGCCGCGCTGCTGCTGATGGCCGGCGTCGGGCTGGACTACGCGCTGTTCCTCGCCCGGCGCGAGGCGGCGGAGGAGGCGGCGCGGAGCCGGGCCGCCGTGCTGAGCTGCGCGGTGGCCACGCTGCTCACCTTCGGGCTGCTGGCGCTTTGCGAGACGCCCGTGCTGCGCGGCATTGGCCTGACCGTTTCCGTCGGCGTGGCCGCCGCCTTCGGGCTGGCCCTCGCGCTCTCCCCGCGCCCGGGCGGCCGCGCGGAGGACCCGTTCGAGGGAGCGTGATCGGAAAGCGGAAGGGGACGCCTTCCCCGCGCCCCGGGCGCGGCCCCATAGCGGGGGCAACACCTGATAAGGAGAGCGCCATGATTCGCACCCCCGTCCTGCTTGCCGCGGCCCTGCTCGCCGCCCCCTCCCTGGTCCCCGCCCTGGCCCAGGCCCAGACCGCCCCGGCGGACCCGGCCGTGCGGGAGATGCGGCGGGAGCGCTCCAACCCCGGCGCCATCCCCTCCGTTCCCGCGCAGAACCGCAACGCCGCCCTGGCGGATGCCGGCGGCGTGGAGACCGCCCGCGGCCAGATGGCCGAGGCCCGCGCCCTTCTGATCCGCCGCCAGGCCGGCCGCGCCGTGGAGGCGCTGGAGCGGATGGAGACGCGGCTCCTGACCAACTCCGTGCTGGCGAGCGAGGCGGACCGGCCCCAGTCCAGCGCGGCGCTGAGCCAGATCACTGAGGCGCGGCGCCTGGCCGCGCAGGGCGATACCCGCTCCGCCCTGCAGGCCCTGGACCGTGCCGAGGCTGCCCTGCCCGCCTCCCCGACCGGCCCCGGCGCCCGCCCCTTGCCGGAGGACGTTCCGACCTCCGTGGATGCGCCCCGCCCGCCGGCCGAGGGCCGCCGCGGCACCCCGCGCCAGGGCCCGCGCCCGGCCGTGCCGCCGGCGGCGCCCTCCGGCGTGCCGGCGGAGACGATGCCGCGGGGGTAGGTCCAGGTCTTTCGGCTGCTGGTCTGTCCCGGGGAGAGGAAGAAGGAATTCTTCCTCTCCCCGGACCCCTCACCATCTTCTTCTTCTTCGAGTTGGTCTTACCCTGCTGCCGGTGCGCCTCGGGTCCATGACCCGAGGCGACTGCAAGGGCAGTATAACGCCGACCGCGCCGAGACCCCGTGTCAGGTCGGGGCGGCGGCAGCCAGATGGTGTCCCAAGGGCCTCAGGCCCTTGGCGGGCGTCCAGGGGGCGGAGCCCCTTGGGGCCGAGGACGCGTCTTCTCCAGGCCCGCTTCCCCCGCATGGGCGGGCGGCGCGGCATCATCGCCGGAAACCCTCGCAATCCGGTGTGCGGCGCGCTATCTGTGCGGCGCAACACGCCGAACCGCCGAAGAAAGGCCCCGCCGCCGATGCGCGCGGGGCCTTCCATATGGGTTGGATCTTCGGGCGGAGGCCGCCGGACCGCACGGGCCGGCGAAACGGCGCGATGGGCCCGGGAACCCGGCCACGGGGATTGGGCCCGCATCGCGCACAGAGGAATATCGCGCGGTGACGCAGAACATCCGCAACGTGGCGATCATCGCCCACGTCGACCATGGCAAGACCACGCTCGTCGACAATCTCCTGAAGCAGGCCGGCGCCTTCCGCGCGAACCAGCAGGTCGCCGAGCGGGCCATGGACCGCAACGACCTGGAGCGCGAGCGCGGCATCACCATCCTCGCCAAGTCCACCGCGGTGGACTGGAAGGGGACGAAGATCAACATCGTCGACACCCCTGGCCACGCCGATTTCGGCGGCGAGGTGGAGCGCATCCTGTCCATGGTGGACGGCGCCATCGTGCTCTGCGACGCGGCCGAGGGCCCGCTGCCGCAGACGAAGTTCGTGCTGACCAAGGCGCTGGCCCGCGGCCTGAAGCCGATTGTGGTCATCAACAAGGTGGACCGCCAGGACGCGCGCGCCGACGAGGTGCTGAACGAGGTGTTCGACCTCTTCGCCGCCTTGGGCGCGACGGACGAGCAGCTGGACTTCCACACCATGTTCGCCTCCGGCCGCCAGGGCTGGGCCGACATGTCGATGGACGGGCCGCGCAAGGACCTGTCCCCGATGTTCGACCTGATCCTGAGCCACGTGCCGGCCCCGAAGGTGGACGTGAACGCCCCCTTCGCCATGAACGCCTCCATCCTTGAGGCGGACAACTTTCTCGGCCGCATCCTGACGGGCCGCGTGGAGCAGGGCACGGCGCGGGTGAACATGCCCGTGCGCGTGCTGCGCCAGGACGGCACGGTGGTGGAGACGGGGCGGCTGACGAAGCTGATGACCTTCTCCGGCCTGGACCGCGTGCCGGTGGACGAGGTGCAGGCGGGCGACATCATCGCCATCGCCGGCCTGTCCGACGCGACGATCCCCGACACCATCGCCTCCCCTGAGGTGACGGAGCCGCTGCCGGCCATCCCGGTCGATCCGCCGACGCTCACCATGACCTTCCGCATCAACGACGGTCCGCTCGGCGGCCGCGAGGGCAAGAAGGTCACGTCGCGCCAGATCCGTGATCGCCTGTTCAAGGAGATCGAGGGCAACGTCGCCATCAAGGTGAAGGTGTCCGAGGAAGTGGACGCCTTCGAGGTGGCGGGCCGCGGCGAGCTGCAGCTCGGCGTGCTGATCGAGACGATGCGGCGCGAGGGCTTCGAGCTGACCATCGGGCGCCCCCGCGTGCTGACGCAGGTGAACCCGGAGACCGGCGAGAAGGAGGAGCCCTACGAGGAGGTTCTCGTCGACGTGGACGAGAGCTACTCCGGCGTGGTCGTCGAGAAGATGGCGCTGCGCAAGGGCATGATGCAGGACATGCGGCCCTCCGGCGGCGGCAAGGTGCGCCTGACCTTCGAGATCCCGTCGCGCGGCCTGATCGGCTACCACGGCGAGTTCATGACGGACACGCGCGGCACGGGCATGATGAACCGCCTGTTCATCGGCTACCGCCCCTGGGCCGGCTCCATCGAGGGGCGCGTCAAGGGCTCCCTGATCTCCAACTCGGACGGCGAGGCGGTGCAGTACGCGCTGTTCGCCCTGCAGGAGCGCGGCGCGCTCTTCGTCGATCCTGGCGTGAAGGTCTATGTCGGCCTCATCCTCGGCGAGCACTCGCGCGAGAACGACCTCGACGTGAACCCGATCAAGGAGAAGAAGCTCACCAACATCCGGGCCGCCGGCAAGGATGAGGCGCTTCTCCTGGTTCCGCCGCGCCGCATGTCGCTGGAGCAGGCGATCGCCTACATCGAGGACGACGAGCTGGTGGAGGTGACGCCGACCGCGGTGCGGCTCCGCAAGCGCTACCTCGACCCGAACGAGCGCAAGAAGCACGCCCGCCGCTCGGAGAGCGAGGCGGCGTGAGCCGAAGGGGCTGAATGGAAGGGGCCAGGGGAGCAATCCCCTGGCCCCTTCCTCTTTCCAGGCCCCGCATCGCGGGCCAGCCCGTGAAGACTGTGCTACAAGCGCGCATGGCCTCAGGTTCCGACGAATCCAGGGAAGCGATCCTCGGCGCCGTCCGGCGCGGGCTGCGCCGCGGTGCATTGCCGGGCGACCAGGCGGCGATGCTGGACGGGCGGCTGGCCACCCATCCCCGCCACCTCATCCCCGCCCGCGCCCGCATCGGCGGCCCGGAGCAGATCGCCCTCTTCGTGAAGAACGTGGAGAAAGAGTTCGGCACGGTGGAGCGGGTGGAGGATGCCGCTTCCGTCCCCGCCGCCGTGGCGGACTACCTGGCCGCGCAGAACCTCGAGCCGCGTTTCGTCCTCGCCCCGCACCCGGCGCTTGCGGCACTGCCCTGGGCGGACCGCCCCATGCTGGCCTTCGAGACGCGCCGCGCCCTGCCCAGCGACGCCGTTTCCGTCCAGCACGCCTGGGCCGGGGTGGCGGAGACGGGCACCCTCGTCTTCCCCTCCGGGCCCGAGCGCCCGACCACCCTCAACATCCTGCCGGAGACGGAGATCGCGATCCTCCGCGCCTCCGACATCCTCGGCGCCTATGAGGAGGCCTGGGACCGCCTGCGCGCCGAGCGCGGCGGTGCCGAGCCCAATCCGAACCCATCGGGCGGCTTCATGCCCCGCAACGTCATGCTCGTCACCGGCCCCTCCCGCTCCGCCGACATCGAGCAGACGCTGGAGCTCGGCGCCCACGGCCCGCGCCGCCTGCACGTCATCCTGATCGAGGACGCGCCCGCCGCCCGTACCGCCCTGTCCGAGGCCGCCGACCCCCGCCCGGCCGCCGCGCGCGAGCCGATCGCCCGCCCCGGCGAGATCGCCAACCCCGCCGACTGATGGCCAGACGTCCGCGCCCTGTCTCGCAGGCCGAGCGGGCCCTGTGGCACGCCTACCTCGCCCTGAACGGCGTCGCGGCGCTGCCCGGCCGCGACGCCCCGCCGCCCCCCGTGCCCGAGCCGCCTGCCCCGCCGCCCCAGCCCGCCGAAGCCCCGATCCCGCCGGCCCACCCGGCCGCCCCCGCCCGCGTGCCCGCCATCGCCGTCGGCCAGCCCGGCGCCGGCATGGACGACCGCCGCTGGCGCGACCTCCGCCGCGGCAAGATCCGCCCGGAGCGCACCCTGGACCTCCACGGCCGCCGCGCCGAGGAGGCCTACGGCGCCACCCTCTCCTTCATCCGGGATTCCCATGCGGACGGCGTGCGCTGCGTGGCGATCGTCACCGGCAAAGGCAGCGGGGAGGGCGGGATCCTCCGCCGCGAACTGCCCCACTGGCTCAACCTGCCCTCGCTGCGGCCGCTGATCCTGGGCGCGGCGCACCCGCACCGGGCCAATACGGGGGCGGTCCACCTGCTTCTCCGGCGGCGGCGCTGAAAGGCCGTGGAGAGGGCGCCGCCCTCTCCACACCTCACCCGCCAAGGGCCGGAGGCCCCTGGACCCCCGTCTGGCTGCTGCGGCGCCGTCCTGCGACGGGGCCCCGCGTGAGGGGCCTCTTCCTGCCCTTGCAGTCGCCTCGGGTCATCGACCCGAGGCGCACCGGCAGCCGGGTATTCCCAAAGCCTAGAAGAAGATGATGGTGAGGGGTTCGGGGAGAGGAAGAACTCCTTCTTCCTCTCCCCGGGACAGACTGGAGGCGAAGACCTACCGCTGCGCCCGCCGCTGCGCCGCGACAGCGGAGGGTGGCGTGCCCACGCGGGTCGCCTGGTCGTCCCGGGCGCCGGTGATGTTGCCGGCGCAGGTCCCGTTCTCGACCATCAGCCGGTAGCCGGAGGCGGTGGGCCCGCAGGCGCGGATCAGGTCGTCGCGGTGGGGGCCGCGGGCGTCGAAGACGTCGCGCACGAACTTGTCCACCTCGGTGTTCGCCTGGACCTTGTCCGCCGGCGCCTTGGGGGAGGCGGCGATGCAGGCCCGCCAGGCCGCCACCGCGTCGTCGCAGGTTGCATCCCCTGTGGAGGGCGGCGTGACGGCATTGGCGACGGCGCGGGAGCGCAGCTGGGTCTGCGCGGCGGCCGGTGCGGTCAGGGCCGGCACAGCGAGGAGGAGGGCCGGCACGGCAAGGAGCGCGAGGCGCATGGGCGTTGTCCCGTTGGAGTGGCCCGCACCCGGCGGCCGGGCCTTGAGAACCCCTTCTCTCTAACCCGGGCCGCGGTCCCGTGTCACGCGACGGGGCGCGGGTTTTGCGTCGCGCCCACCGCCGTGGTCCGGCTTCGTCTGGCGCGCTTCTTCTTGCGCGCTTCTTCTAGCGCGGCCCGCGCGGGCCGTGCATAGACGCGGCATGGCAACGCCCTCTCCCTGGCCCGCGCCCCAGCCCCCGGCCGCCGCGCCCCCGGTCTCCGCGGCCCCCTTGCCCGGGATCCAGGGCGGGCTGGAGGCCGACCTGCTGCTGGACCGCCGGCGCCTGAAGCGCAGCCGCGGGCTGTGGCGCCTTCTCGCCGTCCTGGCCGTGATCGGCGGGCTCGGGCTGGCCGCCGCGGCGCTGGACGAGGACGGGCCGTCGTCCCTCGCCGGCTTCGCCGCCGGCCCGCATGTTCTCCGCCTCACCGTGTCCGGCACCATCACGGATGACCGCCGGCTGGTGGAGGCGATCGAGCGGGCCGCGAAATCCGATTCGGTCCGCGGCATGATCCTGGCGGTGGACAGCCCCGGCGGCACCGTGGCGGGCGGGGAGGCCCTGCACGCCGCCCTGGCCCGCTTCCGCGCCGCCAAACCGCTGGTGGCCACCTTCGGCGGCACCGCCGCCTCGGCCGGCTACATGATCGCCATGCCCGCCGAGCGCATCTTCGCCAGGGAAGGCAGCGTGACCGGCTCCATCGGCGTGCTGCTGCAGTCCTTCGACGCGGAGGGCGCCATGCGCAGCCTCGGGCTGCGGGCGGAGGCCATCACCTCCGGCGCGCTGAAGGACCAGCCCAGCCCCTTCCGGCCGCTGACGGAGGAGGGCCGCGCCGCGCTGCGCGCCGTGGTGCAGGACCTCTACGACCAGTTCGTCCGCCGCGTGGCGGAGGGCCGCCGCATGCCGGAGGACCGGGTGCGGGCGCTGGCCGATGGCCGCATCATGACCGGCCGCCAGGCGCTCTCCGCCGGGCTGGTGGACGCCATCGGCGGGGAGAGGGAGGCCCGCGCCCACCTCGCCACGGCCCACAGCATCGCCGAGGACCTGCCGGTGCGCGACCTGCGCGCCCGCGACCTGCGGGAGCGCACCTTCGGCGCATCCATTGGCACGGCGCTGGGCGAGACCCTGGCCGCCGCTCTGCCGCCCATGGTGAAAACCCTGATTTCAGAAGGGCTTGGCGCGCCGCTGCACGTTGACGGCGCGGGGACGCTTTGGCAGCCTCCGCGTTGATCGGACCGGGATGCGCGCAGTGACATCATCGACGACCCCGTCGGCATGACGAAGTCGGAACTTATCGCGGCCCTGGCGGCGGCCAACCCCCATCTGCGCCAGCCGGACGTGGAGCTGATCGTGGCCACGATCTTCGAGGAGATCACCGCCGCGCTCTCCCGCGGGGACCGGGTGGAGTTGCGGGGCTTCGGTGCCTTCTCCGCCAAGAAGCGGGATGCCCGGACCGGCCGCAACCCCCGCACGGGCGAGTCCGTTGCGGTCTCCGGCAAGGCCGTTCCCTACTTCAAGCCCGGCAAGGAGCTGCGCGAGAGGGTCAATGGCGGCCCGCTGCAGAGCCCGCGCCAGACTGCCGCCTCCACCGCCGCCTCGAAGGCCCCCTCGGCCAAGGCCCCCTCGAAGGCCGCGGAAGGCTGACACCACAGGAGTTCCGCCGATGTGGCGCGCGTTGCTGTTCCTGCCCCTCCTCCTCGTCATCGTGCTGTTCGCCGTCTCAAACATGCAGCCCGTGCAGGTCGGCCTCTGGCCCTTCGACCTGACCTGGCAGACCCCGCTGGCGCTGGCGGTGCTGCTGATCGCGGCGCTCGCCTTCCTGCTCGGCGCCCTTGTCGCCTGGGCGGCCGCCGGTCCCTCCCGCCGCCGCGCCCGCGCCCGCATCCGCGCCGGAGAGGCCGCGCAGGCGGAGCTGAACGAGCTGCGCGCAAGGGAGGCCAAGCGGGTGGAGGCCGAGACCACCGCCCGCGACCAGGCGATGTATTCCGGCACGGGCTCCAGGGCCGTGCGCGTCATCGGGTAGGGCGGCTAGACCCCGATCCAGGCCTTCACCCGGGCGAAGTCGCGGTCCAGCTCCGCCCCGCTGCCCTCCCACACGGTGCGGCCCTTCTCCAGCACCGTGTGCCGATCCGCCAGCCGCCGCAGCGCCGCCAGGGTCTTGTCGATCAGCAGGATCGCCTGGCCCTCCGCCTTGAGCTCGGCCAGCGTCGTCCAGATCTCCGCCCGGATCACCGGCGCCAGCCCCTCCGTCGCCTCGTCCAGGATGAGCAGGTGCGGGTTGGTCATCAGCGCGCGGCCGATGGCCAGCATCTGCTGCTCCCCGCCCGAGAGAGTGCGGGCCGACTGCCCCGCGCGCTCCCGCAGGCGCGGGAACAGGGTGAAGACCCGCTCCAGCGTCCAGGGATGGCGCGCCTTCTCCCGATCTGCGGCGGTGGCGACGAGGTTCTCCCGCACCGTCAGCGTCGGGAAGACCTGTCGCCCTTCCGGCACCAGCCCGATGCCGCGCCGCGCCACGCCCTCCGGCGGCAGGCCGGAGACCACGGCGCCCCGGAACCTCACCCGCCCGCCGCGCGGCGGGTTCAGGCCCATGATGGCGCGCACCGTGGTCGTCTTGCCCATGCCGTTGCGGCCGAGCAGCGTCACTACCTCACCCTGGCCCACGCGCAGGTTCACGTCGAACAGCACCTCCGCGCTGCCATAGCCGGCGCGCAGCCCCTCCACCTCCAGCATCAGACCGCCTCCTCCTCGGAGAGGTAGGCCGCGCGCACCTGCGGATCCTGCCGAATCGCCTCTGGCGCGCCGCAGGCGATGCAGTGGCCGTAGACCAGCACGGAGAGGCGGTCGGCGAGGCTGAACACGGCGTCCATGTCGTGCTCCACCAGCAGCATGGGGATGCGGCCCTTCAAGCGGCGCAGCACCTCCGTCATCCGCAGGGATTCGCTGGCCCCCAGCCCCGCCATCGGCTCGTCCAGCAGCAGCATGCGCGGGCGGCTCGCCAGGGCCACGGCCAGCTCCAGCTGCTTGCGCTCCCCGTGGGAAAGATCGGCCACCGGCAGCGCCCAGCGCGCGCGGGAGAGCCCCACCTCCTCCAGCGCCGCCCGCGCCGGCTCCAGCAGCCGCGGATCGCGGGAGGCATCGCGCCAGAAGCGGAAGGAGTGCCCGGCCCGCGCCTGCACGGACAGCGCGACGTTGGATTCCGCCGTGTCGTCCTCCAGCAACTGCGTGATCTGGAAGGTGCGGGCCAGCCCGCGCGCCACCCGCGCCGGGGCGGAGAGGCGCGTGACCTCCTCCCCCATGAAGAGGATGCGGCCCTTGTCGGGCGTGATCTCGCCCATGATCTGGCCGATCGCGGTGGTCTTGCCCGCGCCGTTCGGCCCGATCAGCGCGTGCAGCTCGCCCGGCAGCACCTCCAGGCTCAGCTTGTCCGTCGCGGTCAGGCCGCCGAAGCGCTTGACCAGGTTCTGGACGGAGAGGACGGGCGGCTCAGCCATGTCGCGCGGTCTCCGGAAGCGCCTGGCTTGGTGTCAGTTCGCCCGCCGGCAGGGCCTGGGGCGGTTCCGCCTCCGGCGCGCGCCGCCCGGCCAGGCGCCGCACCACGCCCATCAGCCCGCCGCGCGCGAAGAGCACGACCAGCAGCAGGATCGGCCCCAGCACGAACTGCCAGTGCTCCGTCATGCCGGAGAGGCTGTACTCCAGCGTCACCAGCGCCGCGGCGCCGATCACCGGCCCCAGCAGCGTGCCCAGCCCGCCGAGAATCACCATGATCATCATCTCGCCGGACTTGGTCCAGGCCATCATGTCCGGCGAGACGAAGCGCAGGTAGTTCACCATCAGCGCCCCCGCCATCGCCGCGCCCATGCCGGCGATGACGAAAGCGACGAGCTTGTAGAAGTAGGTCCGCACGCCGAGCGCGGCCATCCGCCGCTCCCCCTGCCGCACGCCGGCCAGCACCCGCCCGAAGCGGGATCGCGCGATGCGGTCCATCAGGAACAGCCACGCGGCGAGCAGCCCGAGGCAGATCCAGAACAGCGTCGCCGCGTCCCGGAGGTTCAGCCCCAGCACCGGCGCCACGCGCCGGATCGCCAGCCCGTCATCGCCGCCATAGGCCTTCAGCGAGACGAAGAGGAAGAAGAGCATCTGCGCGAAGGCGAGGGTGATCATGATGAATTGCACCCCCGCCGTGCGGAGCGAGAGCGCGCCGATGATCGCCGCCCCCACGCCGCCGACGAGGATCGCGGCGGGCATCGTCACCAGCAGGCTGTTCGAGCCGGGGATGAGGCCCAGGAAAGGCTCCCCCGAGCTGTAATGCGCGTAGAGGATCCCCACCGCGTATCCGCCCAGCCCGAAATAGGCCGCGTGTCCAAAGGAGACGAGCCCGGCATGGCCGAGGATGAGGTTCAGCGAGGAGGCGGCGATCGCGTAGATCACGATGCGCGTGGCCAGCCCCACCGTGGCGGGGCTGTCCAGCATCGGCGCCAGCACGGGGATGAAGGCGGCCAGCACCAGCAGCGCCACCACCCAGGCCCGTTCGTCCCGGATCATCTTATGCATGGCCCCTTCAAGCATGAGCCGGAAACAGCCCGCGCGGCTTCACCAGAAGCACCAGCGCCATCAGCAGGTACACCCCCATCGAGGCGAGGCCCGCGCCCAGCGCGTCCGCCTCAGACCCTTCCATCACCTGCCGCAACAGCCCCGGCACGTAGGCCCGCAGCACCGTGTCCACCAGCCCGACCAGCACCGCCCCGAACAGCGCGCCCCGCACGGAGCCGATCCCGCCGATGACGACGACGACGAAGGTGAGGATCAGGATCTGCTCCCCCATCCCCACCTGCACGGAGAGGATCGGCCCCGTCATCACCCCCGCCAGCCCCGCCAGGAAGGCGCCCAGCCCGAAGACGAGCGTGTAGAGCAGCCGGACATCCACCCCGAGCGCCCGCACCATCTCCCGGTGCGTCGCGCCCGCGCGCACCAGCATCCCCACCCGCGTCCGCTGGATCAGGACATAGAGGCCGAGCGCCACCAGTAGCCCCACCGCGATGATCGCCAGGCGGTAAATCGGGTAGTCCACGCCCGGCAGCACGCGGACCGTGCCCCGCAGCGCCTCCGGCACGTTCACGAAAAGGGGTTGGCGGCCGAACAGCAGCACCATTCCCTCGTTGAAGAACAGGATCAGCCCGAAGGTGGCCAGCACCTGGTCCAGGTGGTCCCGTGCGTAGAGCCTTCGCAGCACGGCGTACTCCACCACCATCCCCACGGCCGCCGCCGCCGCCAGCCCCGCCAGCAGCGCGACGACCGCGGAACCGGTGGAGGAGGCCGCCACCGCCGCCGCGTAGGCACCGACCATGTAGAGGGAGCCGTGGGCGAGGTTGATCACGCCCATGATCCCGAAGACCAGCGTCAGCCCTGCCGCCAGCAGGAAGAGCGTGACGCCCAGCTGGACCCCGTTCAGCAACTGCTCCAGCAGAAGCGCCACGCCACTCTCCTAAGTCAGAACTTGCCGATCAGAACTTGCCGATCAGAACTTGCACTGGGCCGCGTAGACGTCGCCGTGGTCCGTCAGCACCCGATCCTTCGTCACCAGCGCCGGCTTGCCGGCGACGTTCTCCACCCGGATCGCCCACCAGTCCTGCACGGGGTGGTTGTTGGCGCCGAAGGAGAACTTGCCGCGCGTGCTCTCGAAGCTCGCCGGCTTCATCGCGCGGTAGAAGGTCTCCGTGTCGTCCACCTTGCCCCCCGTGCCCTTCAGCGCCGCGCCGATCGCCAGCGCCGTGTCGAAGCTCTGCTGCGCGTAGAAGGTCGGGATGCGGTTGTACTTCGCCTGGAAGGCCGCGACGAAGCGCTTGCTCGCCGGCACGTCGAGATCGCTGTTCCACTGGCTGGTGAGATTGATGCCCACCGCCGCATCGCCCACCGCCGAAAGCGTCGTCGCGTCCATGGAAGGGGAGGCGAGCGTCATCGGAATGTTGGCGAGAAGCCCGGCCTGCACGTACTGCCGCAGGAAGGTGATCCCCAGCCCGCCGGGGTGGAACTGGTACACGCCGTCCGGCGCCGCCGCGCGGATCTGCGCCATCTCCGCCGCGTAGTCCGTCTGGTCCAGCCGCGTGTAGACCTCGCCCGCGACCTGCCCCTTGTAGAGCCGCTTGAACCCCGTCAGCGCGTCGCGCCCGGCCTGGTAGTTCGGCGCCAGAATGAACATCTTCTTCTGGCCGAGATTGTTGGCCAGCTGCCCCGCGCTCTCGTGCAGGCTGTCGTTCTGCCAGGCCACGGACCAGAAGTTCTTGTGGCACTCCCGGCCCGCGAGGTTCGACGGCGAGGCGTTCGGCGAGACGTAGATCCCGCCTGCATCCAGCACGTCGCCCACCACGGCGCCGAGGATGTTGGAGAAGATGATCCCCGTCAGCAGCCGCACGCGCTCGTTCTTCATGAACCGCTCGGCCACCTGCTTGCCCTGGCCGGGGCGGAAGCCGTCATCCTCGACCAGCAGCTGGACCGGCGTGCCGCCGAGCTTCCCGCCCTCCATCTCCATCGCCAGCTGGAAGGCGTCGCGGATGTCCTGCCCGATATAGCCACCCGCGCCGGAGAGGGTGGTGATCATGCCGATCTTCAGCGGCGCACCCTGCGCCAGCGACGGCCGCGCGAGGGAGGAGGCGCCGAGCCCGAGGGCGGCGCCCGTGGCCAGCAGGCCGCGTCGGTTCAGGTTCATTGGAAGCCTCCGTGTCGTTTCGTTGAAGCCTAAAATACTTTCTCGCGGGCCGTCCACATTGGCGTGAGCGTCGGTCCGGCCATCTCTGGGCGCCTATGCAGGTTCCAGGCCGGACGTGGCGGGATGTCCCGGGGAGAGGAAGAAGGAATTCTTCCTCTCCCCCGTCCCCTCACCATCATCTTCTTTTGCAAGTTGGAAGCCCCGGGCTGACGGTGCGCCTCGGCTCCGCGAGCCGAGGCGACTGCAGGGGCAGGACACGCAGCGATCGTGGAGGACCGACCCTCCCGTCAGTTCCGCGGCAGCCCGAGAGAAAAAGATGAGGGGCCGGGGAGAATTCCTTCTCCCCGGTGGTGGGGCCCCGGGGGGGCGACGCCTCCCCCGACGTTACCCCTCGAACGGCACCGAGATGGTGCAGGCCAGCCCGTCCGCCCGCAGTTCCAGCCGTGTCTCGCCGCCGAGCGCGAAAGCCAGGGCCTCGTCCAGCACCTGCCGGGCGTAGCCGCTGCGCAGCGCGCCATCGTCCGGGGCAGGGACGCCGCTCTCCTGCCAGTCAAGGACGAGGCGGCCGGCCTCCGTGCGCCAGCGCACGGCCAGGCGGCCGGCGGGGGTGGCCAGGGCGCCGCGGCGGGCGGCATGGGCCGCCAACTCGTGCAGGGCCAGCGCGAGGGGGCCGGCGAGGCCGGGGCGCAGGGTGACGGGCGGGCCCTCGAGCACCGTGCGGTCCGGCCAGGGGGCCAGCTCGGCGCGGAGCAGGGAGCCCAGGTCGGCCTCGCGCTGCGCGCGGCCGAGGGCGGCGAGGCGGTTCTCCAGGGCCGGTTCCCTGGCCGGGGCGGGGTTGCGGGCGGCGATGCTGCGAAGGGTGGAGAGGATGGATTCCGTGCGCCGGCGCAGCTCCTCCGCGCCGGGGTGGTTGCGGCCCCCGGTGGTGACGTCGCGCTGGATGGAGAGCCAGTGCGTCACCTCGCCGCCCGCGCCCAGGATGGCGGTGACCACCCACTCGTTGAGGTATCGGGTCCCGTCCTTGCGGTAGTTGACGGTCGAGCCGATGAAGTGGCGCTCCGCCTCGAGGGAGCGGCGCAGGCGGTCCAGCTCCGCGCGGCTGGTCTCCGCCCCCTGAAGGAGGCGGGGGGAGCGGCCGATCAGCTCCGCGGCGGAGTAGCCCGTTACCGCCTCGGTATGGGCGTTGACGTAGCGGATCACCGGGCCGGGCCGGTCCAGCGGTGCCTCGGTGATGATGACGGCCAGGCCCGCCATGTCCAGCGCAGCGCCGAGGACCGCGGCGCTGAGCGCGCCGACGCTGCCCGATAGGTCGGGGCCCAATAGGTCTGGGCTCGACAGGTCTGGGCCCGAAAAGTCCTGCTCAGGCATGGGTGTTCCCGGGGTCGATGGCGGGGTTCGCCCCGTGCCGGCCGCGCTCCAGCGCCTCCGCCAGGATGCGCAGCTGGCGCCGGGTGCGGTGCAGGCGGTCCAGCAGGCCGAGGACGACGGGCATGGCGGAATCGCCCACCTCCATCTCCTCCTGCAACTCGAGGATGAGGCGGCAGCGGGCCAGGTCGATCTCCTCGAAGACCGGGCGCCCCTCCCTGTGGGCGGGCCGGACCCAGCCCTCGGCGATCCAGGCCTCCAGCCGGGCGGGGTCCAGCCCGGAAAGCTGCGCCACCACGCTCTCGAAGGCGATCATGCCTTCCTCCTCATCTCCTCGCGCGGGTCGAAGGGGGCCTCCGGCGTCCAGTCGCGCAGGAACTCCTCCAGCCGGGAATCGACGGGGCCGAGCACGAGGCGCAGGGTCACCAGCAGGTCGCCGGCGGGCTTCCCGCCGCCCTCGGCCACGCCGCGGCCGCGCAGCCGGAGCTGGGCGCCGGTATCGGAACGGGGCGGCACCGTCAGCATCACCTCTCCCCGCGGCGTCGGCACCGCCACCTTTCCGCCGAGCACCACCTCCCGCATTGTCACAGGTAAGTGCATCCGCAGATCCCGGCCCTCCCGCGTGAAGAAGGGGTGGGGGCGGATGGAGACCTCGATCAGCGCGTCCCCGGCCGCCCCGCCCTCCGCGCCCGGCGCGCCCTTGCCGCGCAGCCGCAGCACGCCGCCATCCTCCAGGCCCGGGGGGATGCGCACGTCCAGCGCCCCGCCATCGGGCAGGGTCAGGCGGGTGGTGGCGCCGTTCACCGCCTCCAGGAAATCCACGGAGAGCCGGTAGCTCGCGTCGCGCCCCCGGCGCGGGCCGGCGCGGAAACCCGCGTCGCCGCTCCGGAACATCCCGAGGATGCTCTCCAGGTCGTCCGGGTCGAGGTTGCCGCCGCCCATGCCCATACCTGCGAAGGGGTCGCCCCTCTCGGGGTTGCGCTCGGGCCCGCGGCCGGCGTAGCGGGCGCCCGCCGCCCCCTCCGCGTGGTCGCGGTAGTAGCCGCGCGGGGGCACCTCCTGCCCGGCGGCGTCGATCTCGCCGCGGTCGTAGCGGGCGCGGCGCGCAGGGTCCGAGAGGAGGTCGTGCGCGGCGTTGGCGGCCTTGAACCGCTCCTCCGCGGTGCGGTCGCCGGGGTTGAGGTCGGGGTGGTTCGCCTTGGCGACCTTGCGGAACGCCTTGCGGATCTCGTCCGGGCCGGCCGTGCGGCCGACGCCCAGGACCGTGTAGGGATCGGCGGTGCGGGAATCGTCCGGGGGCATGGCGGCAGCTTAACGCCGAAGCGGCGCGATCGGTCCATAACCGGTGCGGTGGCGGGGGCCGCGGTGGGAAACGCGGCCGGGCGCGGCCCCGGAGGCGACCCCGCAGGCGAACCCTGAGGCGGACCCCGAGGCGGCCGGCCTCTTGCGCCGCACACCCCGGCGCGACTACCTCCCCCCGCCGGTCCTCCCGCCCCACGATCCCGTGGCGAGGGGCGTCGGCCCGGATTGAGGCGGCGATGAACTGGATCTCCGACTGGGCGCTGCCCAAGATACAGACGCTCTTCGGCACCAAGCGCGACGTGCCGGAGAACCTCTGGATCAAGTGCCCGCATTGCGGGGAGATGGTCTTCCACCAGGACCTGGAGCGGGGCCTGCACGTCTGCCCGAAATGCGGGCACCACATGCGGATCTCCGCCGCGCGCCGCCTGGATTACACCTTCGACGCCGGCTGGCAGCGGATCGAGCTGCCCCGGGCGCCCGCCGATCCGCTGCGCTTCCGCGACAGCCGCCGCTACGGCGACCGCCTGCGCGAGGCCCAGCAGAAGGCCGGGATGGACGACGCCATCGCGGTGGCCCACGGCACGATCGAGGGCCGCCCGGCGGTCGCCGCGGCCTTCGAGTTCTCCTTCATGGGCGGCTCCATGGGCGCCGGGGTCGGCGAGGGGATCGTGACCGCCGCCCGGCTGGCCGTGCTGCAGGACGCGCCGCTGATCGTCTTCACCGCCTCCGGCGGGGCCCGGATGCAGGAGGGGGCCGTCTCCCTCATGCAGATGCCGCGCACCATCATCGCGACGCGGATGGTGAAGGAGGCGGGGCTGCCCTTCATCGTCGTGCTCTGCGATCCCACCACGGGCGGCGTGACGGCGAGCTTCGCCATGCTCGGCGACATCCAGATCGCCGAGCCCAACGCCCTGATCGGCTTCGCCGGCGCCCGCGTGATCGAGCAGACCGTGCGGGAGAAGCTGCCGGAGGGCTTCCAGCGGGCGGAGTACCTGCTGGAGCACGGGATCCTCGACATGGTCGTGCCCCGCGGGGCGATGAAGGCGACGCTGGCGCGCCTCATCGGCTTCCTGCGCCCGGCCGCCCCGGCCGAGGTGCCGCCTTCGGAGCCGGTGGTGCCCGCCCCGGCGGAGTAGGGCGCGATGACCGCTTCCGCCCCGCCCAATCCCTTGCCCGATCCCTTGCCCGATCCCTTGCCGGGCGCGCCCGCCGGGCTGCGCCTGATGCCGGGCGCCGAGGCCGGGCGGTCCGAACGGATCATCGACCGGCTGCACGCGCTGCACCCGAAGCTCATCGACCTCAGCTTGGACCGGCTGGAGGTCTGCCTCGCCGCGCTGGGCCACCCGGAGCGGCGCCTGCCGCCGGTGGTCCACGTGGCCGGCACCAACGGCAAGGGCAGCACCTGCGCCTTCCTGCGCGCGATTGCGGAGGCGGCGGGGAAGCGGGTCCATGTCTACACCTCCCCCCACCTCGTGCGGTTCCACGAGCGCATCCGGCTGGCCGGCACGCTGGTGACGGACGAGGATTTCGCCGCGGCGCTGGAGGAGGTGGAGGCGGCGAATGCCGGGCGCCCCATCACCGTCTTCGAGATCACCACCGCCGCAGCCATCCTGCTGTTCAGCCGCGTGCCGGCGGAGCTGCTGGTGCTGGAGGTGGGCCTCGGCGGCCGCTACGACGCGACGAACGTGGTGGACCGCCCGGCGGCCTGCTGCATCGCCTCCATCTCCATGGACCACACGGACTTCCTGGGCGACACGCTGGCGCGGATCGCCGGGGAGAAGGCCGGCATCATCAAGCCCGGCATCCCCGCCGCCACCGGCCGCCAGCCGCCTGAGGCCATGGCGGTGCTGGAGGCCGAGGCCGCCGCGCGCGGCGCCCCCCTGCTGGCGCGGGACCGGGACTGGTGGGTGGAAGCGGCGGGGGAGGGGCTGCGCTTCCGCGACGCCGCCGGCGCGCTGGACCTGCCCCGCCCAGCGCTTCCCGGCCCGCACCAGGCGGAGAATGCCGGCATCGCCGTCGCCGCCCTGCGCGCCTGGAACCCGCCCTGGCTGACGGAGGCGGCGATCGCGCGCGGGCTGGAGACGGCGCGCTGGCCGGCGCGGCTGCAGCGCCTGCACGGCGCGCTCGCCGCCGCGCTCCCGCCGGGTTGGGAGTTGTGGCTGGACGGCGGGCACAACCCCGGCGCCGGCTTGGCGCTGGCCGCGCAGTTGCGGACGTGGCAGGACCGGCCGCTGCACCTCGTGGTTGGGATGAAGAAGTCGAAGGCAGTGGCGGAGTTCCTCGCGCCGCTCCTGCCGCTGGCCGCCACGGCCTGGGCCGTGGCGGAGCCCGGCCAGCACCTTGCCGTGCCACCGGGGGAGATCGTGGCCGCCTCGGGCGGCATCGCGCGCCCCGGGCCCCGCGTGGCCGACGCGCTGGCCGCCCTGGCGCGGGCCGGGGCGGCGCCGGCCCGCGTGCTGGTCTGCGGCAGCCTCTACTTGGCGGGCGAGGTGCTGAAGTCCGACGGGACCCTGCCGGACTGAACCCTGCCGGGCTGCAGCCCCGTTCGCGCCTCCTCCTCCTGCCGGCGGCGACGCAGGCGCTGGATGGAGACCCGGATCGCGTCCGGGGCGCCGGGGGCGACCCGGGCGCCGACCGGGTGGCGGTAGCTGATTCGGATTCCCGCCCGGCGTCGGGAGGGCCGCATCAGCAGGGCCATGATCTCCATGAGGACCGACTCCGCGTCTTCCAGCGCGTGCGCCCGTGCGTAGCGGGCAAGATCCTCGACAGCTTCGACAGCGACGTGAGACGGCATCTATCCCCCTCTGCGCTTTGCGGAGCGGCTCCACCCTTGGAGGCCGCGTCCGGAAATGAGACACAAATCAAACGCCACAAGTGAAGATAGTTAACAGTCCCCTTCTTTGACTCTCAGGTTTCGCAACTTCTCTAAAATCAACCCTAAGTTGTTGACTCTCTGGAAATCCTAACCGGGTGTGGATGATCCGTGAACCCGGCGTAACCGATTGCATCACTGAATCTTGATGGATGTCGGCAACGGATGATCGCGCTGGAGGCAACCTGCAGAGCATGTCTTGCGGCAGAGGCGCGTTCCCGATTAGGTTTCAATCAGCAAAACATCTTTCATTCATTGAAACGGACGTTCGTCCGGCGGTGAGGGACCCATGGGCATCTCGGTCTTCGACATGCAGGCGCTCCAGCACAACTGGAGCACGGAGGAGACACGGGCGATCTTCGACGAGCCCATGCGCGTGCAGAAGTGGATGGAGGTTGAGGCGGCCCTCGCCACGGCCCAAGCCCGGCTCGGCATCATTCCCCAGGCCGCGGCCGACGACATCGTGGCCCATGCCAGGGGAGACACGATCGACATCCCGAGGATGGCCGCCGAGATCCGCCGCGTGAAGCACGCGCTGGTCCCGGCCATCAAGCAGCTCCAGGCCGCCTGCTCGCCCGAGGCCGGGCAGTGGGTCCACTACGGCGCCACCACCCAGGACGTGATCGACACGGGGATGGTGCTGCAGATCCGCGACTGCCACGCTCTGTTCCTGCGGGACATCAAGGCCGTGGGACGCGAACTGGCCCGGCTGGCGCGGGAGCATCGGGACACGGTCATGGCCGGGCGCACCCACGGCGTGCTCGCCCTGCCCATTACCTTTGGGCACAAATGCGCCATCTGGCTGGATGAGATCGGGCGCCACCACCAGCGCCTCCGCGAGTGCGAGCCCCGCCTCTTCGTCGGCGAGCTGGTGGGCGCGGTCGGCACCCAGGCCTCGCTCGGGCCGAAGGCGCGGCAGGTGGAGGAGGGGACGATGGCCGTGCTCGGCCTCGGCGTGCCCGACATCTCCTGGGCGCCGGCGCGGGACCGCTTCGCGGAGTACGCCTCGATCCTGAACATGATCGGCGGCACGATCGGCAAGATCGGCAACGAGCTGTTCAACATGCAGCGCAACGAGTTCGCCGAGGTGGAGGAGGGCTTCACCGAGGGCAAGCTCGGCTCCTCCACCATGCCGCACAAGCGCAACCCGGTCTTCGCGGAGAACCTGCCCTGCGTCGCCCGCGGCCTGCGCGCCTCCGCCGGCCTCATGATGGAGGCGATGGTGGCAGAGGGGGAGCGCGACGGCATCGGCTGGAAGACCGAGTGGAAGGCGATGCCGGAGTGCTGCCTCATGGCTGGCGCCCTGCTGTTCCAGTGCGCCTCCCTCCTCAAGGGCCTGCGTGTGGACAGGCAGCGCATGATGGAGAACCTGGACCGGATGCGCGGCTATCTCCTCTCCGAGCGGGTGATGCTGGAACTCGGGGAGAAGGTGGGCAAGCAGAACGCCCATGAGTGGATCTACGAGGCCTCCATGCACGGCATCGAGAACCGGCTGGACTTCGCCGAGGCCATGCGCCGCCACCCCGAAATCTCCAAGGTCTCCACCGAGGCCGAGATCACCGGCATGACCGACCCGCACGGCTACCTCGGCGAGGCCGGCGCCTCGGTGGACCGGGTGCTGGCCCGCAGCGCTGCCTGGCTGGAGGCGTAACGGCCGCCCGGCCCTTGAACATACGATCAATCAACCATGCGATAAGGGTGAATTTTGCAATTCACGCGCCGAACTGGACATAAGCCGGCCGAACCGGCAGGGAACGGCGCCCTTGGAGGAACACACCGTGGCCGACGCTCACCTTCGCCCCGCTTCCACGCGGCGCCTCCTGCTGTCAGGACTCGCCGGGGGCGCCGCCGCGCTCGCCGCGCCGCACCTCGCGCGCGCCCAGGGATCAGCCCAAGGATCAGGGGGGCGCCCCCTGCTGCTGGCCGTTCCCTTCGCGCCCGGCGGCGCCGTGGACATCATCGCCCGCGCTGTGGCGGAGCCGATGTCGGCCGCGCTCGGCCGCCCGGTGGTGGTGGACAACCGCCCGGGTGCCTCCGGCGCCATCGCCGCCGCCTCCGTCGCGCGGGCGGAGCCGGATGGCAGCACGCTGTTCATCGCCACCCCCGGCACCTCCATCACCGCCGCCTTCCAGCCGCAGCTCCTGCCCGGCGATCCCCGGCAGTTCCTGGCCCCGGTAGGCCGGCTGGCAACGCAGACCTACGTGCTAACCGTGACGAAGGGCTTCCCGGCGGACGACTTCGCGGGCCTCGTGGCCTGGGTGAAGGCGCGCCGGGGCGAGTTCCTGCTGGCGAACACCGGCCAGATGACGGCCACCCGCCTGGCCGGGGAGCTGCTGGCCCTGCAGCTCGGCACGGAGATCACGCCCGTGCCCTACCGCGGCAGCGGCGTGGTCGCCACCGATCTCCTCTCCGGCCGCGTGCACGGCATCTTCGCCCAGCTCTCGGACGCGCTGGCGCTGCTGAACCAGGGCGCGAAGCTGCTGGCCGTGAGCGCGAAGGACCGCGCGCCGCTGCTGCCGGACGTGCCGGCCATCGCGGAGACGATCCCGGGCTTCGACGTGTACAGCTGGAACGGCCTCTTCGCCCCCGCCGCCACCCCTGTGCCAGTGCTGGAGGAGCTGAACGCCGGGCTGAACAAGGCCATCTCCAACGAGGCGCTGCGCGAGCGCTTCCGGGCGGATGGCGTCACCTTCGTGCCCGGCCCGCGCCAGGCCCTGGCGGAGATCCTGGACAAGGAGATCCGGGGCTGGATGGAGCTGAAGAGCAAGGTCCGCATCGACGTCGGGTAGCGGCGCCGCCCCCGTGTGATTCCCGGGCGGGCGCCGATCGGAGCGAGAGAGGTTCGCCATGAAGGATGCACCGGCCGTCCAGGCCTTCTTCGACGAGGCCACGAACACCGTCTCCTACCTTGTCTGGGACGAGGCGACGCGGGCGGCGGCCGTGATCGACCCCGTGCTGGACTGGAACAACGCGGCGGGGGAGGCGGACACGCGCTCCGCCGACGCCCTCCTGGCCGCGGCGGAGGGGAAGGGCCTGCGGCTGGAGTGGGTGCTGGAGACCCACGCCCATGCCGACCACCTGACCGCCGCCCCCTACGTGAAGCAGCGGACCGGCGCGCCGGTGGGGATCGGCGCGCGGATCACGGAGGTGCAGGCCATCTTCCGCCCGGTCTTCGACGCGCGGGACCTGCTGCCGGGCGGCGGCGACTTCGACCGGCTGTTCGAGGACGGCGAGACCTTCGCCCTTGGCGGGCTGAGCGTGGAGGTGCTGCACGTGCCCGGCCACACCCCGGCGGACGTGGCCTACCGGATCGGCGACGCCGTCTTCGTCGGCGACACGCTGTTCATGCCGGATTCCGGCACGGCGCGGGCGGACTTCCCGGGCGGGGACGCGCGTCAGCTCTACCGCTCCATCGGGCGCATCCTGGCCCTGCCGCCGGAGACGCGGGTCTTCATCTGCCACGACTACAAGGCGCCGGGCCGCGACCGCTTCGCCTGGGAGACCACGGTGGCGGAGCAGCGCGCGCGCAACATCCACGTGGGCGAGGGCCGGGACGAGGAGTCTTTCGTCGCGCTCCGCACGAAGCGGGACGCGACGCTTTCCGCCCCCGCGCTGCTGCTGCCCTCCATCCAGGTGAACATCCGTGCGGGGCGCTTCCCGGCGGGGGAGGGGAGGGGCGTGACCTTCCTCCGCATCCCCGTGGCCGGGCGCGGCGTGATCGCGCAGGAGGAGAGCAAGGGATGACCGGACCCGCCTTGCAGGAGCTGGCCACCTGGGTGGCCGCGACGGAGGGCGCGGCGGGCGATGCGGCGGTGGATTCCGCCCTGGCCTGCTACGCGCTGGACTGGGCGGGGGCGCTGATCGCCGGCACCGCGCACGATCTCTACCCGCGCTACCTCGCCGCCTTCGCGGCGCTGGCGGCGCCAGGCGCCCCGGGCTGCGCTGGGGGCTGCGCCGTGGCCGGCGACGCGCGCGGCTGGTCGCCGGTGGAGGCGGCTGCCGCCAACGCCGCCATTAGCCATTTCTGGGAGTTCGACGACAGCCACCGCGCCGCGATGATGCACCCCGGCATCACCGTCTGGCCCGCCGTGGTGGCGCTGGCCCAGGCGCGGCCGGGCGTGACGGTGGCGGACATGCGCGCGGCCGTGCTGGCGGGCTACGAGGCCGGGCTTCGCATGGGCGCCCATCTCGGCAAGGCGCACGCGGCAACCAACCACGTCACCGCCACTGCCGGCACCTTCGGCGCCGCCGCAGCCGCCGCACGGCTGCTGCGGCTGGACGCCGCCGCCACCCTCTCCGCCCTCGGCCATGCCGGAACGCAGGCGGCCGGGCTGTGGCAGTTCCTGGAGGACGGGGCGATGGAGGCAAAGGCCGTGCATCCCGCCATCGCCGTGCGCAACGGCGTGACGGCGGCGCTGCTGGCGGAGGCCGGCATCCCCGGCGCCGCCCGCGTGCTGGAGGGAGGGCGCGGGATGCTGGCGGCGTGGAAGATCGCGCCGGAACCCTCCGCCTCCCTCGTCCCGGAAGGCGCGCCGATGATCCTGACGGCCACGATCAAGGGCTGGCCTGTGTGCGGCCAGATGCACAGCCTGCTGGACGCGACGCAGGACCTGATGCGGAAGGCCGGGCTGCGGGTGGAGGAGATCGCCTCCGTGACGGCGGAGGGGCCGCAGGCGCTGCTGGACGTGGCCGGCCTGCGCCGTCCGACGAACGCCGGGGATGCGAAGTTCTCCACCGCCTTCTGCGTGGCACTGATGCTCTCCGGCGGCGACCTCTCCTTCACCGGGTTCGACGGAAGCGCGGTGCGGGATGAGGCGGTGCAGGCCCTGGCGGACCGGATCGAGGTGCTTGCCCCGCCGGAGTTCTCCGCCCGCTACCCGAAGGAGCGCCCGGCCCGCATCACCGCGACGACGCGGGACGGGCAGGTGCTGACGGAGGAGCGCAGCTTCCGCCGCGGCGACCCGGAGGCGCCCTGGGAGTGGGAACCCCTGGTGGAACGCTTCCACGGCATCGCCGGGCTGGCGATGCGGGACGCGGCGGCGCGGCGGGCCGTGGTGGAGTGGTGCCGCGGCTTCGGGGCCGGCGATGAGACGCTGGACCGCGCCGCTGCCCCCTTCTTCCGCGTGGACCCGGTGCTGGAGCGCGCGGCATGAACGAAATCCGCCCCCCCGCCCGCGCCCTTCCCACCGATCTGGCCGAGCGCCTGCGCGCCGCCCTGCCGGAGGGCACGGTGCTGACCGCGGACACCGACCGCGAGGCCTACCTGCTGGAGGAGCGCAGCCTCTACCGCGGACAGGCGCCGATCGTGCTGCGCCCTCGCAGCACGGAGGAGGTGGCGACGGCCGTCCGCCTCTGCGCCGAGGCGGGCGTGCCGGTGGTGCCGCAGGGCGGCAATACCGGCCTCGTCGGCGGCACCGTCACCGCCGCGCACGAGGTGCTGCTCTCCCTCGGGCGCATGAACGGGATCGAGGAGGTCGATCCGGTGAACTTCACCATGACGGTCGAGGCCGGCTGCGTCCTGGCCAGCATCCAGGAAGCGGCGGAGCGCGCCGGCCGCCTCTTCCCCCTCTCCCTCGGCGCGCAGGGCAGCGCACAGATCGGCGGCAACCTCGCCAGCAACGCCGGCGGCATTAACGTGCTGCGCTACGGCAACGCCCGCGACCTCGTGCTGGGGCTGGAGGTGGTGCTGGCCGATGGCCGCGTGTGGAACGGGTTGCGCGCCTTGCACAAGGACAACACAGGCTACGCGCTGAAGCACCTGTTCGTGGGCAGCGAGGGCACGCTGGGGATCATCACCCGCGCCGTGCTGAAGCTCTTTCCCCGGCTGACCGACCGCACGGTGGCCTTCTGCGCCCTGCGCGACCCGGCCGATGCGCTAACGCTCCTCTCCCTCGCCCGCGACCGCGCCGGGGAGGCCGTGACGGCTTTCGAGCTGATGTCGGAACTCAGCGTCGAGATCGTGGCCCGCCACGCCGGCGGCCAGGACCCGATGCAGGAGCGCCACCCCTGGTACGCGCTGATCGAGCTCGCCGGCTCCGGCCATGACGGCTCCCTGCGCCCCGTGCTGGAAGGGATCCTGGAGGAGGCCTTCGAGCGCGGCACCCTGGCCGATGCCGTGGTGGCGGAGAGCGGTGCCCAGTACGCCGCCCTGTGGCGCCTGCGCGAGGGCATCCCGGAGGCGCAGAAGAAGGAGGGCGGCAGCATCAAGCACGACGTTTCCGTGCCCGTCTCCCGCGTTCCCGCCTTCCTGCGCCGGGCGGGCGAGGCGGCGGCGGAAGCCCTGCCGGGCGTGCGCGTCTGCGCCTTCGGCCACCTCGGCGACGGCAACATCCACTACAACCTCACCCAGCCCATCGGCATGGAGAAGGCCGCTTTCATGGCCGAGTGGGAGCAGATGAACGCGATCGTCCACGACATCGTGGTGGAGCTCGGCGGCTCCATCTCCGCCGAGCACGGCATCGGCCTGCTCAAGGCCGGCGAGCTGCGCCGCTACAAGGACCCGGTGGAAATGGACCTGATGCGGCGCATGCGCGACGCGCTGGATCCGGCGCGGCTGCTCAATCCCGGGAAGATGCTGGGGTGAGAGGGACAGGGGGTGCCACCCCCGCCTTCGGGCCCCGGCCGTTGGCAGTCCATCCCGTTCAGGACGAGGCGTCCGAAGCGCGCAGCATCGCTTCCGCGGCACGCCGGCCGGACATGAAGCTCTGGTTGCTCCAGAGATACGCCCATTCCCCGAAGCGCCCCGCGAGCTCGATCCCGCACCCGCGCACCCAGTCCACGACCAGGTCGCGCCGCGCCTCCATGCCGAGATCGAAGACGACGTTGCCGTAGGGAAGCGTCTTGTGATGGAGCAGCACCACCTCGTCGCGCCGGGCGAGCCCCATCGTCTCCAGCGCGGCCAGGCAGTTCTCCTTCATCTCCTCCGGCGTCGCGGTCTGCGGGTTGCGAGGGGAGGAGTAGATCTCGAACTGGAGCGAGCTGTGCCCGGCGGGCGCGTTCGCCGCCGACTTCCAGCTCGGCGAGTAGACGCGGGCCGCCATGATGTCCGTGTCGTAGATGTAGAACCACAGGCTCGGCGACACGTCGGGCCGGGCGATACCGATGGAGATCAGGTCCACCTGGCTGGCGAAGAGGCTCGCCGCGGCGGCGCGGACCTCGTCGGGCACCTCCGTCATGATGTCGATGAGCACCGGCAGGGGAATAGTGCTCACCAGCCCGTCGTAGGCTACCTCCTCGCCGTTCGCGAAGCGGATGCGCCGCGCGCGCCAGTCCAGCGCCGTCGCGCGATGGCCCGTCCGGATGTCGGCCCCCTCGATCAGCGGCTCGATGAAGGCCCGGTAGCCGCCCCGGACGGGGTAGCGCATCCGGCTGATGTAGTAGGTGCTCGGGGCCTCCGGGCTCATCGCGCCGAACAGCACCTCCCGCACGTCGGCGCGCCGCATGCGGTTCCCGATCCAGTCGAGCCCGAGCTCCCCCGCATCGACCGTCCAGTACTTGCGCGTGTAGACGAGCGGCCAGCGCTCCGCGATCGCATGGCCGTACTGGTGGATCAGCCAGTCGCGATAGGTCCGGACCTCGAGCTCCGGCCGTGCCACGAAATCGGCGATGAGCGCCGTCCTCTCCTCGGCCGGGAGCGGGAACATGTTGTTCTGCACGGGGTGCTTGAGCCAGCGCCCGTCATCCCAGTTCAGCGACGCGGCCTCGTGCTCCGCGTAGGGCGTGCGGTCGAACACCGCGCGCACCTCCGGCTCGCTGGCGAAGGAGAGGTGGACGCCGTTGTCGAAGCGCCAGCCATCCACGGTGAAGCTGTCGAGCAGCCCGCCTGCCGTGGCGGAAGCCTCGTAGAGCGTCACCTCCGTCCCCAGCTCCCGCGCGCGATGGGCTACGGCCAGGCCGGCGACCCCCGCGCCGAGCACAACATGGCCGCTCACGGTTGGGCGGCCAGCAACGAGGCGACGTAGCGTTCCAACGCATCCTCCCAACCCGGCATGACGTTCAGGCCCAGCAGGCTCAGCTTGTCGTTCGACGCGGCCTCGTTCGCCGAGACCGGCGCCCTGCGCTCGAAGCGCCGCGGCAGCAGGCGGGTGGAGAGCCCGGCCGATTGCAGGATCCGCAGCACGTAGTCGAAGCGCGAGGCCGCCCCCCCGGCGACGCAGTTCAGTGTCCCCGAGATCTCCTCCTCCAGCAGCCGCAGGCTCTGGGTCACCACGTCCTCGACATGGGTCGGGGTGCCGGTCTGGTGCGGGTCCGAGAAGACGGTCTCGGCCCCGCGCGCCTCGGCGATCCGGGCCCAGACGAAGTTCTTCCGGTGCTGCGCGTCCCCGCCGTAGAGCCAGCCGAGGCGCAGGATGAGGCTTTCCGGGAGGGCGCGGCGCACCGCCTCCTCCCCGGCGGCCTTGGCGGCGTGGTGCACGGTGGTGGGCCGGAGGGGGTCGTAGTCGCCGTAGGGCGCGCGCTTCCAGTCGCCGTAGCAGCCCGTAGAGGAGAAGTGAAGGAAGCGCGCGCCGGCCCTTCCGCAGGTCCCGGCGAGAAGTTCCGGCAGCAGGGCGTTGACGGCATAGGCCTGCCGGGGATCGTCCTCCGCCGCCTCGACATTCGTGTCGGCCGCGCAGTTGATCACCAGCGCGGGCGACAGCGAGGCGATGTGCTCGCGCAGTTCCCGGGGGCGCGACACGTCCAGCCCCTCGCGCCCGAGGCAGACGAGGTCCGCCCCGGCCAGGCGCTTGCGGAAGGCGCTGCCAAGCATGCCGCCGGCACCAGCCAGGACCACGCGGGCCATCGTCAGCCCCCCTCTCCATCGGGCCAGGGGAAGCGGGACAGGTCGATCGTCTCCGCCTCGGCCGGGTCGTGCGGGATGCTCGCGACGTTGAGGATGACGTTGTCCCCGGCCGTCTCGCCGCGGAACCCGACCCAGAGCATCGGCGGCACGGTCAGCCGCCGGTAGCGCTCCGGCGAGGAGGGGGAGAGCGTGACGTCGAGCAGCTGCTCCGCCTCCCCGTACACCACGAAGCGCACCGCGCCTGCGATGCAGACGAGGTTCAGGGTCATGCGGAAGTGCCGCTTCCAGCCCTTCGTGGCGCCGCCGGCGACCATTGAGAAGTACGCCTCGCCGAAGCCCGCATAGCCGGCATCGCTCGCCTTCATGCCGTGCAGCACGTCCCCGTTCGGGGTGTGGATGCGCCGCAGCGGGGTGAGCAGGGGCGCGCTCACGCCCAGACCCGCCCCCGCTCCGCCGCGATGCGCTCGTACTCCGCCACGTGCTCGAGCGTGAGATCGCCGGCCGGCGCCCCGTCCTTCAGGACGCTGCGGTACCAGTTGCCCGTCATGTTCATGCACTCGCGGTAGGAGAGGTTCGGCTCCCAGCCGAGCTCGAGAAGCGCCTTGTCGCAGTTGAGCTTGAGGAGGCCGGCCTCGTGGAACGGCACGTTCCCCGTCACCTCGTAGGCCTGATCGGCCCGCTCGAAGCCCCAGATGAGCCCGAGATCGCCGAGCAGCTCGACCACGGTCCGGTTCTGCTCCGCGCGCGGGCCGAAGTTGTAGCTCTCCCCGTCGGCCTTCCCGGTGCGCGCGACGTGCTCGCCGAGGGCAAGGTAGCCGCTCAGCGGCTCGAGGACGTGCTGCCAGGGTCGCGTGGCGGTGGGGCTGCGGATCTCGACCCGATCGCCCCGGCCCCAGGCCCGCACGCAATCCGCCACGATGCGGTCGGCCGCCCAGTCGCCGCCGCCGATGACGTTCCCGGCGCGCGCGGTGGCGAGCTTCACGGGGCTGTCCGGCCGGCCGAAGAAGGAGTGCCAGTAGGACTTGAAGACGATCTCGGCCGCCGCCTTGGAGCCGCTGTACACGTCCTTGCCGCCGAGCGGGTCCGTCTCACGGTAGCCCCAGACCCACTCGACGTTGTCGTAGCACTTGTCGCTGGTGATCACGATCGCGACGCAGGGATGCTCCACCTGCCGCAGCGCCTCCAGCACGTGGGTCGTCCCGACGACGTTGCTCGTGATCGTCCCCACCGGATCGGTGTAGGAGGTCCGGACGATCGGCTGCGCGGCCATGTGGAAGACGAAGTCCGGCCTGAACGACGCGACGGCGTCGCGCACCGCGTCAAGATCCCGCACATCCCCGAGACGGTGCTCCATGCGGTTGGACAGCGCGGCCATCTCGAACAGGGAGGGCGAGGTCGGGATGCCGTCCGAGAAGCCGCACACCTCGGCGCCCATGTGCAGCAGCCAGGCGGAGAGCCAGCTCCCCTTGAAGCCGGTGTGGCCGGTGACGAGGACTCGCCGGCCGCGGTAGACGTCGCGAAAAGCCATGATCTGCTGCGCTCCATGCCGACCGGCGGTCAGCCGTTCCAGATTTTCCAGGGCGCCTTGCCGGATGCCCAGTGCCCCTCGAGCTGGATCTTGTCGCGCAGCGAATCCATCGGCTGCCAGAACCCGTGATGCCGGAACAGGCCGAGCTGCCCTTCATGCGCGAGGGTCTCCATCGGCTCCTGTTCCCAGGTGGTCTGGTCGCCCTCGATGTACGACGCGATCTTCGGCGAGAGCACGAAGAAGCCGCCGTTGATCCAGCCGCCATCGCCGACCGGCTTCTCGTGGAAGCCCGTCACGAGGTCGTCCTTCGTGCTCAGCGCGCCGAAGCGGCCGGGGGGCTGCGTTCCCGTGACGGTCGCGAGCAGGCCGGACGCCTTGTGCGCGGCGATCAGGGCGGTGATGTCCACGTCCCCCACGCCGTCGCCGTAGGTCATGCAGAACATCTCGTCGTCCTGCACGTAGGGGATGACCCGCTTGATGCGCCCGCCGGTCAGGGTGGACTCGCCGGTGTCGATCAGCGTGACCCGCCAGGGCTCCGACTTCCCGTTGTGGATGTCCATGCGGTTCTCGGCGAGGTGGAAGGTCACGTCGGACATGTGAAGGAAGTAGTTGGAGAAGTACTCCTTGATGACATACCCCTTGTAGCCCAGGCAGATGATGAAGTCGTTCACGCCGTGCGCGCTGTACGTCTTCATGATGTGCCAGAGGATCGGCCGCCCCCCGATCTCGACCATCGGCTTCGGCTTGGTCGTGGTTTCCTCGGCGAGGCGGGTTCCAAGTCCGCCCGCCAAAATCATGGCCTTCATGTCGGGATCCTCGGTCGGTCGCGTTTCAGAGCGTGGAGGCCTGCCGGAGCAGGCCTCCCACGGTGCGGATGGGTTCCTGCGAGGCGTACAGGGCCTGCAGGGCGGTGCCCTCCCTCCCGGCCGCCCGCAGGTCGTAGTTTCCGGCAACCGGGCGGGTGTGGGTCACGGCGATCTCGTCGATGATGGCGATGCGGCTGTGGACGCTGCCGAGCATGCGCGGCCAGACGCGATCCAGCCCAAAGCCGCTGATGGAGCCGTAGAAGCTCCCGACGCAGGTCCTCAGCGCCTCGATCGAGAAGACCGGGCACATGACCTCCACGAAGTTCGTGAAGCGCATGGCGTAGTCCGGGTTCTGCCTCGTGATGGAGTGGGTGGCGTAGGATCCCTCGCGAAGCGCTGGCTGCGCCAGCAGCAGCTGATGGCGCTCGCAGATCTCGAAAAGGCGGTTGATGTCCTTCCAGGATGTCGCCAGGTCGTCATCCGGGAACCAGACCCTCTGGTAATTCCAGAGCGGGCTGCTCTCGGTGAACAGGGCATGGATCGCGCCGAACTTGCGGTCCGCGGGCTGGTGCGTGAGGTACTCGAACGGCTCGAGTGCCGCGATCGCCTCGCTCCCGAGCGCGGAGCCGTAGTAGCTGACGCAGAGGTCCCAGTTGCGGTCGGCATCGCTGATCTCGCGGGGCCAGGCCTTGTGCAGCGATTCGGAATTGGCGCGGAGCACCACGAGGTTCCGCCGCGTCCCGGACGGGGGATCGCCGATGAAATCCGGCAGCACGCCTCCGGAACTCTGGCCGAGCTCCTTTCCGCTGGGCACCTCGCGCCGCTCCAGAACGTGCCAGATGCTGGGGCGATGGCGCGCCTGCCCGGAAAGACGGACAATGCGATCGTTCTCGAACGTGACGTCGTCGAAGGCTGTCGTGACGACGCCGTGCTGATCTAGGAAGCACAGACCGTTCCGATCCTCCCAGCGTCGTTCGGCGGGGTTGGAGTAGCCGCCGATAGTGCCGTCGGGGAGAAGAAGCAGCACTGGCGCTAGGACCGCTTCATCGTGCCTTGAAAATTTCCATGCGGAACCTTCGAGCAGATTGCCAAGATTCCGTACGTTCATCCGCCTTCCGAGCCTCGCAAAGAGAACTTGAGTGCCAGCTTCGGGTCGCCCGCAGGCAGCCGATCCGCAGGCTCTTTAAGCGTTTAAGTCAGACAGAGTGACGGAATTTTCATGACATGCGCCTCAAGGACGGTCAAGCTTGGGGCGCCTCCACCGCTTCGACGCATTGTGCTGCGGTACCCATTGGCAGGTCGGGGAACGTAGACCGTAAAGTTGAGACTGGCGTGGCGGCACCGCAGGTCAGGCCGCCCGCTCTCCGATGGAGCGAGGGTTAGGATCGCGGCGGTGCTCCTCTCCTGCAGCCCTCTTATTTTCATGCTCCTGTCACATCGCCCCCGTCTCAGAGAACCTGAGGGCGGACGGCCTCACTCCCCTCGAGACTGCCGACATGGTGCTGGGCCGTTTCGATTGCCGCGCTGGCAAGCTGGCCAGGGGTGTCCGGAACCCGGCGCGGGAGGGCGGCATGAGCAAGACTACCGGGGTCGAAGACCTGAACGTTCCGGATCGCTGGCCGGTCATCTCGGCCGGGTTTGCGGGGCAGGAGGTGAGCGGCGCGAGGTGATCGGCGGCTGTGCCGCCTACGGCGCGCACGGGGTCGTCGGCAGCCCGGGAACCGGAGCGGCGAGCGCGAGCAGCTTTCCGTCCGGGCGCCCTGCGCGCTCGCCCGGCGGCAGGTCCTTGTTGGCCGAGGTGACGAAGATCGTGCCGAGGTCGTCGCCCCCGAAGGCCGGCATGGTCGGCCATCGCACGGGCAGGTCCACGCGGCGCTCCAACTTCCCGTCCGGGTCGAAGCGCAGCAGGCAGCCGGCGCCGTAGATGGCGGACCAGTAGAAGCCGTCCCGATCCACCGAGGCACCATCGGGCCCCTCGCCCTCCTCGACGCGGGCGAAGACGCGGGGGTTGAAGGCGTCCCCCGTGGCGGGGTCGTAGTCGTAGGCGCGGATCACCCGGGCGGGCGTGTCCGCGTGGTACATGGTCCGCCCGTCCGGGCTCCAGGCCAGGCCGTTGCTGGTGACCACGGGCTCGGTCAGCGCGGTCCAGCCGCCGTTGCCGTATCGCCACAGCGGCGCGGCCCTCGGCGCGCCAGGGATTGCGCCGGAGAGCTCGCCGGGCGGCAGGGGCTCGTACATCGCGCCGACGAGGAAGCGCCCGGCGGGGTCGCAGCGGCCATCGTTCAGCACGAAGCGCCGGGCGTCGCAGGGGGCAGGGGCGAGGAAGTCCAGCGCGCCGGCCGAGAGGTCCAGATGGTGGAGGCCCGTCCGCAGGGCCAGGAGCACCCCGTGCGCGGTCGGGGCGCAGGCGCCGACGAGGGCGGGCGTGTCCCAGCGCTCATCCCCACCCGTCGCGGGGTCGAAGCGGCGCAGGGCGGGCGCCCGCGAGTCGATCCAGAGCAGGCGGCGGGTGCGGGCGCACCAGGCCGGGCTCTCGCCATTCAGGGCGGCGTCCACGGGCAGGATGTCAATGTCGGGCATGCCGCGGCAACGCCGCCGCCAGCCCGGGGATGCGCCGGTAAGAATGCGGTGGCCGGATGCGCCGCTCAGCCCTCGCGGGGCGCGCCGAGGCAGGCCAGCGCGTCGCGCAGGGAACGGGCCTCGCAGGCTCCATCGCTCTCCTCCCGCAGGGCCGCGAGGACGGAGCTGTCGCGCTCCGCGCCCCAGACGCCGGCCACCAGCAGGGCCCCGGGGAAGCGCCGGCGCAGGCGCCGCACGGCGTAGCGGGCGCTGGCCGCGCCGCTGCCGCCCTCGAGCGCGGAGAGCACCACGGCGCGCACGCCTTCCGGCGGCGGGGCGGCGTCGCGCAGCGCCTCGGTGGAGAGGGTCCGCACCCCGTAGCCAGACAGCTCCAGCACCTGGGCGAGCATGGCGGTGGCCTGCCCGTCCAGCCGGCCGCGCCCGGCCACGCAGAGCACGCTGCCCGGCGCGTCCCAGCCCGGCGGGGCGGGCGGGGGCGGGGTGGCGTCGGCCTCGTCGCGCTCCACGGGGCCGTCCGTGACCAGCGCGGCCGCCTCCACCTCCTCGTGCTCGGAGAGGTCGTCCAGCAGCCCGTCCACCCGCGCGCGCAGCAGGTCCAGCCGCGCCTTGTCCAGGGCGCCGCGCGCCGCGTCCCCCTGGGCGAGGGTGAGGCCGGGCAGGGCCACCCGGTCGTAGTAGGCGTGCAGCGGCAGGGTGCGGAGCTGCAACTCCGCCTGCTCCGCCAGCCCGTCGCCGTCCCCGGCGAGCGCCCGCTGGTAGAAGGCTTCTGGCGGGGCCAGGGCGGCGCGGTCGCCCAGCAGCACGTCCAGGAACTCCAGCCGGTCCACGTGGCGGCCCAGCACCACCAGCCCCACCGTCAGCGGCGTGGCCAGCAGCAAGCCGACCGGGCCCCAGAGCCAGGCCCAGAAGGCGGTGGCGAGCAGCACCGCCACCGGGGAGAGGCCGGTGGAGTGGCCGTAGACCAGCGGCTCGAACACCTGCCCCATCACCGGCTCCGACACGCCGAACAGGACGACGACCCAGATCAGCATCGTCCAGCCGGGATCGACCGCGACCGCCAGCAGCAAGGGGAAAGCGGCCGCGATGAAGCCGCCGATGAAGGGCACGAAGCGCATCAGCCCGGCGATCACGCCCCAGAGCAGCGGGTTGGGGATGCCGATGGCCCAGAGGCCGAGCGAGATCAGCACGCCGAAGCCCGCGTTCAGCGCCGTCTGCGCCAGGAAGTAGCGGGAGAGGCGGGAGGCGGCCTCGTTCAGCGCCGCCGTGGTGCGCTGCAGATCGCGCGAGCCCATCAGCTTGATCAGCCGGTCCCGCAGGTCCTCCCGGTAGAGCAGCAGGAACACGACGAAGACGACCACGATGCCCGTGGTGGCCACCGGCCCCAGCAGCGGCCCGACCACGCGCTGCATCACCGTCAGGATGCCCGGCGTCGGCTCCCGCACCTCCACCGGCATGGGCGGCAGCCCCGCCTGGGGCGTTGCGGCGGGGGAGGAGGGGGCCTCCGGCCGCGGCGCCAGGTTGCGGCCGAGGTCCTGCATCATCTCCGTCACGCGGCCGATCAGGCCGTGGTCGCCCAGCAGCCCGTTCAGCTTCTGCATCACCACGGCCTGGTAGTAGGGCAGCTCGTTCGCCAGATCCGCCAGCTGCCGGCCCAGCAGCACGCCCATGCCGGATATGACGGCCACCGCGAGCAGCACCCCGGACAGCTCGGCGCCCACCCGGGGCACGCCGAACTTGCGGAAGGCCCGCACCACCGGGGCCAGCACGAAGGCCAGCAGCACCGCCAGCGCCAACGGCACCAGCAGCTCCCGGGTGAAGTAGAGCACGGCGACGAGGGCGATCCCGCCGTAGAGGACGCCGGGCCCCGCCTCCGGCGCGCCCGCGGCCGCCACCCCGTTGGACAGGCTGGAGGCGGCGAGGCCGGCGCGGGCCGGTGAGGGGCGGGGGGCGGGCTCGGACATGGTCTCCCTGCGGGAACTGGCCGGGGGGGAACGCGGGCCGTCGCACTTCGTCACAAGGTTGGATCAGCAAGGGGGCGGGCGCTGGCCGGATCGCCCCTGCGCGCCTATCTATCCGCCAGCTTTCCCCTCAGGACGACGGAGCCCGATGCGCGATCCCGAATACACCGGCTACGCCCCCAACCGCGTCCCCGGCCTGACCCCGGAGGAGGTGATCACCGTCACCGCCCGCAACGTGCCCTGCGACGGCGGCGGCGGCACGCTGGGCCATCCGCGGGTGTGGCTGCACATCGAGGGGGAGGAGATCACCTGCCCCTACTGCTCCCGCACCTACCACCTCGCGCCCGGCGCGGGGGATGACGGGCACCACTGAGGGCCCACCGCTGAGGGTTGGCCGGGCTGACGCCCGGCCCCCTTCTCTCCTCACCAGGGCGGCGGCCGGGCACCCGGCGCCGCCGATCCGGGGCATGGCATGGCAGAGCGCGAGAACGCGGACGAGGCGGCGGACAAGGCGCCCGTGTCCGATCCCGTCACGGACGAGGTGAACACGGAGCGTCACCTGATCCTGGTGGACGGCTCCGGCTACATCTTCCGCGCCTTCCACGCCCTGCCGCCGATGACCAACCCGGCCGGCGTCCCGGTGAACGCCGTGTTCGGCTTCACCCAGATGCTGGCGAACTTCCTGTCCAAGCACGCGGGCAGTCACATTGCGGTGGTGTTCGACGCCTCCCGCGCCACCTTCCGCAACGAGATCTACGATGGGTACAAGGCCCAGCGCCCGGAGGCGCCGGAGGAGCTGAAGCCCCAGTTCGGCCTGATCCGGGAGGCGACGGACGCCTTCTGCGTCGCCCGCGTGGAGCTGGACGGCTACGAGGCCGACGACCTGATCGCCGCCTACGCCACAAGGTTCGCGGCCGAGGGCGGGCAGGTGACGATCGTCTCCTCCGACAAGGACCTGATGCAGCTGGTGGGCGGCGGCGTCCGCATGCTGGACCCCATCAAGAACAAGCCCATCCACGCCGCCGAGGTGATGGAGAAGTTCGGCGTGATGCCGGACAAGGTGGTGGAGGTGCAGGCGCTCGCCGGCGATTCCACGGACAACGTGCCGGGCGTGCCGGGCATCGGCATTAAGACGGCCGCCGGACTGATCGACCAGTACGGCGACGTGGAGACGCTGCTTTCCCGGTTGAACGAGATCAAGCAGCCCAAGCGGCGCCAGGCGCTGGAGGAGAACGCGGAGATGGCCCGCATCTCCCGCCGCCTGGTGGAGCTGGACCGCAACGCCCCGCTGCCCTGCCCGGTGGAGGAGCTGGCGACCCGCGCGCCGGAGCCCGGGAAGCTGATGGCCTTCCTGAAGCTGCACGGCTTCCGCAGCGTGCAGCACCGGCTGGGCCTGGACGCGACCGGCGAGGTACCGAAATCCCGCCCCGCCGGCCCGGCGCCCGCCCCCGTCGCCCTTTCCTTGCCGGAGGAAGGCGCGCCCTTCGGCCCCTACCAGACCATCACCACCCTCGACGCCCTGCGCGACTTCGCGGACGCCGCGCGCGCGGCCGGCGTGATGGCGCTGGACACGGAGACGAGCAGCCTCGACGCGCTGAACGCCTCCCTCGTCGGCGTCTGCATGGCGCACGCGCCGGGCGTGGCTGCCTACCTGCCGCTGCGGCACGAGGGTGGGGACATGCTCACCCCCGCGCCGGAGCAGGTGCCCTTCGACCAGGCGATGGCGGTGCTGCGGCCGCTGCTGGCCGACCCTTCCGTGCTGAAGGTGCTGCACAACGCGAAGTACGACCTGGAGGTGCTGGGCCGCGACGTGAACGGCGGCCTGCAGGTCTCGCCCGTCGACGACACCATGCTGATCTCCTACAGCATGGATGCCGGCCGCCACGGGCACGGCATGGACGAGCTGTCGCGCCGCCACCTCTCCCACCAGCCCGTCACCTACGACGAGATCACCGGCACCGGCCGCGGCCGCAAACCCTTCGCGCAGATCCCGCTGGACACCGCCACCGCCTACGCCGCCGAGGACGCGGACGTGACCCTGCGCCTGTGGCGCGCGCTGCGCCCGAAGCTGCGCGAGGAGAAAGCTCTCGCCCTCTACGAGAACGTGGAGCGCCGCATGATCCAGGTGCTGCACGACATGGAGGTGGCGGGCGTGAAGGTGGACGGCCCCGCCCTGAAGCAGACCGGCGCCGAGTTCACAGAGCGCATGGCGGCGCTGGAGAAGGAGATCTACGAGATCGCCGGCGAGCCCTTCGCGGTGGGATCCCCGAAGCAGCTCGGCGACATTCTCTTCGGCAAGCTGGGCATGCAGGGTGGCAAGAAGGGCAAGTCCGGCGCCTACTCCACCGACGCCGCGACGCTGGAAGAGCTGGCCGCCAGCACCGGCCACGCCCTGCCGCGCAAGGTGCTGGACTGGCGCCAGCTCTCGAAGCTGAACTCCACCTATGTGGAGGGCCTCCAGGCCCAGCTCGCGCATGACGGCCGCGTCCACACGGACTTCTCCATGGCCATCACCAGCACCGGCCGCCTGTCCTCCACCGAGCCGAACCTGCAGAACATCCCCATCCGCACTGAGGAGGGCGCCCGCATCCGCCGCGCCTTCGTGGCGGAGGACGGGCACCGGCTGCTCGCCGCCGACTATTCCCAGATCGAGCTGCGGCTGCTGGCGCACGTGGCCCAGGTGCCGTCGCTGCTGGAAGCCTTCTCCACGGGCCAGGATATCCACGCCCGCACGGCGTCGGACATATACAAGATCCCGCTGGACAAGGTGGACCGCGAGGCGCGCCGACGCGCCAAGACGATCAATTTCGGCATCATCTACGGCATGTCCGCCTTCGGCCTCGCCGGCCGCCTCGGCATCGGTGCGGCGGAGGCGCGCGGCATCATCGACGCCTACTTCGCCCAGTACCCGGGCATCCGCGACGCCATGGAGCGCTTCAAGGAGGACGCCCGTACCAACGGCTACGTCCAGACCCCCTTCGGCCGGAAGCTCTGGATCCCCGAGATCGCCTCCAAGAACCAGGGCCTGCGCGGCAACGCGGAGCGCGCGGCGATCAACGCCCCCTTCCAGGGCGGCGCCGCGGAGATCATCAAGCGCGCCATGGTCCGCCTGCCCGCCGCCCTGAAGGCGGAGGGCCTTGCCGCCCGCATGTTGCTGCAGGTTCACGACGAACTGCTCTTCGAGGTGCCCGAGGCCGAGGTGGAAGCCACCACGCCCGTGGTGAAGACGGTGATGGAGGGCGTCGCGACCCTTTCCGTGCCCCTCGCCGTGGAGGTCGGCACGGGCCACTCCTGGGCGGAGGCTCACTGAGGGCGAGGCTACCCCTCGCCCTTCTCCTGCGCCTCGACCCGGATCTGCGGCAGCCGGCCCACCCCGTCCGAGACGCGGGCCACCTCGACATGCACCTCCAGCCCGAGCTTCGCGGCGTCCTCGATGGCCTTGTTCAGGGCATCGGCCGTGGCCCGGACGACCAGGGAGATGGCCTCCGAGGCTTTTCCGCCGCCCGACGCGTCACCGGAGTCCGACATGCGAGTTCAACATTGCAGTTGCGCAGGGGTTTAAGATTAGTCAGTGATGCTGTCGCGATAACACCGGCGGGTTGACAAGGTCTGGCCTCCCCACTTGCTGGCAGTCTGTCCCGGGGAGAGGAAGAAGGAATTCTTCCTCTCCCCGGACCCCTCACCATCATCTTTCTCTCGTAGGTGATTTTACCCTGCTGACAGTGCGCCTCGGGTCGACGACCCGAGGCGACTGCAAGGGCAGGAAGGGGCCCGTCACGCCGAAACACCGTCTCAGGACGGCGCGGCAGCAGCCAGAAGGGGTTCCAAGGGCCTCAGGCCCTTGGCGGGGGTTCCAGGGGGCGGCGCCCCCTGGTTCCGGACCGCCCAAGAAATTCACCCCGGGTTGCCGCTTGCCCCCTTTTCGCACCGGATCAGGAACACCGACCGCCCGGCGATCTCCCCCACCTCCACCGCGCCCAGCTCCGGTCCTTCCGCGGCCAGGCGCGGCGCCACGCCGGCCGCGCGCAGGAAGGCCACGGCGCGGTCGGCGCGCACGGCGAAGTTCACGTTCTGCGGGGTCAGCCGCCCCTGGGGCCGCAGGCCGGCGGTGCTGATGCCCACCAGCCGCCCGCGCATGTCCAGCAGCGGGCCGCCGGAGTTGCCGGGCTGCAGGGGCGCGCTGATCTGGATGTGGGTGGGGTTGTCGCGGATGCCGGCCAGCCCGTTCACCTCGCCGCGCGTCAGCTTGGCGTCGGAGGAGAGCACGCCGGTGAAAGGGAAGCCGTAGGCCACCACCCCCTCGCCGCGCTGGGGAAGCGCCTCGCGGAAGGCGAGAGCGGGGCCGGGGATGCCGGGCACGCGCAGCACGGCCAGGTCCATGTCGCGGTTGGCCTGCACGGGCGGCACGGCCTCGTAGCGGAAGCCGCTGGGAGCGCGCAGGGTGATCCGCGCGCAGCCATCCACCACGTGCTGGTTCGTTATCACCCGCTCGGACGCGACGAGGAAGCCGGTGCCGGTGACGACCGACGCCTCCCTGCCATCGGGTGCCCCCGCACGGCCGCGGCCGCGGGCCGGCGGGGCCGGCGCAGCGGCTGTTACGGAGGCTGCCTCGAAGGTCAGCACGGGCTGGGCGCAGACGTCGTGGCCCCGCGCCACCGCCTCCCGCCCGTCAGCCAGGGTGAGGCGCACGTCCAGGCGGCAGGAGGTGTCGGCCCGGCGGCGGAAGCCCTTCTCCGCCCCGTCCGCCACGGGATCGCGCAGGCGGTTGCGGCCGCGCGCCCCGGCGGCGTCGGCCTCCGTCGCCACCAGCCCTACCGCCGGCTGCCCCGTGCGGTTCACGATGCGCCAGGCGCTGCCGCGCTCCGCGGACAGGGCGGGGGTGGCAAGCAGGAGAAGAAGGGGCAGCAGGCGGCGCATCACGGCAGTGTGAGGCCGCGACCCGCCCGGTGGGAAGGGGCTGCTACCGCTCGCAGCGGATGAACATGGTCGACCGCTCCGCGATCTCGCCCACATCGGCGGCGCTGCGGTCCGTGCCGTTGCTGCGCGCGGCGGCGGGGGTGACGCCGGCGGCGCGCAGGAAGGCCGCCGCCCGCTCTCCCCGAACCGCGAAGTTGATGTTTTGCGCGATGTCGCCCGTGCGCCCCGCCACCGCCTGAGCGTTCAGCTTAGAGACGACGACGCCGACCACGTTGCCCTGCATGTCCAGCAGCGGCCCGCCGGAATTGCCGGGCTGCACGGGGGCGCTGATCTGGATCTGGTCCCCGTTGTCCCGCAGCCCCGCCAGCCCGTTGATCTCGCCGCGCGTCAGCTTGGCGTCGGAGGAGAGAAGGCCGGAGAGCGGGTAGCCGAAGGCCACCACCCCCTCGCCGCGCCGCAGCGGCGGGTCCTGGCGGAAGGAGAGGACGGGGCCGGTGAGACCGGGCACCGCCAGCAGCGCGAGGTCGAGATTGGCGTCCGTGCGCGCGGGCGGCACGGCGGCGTGGTTGCGGCCATCGGGCCCGCGCACCAGCACCCGGTTGCAGCCATCCACCACGTGGCGGTTCGTCAGCACCCGCTCCCCGGCGACGAGGAAGCCGGTGCCGGTGGCCGCGCGCACGCCCGGGCGGGGAATGGCCTGGGGCGGCGTCGGCGTCTCGGGGGAGGGGCGGGCGGCGCTGCCGGCCGCGGCCACGGCGGAGGCGTCCAGCGTGATCTCCCGCTGGGCGCAGATCTCCTGGTTCCGCGCCACCGCCTCGCGCCCGTCCGCCAGCACCAGGCGGATGTCGAAGCGGCAGCCGGCCTGGGCGTTGGGGCGCAGGCGATAGGCTGCGCCATCCGCCAACGGCCGGGGCAGCAGGTTGCCCGCCCAGTCCTGGCGCCCCGCGCGCACGGCGTTCAGCGTCCGCGCCTCCTGCCCCGTGCGGTTGACCACGCGGAACCCTTCCTCCGCCTGCGCGGCGGTGGGCGGAGCGCCGGGGGCGGCTCCTGGGGCGGCTCCCTCGGCTGTCCCTTGTGCCCGCGCGGCGGGCGAGGGGGGCAGGAGGAGGGCCAGGGCAAGGGCCGAGACGAGGGGGATGGCGCGCATGGTACCCGCGATGTGTGCGGCGGGGCCTGCGGCGTCAATCCGCCATCGCGGCCGTCCCCATTCCCGGCGCCGACCGGCTTGCGACGGCGCGAGCGGCGATGTAACAGTTCAAGTCGCTGATTTTACTAAGCAATTGATGCACAGGTCATGACATGAACACCTCTTCATATCTTGCCCGGACCGATCGGAACATCGCATGACCAGCCGCCCCACCTTCCCGTCGCCGGGGCGCTCGCTGCGCGCCGCATCCCTCCTGCTCGGCCTGCTGCTGGGTCTCGTGGCGCCCGCCGCCGCGCAGCAGGGCGCCTCCCCCGGTACGGACGACACGGACGCGCCCTCCCTTTTCCCGGAGGTGTCGGCCGGGTTGAGGGCGCTCCAGCAGGAGGGCTGGCTGATCCACGGCCAGGCCACCTTCGTCCTGCAGGGCCATCCCCGCTTTCGCTCCCCCTACCAGGGCCCGGGCAGCCTCAAGCCGGAAGCCTCGGCCGCGAACACCCTCTCCACCGACCTCATCCTCGGCCGCCGCCTCTGGCACGGGGCGGAGGCGGTGGTGGACGTCTCCGTCACCCGCGGCTTCGGCCTCTCCAACTCCACGGGCGTCGCGGCCTTCCCGAACAACGAGGCCTTCCGCCTCGGCTCCACCGAGCCCACCATCTTCGTCCCCCGCGCCTTCTTCCGGCAGACGATCGGCCTCTCCGCCGACACGGTGCCGGGCGAGGACGACGCGCTGCGCTTCGACGGCCCCCTGGCTCGGGAGCGCATCACCATCACGGTCGGCAAGATGTCGGTCTGGGACATCTTCGACCGCAACAGCTACTCCCACGATGCCCGCACCCAGTTCCTCAACTGGGCGCTCGTCGGCTCCGGCGCCGTGGACTACGCCGCCGACGCCCGCGGCTGGACCATCGGCGCCGCCGTGGAGTGGGAGGACGGGACCTGGGGCCTGCGCGCCGGCGCCTTCCAGGTCTCGCGCCGGGTGAACGGCCTTTTCCTCGATCCCTCCATCACCCGCGCCTGGCAGGTGCTGGGCGAGGTGGACCACTTCACTCGCCTCGGTGGCCGCCCCGGCGCCGTGCGCGTCATCGCCGGCCTGTCCCGCACCCGGCAGTCCAGCTGGGGCGAGCTGCTGGACCCCGTCTCCCCCGTGGACTTCGAGCTGAACCCGCGCGGCTACCGCACCAAGGCCATGCTGGCCCTGAACCTGGAGCAGGAGATCGCCGACGAGCTCGGCGCCTTCGCCCGCCTCTCCTGGAACGACGGCCGCACGCAGAACTGGATGTTCACGGAGATGGACCGCGCCGTCTCCGGCGGCCTCTCCCTCAAGGGCGGCCGCTGGGGCCGGAAGGAGGACACGGTGGGCCTCGGCGCCAACATCGGCTGGGCCTCCGCCGGGCGTCGCCAGTACCTCTCCTCCGGCGGCATCGGCTTCATCACCGGCGACGGCGCCCTGCGCGGCGGCCCGGAATACGCGATCGAGGCCTACTACGACGCCGCCGTGGCCCCCGGCGTGAACCTGGGCTTCGACGTGCAGCAGGTCTTCAACCCCGCCTACAACCGGGACCGCGGGCCGGTGACGCTCTTCGCGCTGCGGGCGCGGGTGGCGTTCTGACGGGGCCGGACCGGGCCGGGCTTGGCTTGGGCGCCACTTGCTGAGACCCTGGCGCAAGCTTTGCCGGGGCCCTGATGAGCGTCGTCGCCGCCTATCTCTACCAGAACGGAAGCCGGGTGCGGGCCGTGGCCATCGACGAGCCGACGCCCTGCATCGGCGACCGGTCCGAGTTCGTCTGGATCGGGCTTCTCGACCCGACCGAGCAGGAGCTGCTGGTCCTGCAGGACAAGTACGGCCTGCACCCGCTCGCGGTCGAGGACGCGCTCAAGGCGCACCAGCTTCCCAAGGTGGACGTCTACGGCGACCAGCTCTTCGTAGTCGCCCGCACGGCCCATCTCGAGGGGGACCATATCCGGTACGGCGAGACGGCGGTCTTCGTCGGCAAGCACCACATCATCAGCGTCCGCCACGGCTCGGCCCGCGCCCACAAGGAGCTGCGCCGCCAGCTGGAAGCCTCCCCGGCCCTGCTGGCGCAGGGCGTGGACTACGTGCTCCACGGGGTGCTGGACTTCGTCGTGGATGGCTACCTGCCGATCGTCGAGGCGATCGAGGAGGAGGTGCTCGCCATGGAGCAGCAGGCGCTGAACACCTCCCTGGCGCGCGACCAGGTGGCACGGATCTTCCGGCTCCGGCGCGAGATGCTCCGCTTCCAGCGCATCCTCGGGCCGATGAGCGAGGTCTGCAGCAAGCTGTCCCGGCTCGACATGCCCTGCGTGGACGTGGAGGCGCGGCCCTACTTCAGCGACGTCCTGGACCATGTCCGGCGGGTGCAGGCCATGGTGGACGGGCTGCGGGAGGTCCTCACCTCCGTCTTCGAGGTCAGCGCTCTGCTGGAGCAGCAGCGCCAGGGCGAGATCACGCGGCAGCTGGCGGCCTGGGCGGCGATCCTGGCCGTCCCCACGGCCATTGCCGGGATCTACGGCATGAACTTCGAAAACATGCCGGAGCTGAGGACGACCTACGGCTATTTCGTGGTCCTCGCGGTCATCGCCGCCCTCTGCGTGACCCTCTACATCCGCTTCCGGCGGGCCAAGTGGCTTTAGGCCGAGGCTCATCCGGGACCGCGTGCCAGCGCCTCTGAACGGATCCGTCGAGGTGACGAACGCGGGTGGCGTTCCTGCATTCCACCTCTCCGGAGCCAGGGACCTGATGCCCCTGGACCCCAATCCGGCTGCCAAGGTCCCGTCCCGACATGGGGGTGCTGCTCGATAGGCCCGGTCTCGCCCTATCAGTCGCCTCGGGTCGGGGACCCCGAGGCGCGCTGTCAGCCGGGTGACTCCAACCTGAAGAAGAAGATGATGGTGAGGGGTCCGGGGAGAGGAAGAATTCCTTGCTTCCTCTCCCCGGGACAGACCGTCAGTCGTCGAACGCCTTCAGGAACACGTCGAGGGAGCCGGAGGAGCCCGGCTTGAGGGCCAGGTGAAGTCCCGGCGCTTCCGCGAAGCTCCAGTGCACGCCCGGGTCGATCTCGGCGCCGACGCGAAGGGCGCGGACTTCCAGCCGGGCGAGCGCGGCGGCCGCGGTGGCGTTGCCGGCCACCATCATCCGCCCCACCCCGGCCGCGGCCAGCCCTGCCGCGGTCTCGGCCAGGGCGTTCTCCACCAGCGCCCCGGCGGCCGTGCCGAGGCGGGCCTGGAGGGCGGCAACCCGGTCCGGCGGGGCGGAGGCGGCGATGAGGAGGGGCCATTCCGGCGGCTGCTCCGCCGCCCAGTCCAGGGCCTGGCGCGCCAGGGCGGCGGCGTCGGGCGCGGCGAGCGGGTCCAGCTCCAGCGTCGGCATGCGGTCCCGCGCGAAACCGATCTGGGCCAGGGTGGCGCGGGTGAGGGCGCCGGAGAGCACGGCGGCGCGGCCCTGTGGGGGCGGGGCGGGGGGCAGGCGGGGAGCATCCCCGCGCAGCCTGGCGGCAAGGCCGGGCGCGATGCCCGTGCTGCCGAGGATCAACGCTTGGCCGGCGACGGCCTCGGCGATCGCCAGCAGGTGCGCTTCCGTGAGGGCGTCCAGCACGGCGTAGCGGCGGCCGGATTCCTTCAGCCCCGTCAGGGCGCGGCGGATCGCGGCGGGCCCGGCCTCCGCCACCGCGACAGGGACCAGGGCCACGGCGCCGTCCGTCTGTGCGCCGAGCAGGCGGGGCAGGCTGGCATCGCGCATCGGCGTCAGCGGGTGGCGCTCCATCCCGCTCTCGTTCAGCAGGGCGGCGCCGACGAAGAGGTGGCCCTGGTACACGGTGCGGCCCCGCGCCGGGTCCGCCGGGATCACGGGCGCGAAGCCGGTGCCGAGGCGGCGCACCAGCGCGTCCGCCACCGGGCCGATGTTGCCCGCCGGCGTGGAATCGAAGGTGGCGGCGTGGTGGAACAGGATCTGCCGGCTACCGGCCGCCTGCAGGGCCTCGCAGGCGGCCAGGGCCCCGGCCACCGCCGCGGCGGCCGGGGCGGTGCGGATGTCGAGCGCGATGATGGCGGCCTCGGCCTGCGGCAGCGGTGTCACCGGGGCGCCGATGATCTGCACGGTGTCCATCCCGGCCCTGGACAAGGCGCCGGCCAGTTCCGTGGCGCCGGCGATGCTGTCGGCGATGCAGCCCAGCAGTGGCATGAGGTCTCCTTGGGCGGTGGCGCGGTCCGGGCGGACATCTCCCGGACACGCCCCTCTAAATCGGATCGCCGGAGGACGGCATCGCCCGGGAACAGGGCTGCCCTGCGAAGGGAGTGTCCGGAGATCCGGCGCGATGCTGGAACTGTAGGAAGCCCCCGCCGTTTCGGGTGCCGGGCGGCGCCTCGGCGCGACTAACCTGTGTGTGCACAATCTTCATGCGCGACATGAAGGGTTCGCCGCAACTGGCGACGGCAGACCGAAAAAAGCTCTCCACGCGATCTGTGGAGAACTCTGTGGACAACCGAAATGAAGGAACGGTGACGGGAAGGCTACAGCGATTCTCGCTGCCAGCCAAGGGAGAAAACCGGCCGCGGGGCCGCGGATCAGTGCCGGATCAGCGAGAGCACGATCTCCACGGCGATGAGCAGCAGGATGGCGGTCTCCAGCAGCTCGGCGCGGCCCCCGGCCGCCTCCCCGTGCAGGGCGGTGTAGGTCTGGCGGATGATCTCCAGCTTGCGGTCCACCGCCGCGCTCACCTGCGGCACGCGGAACAGCCCCATGGCGGCGGCGTAGACGCGGGCGAGGTAGACGTCCTCCGTCACCTGCAGGGCGTTGTCCACGCGCTCCGCCAGCTCCGTCACCTCCGCCACCAGCGTGTGCAGCTGCCGGGCCAGGCGCGCGTAGCGGCGGGAGGCCAGCAGGTTGGTGCGGCTGCGCGCCGCCTCCACCAGGGCCCGCATGCGCGGCAGCTCGTCGTCCAGCATCTCGTCGTAGCTGCGCAGCTCCAGGAGCTGGGCGTTGGCCATCTCCAGCACGTCGGCCACGTCCGTCTCGCGCCGCGGCTCCAGGATGAAGGCGCGGTCCCAGGTGATCACCGCCAGGTCGTCCGGGTGGTAGGAGAAGCGCTGCGCCAGCAGGTCGCGCCGTGCGCCCTCCGACAGCGGCCGCTCCTCGCCCGAGAGCAGCGGCACGAGGTCCACCCGCTGCTGCAGCGTCTCCGCGGTGATCGGCTCGCCGAAGGCGTTCACCACGGCGATGAGGTAGTCCTCCTGCAGGGGCGTCGCGGTCGGGCGGTCCAGCGCCTCGCCGAGCACCTCGCGCAGCCGGGCCAGAAGCCCGTCCCACACCTCTGTGCCGGCGGCGGGTCCCACCGCCCCGTCCGTCCGGTTCACCAGCGCCGTGAAGGCGGACCAGGAGAGGTCCTGCGCGGGCAGGTGCAGTGCCAGCGCCGCGATGCCGAAGTCGTAGAGCCGCACGCTGGCCTCGGCCTGGACCGTGGCGCCGCCGAGGGCGACCGGCACGGGCCCGAGCGCGAGGGCGAGCGGCGGCACGCCGAAGGACACGGCCTTGGATGGCGTGCCGGCCAGCCGGGCGCGGGCGGCGGCGCCGGCCGTGCGCTGCGCCCAGAGCTCCTCGGCCCGCCGCAGGTCGATCTCGTAGGCGAGGTCGAACAGGCGCAGGGCCGCGACGTGCCCCGACCGGACCACCAATCCCGCTTCCGTCAAGCCGCCGCCTCCCGCCCAGCCAACGGAAACCCTTCTGCACGTTTGCACGCTTGCACGCCAGAAGGCCGGCCCATAGCCTCCGCCTGACACTGAAACTTCACCGGCGCACCCCCGGCCGGGACGGCCCGGGGCCCGGCACGCAAGGACGTCGACACATGCAGGGTCCGACCAGGCGCGAGGCCGCGAGGCCCATCGCCCGCAAGCCCGCCAGACCCCGGCCGGCCGCCGCGGAAGCCCGGCCAGCCGGCGCGAAGGCGGCGGAACCAAAGGCCGCGAGGCCGGAGAATGGCAAGGCCGCGAGGCCGGATGAGTTCAAGGCCGCGAGGCCCGTCGCCAAGGCCGCGAGGACGGCGGCATCCAGGCCCGCGATGCCGGCCGCCGCCAAGGTCAGGGAACCGCAGGCCGCCAAGGCCGATTCCGCGCGGATCGTCCCCCCGAAGCCGGCCGCCAAGGCGGCGCTGCCGCCCGCCAAGGCCCCGAAGGGGCCCGCGAAGGAATCCGGGAAGGCCGTTGAGAAGGCTCCCGAGAAGCTGAAGGAGAAGGCGCCGAAGCCCGCCAAGGAGCGGACCGAGCCGCTGAACTTCCGCGTCACCCCGGAGTTCCGCCGCGCCTTCAAGCGCGCTGCCGCCGCCCAGGACTGCAAGAAGGTGGAGCTGCTGGAGCGCATCTTCGCGGAGTGGAGCGCGCGCAACCCCGCCGCCGCGCCGGCGGCCTAGGCCCGGCGCGGGAGGGCTCACTCCCCCAGAGGCTCGAAGCCCGGCCAGCTCAGCGCCGCCAGGTGCGTGGCCAGCCGGATCACCGCCAGGGTCCCGCCCTCCCAGAGCGCCAGGTGGGTGCCCTCCGCCGTCTCGAAGGCGACATCGGCGGCGGCCGGGTCCTCCCTGCGGCGTGCCTCCAGCGTCCCTTGCAGGCGCTGCCGCAGCGCCTCGTCCACCTCCCCCGTCCCCACGGAACGGGGCACGCCGCCCTCCGGCGCCTGGGCCTCGAGACGCACCCGGATCATCGGCTCCTCCGCGAAGCTGCCGTGCGGTCGGGCGCGGCTCGCCGGAAGGAACGCCCCGCCGGGCCCGGCGCTGCGCCCCCCTGCCTCGCTCCTCCGGCGCGTCACGCCCTCTTCACACAGGGGCGGCGACGCATGGGTTAGAGCCGAAGCATGACGGAGTGCCGGGAGAGGACCGCCCCGCGGCCGCGGCACTCCGCAGGCCGGTGAGGCCTGGAGGCGCAGGGCCCTGGCCGGGCCGCGCCGCCCCGCCCCGCATGGCGGTGGCCGCCGCGCTCGGCGTCCTGCTCGCCCTGCTGCCGGCGGGCCGGGCCGCCGCCCAGCGCGCCAACAGCGTCTATGGCTCGGCCGCGCCGATCTACCAGGACAACCTGGACGCCGGGATCGGCGGCCTGACCCTCGGCCTGGACGAGCTGGAACAGGCCGGCTGGCTCCTGCGCGGCAGCCTCACCACCGTGGTCCAGGCCAGCCCGGGCTTCCGCGCCCGCTACACCGGCCCCAACAGCTTCCGCCCCGGCCCCGCCGTGGCCGACACGGAGGCGCTGGATATCGTCCTCGGCCGTCGCCTGTGGGAAGGGGCGGAGCTGATCGTCATCCCCACCCTGCTGCGCGGCCGCGGCCTGTCCGGCGTGCGCGGCGTCGCGCAGTACCCGAACGGCCTGGCCGCGGGCCGCGACCGCGTGTGGGACGGCTATCTCAGCCACGCCTTCATCCGCCAGACGATCGACCTGTCCTACGACGCCTTCGGCCAGGACAGCGACCCCACCCGCTTCGCCGGCCCCCTGGCGGCGGAGCGCATCACCCTCACCGCCGGCCGCGTCTCCGTCCTCGATTTCTTTGATGCCAACCGCTACGCCGTCGACGCCTCCACCCAGTTCCTGAACTGGGGCCTCTTCGCCTCCGCCGCCTTCCCCAACGCCGCCGACCCGCGCGGCGGCACCAACGGCGTGGTGGCGGAGTACGAGAACCAGCGCTGGGCCGTCCGCCTCGGCGCCTTCCAGGTCTCCCGCAGCATCGAGGCGAGTTCTCTCGACCCGCAACCGCTGAAACACCAGCAGGTGGTGGCGCAGGTGGACCGCTTCTGGTGGTCTGGCCGCCGCCCCGGCGCCCTCCGCCTCATCGGCGGCCTCACCCGGCTCCGCAGCGCGCGCTGGGACGCGCTGACCCGCGCCGTGCTGGAGGACGCGCCGGAGCCCGCGGCGCGCACCCGCACCCAGCCCCTGGCCGCCATCAACGCAGAACAGGCGCTGACGGATTCCATCGGCGTCTTCGCCCGCGCGGCCTGGACCGGTGGGCGCACCCGGAACTGGATGTTCACGGAAGCCGACTGGTCCGTCTCCGCCGGGCTCTCCATCGCGGGGAACGCCTGGGGCCGGTACGACGACACGCTCGGCCTCGGCATTGGCATCGCCGGCCTCTCGCCGGGCCACCGCCGCTACCTCGCCGCCGGCGGCACCGGAGGCCTGCTCGGTGACGGCGGGCTGAACTACCGGCCGGAGAAGGTGCTGGAAACCTACTACTCCGTGCAGCTCGCCCCGGGCGCGGCCGTGACCCTCGACTACCAGCTGATCGCCTCGCCCGGCCACAACGCCGCGCGCGGGCCGGCCTCGGTCTTCAGCCTGCGGACGAACCTGTCCTTCTAGCGGTGTCTCCGGCGGCCCCAGGGGGAGAGAAGGAATTCTCTCCCCCTGGACCCCCACTCATCTTCTTCTAGAGGGCTGCCGCGGAAGGCTGCGTTGGGGATGCGCCTGAGGTCGATGACCTCAGGCGACTGACAGGGCAGCCCAGGCCGACGCGGCGTCGCGAGCCTCTCGGCGCTCCCCTTCAATCATCGCATCCGCGGCAGCCCGATCGCGGGGTCCGGGGTGGCCGCTGCCACCCCGGCTCGGGACAAACGCTTCGCGTTTGCCCTGGGGGTCCAGGGGCGGCGCCCCTGGGGCCACAGGCGCACCTGACCGCCAGGAGCGCTCCGTCAGTACGCCTCGGGCACGTAGAGTTCCGGCGGAAGGGTGCGCCGCTCGTAATCCGGGTTGAACACGCGCTCCGGCAGCAGCACCGGCTCGCGCGGGATCTCCTCGTAGGGGATGAGGGAGAGGAGGTGGGCGATGCAGTTCAGCCGCGCCCGCTTCTTGTCGTTGCCCTCCACGATGTACCAGGGCGCCTCCGGGATGTTCGTGCGCTCGAACATCTCCTCCTTGGCGCGGGTATACCGTTCCCAGCGGACGCGGGACTGCAGGTCCATGGGGGAGAGCTTCCACTGCTTGATGGGATCGTGGATCCGCATCAGAAAGCGCAGCTGCTGCTCCTCATCGGTGATGGAGAACCAGTACTTGACGACGAGGATGCCGGAGCGGACGAGCATCCGCTCGAAATCCGGCACATCGCGGAAGAAGTCCTCCACCTGCCGGTCGTCGGCGAAGCCCATCACGCGCTCCACGCCCGCGCGGTTGTACCAGCTGCGGTCGAACAGCACGATCTCGCCGGCGGCCGGAAGGTGGGAGACGTAGCGCTGGAAGTACCACTGCGTGCGCTCGCGGTCGGACGGGGCGGGCAGGGCCACCACGCGGCAAGTGCGGGGGTTCACGCGCTGGGTGATGCGCTTGATTACGCCGCCCTTGCCCGCGCTGTCGCGCCCCTCGAACAGGACGACGACCTTCAACCCCTTGTGGGCCACCCAG